>CALVDM010000006.1 GCA_944326335.1 uncultured Bacteroidales bacterium
GGAGAGTAGGTAGCTGCCGCTTTTAGGCATAGAGCTCCGGAAGGGACATCCTTTCCGGAGCTCTTTTTTATTGTGCACGGCAGGAATCCCATATCTCGATTTTGATTTTTTTTCTTTAAAAATATATTTCTTATTTTTGTAGAATCTGTCTGATGCAGACAGATTGGAGAAGAAGCTTCATTATATCCGCATCGGGCGGTTTGAAATTATTATACGGTTATGATTGTAATGAAATTCGGGGGTACTTCCGTGGCAAACTGTGAAGCCATTACACGGACAGTATCAATTGTGGAAAGCAAACTGGCCCAGAAGCCTGTAGTTGTTGTCTCCGCCCTTTCGAAGGTGACGGACCTGCTCTACAGGATAGCTGACCAGGCTGCCGTAAGGAACCGGATGGAAACATCCGACCTCCTTGACCAGCTGCGTTCCAGACACATAGGATTGGCTCATGACCTCATGGCAGATTATCCTTCGTATTGCCACGAGGCATGCGCAAAGGTGAATGAGATATGCGACAGCCTCAGTTCGTTCGTGGGGGCTGTATGCGCCCTCGGCGAGCTGTCCGAAAGAAGCAAGGCGGTGATAATTTCCACCGGAGAATACCTTTCCTCCAACATCATCTGCTGCACCATGAATGCAAGAGGTATAAAGACCGGCTACATGGATGCTCGCAAGATGATAATAACGGACGAGGATTATCTGAAAGGCGAGCCTGATATGACGGCAATCCAGGCAAGGGTTCCCGGTATCGTCTCTGCAGCATACGAAGGCAACGATGCGGTAATCACGCAGGGTTTCGTTTCGGCTACGGCACAGGGCGAGCCTACGGTCCTCGGCAGGGGAGGTTCGGACTACTCCGCTTCGCTTATCGGTGCCGCCATCGACGCTTCCGTAATCGAGATTTGGACGGATGTGGACGGTGTGCGCACGGCTGACCCGAGAAAGGTGGAAAATACTAAATGCCTGGAGAAAATTTCGTTCGAAGAGGCCGCGGAAATGGCCCATTTCGGAGCGAAGGTCCTTCATCCGCTGACAATAGAACCTGCGGTGAAGAAGAACATACCGATATATGTCCTCAATTCGATGAACCCTGGAGGGAAAGGGACTGCAATCCTGCAGAACTCGTTCATTGAAGACGGTGTCAAGTCTGTCTCTTTCAAGGAGAACATTCTTGTAATCAACATATTCTCCACAAAGATGATAAATACCTCGGGCTTCCTGAAGAAGGTGTTCGAGATATTCAGCACCAACAAGGTCTCCGTGGACCTCATAAGCACGTCCGAGGCCAACATTTCAGTCACGGTGGACTCTTCCCAGAAAATCGACAACGTGATATCCCAGCTTTCAGAGTTTGCGGATGTCTATGTCGACAAGGACAAGTCGCAGATATCCGTGATTGGAAAGAACATCATCAATCTCAGGGGGCTTCTACGGCAGACGTTCGCCCCGCTTGCCGACTGCAAGATATACATGATTTCTCAGGGGGCCTCGTATGTCAACCTGAGTTTCGTGGTAGACAGGGAAGTGATGACGGATGCCGTGCGGCAGATTCATAAATATCTGTTTGAAGATGAAAGTGGTAATTAGCGGATACGGGAAGATGGGAAGGATGGTTGAAAAGGTCCTTCTCGAAAGGAATATCGAATGTGCGGGCAAGAGTGAGGACATCCGCTCGTTCGACAAGACGCTTGCTGCAGAATGTGTGTGCATAGATTTCACTGTGCCGGAGGCGTTCCGTGCAAACTACAGATTCCTTGCGGAGAATTTCAAGGCAGTGGTAGTGGGTACGACAGGCTGGAACGACATAAGGGAAGATGTGATTTCATACTTCGGGAAATGCGGCACCCCGATGATATATGCCTCCAATTTCTCGATAGGGGTGAATGCGTTTTTTGCCATGACGGACTTCATATCCTCACTGCTCGGAAAGACCGGCGGCTACAGCCCGTACATAGTCGAGAAACACCACTGCCATAAGCTGGACGCCCCGAGCGGTACGGCAAAAAGCCTTGCCGCGATAGTGGACAGGAACATGGGAGCAGCGACCGATATCCAGTCTGTCCGTTGCGGTGAGATTCCGGGAATACATACGATAGGGTTTGAAGGTCTGAACGACAGGATAACAATCACGCACGAAGCCTTTTCCCGTGAAGGTTTCGCACAAGGTGCCGTTGAAGCGGCCTTGAAGACGGAATCCCTGTCCGGTGTCCATGAATTCAAGGAAATAGTTTTCAAGTAGGGACTTACGGGTCCGTAGTTACATAGGAGATGTAGCCATGAGAAAATTGAAATTGACCGGCTGCGGTACCGCACTCGTCACTCCGTTCAGGAACGGGGAAGTGGACTATGATACGTACGCAGGACTGCTTGACAGGCAGTTGAAGGCAGGAATACACTTTCTTGTCCCGCTCGGGACCACTGGCGAGACCCCGTGTCTCAGCCCGGCGGAAAGACTGAAACTCATGGAGATTACAAAGGAGCATTGCACTGACCGTCCGATTGTGGCCGGCTGCGGGACCAATTCCCTTTCGCAGACTCTCGAGGGGATGAAGGTGCTCGGGAGCGCGGCTCCGGATGCGTATCTCATAGTTGTCCCGTACTATAACAAACCTACCCAGAGAGGTCTGTATGAATACTTCAAGGCGGTGGCCGGGTCAACGGACAAGGCCATAGTCCTTTACAATGTGCCTGGACGGACCGGAGCAAACCTGAAGGCGGAGACAACGTTGCGTCTGGCTGAAATCCCGAACATAGTGGCCGTGAAGGAGGCTTCAGGCAACTATTCCCAGATTTCCGAAATCATAAGGAATGCCCCCGAGGGGTTTTCTGTTCTCAGCGGCAACGATGAGGAGACGCTCCCGCTTATGGCGACCGGGGCATCCGGGGTCATCAGCGTAGCTTCAAACGTGGCTCCGGAATACATGGTGAGACTTGCCGAGGCCCTTCTCGAAGGCGATATCGCAACAGCGAGAAGCCTTCACCACAAGCTCTCCCCGCTGTTCAGGAACTGTTTTGTCGAGAGCAACCCTATTCCGGTGAAGGCGGCGATGGCTGCCATGGGGCTCATTGAAAATTCCTTGAGGCTGCCGCTCGTGCCGGCGGAGGACAGCACCTGCGCATTGCTTGAGAAGACAGTGCGGGAGCTTGGCCTGTGCCCAGCCAGCCATGCATGACGATGTTTACATAATGACAGATTATACATGAAAACAGGAAACATACTGATTTTGCTGCTGTCGGCTTCGATGGTGCTTGTGTCTTGTCTGAAAAACGACGGATACGAGAGCAGCTATAATGCCGCAATCGATTTCGACTATTTTTCAAAAGACTGGGACATCTCCAGCCAGGACGGCAAGTTCTATGGGGATGACAAGGCCTATTTCGAGTCTTCCTTCCAGATTGGCGACTTGTTTTTCGCCAGCAATTACGACGAGGCTCTGTCCGACTTCAGCGGTTTCGGCCTGTCGATTGCGACAAAGGAAGACGATATAGACGGAGGCAGATATTGCGTGAACGCAGAGAAGGCCGCCTCGGGGGAGGTCTATGCAGTGTTCCACAACAATCCGTCCGTGTCCGTGGACAGGCATATCGTGTTCACGGTGGCGGATTACGGCACCTGCACCCCGAGCTATTGCATGGTGAACAATACGAAATACGTGGCGGACAGAATCGCTGAGTACAATTCGACAAATGACGATTGTCTCGAGGTGAAACTCAAGGCTACCGGGTATTCCGGAGGGACAGAGACAGGCTCGGCCGAGATTCTTCTTGCCGGCCGCATTGAACAGAAGGACAGCATCATGTACAACTGGACACGTTTAGACCTCGGAACACTCGGGAGTGTCGAGTACATAAACTTCGACATTAGTTTCTCGGACCCTGCACAGGAAATCGTGCCGCAATATTTCTGTATGGACAACTTCCTTGCACAGATCCATGTGTCGATACCTGCCGAATGACCGAGAGCCATATTGTTTAACGCTAAACACGACCGGAAATGAACGTTGAAGGATTCAACTCCATCTTTGACAAGGCGGTGGCGGACTACCACCTGACCGATGATGTCAACTCGAAATGCAACAATCCCTATGCGGATGGCACACTGGAAAATCTGTTGTACAGGAAATGCTGGATAGATGCCGTGCAATGGCATCTGGAAGATATAATACGGGACCCATCGATAGACCCTGCGGAAGCCCTGTCCATAAAGAGGTGGATAGACCGTTCCAATCAGGAGAGGACGGACATGGTGGAGTACATAGACTCGTACTTCCTTGACAAGTTCAGGGCTGTCGTGCCGAAGGAGGATGCGAAAATCAATACCGAGACTCCTGCCTGGGCTATAGACAGGCTCTCAATCCTTGCTCTGAAAATTTATCACATGCAGATAGAGGCCTCGAGGACAGATGCTACGGCCGAGCATCTGAAAAAATGCTCTGACAAGCTTGCCGTGCTCCTCCAGCAGAGGAAGGACCTTACGACAGCGATTTCGGAGCTTGTCGAGGACATCGCTTCAGGTGCCAAGTACATGAAGGTGTACAAGCAGATGAAGATGTACAACGACCCGAACCTGAACCCGGTGCTGTATTCTTCCGACAGGAAGTGACCGGGACATGCTGTCCTTGAAATGAAATCATCCGGGAACATAAGGCCGCACATGCTCATAGTGCGCTTTTCAGCCATGGGCGATGTGATAATGAGCCTTTTCGCAGTCTCTGCTCTGCGGAAGGCATATCCGGACCTGAAGATAACTGTCGCGACAAAGCCGAAGTTTGCAGGGTTCTATGCCGGAATACCAGATGTGGAAGTGCTCGTCCTCGACAAGGAGGGGTCTCTGAAATCCTTGTTCAGGCTTATCCGGCTGGCCTCACGGTCCGGTATAGGATATGTCGCGGACATACACAATTCTCTGCGCAGCAGGATAGTCAGATACTGTTTCAGGCTCAAGGGAGCAAAAATTGCGCTTTTCAGGAAGGACAGGCGGGAACGCGGTTCCATAAAAGGCAGGGGTGTGGACATCCCTCCGTTCAGGCACAACGTCCTGAAATTCTGTGACGTGTTCGCCCGTCTCGGCTTTCCCGTGCCCGACCCTGAGCGGCAGCGTGTAGTGAAACCCGTTCCGGAAGTGTTCGGCAGCAAGACAGGGCGATGGATAGGCTATGCCCCTTTTGCAAGCAAGGCCATGAAAATATATCCCGAGGACAAGGCGAGGATTCTCGTGAAGATGATGTCCGGCTCTTTCGACAGAGTGTTCATATTTTCCGGTCCGGGACATGAACTGGATTTCGCCCGCGAAATGGAAGAAACCTTCCCGAACGTGACGGCCGTATTCGGCCGCACCGACATCGCCGGAGAAATCGCTCTGATGTCCGGACTCGATGCCGTGGTCACAATGGACTCGTCTTCCATGCATCTCGCTTCGCTTGTGGGCACACCTCTCGTGTCGGTGTGGGGTGCGACGCATCCTGCCGCCGGATTCATGGGATATGGCTATGACATAGGGAGGAATTGCATCCAGACCGACATACCTTGCCGTCCATGTTCGATATACGGGGAAGGACAATGCCGTTATGACACAATGAGATGTTTCGACGGGATTACCCCTGAAATGATAATGGAAAGGGTCAGGGATGTCATGGAAGAGTCCTGAGTGAGGATTTGCACCTCGCTCAGAGCAGTCCTTCCGGAATATCCATCACGATACTTCTTGATTCGCTGTCCACGGAAACGATGAGGTCTTCATGAAGGGGAATCATGAATTCCCCCGAACCTGACTGCACTTCGAGGCAAGGATTCCCCGGGATGTCGAGGAAGCTGCGTATCGTGCCTCCGGTCTTTCCGTCCTTGCTGGCAAAAGCCCAACCTTCAAGAAAAGAGAAGTCTTGCTCATCTGAGCCGGCGTCCATGTAGCGGCTGTCCGCCAGGATGAACGAGCCGGCTATTTCGTCGGCGTCCTCCATGCTGTCTATCCCGGTCAGCTTCGCTATCGCCTTGTTTGTGCCCTTGCGGGTGAATGATTCAAAGAAAAAAGGAACTGGTAATCCATCAAAAGCGATGAATACCGGTTCCTCGATGTCGATATCCTCCGGAGAAATGTTCAGGAAACTTATCACTACCTCGCCACCGGTACCGTTTGATTTCGATACCCTGGCGATTCTCTGCAACATATCTGCCGGTGGAATCATCAGGCCTCTGCAGTCTCGGCAGGAGTCTCTTCTGCTCCGGCGGCGGCAGCCTCTTCTGCAGCTTTCTCTGCAGCAGCAGCTTCTGCGGCAGCTCTTGCAGCTTCCTCGGCTTCTGCCTTCTTCTTGGCAAGGGCCTCTGCTCTTTCCTGGTTTACTTTTGCTTCGGCAGCCTCGGCAGCTTTCACAGCCTCTGCGGCAGCTTTTGAAAGCCCTTCGATTTTAGCGTTTATCTTGGCATCCCTGACAGTTTTCCATGCCTCGAACTTCTTGTCGGCCTCTTCCTGGGAGAATGCGCCCTTGGCTACACCAGCCTGGAGATGCTTTCTCAGAAGCACGCCTTCGTAAGAGAGAATCCTGCGGGCAACGAGTGTAGGCTGTGCACCTACATTGAGCCATGCAAGAGCCCTGTCCGACTTGAGGACGATGGTTGCAGGGTTTGTGTTCGGGTTGTATGTCCCGATCTGCTCGATGAAACGACCGTCGCGAGGTGAGCGAGAGTCAGCCACAACAATGTGGAAGAATGCGAAATTCTTCTTTCCGTGGCGCTGTAAACGAATTTTAACAGCCATTGTAAATCTGTTTTTTTTAAGTTGTAAAAAAATACCTGTGTTTTCCTTCCCGAGGAAAATCGCGCAAATATAGTCATATTTTTTGAAAAATTTTAAAACAGTTTCTAAATTAGCATGAGATTTACTCGAGACGATGAAAAAGATTCTTATGACATTGTGCCTTGCCATGACGGCAGTCGTGTGCGCTTCAGGCAAGACCGAGGCCGACAGCATCATCGGCATCTATTCCGTAAGTCATCAGGGCGAGGAGAGCAAGGTCTCCATCTATAAGGAAGCCGACGGCACGTATTCGGCAAAGGTCATCTGGGTGAAGGACAGGTACGACGGGAACGGAAAACTCAAGACGGACGTCAGGAACCCCGACAAGTCCAGGCGATACACTCCGTGCGACCGGATTGTCCTCATCGAGAATATGAAATACAATGAAAAGAAAGCTTGCTGGTCCGATGCCAGGATATACGACCCTGTGCGCGGCATCAAGGCGAATGTAAGCTGTTCCTTCGAAAAGCCCGGCGTGCTGAAGGTGCGCGGCTCGCTCATGGGGTTCGGAGAGACGGTCTACTGGACCAAAGTGGAATAATCGGAAGTTTTTTCTGATAAAAAGTTTGTTTATTTGAAATTTTATCTATCTTTGCAGTCCAAAATAATGCGGATGTGGCGAAATGGTAGACGCGCCACTTTGAGGGGGTGGTGGGAGTTTTCCTGTGCGAGTTCGAGTCTCGCCATCCGCACAAGGCGACAGAGACGGAATTTTCCGCCTCTGTCGCTGTTTTTTGCAAAAATATGGTCCGGATGGAGTACCATTGAGTGAAAAAAATAATATCTTTGTTCGAATACGAACTTTAACAAATGATAAAATCCCTTACACTGCTTCTCAGCACAATGTCATTGCTGTGCGGTACAGTTGTCGCAAAACCGGCTGTCTCCGAGGCGATTTCCGTGGCTGAAAGTTTCTCTTACGACACTTTGGGCAGGCTTGTGAGAAACCAGTCGATTTCCGTTGACTGGCTGGATGACGACAGATATTTCCACTACAGCATAGAGGACAGCGTCGGAGTGCACCATCATTATATTGTAGATACGCGGTCGTGGAAGAAGAAGGAGCTTTTTGACCCGCTCTCCCTTCCTGTGCGGATAGCGGAAAAAATCAATGGGTGGTGTCCTGACAAAAGCGGCTGCCTTCCTGACCTGTCTTATATCCAGGTAGACGGGGCGGACCCTCACGTCTTCACATTCCGCCATCTCGGGCGCAGGTTCAGCTACGATTCTTCAAAAGACCTTCTTGAGGAAGTCAGGGACCCTGAGGGGACAGCACTTCCGGAACATAATGACAAGTGGTACAGGAGCTATTCCGCAGACAGCCTTTTCTGCATTTCCGCGTCGGGGCACAATCTTGTGCTGTACGGGCCCGCAGAGCGGGACAGCCTTGTCCTGACGCACGACGGTGAACAGTATCATTCCTTTGCGGTTGGCGGAGACTCGCCGAAAGACAGCCGTGACCTGTCCTCGCCGTCAGGCATCTGGGTGGGTGACAGCCACAGATTCTTCATTGTACGCGAGGACAAACGGCAGGTAGGCACACTCACTCTCGTGAACAGCCTCGCAAAGCCCCGTCCGGTGGCAAAGACCTACAAGTTCCCGATGCCGGGAGACAGGCATGTGACACAATACGATGCCTGGCTCGTGGATGCTGACGCAAGGACGATAACCAGACTCGACATCGACGCATATCCCGACCAGAAGATAGTGGTGCCGCGTTTCAACAATTTTCCGCGCACGGACAGATATGTGTACTTCATACGCATGAACCGGCCTTCGGACATTGTGGAACTGTGCCGGGCCGATGCTGCCGACGGCTCCGTGGATGTCCTCATCCATGAAGAATGCAAGCCTCACCTCAATGAGCAGCTCTTCTCCTTCCATGTCCTGAATGACGGGAAGGACATCCTCTGGTGGTCCGAGCGTACCGGCAAGGGCATGTACTATCTCTACGACGGAGAAGGGAATTTGCGCAATCCTGTCACGCCAGGGGAAGATTTCGTGTCCGGGAAGATAGTGCGCATAGACACGTTGTCCAGAGAGATAATATTTGAAGGGTACGGCAGGGAGGCCGGAGTAAATCCGTATTATACATTCTATTACAAGGCGTCCATGGATGGCCGCAGCACGCCGGTGTGCCTTACCCCGGGCAACGGGACACACAGCATCCGCTTTTCGGATGGCGGCAGGTTCATTGTGGACGATATGTCGAGGATGGACCTCGCTCCACGGCACCGCATATTCGACATGAAGGGCAGGGAGCGATTCCGCATGGAGGATGCAGACCTGTCCGCCCTGTACCGCAGGGGGTGGAAGGAACCTCTTGTGATGAAGGTGCACGCCGCAGATTCGGTCACATCTCTTTACGGGGTGGTCTATCTTCCCTTCGACCTTGACACGACGAAAAAATATCCGATAATCAGCAGCGTATATCCGGGGCCTCAGATTGACCTTGTCCCGACTGCGTTCTTTGTGGACGACAACTACAACCAGTCTCTTGCGCAGCTCGGTTTCGTGGTGGTGAATTTCGCATATCGCGGGAGCAGTCCGTATCGTGGCAGGGATTTCTATGCCTACGGCTACGGGAATCTCAGGGACTATCCGCTGGACGACGACTATTCGGTCATAAGGCAGATTGGCGAGATGCTGCCTTTTGCGGACACGACCAGGGTCGGAATCTACGGACATTCCGGCGGCGGGTTCATGACTGCGACCGTAATGATGACCAGACCGGATTTCTACAAGGCGGGCGTTGCGGCCTCCGGCAACTACGACAACAACATATACACGCAGTGGTGGGGCGAGACATTCCACGGGGTTTCCGAAAGGAAATCGCAGGACGGCACGGTGGAGTTCGTCTGTGACGTGCCGGGGACCTGCGAACTTGCCGGAAACCTGAAAGGGAATCTGCTCCTGATAACGGGGGACATGGACAACAACGTCCATCCGGCCAGCACGATACGTCTCGCCGACGCTCTCATCAAGGCTGGAAAGCACTTCGACATGATGATAATTCCCGGTGCGGACCATGGCCTTGGAGACAAATACTATGTAAACCTTATCCGTCTCTATTTCGCCGAGCATCTTCTCGGCATGGACACGGACGACATTAACAACAATTAACTCATTTTTCGCCTATGGAAATTGGTTTTTTCAGAAAAACGGGGATACTGGCTCTTGCGGTGTCCGTGGCGGCTTTCTGCCTTCCGGCTGCAGTCCTCGCCCAGTCTTCCCGGATAACGGTCAGCGGAAAGATAACTGACACGGACGGCGAACCCCTTGCCGGAGTCTCCGTGATGATTCCCGGCACCATGACGGGGGTGGGGTCCGGACTTGAAGGCGAATACAGCATCACCGTGGACATGGGTGTCACGCTGCGCTTCAGCTGCATCGGCTTCGAATCGAAAGACATAAAGGTTGAAAAGAGCCGTTACGACATCGTGCTCGAGGAGGAAGCCATGATGATGGACCAGGTGGTGGTGACGGGATACTCGCAGGTCGAACTCAGAAAAAGCACCGGTGCGATTGGCATTGTCTCGGCAGAGGAACTCCAGGGGTCTCCGTTGAAGACCATGGACCAGTTGCTTCAGGGAAAGCTCGCCGGAGTGAACGTGCAGCTGACATCCGGCCGTCCGGGCGCCGCCGCCAAAATCAGAATCAGGGGTACCAACACCCTTACGGGAAATGCCGAGCCTCTGTGGGTCATAGACGGTGTGCCTCTCCAGAAGAACATCCCGGAAATGAATCTGAGCGAAATAAGAGACGGTGACTTCGACAACATCTTCGCGACAGGAGTGGGCAATGTGAACCCTAACGACATCGAGTCCATAACCGTGCTGAAAGATGCGGCTGCAGCTGCAATCTATGGCTCACAGGCAGCGAACGGTGTCATAGTCGTGACCACCAAGAGAGGTGCGCCCGGGCAGACGTCGGTGAGCTACATGGGCTCCGTGACCGTCCAGACGAAACCGTCCCGGGACCCGAATCTCATGAACTCGCAGGAAAAACTGGCGTGGGAGCAGGAACTCTGGGATGAATTCTCCGCTGAAGGCTATGCAGCAAGGCAGAGCGGAGATCTCACCGCACGTTATCCAGTCGTGGGAATCGTCGGCCAGATTCGTTCCGGCTACGGCAGATTTGCCGGAATGTCCACGGCGGAGCAGGATGACTATATCCGGCAGCTCGGCGAGCAAACGACCGACTGGTTCGATGTCCTGTTCCGGAACACCGTGTCCACGAGCCACTATCTTTCCGTGTCCGGCGGCTCCGAGAAGATGACCTACTATGTGTCCGGAGGATTCAATTACAACAACGGGCTTGTCCAGAGGACGAGCGCGACATCCTATAATCTCAGGGCGAAGATAGATTCCCGTCCGGCGAAGTGGATAAGTTTCGGCGTGCAGACGGAATTCAGCTACCAGAAGGCTCTCGCCCCGTCCAACAATGTGGACATGTTCGACTATGCATATTTTGCGAATCCGTATGAGCAGCTCTACAATGCCGACGGGTCCTACAAGGCTGACGAGACATATTTCTCTCTCCGCCATGCCAACGGAGGCCAGGACGTGGCCCTGCCTGACAACGGCTTCAACATAATGAGGGAAATAAACGAGACTTCCAGCGAAGCCAACTCGACTTCGGTGACCCTGCAGGGAAACACGACGATAAATATAGCCAAGGGCCTCACTTTCACAGGGCTCGCGTCATTCTCGTATTTCGGGGACCTTTCCGAGAACATCAACGGCCAGAATACATACGCCGCATTCTCGGACAGGCCGTTCGAGCTGACATACACCTCGCAGAGGAAGTACGGTTCCATCACACAGTCCTCCACTTTCAACACTTCATACATGCTCAGAGGCCAGCTGAACTATGCGAGGACATTTGCGAGAGACCACGCACTCAGCATCATAGGAGGAGCCGAGATAAGAAGTTCGTATGCCAAGAGCATCATGAACAAGAGGTACGGATATGACCCTGTCACGGGGAACCATTCCACCCCTCTGATGGAGGATGTCGCCACAGACCCGTCCTATGACAAGGCGGTGTCTTACCAGCGGATACTTGACGGATGCTCCGGACAGAACATCGTGGAGGATGCATACGCCTCTTTCTACGGCTCCGTCACCTACACCTTCCGGAACAAGTATGTCTTCAGCGGGACGGTCAGGAGCGACGGTTCGAACAACTTCGGAAGCGACGAGCAGTTCAATCTCAACTGGTCCGTGAGCGGCGCGTGGAACATCGACGAGGAGCCGTGGATGCAGGGCGAGGTGTCCAAGGTGATAAGCTCCCTCAGCCTGCGCTCCGGATTCGGCTACACCGGAGGTGTGAACAAGACCGTGTATCCTGTGTTCATCATGGACTACGACACATCCTTCAGGAACACCGGTGACGAGACATACAGGATGGGTAATATAAGCAATGCCCCTAATCCGAACCTTAGCTGGGAGAAGAACCAGACCTTCAACGTCGGCCTCAATTTCGGACTGTTCAACGAGAGGCTCTACGGAGAAGTCTCGTACTACCACAACAAGAACCTCGACCTCGTGACCCCGGTGGCCGTGCCATATACGACGGGTTTCGAGGATCAGAGCTTCAACACGTCGGAGCAGGTGAATCACGGAGTCGAGCTCATGCTCGGGGCCACCATACTGAAGATAAAGGATTTCAGATGGAGGCTGACTGCCAATGCCGCATATAACTACAATCTCCTGACGAAGTATGAGTCTCCGACAGGAAATATCATGGGCGACTACTATGTGGGCTATCCTCTCGGGCACATATTCTCCGGGAAGACCACCGGCATAGACCCTGCTACGGGTATCTACAAGTATGTACTCCGTCCGGACATCACAATCACTGAGGCGGCCGACTACAGGCAGTTTGAGAATTATCTGTTCTATGTGGGCACGTCCAATGCCCCGTGGACGGGAGGTTTCTCCACCACATTCTCCTACAAGAGGGTGTCCCTCGGCATTTCCGGGAATTTCTCCATCGGAGCCAAAATTCTCAATGACATAACTTCTCCGGCATCCTACTCCAAGGCAGGAGAGTCCGATACGCAGGCCGTGCCTACATCGAAGAACGACCTGTATGTGAACCACTTGAATGTCGTGCGGGACGTGACATACCGGTGGACGCCGGACAATCCGGTGACAGACGGGTATCCCCGGCTGATAGACGCATACGGCGAGCATCTGCAGGACCCGTACGGGAACTACCTGGACAATCTCCAGCCGCTGTCTTCCACCACTATAACCAACTGTTCGCGGCTCGAGGATGTGTCGTACCTGAAGATAAGCACCATATCCCTGACATACCAGCTGCCTGACAAGTGGGCTGCGGCCATGAAGATGAGGGACTTCAACATCAGTTTCCTGATGAATAACCTTTTCACCTTCACCAACTATTCCGGTATGGATCCGGAGACTCCGGGGGCAGTGTATCCCCAGAGCCGTTCGTTTTCATTCAACCTGAGTTTCAGTTTCTGACAACACGATAGACAGACATGAGAAAATTTGCATTTACAATATTTGCCGCGATGTCCCTGCTTTCGTGCACCGACTATCTCGACATAAAGCCATACGGCAAGACGATTCCGCAGACTGCAGACGAGTTCTCCTCTCTGCTTCATACCCATCTCAACGAGATAGACATGGGCGAGGAGGTGATAGTAGGCAACATAAATTCCGTGATGGACCTTGAATGCTATGCGGACAATCTCGAATCCATACTGACGCAATATCCGGCGGGGGCTTTCATCCCTCTCTATATCGGCAGTCACCTGAGCAACAAGCAGAACCTGTACGAAGACCTTTATGAGGTGATAAGGGACTGCAACCTGGTCATAGGCTACATAGAGGAGCGTGATTCCCAACTCGGCAGGGACGTGCTCGGGACTGCATACGCAATGAGAGGTGTATGCTACTACAATCTGCTCAGGGACTTCTGCGAACCGTACGACGGCAGCGTGGAAGGGAAGCTCGGAGTGCCGCTCGTGACCGAGTTCGACATGGAGGCGAAGCCGATAAGAAGTTCTTTTTCCGAAGTCGTGGGAAGGGTGGACGAAGACCTCAGGACAGCCATCTCCTACGACATCCAGGACCCCGTGTTCCGCTTCAACAGCGATGTGGCCAAAGGCTATCTCGCAAGGCTCCATTTCTGGGCCGGGAACTACAGCCAGGCGGCATCCTATGCTTCGGAGCTCCTGCAGAAATATCCCCTGCTCGGCGGTGAGGCCTACCGCACGATGATGGAGTCCGAAATGGAGAAGACAGGGAACATGATATTCAAGAGCTATGTGATAGGGGACAGTTCCCACCAGCTGGGGTACAACGGTTACAAGACTTATATTCAGGCGAGACCGTTCAGCCGGAAATTCATAGAATTGTTCGCAGGGGAGGAAGACACCGACATACGGTATTCCCTCTCTGTGGGGCAGGACAGGGTGAACAACAAATGTGCGTTCGCCTGTCTGCGCAGCGCCGAGCTCCAGCTCATACTCATGGAAAGCTACTACCACCTCGGACGAGAGCAGGAAGCCCTGACAGCCTTGAACGACTTGCGTCGCAACAGGATAACCGGGGTCACGGACTACGCCACTGTAGCGGACCTTCCTCCTGTGGACGAGGACGACATAATAAAGGTGGATGCGAAAGGGAACCCTCTCACCCCGCTCATCTATGCCATCCTCTGCGAGAGACGCAAGGAACTCTATCTGGAGGGTGACAGGTGGTATGAGTTGAAGCGCAACGGCCGTCCGGAGATGTGGACGGCATACCAGGGCCGCAAATACACCACATACAGTTACATGTACACCTTCCCAATCAGCATCAGGGACCTTGTCCTGGTGGACGGGCTGATACAGAACCCGGGATATGAGAATGTGGAATGACGCCTTTGGCCGGGGATTATATTTTATAGTACGGATAGGATATGAAACGATTCAGGAAATATTGCATGATGGCCGGCATTGCCGCCATGGCCATGATTCCGGCAGTGTCCTGCGACACGGCCGACGAACTTCCCCCTCTGAACGAGGGCTATGCCACGACTGTTATCATGCCTGACCCTGTGGACCTGACCGATGAGGAAAGGGACTACATCCGGGAGCTTCAGGACGAGTACAATCAGGCCATAGCCAACGACTGAGACTCTTCTCTATTCATCCCTGCAAGGGATTGCGTGAAATTAGAACGAACTTTTAAAACCAGATTTTATGAAAAAGACTTTACTTGCAACATTGGCCGTGATGACAGCCTTCATGGTGTCATGCGAGCCGGAAAACGTCACCCCTATGGTGTCGTTCCAGTCTCCGATGGCTTCCCTTGTCGATGGTGTAGCCACTCTCAGTATTTCGGTTACAGACTATACGGGTGATGCCGTGTCCATTCCGGTGACCTTTGCCGAGACGGCGGAAAAAGGTGTCGACTACATAGTTTCGGCCGACGAATTCGTTGTCGGAGGCGCCAGCCCGGTGACCGAAATCACCGTTACGCCGACTTCTTCGGGTGACGGCAAGACTGTCACTGCAACCATAGCCGCTCCGACAGGATTCGCTCTCGGACAGATTCCTACATGCCAGGTCGAAATGACGGGTTTCCCGAGATACATTACATTCCAGAGCCGCTACGGGATTCTCAAAGGCAGTCTTGACATTACCGTCGAGTCTTTCGATGCAGCAGGTTCCTCCCTTGTTTTCGAGAATGCAGGCACGATAGGTATCGAAGTCGTGCCGGAATCGACCACAGCTGTGGAAGGTACTCATTTCGAGTTTGACGGCGGGACACACGAGGTAGCGATAGATGCCGGAGAGGATAGCGGTGTGTTCACCATCAACCTTCTGAAATATGAGGAGGGCGCCGATAAACTGACTCTGAGGATAACCAAGACATCGCAGTTCTCTTTGGGGCAGTATGATGAAATGGAGATTACACTGTCCGGTCCGAATATCTCCGGCACATGGACCATGAATGAAATCGTTACGGACGAGGAATCCTTTAAAAATGACATTGGACAATGGATGACTATCACGCTTGACGGTTTTCCTCAGCTCAATACGGCAGATGCTATAACCATAGACACCCAGACAGGCAAGTTCACTCCTGATATGCAGTCTGAATTCAAGAATTATTTCATAGGGAAATCCAACATGACAAGAGGCGAGGAATACAATCTTCGTGTCTCCAACGACATAATCATTCCTCCTGTGAGACTTCAGCTGCTTGAACTTGACAATGTGAACAGGTACTTCACGGAGGGTAATGTCAGCGTAAACAAGACTGCTCTCGTGGGTGTGCAGATTATTCTTGACGAAAACGGAGAGGAACTTCTTGACATGTACATCATAGACTACGAACCTCATTCGTTCCTGAAAGAACTGATTGACGCCTACTATATAGATCCTTCGGGTACTCCTCCTGTCGCTGCCACAACCGGAGCGTTTATCAACATGACATTCAAGCGGGCCGAGTAGCCTACGGGGATTAAGATGGCCGGTCTTTCGAAGAAAGACGTTTGGGGCTGTGTCAAAATGATTGTTTGGCACAGCCCCTTTCTTTTATTGGGAAAATTAATACCTTTGCAAGTCTGTTTAATTTTTTAAGGGAATGTTTGATATTCTTGCGATACACTGGAGCGTAAGTCCCGAGATTTTCCATATAGGGTCATTGTCCATAAGATGGTATTCCCTGCTGTTCGTCTCGGGCTTCATACTCGGATGGTTCATCTTCAAATGGTTCTTCAAGCGTGAAGGCCTGCCGCTGAAACTCCTCGACCCGCTCCTCTACACCTTGCTGATAGGCACCATAGTGGGGGCAAGGCTCGGCCACTGCATATTCTACCAGCCGGACTACTATTTCGGGAGCTGGCAGGGTTTCTGGGAGATATTCATGCCGTGGAAAGGAGGCCTGGCAAGTCACGGCGGCACGATTGCCCTCTTCATCGCCATGTGGTGGTATGCCCGTCATTACGGAAAGAAATACGACTTCGACCTGCTTTGGATTCTCGACAGGCTCTGCATCGCCGTCTGTTTTGCAGGAGCCCTGATAAGGCTCGGGAACCTCTTCAATTCGGAGATATACGGAGATGTCACAAGCCTTCCGTGGGGATTCGTGTTCGAGCTCAGGGGCGAGACCGAACCGAAGCATCCGACCCAGCTTTATGAAGCGTTGAGCTATACGCTTCTTGGCTTTGTCCTGCTCTGGATGTACAGGTACAGACTGGAAAAGCTCAAGAGGGGCACAATCATAGGCATATTCTTCATCGTTCTTTTCGGCATGCGTTTCCTTATAGAATTCATCAAGGAACCGCAGGTAGGGTTCGAGGAGAGCATGGTCCTTAACATGGGCCAGTTGCTGAGCATACCGTTCATACTGCTCGGTGCGGGAATCCTGGTGTACAGCCTCAAGTGCGGGAAACCGGCCATGATAGTGCATCCTGAAAAGCCCAAGGCCCGGCCGACACACTATGCGAAAAGTCTGGACAGATGACAGACAATCCCAGGATAGACAAGGTGCTGTCGTTTCTCGAGGAGCACGGAATGTCTTTCCAGCTGTACAGGCATCCTCCGCTCCCGACCATCGCTGAGGCCCTGAAATACTGGAAGGACCTTGACTCCACGCATTGCAAGAATCTGTTTTTCAGGAACCATAAGGGTAACAGACATTATCTCGTGGTGCTCGAGTGCCACAAGGAACTTGACATCCACAGCCTGGAGCGCAGCCTGCGCCAGGGCAAACTTTCGTTCGCCTCCGCCGAACGCATGGAAAGGTGTCTCGGGCTGCAGCCGGGGTCGGTGTCTCCTCTCGGGCTCATCAACGACATGTCCCCAGAGGATGCGGACCCGAAAGAACTGTTCGATAACGGCCACAGGGTCAAGCTTTTTCTGGACATGGACCTGAAAGACGCCCGGAGGCTGAGTTTCCACCCATGCGACAACACTGCAAGCATCGTGATAGGCAATGCCGACTTCATGCGCTTCCTCGACATCTGGGGCGGAGAATATGAATGGATTGACATGGTATGATAAAGGCAATTTTTTTCGATATAGACGGCACCCTTGTGAGTTTCCGCTCACATGAGATTTCCAGGACCACCATTTCGGCTCTCCATGAGTTGAGAGCCAGGGGAATAAAGCTTTTCATAGCGAGCGGAAGGCATCGGCTGATAATGGACAATCTGAGCGGATTCCCGTTTGACGGCTATGTGTGCATGAACGGCTCCCTCGTATTCGACCGCGATGAAATGATATACCTCCATCCTCTCGACCGGGAAGATGCCGCTTCTGTCATGGCTCTTGCGGAGAAGGATAATATCCCGTGCGTGGTTTTCGCCGAAAGGGAAATCGTGATGAACTGCCTGAACGACACCACGGAGGAGGTGTTCAGAATGATTCATCTTCCGGCCCCTGAACCGGTCCCGTTCTCAAGGTATTCCGGACGGCAGGTGTGCCAGTTCACCATATTCCTCGACGAGGCGGCCGAAAGGGAGAAGCTCGCCCCGTGCCTGAAGCATTCGGTCACGGCCAGATGGCATCCAGAGTTTACGGACATCATCCCCGAGGACATATCAAAGGCTGAAGGAATCGGCAGGCTCATATCCCGTTACGGAATCGCCCGGGATGAGGTCATGGCTTTCGGGGACGGAGGGAACGATGTGGAGATGCTGGAGTATGCGGGAATCGGCGTGGCTATGGGGAATGCGGTGCCGCAGGTGCAGGCGCATGCGGATTACGTGACGTCCACTGTCGACGAGGACGGCATAGTGGCTGCCGTCAGGCATTTCGGTCTCCTGTAGCCTGTGTATAAACAAATAAATTCGCATATTTGGCCACTTCGTGTCCACATATAGCTTCCGTTCAGCAAATCAAAATAAACTTTGGTTTGCTCTCACTTATTCGCATATTTGGCCACTTCGTGTCCACATATAGCTTCCGTTCAGCAAATCAAAATAAACTTTGGTTTGCTCTCACTTATTCGCATATTTGGCCACTTTGTGTCCACATATAGCTTCCGTTCAGCAAATCAAAATAAACTTTGCTTTGCTCTCACTTATTCGCTATATTTGTAAAGTTTAATTTTTAAAAATAAGATGATATGGAAAAGATAGTGAATGATTCCAATATCGCTGAGATATTGAGTTCCGATAAACCGGTCATGATAGACTTTTGGGCTACATGGTGCGGCCCGTGCAGGGCACTTGCCCCGACAATCGAGGAAATCGCATCCGAGTATGAAGGCAAGGCTGTCATCGGGAAGTGCAACGTCGACGAGTCTTCCGACACCCCTATGAAATACGGCATCAGGAATATCCCTACATTGCTTTTCTTCAAGGGAGGACAGCTCGTGGACAGGCTTGTGGGTGCAGTGCCGAAGAGCGAAATTACATCGAAACTTGATGCCCTGCTTTAGCCATGAAGAAGATATTTTCCGCAGCATTTCTCGCCTTGGCTCTCATGTTTGCCGGCATGGCTGATTCGTCGGCCCAGATACGGTACGGAGTCATCGGCGGTGCCACTTTCTCCAAACTGAGCAACACGGACCTTCTGGGGGAGAACATGACGCAGTATCATGCCGGAGCCACCGTGCAGGTGAAACTCCCTCTCGGTTTTTCGATACAGCCGTCGCTGATATACAATGTCAAGGGCTCCAAGGTGGGGCTTTCCGATGTCCCTGACTCTCCGCCGGCGGATTTCACTGTCGGATATCTCGAACTTCCCGTGTCTGTCCAGTGGGGGCCGGATCTGCTCCTGTTCCGCCCTTTCCTTGATGTGACTCCTTTTGTGGGTTACGGTTTGAACAACAAGCTGTCTTCCGGAGATGTGGTCACAAGGAACAGTTGGTCCGGCAACGGTGTGAGCAGGTGGGAATACGGTCTCGGTGTGGGAATCGGCCTGGAAATCTGGAAATTCCAGGTGATAGGAAGGTACAACTGGAATTTCGGTTCACTGGTCAATTTCAAGGAGGACCTCGAAAGCGGCGGTGCTTTTGACGCTGTGAAGAATTCTTTCGGAAGGGCGAATTTCGGAGGTTTCACGCTGACGGCGGCATTCCTGTTCTGACGGGAGGCGAAGATGGACATAGGCAGACTCAAGGAATTTTGCGGCGAAGACTGGAAGAGGGTCAATGACAGGATTTCCAACGCTCTGAAAAGCGACATAGTCCTGCTGGACAGTACCAACAGGATGATTTTGTCCCATTCCGGCAAGCAGCTTCGCCCTCTCTTGTCACTTCTGGTCGCCAGGGCATGCTGCGACGGCTCCATCCCTGAGGACAGCATCAGAGTTGCATCTGCGGCAGAATTGCTGCATAATGCAACTCTTCTTCATGACGATGTCGCCGATGAAAGCGACTGCAGAAGGGGTGAACCTACGATAAACAGCCTCATGGGCCCGTCGGTCTCTGTCCTTGTCGGGGATTACTGGCTCGTTTCGGCCATGAACGAGATACAGTCAGCCGAGCACTTCGGACCGAGGCTCATATCCATTTTCTCGAGGACCCTAACTCATCTGGCGGAAGGGGAGATGCTTCAGCTGCAGAAGGCGCAGAACGGGGACACTGACGAGGCCGACTATCTGAGGATAATATATTGCAAGACCGCTTCGCTTTTCGAGGCGGCTGCCATTGCCGCTGCCATATCGGTCAATGCTCCCAAGGAGGTGGAGGAAGCCGTGGGCAGGTATGCGGTTTCCCTGGGGCTCGCTTTCCAGATAAGGGACGACATGTTCGATTATTCGTCCGGTTCGGGAATCGGGAAGCCTGTCGGGGTGGATATTCTCGAGCAGAAGATAACGATGCCTCTGATAGGTGCTTTCAGAAACTCCACCGGACAGGAGGAAGCCGAGGTGAGACGGCAGATAGGCCAGATACATGAGCACCCTGAATATGCCGGCCGGATACTCGCCTTCGTGAGGGAAAAGGACGGGATAAGCTATGCCGGCAAGCGTATAGACGATTATGTGTCAGCCGCCGTGGACGCAGTTTCCATGCTTCCGGAAACCCAGGCATCTTCTTATCTGAAGGAGATGGCATATTATGTCGCAAAAAGGAAAATCTGATGAGATTCGCGGACATACCTGGAAATGATGAGCTGAAGAAGGTTCTGGTGTCTATGGCTGACTCCGGAAAAATTCCGCACGCGCTTCTCCTGTACGAGAATGAGGGCTGCGGAGCCCTGGCTCTGGCGTTGGCATATATCCAGTATCTGAACTGCTCCGAAAGAGCCGGCGGGGATTCCTGCGGTGAATGCCCGTCGTGCAGGAGGATGTCCGCCCTCGTGCATCCGGACACCTATTTTGTCTTTCCCGTGAACGCGAGCAGGAAGACAGATGTGAAGAAACCGGTCTCCGAGTCGTTCCTCGGGATATGGCGGGAGCTGGCCCTGTCCAACCCCTATTTCCTCGAGTCCGGGCTGTACGAGGCCCTCGGCATCGAAGACAAGTCCGGAGCGATAGCGATAGCGGAGGCGAAATACATACTTGAAAAGCTTTCGCTCTCTTCCGTGGAGAACGGTTACAAGACTGTCCTGATGTGGCTTCCGGAAAAGATGAACCAGGAGACAGCCAACAAGTTGCTGAAGGTGGTGGAGGAGCCGCCGGAGAAGTCCATGTTCATATTCATCACGCACAATCCGGACAGGGTTCTTCAGACCGTCTTCTCGCGTTGCCAGAGCTACCGTGTGATGCCGCTTCCTGCTGACGTGGTGGCTTCTGTCCTGACATCCCGTTTCGGAAAGGAGCCGGAAGAGGCAGCCAGACAGGCCGCACTTGCCGGGGGAAGTGTGGGTGTGGCATTGAATTCCATGGGGGAGAGGGCTGAATACGGGGAGTTCCGTTCCATTTTCGAGGAACTGCTCAAGGGGATTGCCTCCAGAGATCTTTATGCGGTCCTCGGCTCGGCGGACAGGATGACGGCAATCGACTCCAAGGAAAAGCAGAAAGGTTTTTGTATATTTGCGGGAGAGTGCATCAGGAAAATATATCTTTGCCAGACTGGAATGCAGGATATGGCCGCCGCTCCCGAGGATGAGATGGAGTTCTTCTCCCGGATTGCCGGAGCGGCCGGCAGGGCATTCTGCAGCAAGTCTATAGCCCTGATAGACCGCTCTGTCATGCTTCTTGAGCGCAATGTGAACCAGAAGATGGTGTTCTGCGACCTTGCGGGGCAGATGTTCTTAAATTTTTGAGGTTATGGAAGGTTTTGACAGCAACGAGATAAAACAATACGACTGTTCAAGGGGATGTATCGTGGAGAGGACCGACGAAGGAGTGCTAAAATGCTCCTACCGTCAGGGATGCTGCAAACTCGAAGTCTATGACTGGCTTCCGGGAGTGGTCCAGGAAAAGTACAGGAATTATTTCGAGGTGCGTTTCAAGAACACGAGGAAAGGCATATACGTGAATGCGTCCGGCCAGACGGTCAAGATGGGGGACATGGTCATCGTCGAGGCCGTGAACGGACATGACCTCGGCATAGTCACCCTGGAGGGGCCGGTGGTGGCCAGGCAGATGATATGCAAGAAGATAGACCCGGAAACCGCAACCTTCAAGCGTATATACCGCAAGGCCAAGCTCTTCGACATAGAGAAATGGCAGGAGTCGATTGCGAAGGAGCATGAGACGATGATTCGTGCAAGGCAGATTGCCGCCGAACTCGGCCTCGAGATGAAAATCGGGGATGTGGAGTACCAGGGAGACGGGACCAAGGCCATCTTCTACTATATTGCAGACGGCAGGGTGGATTTCCGCCAGCTGATAAAGGTATTCGCAGAGGAGTTCCGTATAAGGATAGAGATGAAGCAGATAGGCGCGCGTCAGGAGGCCGGGCTCATCGGGGGCCTCGGGGTCTGTGGCCGCGAATTGTGCTGCTCGAACTACATCTCGTCCTTCCAGTCCATAACGACGGCGTCCGCAAAATGCCAGGACCTTTCCCTGAATCCGCAGAAACTTGCGGGGCAGTGCGGGAAACTCAAATGCTGCCTGAACTACGAGACGGCTAACTATATCGATGCCCAGTCGAGGATTCCGAAGCTGAGCGGACCGCTCGAATTCCAGGACGGCCTCGCATACCTGATGAAGACGGATATCCTCAGGGAAGTGATGTATTTTTCATACGATTCCGGCAGTTTCGCCAATCTCTACCCTCTTGCCGCCTCTGAAGTCTCCGAGATTGTCAGGATGAACAGGCGCGGGGAAAAGCCGGAGTCCCTCAAGAGCGAACCGGAGCCTGCCAACCTTGAATTTGTGACTGCAGTAGGCGACGACAGCATCACGAGATTCGACGAGGCGAGGAAGAAGAAACGTAAAAACGGCAGGAACAGGTCCGGAGGCTACCACAGGAACAAACCGAAACAAAAGTAGTTTTTTCTCATGGGAAAGGACAAGCTCAGGAAATTCAAGGAGAACGAGACGTTCACCTGTCTCGTGCAGCCGGCCACATCCGAAGTCCTCGGACATGACCATCCTCTCAAAGGACATTGGAACAGCGATTTTTTCCATAACGACAAGCCTGTAGTGGTGGAGCTCGGTTGCGGCAAGGGTGAATATACGATAGACCTTGCCCTCAGGAATCCGGATTTCAACTACATAGGGGTGGACATAAAGGGTGCACGTCTCTGGAAAGGGGCGAAATTCGCCGAGGAGAACAGGCTTCCGAATGTGGGGTTTCTGCGTACAAGGATAGAATTCATAGAATCCATGTTCGCTCCGGGGGAGGTGTCTGAAATCTGGATAACCTTCGCGGACCCTCAGATAGGCCGGGAAAAGAAACGTCTGACGTCTCCACTGTTCATGGCAAGATACAGGAATTTCCTGAAGAAGGGGGGCATAGTGCATCTGAAGACGGACAGCGGCTACCTGCATGCCTATTCGAAGGCGATGGCGAAGCAGAACGGGCTTGAGATACTTGCAGATGCTGTTGACATCTACGGAGCCGACAGGGAAAGGCTGTATGCCAGCCAGATAATGTCGGTGTGCGGGAAGGATGCCGTGGACGCGCTTTTCCAGGTGCAGACCTTCTACGAGCAGCAGTATCTTGCTCAGGGCATCCCTATCACATATCTTGCATTCATCGCCGACCACGAAGGTCCGTATGTCAGTCCCGACTGGGAGCCTGACCGTTGGGAACGTTGACCCAGTGTATCTTCACCCCTTTCCGTTCCATGCCTCTGAACCATGTCATCTGTCTTTTTGCGAACTGATGGATGGCAATGGCGAGCAGGTGGCGCATCTCTTCATACGAGAGCACGCCTGTCAGGTGCAATGTGACGAATTTGTATTCCAGTCCGTAGTATATCAGATCTTCTGCAGACAGCCCGGAGGCGAGCAGACGCCTCACTTCGTCTACCAGACCGTCTTCAAGTCTCGCGTCGAGCCTCCTGTCTATGCGGCGGTTGCGTTCCTCGCGGCTCACGAGTGTGCCTATGAAAAAGGTCTTCTTTGGCAGGCATGAGGTGCGGGACACAGGATGCGAAGCCTCGTATGTTGCGATTTCTATGGCTCTTATGAGCCGTTTCCTCGTGTCGTAGTCCGTGCTGTTGTGCAGCTTCTTCAGGGATGCGAGCCTCCGGATGAGCGTCTCGGTGTCCAGCTGTTCGAGTTCTTCCCTCAGACGCTGGTCCGCAGGGACATCCGGCAGGGAATAGCCCAGGGTGGCAGCTTCGATGTAAAGTCCAGACCCGCCGCAGAGCACGGGTATGTTCCCCCGGCTCCTGATGTCGTTCCAGGCTTTCTCGAAATCTCTCTGGTATTCGTAGATGTTGTATTTCGTGCCGGCATCGGCTATGTCTATGAGGTGATATGGAATGTCTCCGTACTCATCAAGGTCCTTGCCTGTCCCTATGTCCATGCCGCGGTAGACCTGTCTCGAATCTCCTGATATGATTTCAGCCCTTGTCCCGGACGGGATGGAGCCGTTTTCCGACATCTTCCCTATTTCCTTGGCCATGCTGACAGCAAGGCCTGTCTTTCCTGATGCAGTCGGCCCGAGGATGCAGATGAGGTCGTATTCCCCGTCAAGATATTGCCGGACAACGTGTCCTGTATCCACGTTTTCAGCTTCCGGCAGTTCTGCCATAGGCGGAACCCCTTTGTCAGGTATGTATTTTGCTTTCATGGGCACCCTCGGATTCTTGCGGCAAAAATAAGAAACTATCTTCAAAAATTTCAAAACTGTTTCTAAATTTGTGCCCACAGGAACAGAGGAGAAGTTATGCCGAAGGCGAAAAGCAAAGTGGAGATAAAGAACAGGAGGGCCTCGTTCGACTATGAGTTCATAGAGACGTACGTCGCCGGAATCGTCCTGACAGGTACCGAGATAAAATCGATACGTGCCGGGAAGGCTTCCCTTGTGGACGGGTTCTGCTATTTCAACAATGGCGAACTGTATGTCAAGAACATGAATGTGGCCGAATATCATTGGGGCAGCTGGGGAAAGCACGACCCGAGGCGGGAGCGCAAGCTCCTGCTGAAGAAAAAGGAGCTCGGCAGACTGCAGCGGGCGGTCAAGGAGAAGGGGCTGACGATAGTGGCGGTGAAACTGTTCGTGGCAGACAACGGCTATGCCAAGTTGCTGATAGCCCTGGCAAGAGGAAAGAAGGAATACGACAAGAGGCAGTCGATAAAGGAAAAGGACCTCAGGAGAGAAATGGAAAGATATTAATGCAGCATAAATTATGGCAAGGAAAATTTCAACTATCGGGATTCTTACATCAGGGGGAGACGCCCCTGGCATGAATGCGGCCATCAGAGCCGTGACCCGTGCAGCTATATATAACGGTTGGAAGGTCATGGGTATCTACAGAGGGTACGAAGGACTGATAAACAACGAGATAAAGGAACTTACGACAGAAAGTGTCAGCAGCACCATCCAGAGGGGCGGCACCATACTCAAGACGGCCAGGTCGGCCGAGTTCATGACCGAGGAAGGCCGTGCGAAGGCATACGAGAACCTTGTTGCCAACAATATCGACGCACTTGTGGTGATAGGAGGGAACGGCTCGCTTGCCGGTGCCCAGGCTCTGGCTCAGGAGCATGACATCGCATGTGTCGGCCTTCCGGGGACTATCGACAACGACCTGTACGGCACCGACTCCACTATTGGGTATGACACAGCCCTCAACACCATTGTGGAGTGTGTGGACAAGATAAGGGACACGGCGACCTCGCATGACCGCATCTTCTTCGTCGAGGTGATGGGCCGTGACGCAGGCTTCCTCGCCCAGAACAGTGCGATTGCCGCCGGGGCGGAGGCTGCCATAATTCCGGAAGACCAGACCGACATCGACCAGCTGGAGCAGTTCATCAGCAGGGGAGTGCGAAAGAGCAAGAACAGCAGCATCGTGATAGTCTCCGAGGCCTCGAAGGACGGGGTCGGCGGTGCCATGCATTATGCACAGAGGGTCAGGAACGAGTATCCTCAGTATGATGTGCGCGTAACCATTCTCGGACATCTGCAGAGGGGAGGCAAGCCGAGTGCGTTCGACAGGATTCTTGCCAGCCGCCTCGGGGCAGCCAGCATAGATGCGTTGCTTGAAGGCCAGCGGAACGTGATGATAGGCATCTCGAACGACCAGATAGTCTATGTGCCGTTCTCCAGGGCCATCAAGAAAGACAAACCTATCGACAAGGAGCTTATCAACGTCCTGAACGTGCTGTCCATCTGACGGCCTATTTCAATGCGTCCATGTTCTGCGCATTGACGATGTTCTTGCCTTCCGGTGTGTAGGCGAACTTCATGCGGTCTTCGTATGCCTTCTCGACCTTGCCGCGGACTATCTTCATGGTGCTGTTCACCATGTGGTTTTTCTCGGTAAACGGCTCGGGAAGGACACACACTGCGGCCGGAAGCCACCTTTCAGGGAATGCTCCGAAGTTTTTTCCGCCTTTCCGGTAGGAATTCACCTCATCCTGGATTTTGCCCAGCATCAGTTCCCTGCCTTCTGCGGATTCCGGAGTGACGGCAGGGGATGTCTCTTTCAGCCATGCCTTCAGGGCATCCCTGTTCGGAACGAGCAGAGCTATCGTATATGGGTCCTGGCTGTTGTGCAGAACCACCTGGTCAATGTATTTCGAATTTTCGACGAGCGATTCCTCTATCCCTTCCGGACTGTATTTCTCCCCGTCCGCGCTGATGAGCAGAGACTTGAACCGGCCCACGACATAAAGGAAATCCTTGTCCCTCATGTAACCCATGTCTCCCGTGTGGAGCCATCCGTCCACTATTGTCTCCGCCGTGGCTTTAGGATTTTTCCAGTAGCCGGCCATGACATTCTCTCCCTTGATTACGATTTCGCCTTTCTGCCCGTATGGGAGTTCTTTCCCGTCATCATCGCATATCTTTATCTCCATAGGCTTTACGACACATCCTGAAGACCCGAGGATATGCCGTGCAGGAGCATTTGCGGAAATGATGGGAGTAGCTTCAGAGAGGCCGTATCCCTGGTACATAGGGATTCCGATGGCATAATAGTAACGCTGGAGGTCTATGTCGAGAAGTGCTCCGCCTCCTACGAAAAATTTCATCTTGCCGCCCAGCCCCTGACGGACATTTCTGAATATGATTCTGTCGAACAGGGCCATCAGCGGTTTTTTCCACAGCTGGAGGAATCCGCCCTTGTTGTAGCCTTCCTTGTTGTAGGAAATCGCGAGGTCGAGTGCGAAATTGTAGAGCTTCTCGACAGCCGGCCCTTTGGCCTTGATTCCGGCTTCGATGTTTTTCTTGAAGTTTTTCGCAAGGGCCGGAACGCTGAGCATGACAGTCGGCTGCAGCTCCTTGATGCTCATCGGGATGTTCCTTAGAGCCTCCATCGGGGTCTTTCCTGCCGGTACGGTGCCTATCGATGCCCCGTAAGACATCAGGGTGTAGAATCCTGCAACATGTGCGAAACAATGGTCGAGCGGCAGGATTATGAGCATCCTGTCTTCCGGTGTCACGCCTATTACGGAGCGTGCCTGCTCGACGTTTGCCGTATAGTTCCTGTGGGTCAGCAGAATCCCTTTCGGGTCGGCGGTAGTGCCGGAGGTGTAGCTGATGTTTGCATAGTCGTCAGGCCCGATGGACCTGTATCTCTGCTCGAACATGTCCATGTGCTCCGACAGGAATGCGTCGCCCATGCGGCAGATTTCCGAGATGGCGATTTCCTTTTCCCGGTATTCCGGAAGTTCGTCGAGGACTATGACTTTTTCCACAAGCGGCAGGTCTTTCAGTATGTTCCGTATCTTGGGCAGCTGGCCGGCCGATACCATCACATACTTGGAGTCTGAGTGTCTTATCCTGAATATCAGGTCGTTGCTTTCCTCCAGCTTTATTGACAGCGGCACATTCACCGCTCCGGCATAAAGGATTCCGAGTTCCCCGATTACCCAGTAGTTGCGGCCTTCGGACAGCAGGGATATTTTTTCGCCTTTCTGTACTCCGAGTGCCATAAGGCCGGCTCCGACCCTGTAGGCCTCTTTCTTTGTCTGCGCGAATGTGGTGGGTACCCATTCTTTCCCGTGCTTCTCCCACAGGAATGTGTTCCCGGCATACTGCGCCGTGTATTTTTCCACGAACTGGATGATGGTAGGTCTTTCTGTCATATCTTGAAATTTTGAGCATCAATTCTTGAAACTGTGGATAGGGGCAGGGATGCGGCCTTCGCGGCGGATGAAATCCTCACATCCGAACCTGTTTACAGGCATGACCGGGGCATGCCCGAGCAGGCCTCCGAATTCGACCGTATCCCCGACAGTCTTGCCTATGACAGGGATTATCCTGACGGCCGTTGTCTTCTGGTTGACCATGCCTATTGCGGCCTCGTCGGCGATGATTCCGGATATCGTGCTGTCCGGAGTGTCGCCGGGGATGGCTATCATGTCGAGCCCTACCGAGCATACGCATGTCATGGCCTCGAGTTTCTCTATCGTAAGGGCACCGCAGCCGGCGGCTTCTATCATGCCCTGGTCTTCACTCACGGGAATGAAGGCTCCGCTGAGCCCTCCCACATACGAAGATGCCATCACGCCGCCTTTCTTCACCTGGTCGTTCAGCATCGCCAGTGCCGCTGTTGTCCCGGGGGCGCCGGCCTTCTCGACACCGATTTCATGCAGTATGTCCGCCACGCTGTCTCCTATGGCCGGGGTAGGGGCGAGTGAAAGGTCTATGATTCCGAACGGTATTCCAAGCCTGCGTGACGCTTCCTGTGCCACCAGCTGGCCCACCCTCGTGATTTTGAATGCAGTTTTCTTTATTGTCTCGCAGAGCACTTCGAACGAAGCCCCCCTTACGCTTTCAAGGGCGTATTTCACCACGCCCGGTCCGCTGACTCCGACATTGATTATCGCATCTGTCTCCGTTACCCCGTGGAAAGCTCCTGCCATGAAAGGGTTGTCGTCAGGAGCGTTGCACAGCACCACCAGTTTCGCGCAGCCCAGGGAGTCCTTTTCCCTTGTGGCTTCGGCTGTCTTCTTCACAGTCTCTCCCATCAACCTCACGGCATCCATGTTGATTCCCGTTTTTGTGCTGCCGACATTCACCGAACTGCAGACTCTTCCGGTCCTGGCCATGGCCTCGGGTATGGAGTTTATCAGGAGCCTGTCGCTTTCCGTCATGCCTTTCGAGACGATTGCGGAATACCCTCCGAGAAAGTTCACCCCTATCTTTTCCGCCACCTCGTCCAAGGCTACGGCTATCTTCACATAGTCTTCCGGAGTCTTGCAGGCTGATGCCCCCACAAGCGATATCGGGGTGACCGAAACCCTCCTGTTCACTATCGGGATGCCGAATTCCCTCGAGATGTCTGCTGCCGTGTCCGACAGCCTTCCGGCGGTCCTGAATATCTTGTCCCGGATTTTCGCGCACACTTCATCGACAGTGTCTGCTGCACAGTCCAGGAGGCTTATGCCTACGGTTATGGTCCTGACGTCGAGATTCTCCTTCTCAATCATCCTGTTGGTCTCGATGACTTCGTTTATGTTGATCATGGCTCAGATTCTGTGCATTTTTTCGAAAATCTCCTCTCTCTGGCATTTTATCTGGACACCGATTCCCTTGCCGAGCTCCTCCAGGTCGCATGCGAGGCTGTTGAAATTTTCCGTGACCTTCCCGGTATCGACTATCATCATCATGTTGAAGTATCCCTGGACTATCGTCTGGGTTATGTCCAGTATGTTGATGTTCTTCTCTGCAAGGTACGTGCAGACTTTCGCGATGATTCCTACGGTGTCTTTCCCGACCACCGTGATTATGCTTCTGTTCATTTCAGCTATGCTCTTGATGCGGTTGAGATGCAAATATATGAATTATTGTCTTATCTTTGTATCCTGTAAATCTGTCGATATGGAAAGATTGCTTTTTTTAGGAGGTCTGCAGATTGGCGAGATTGTCATCATAGCCCTCGTCATCCTTCTGCTTTTCGGCGGGCGCAAAATCCCTGAGCTGATGAAGGGCCTCGGGAAAGGGGTCAGGAGCTTCAAGGAAGGCATAAACGAAGTGGACAAGGACCTCAACACTCCGGTCGAGACCGGAAAGAAGGACGCTGAGCCGAAGGAAGACAGGAAGTGACTTCTGTCCAGCAGATGTCGTTCTGGGACCATCTCGAGGTGCTCAGATGGTCATTGATCAGGATAGCATGCGTCCTGGTCGTTCTTGTCGTGGCCAGCTTCCTTGCCATGCCGCACATATTCGACACGCTGATACTCGGTCCCGCATCCTCGGATTTCTTTGTCTACAGGTGGTTCGCGGCGATAGGGAGACATGTCCCGTTCTTCCCGGACTTCTCGGACGACGGATTCCATGCCGACATAATCAACATCAATGTCGCATCCCAGTTCATGACCCACATATCCACATCTTTCTGGCTGTCCTTAGTCATCGCCTTTCCCTATGTAGTATATGAGCTGTGGAGATTTGTGAAACCGGCACTCTTCAAGACAGAGAGGGCGGCCGTGGCGAAGGCTTTCGGTTTCGGGACATTGATGTTCTTCGCAGGATGCGCCGTGGGCTACTGCCTGATTTTCCCCTTCACTTTCCGCTTCCTTGTGGAATACCAGGTCAGCGACATGATTGAGAACCGTATCTCCCTCAATTCATACATGAGCAACTTTCTGGGCATGGTCTTCATAATGGGGGTGATATTCGAGATGCCCCTCCTTGCGTGGCTGATGTCGAAACTGGGACTGCTCCACCGAGACTTTCTCCGGAAATACAGACGGCATGCCGTGGTGGTGATGCTTGTGCTGGCTGCCGTAATCACCCCTACCGGCGACCCGTTCTCCCTCATGCTCGTGTTCGTGCCGCTGTTCCTTCTCTACGAATTTGCTGTCAGAATCGTAAAACCCGCCTGATTTCCTGCCAGGCAAGGTTGCCTGAGTCCATGTCGACGATGTGCGGAGGGTTGAAAATCCAGACTCTGTCGGCGGCGGACATGGCGAGTTCCACATCATGTGTGGAAAACAGTATGGTCTTTCCTTCCCCGGTCGCGAGCCGGCGGAGTATCGACATTGTCTGATGCTTGCCCGGGACGTCGAGGAATGCCGTGGGCTCGTCAAGGAGCATCACGGGAGTGTCCTGGGCCAGGGCCCGCGCTATCATTATCTTCTGGCATTCCCCGTCGGAGAGCCCGTCCATATCTCTCTCCGAGTATCCCTGCATCCCCGTAAGCAGAAGTGCCTTGTCCACCATCTTCCGGTCTTCCTCTCCGAGGTGTCCCGTCCAGCCTGTCCACGGGGCCCGTCCCATCGCGACGGCTTCCCTGCACTTGAGGTATGGGGCGCGTGGTCTCCCTGTCCCCACGTATGACATTGTTCTCGCTCGTTCCAGCCTGCTTTTCCCGGAAACGGGGATGCCGTCATGGAAAATCTCTCCGGAAACGGCTTCCAGCACCCCGGATATCGTGCGTATCAGGGTGCTTTTCCCGCATCCGTTCCTTCCTATGAGGGCTGTCATCTCTCCGCGTCCGGCCGTAATGTCCAGCCCGGACAGCAGGGCCTTGCCCCTGTACCCTGCCGACAAGTTTCTGAGCTCAAGCATATCTTGAAAGTTTACCGTGGGAAAGCAGTACGATTATGATTATCGGGATTCCGGTCAGGGCTGTCACCGCATTTATGGGGATTGCGGCCGTCTTTGATATCATGTCGCATACGAGCATGAGGCTGCCTCCGCAGATTGCCGTCCCGGGGATGAGCACCGAGTGGTCCGCGCTCCGCGTAATGAATCTCGTGAGATGCGGCACGGCGAGCCCGATGAATCCGAGCGGGCCGCAGAATGCAGTGACGGTGCCGGAAAGCAGTATCGTGGCGAGATACACAAGGGCTCGTGTGCGCCGGATGTCGGTTCCCGTGGTCGCGGCATAGGTTTCTCCGCACAGCAGTAAGTTCAAGGGTTTGGAGCAGGCCATGGCCATGCCGGTCCCGAGAATGACGGACGGGACGAGCAACCCCATCCGGAGCCATGAGACATTCCCGAGCGACCCCATGGTCCAGAGCACGTATGACTTGAGGGACTGTTCGTCGCTCAGGAACTGCAGAATCTGGACGAGCGCGTCTATCCCGGACCCGAGCATCATGCCGAGTATCAGGATTATGGCCGCATTCCCTATCCGGCGGCTTGCATAAGCCACGCACAGGAGCACGGCCGCTGCCCCGAGCCATGCAGCTCCGGCTATCCCGACAGAGCCGGCGAACGAGTCTGGGCCGATGAGCGGAGACGATGCCCCGAGCACGCACAGGGCAGCTCCAAGCGATGCCCCGGAACTTATCCCGAGCACATACGGCCCGGCAAGAGGATTCTGGAAAAGGGTCTGCATGAGGAGCCCGCTCACCGAGACGGCAATCCCGGCAAGCAGGGCCGTGAGTGCCTTCGGGAGCCGAATGTCCATGACTATGGACATGGTCTGTCCGTCTGTCGGCCTTCCTGCCAGGGCTTTCAGGACTTCCGCCGGCGATATCCCGGAGCTGCCGCACATCATGTCCGCAAAGAAGACGGCGGCGGGAATCAAGGCTCCGGCGCACCACAGTATCTTTCTTCCGTATTTCATTTCATCTGCCTGTAGTAAATCAAAGTGTCTCTGCCGAACAGCCCGCTGTTCGCAGGGTCGTCTGCTATTTCCGGATGGAAAATCCTTATCATGTCTTCGAGCACGAGGTCCGGACGGGTCTGTCCGGTCTCCCAGAAATCGTTCCCGCCCCTGCCGTTGATGCGCCTGTCACAGTTGAACACATTCCCCTCCCTGATGCACCTGATGCCTGAAAAGGCCGGGCAGGCGCCGGTAAGCTCACCGATTGAGGAAAAGCTGCCTGTGTCGAGCCAGAAATCAGCACCGGAGGCGAGGATGAAGGCTTCCTCCATGTCAACGGTCTCCGTCTTGCCGGAACCTTTCCCGCCATATACATACTCTGCCCCCGCATCGCGTATCATCGCCGCCATGGCGGATTCAGGAGAAGCCATGTACCAGACATCCCCGTACGGGGCATTGAGCATTACCTCAGGTCTGCGGACAGTGTCGGGGACACATGCCTTCAGCGCGTTGTACCTGTCCCTTATCTTGCCGAACACTTCTTCACCCTTTTCCCTGCACCCGGCGATTTCCGCCAGTGCGACTATCCATTCGGCTCTTCCGAGAGGGTCCTGTTCAAGGTATTCCCCGACATACATGAAGGGTATGTGCAGGCTTCTGAGACGGGCTTCCATAGCGCTTGATGCCCCTATCCCGTAGAGAAGCACGATGTCAGGCTCTGCAGCCGCAAGCTTCTCGAAGTCTGCATCAGCCTCGTTCCCTATGTCCGCGACATCGTCTGCACAGCTTGCAAGAGCCTCGCCTGAGAGGAACCTGAGACCGGATACGGCCTTTATCCTCGAGCCTTCTCCGAGCCGTGACAGCATGGCCACATGGGATGCGGACATGGCGGCTATCCTTTCTGCGTCCCCGTCGATGACCTGCCCCTGGAACCCCTCCGGCAATTTTTCCCCACCTCTGCGGATGAACAGGTCAGGCGTGGACGAGCCGGCCTCCTGCCAAGGGAGCTTCACCCTCACAACTCTGCTGAGGCTGTCTTCATGTCCGGTTATCTCGAATCCTCCGGCATATTCCGGAGAGTAGGACACTGTGCCGAATCCGGGCGCATGTGCAGTGCGGCAGCCGGAAACGGTGCAGAGGGTGATGGATAAAGCCGTTACGGCCGCCATCATGACTTGTGCTGATATTTTTTTCATTTTCTGGAGAAATGAGGTGTCACACTGAGGAAAATCTCGAAGTTTATTCCGGGCATGGGCCTGGAGATTACTGAGACATACCGTTCATCGAACAGGTTGCGTATTTCTGCTCCGACAGCCAGGTCGAGCTTCCTGAACTTTATCCTGCGGTCGAGGCTCAGGTCGTTCATTATGTATGGCGGCACAGATTCCGAATTGTCGGAAGCGGTGAAGCGTCTGCTGTACCAGCACCATTTCCACAGCACGGACCATTCCCTGAACGAGAGTCTTGCCGTGAAGGAGGCTGCAAATTCGGGGATGTAGGGCAGCTGTTTCCCGAAAGATTTGTCAGCGCTGTTCCCGCTGCGGCTCGAATCTATTGAAGGAGACCATCTGAAGTTGCCGTTCAGCCCGAGTTCCCAGTCCTTTGCAAACGTCCATCCGGCTTTCAGGCTCTGTCCTATGCCGTATGCATGGACTGTCATCACGTTCACCGGTGTCCAGAAATTCTTTTTCGCCCCTTCCGGCATCCACGCAATCCAGTCCTTTATATATGAGTCGGACCAGCCTCCTTCCGCAAAGATGTCCAGACAGTTCAGGAATGTGCGGGAAAGCGAGTAGCCGATGTCGTAGCTTATCCCGGACTCGGGCCTGAGATCCGGATTCCCGCCGGGCTGGAAGTACAGGTCGTTGAGGGTCGGGAATCTGTGGTTGAGCGACGCTGCCGCCTTTATCCTGAAATCCCAGTTGCTCCAGACGAGGTATTCGGCGTTGAATGCAGGTACGGGAGGGGAGAATACCTTGTCTTCCATGTCTTCGCGGAGCGTCAGTGACAGGGAAAAGCTATCCGTGGCTTTCCATTTCACGGACGCCGCCACAGATATCCCGGTGCGTGCGGCGTCATATCCTTGCGGTGTCCCGTCCGCTGTGAGGGCACTTTCGTCGGCAGACCTTATATGCTCTCTCCGTCCTTCAGCCATGGCTGTGAGAAGCCACCTGTCCCCGAAATACCGGCTCATCTCCGCTTTCATCTGGAGGCTGCCCGTCCGGCTCCGTGAAGCTGTCATGCTGTCCATCCGCCCGGTGCCGTTGTCGACGGCATAGTCGTAGGCGAGGTATGTGCCGGCCCATCCGGCCTGTATGCGCAGGTGACAGGCATCCCAGTTCCCGGTCCAGCTCAGCACGGCTCTCAATGTCTTTTCCCTCTGCTCGTTGATATAGTCTTCCGGGGAACCGTAGTTCACGGTCATGGGCGGAAGCTCCCTCCAGGAGTCGAGATACCAGGCCGACAGCCTCGCTCTGCCTCTTCTTCCGGTCTTCCACCCGAGTTCCTGCATGATGTGCAGGTCGCGGTATTCCCCGTTCTCGTTCCTTTCCACCGGATGCCAGCTGTCCACAATCTGCATATTTTCATCGTAGGCAATCTCCTTCTTGTCCATGTTGATGAACCTGAAGTTGTTGCGTGATGTCGAGAGAATCACTCCGGTGGAGGTCGAGAACCGCTTCCCGCCGTATGAGATTTTCAGGAATTCGTCTGCCGTGAGCCATGAGCCCAGGCCCTGGATGTATCCGAGTCCGAATCCCTCGTTTTCCGGCAGCCTGGTCTCGAGCAGGATTGCGCCTCCGAGCCCGCCGGAGGTCTCCTGGACGGATGAAGCTCCTTCGAATATGGTAGCGGAGTCCATCAGGAAGGCCGGAATCATCGAGAAGTCCGTCATCCCGAGCATCGGGGAGTCTATCTTCATCCCGTTCCATAAGGTTTTCGTGTGGGATGGGGAGGTGCCACGGAGGGATATTGTGGACAGCGATGCCCTGCCTGACTGTCTGATGAAGACCGATGTGTTGTAGGAGAGAAGTTCCGCCACTGATGTGGAGATGTTTTCCTTGAGGGCAGAGCTGTCTATGCCGGTCTTGAAGATTCCGGCATCTACAAGCGGTCTGCCGCCATGCACGACTGCCTCAGGGATAGTGTCATTCCTCATCTGCGCAAGCCTTGAAACTCCGCCTTTTGAGGTGTCCTCAGCCCCGACGAACACGCCATACATCGCCGCTGACAGCAGCCCCGCCGCCACGCTGTTCATGAATATCCCGCACATCCCGGCCTCGTCAATACCAGCAGAATGCCCCTGGGCACACCCCGACTTCGAACCTGTCTCTCTGCTCCCCTTTGGAAGAGAATCTGTACACAGTCCCTGCCTGCTGGTAGTCGGCGGCGTCGGACACGTATATCTCCGAATTTTCCGGACACACCGTCATGTCGTAGAAATTTGCCCCTTCCACCGATATCACGGCCTTTTCCGGGAGAGTTTCATCGTATATGGACATGGCCATGACTCCTCCGTTGAGGAAAAACAGGCTGTCTCCGGCCGTATTCATCTGCAGGGAGCTGACGTAGCTTCCCTCCGGAAAGTCCATCCTTTTTTCTATCGACAGCTTCTCCAGATTGGCTCTCGACAAGGCGGGAGCCTCATATCCTGCCGGATTGCCGCTCCAGCCGCCGCCGTCGGTGAGGACCCAGAGTTTCCCGTCCTTGTCGAGCCGTATCGAGCAAGGCTGCACACCTGTCTCAATCCTGCCTGTGACCTCGTCCGTGCGGGTGTCGATTATCAGTATCTCCTTCTGGAAGGAGTAGCAATTCACAATCAGGTCCGTGCCCATGAGTATCATCTGCTCTGTCGAACATCCGTCCGCATTGTCCATGCCCGTGTCGATGTATCCTGTGACGGAGAACGTGGAAGGGTTCACGATGGCTATTCTCGGGTCGTTCATCTGGGATACGTATGCCTTCTCTTCCGATATAAAGCGGATTTCACGAGGCTGGCTGAGGCCTTCGGCAATCTGCCCTTTCAGTTTGCACGTGGCAGGGTCTGTCGCGAACACCACATTGGAGTTCGTCACGGTTATCCACAATGTGCCGTTTTCCAATGTCATGGACTGTGCCACGTCCCCGAGCTTCTGTCCGTTTGCCCTGCGGAACACGTCGTTCTCCACTGTGCGGCTCCCGGTGTCGTACCATGAGAGTGAAGCGTTTCCGTACTGGTATTGTCCTTCGCAGGCGATGAACAGGGTTGTCCCCTCCTTTGGAGAGGTCACTGCCGTCTCTTCATTGCCGTCGTTCCATTTCATGCAGCCCGACAGGACTGCAAGGCAGCCGAACGCTGCCGCGATTGATTTTTTGAATGTGTGTTGTATCATGATTCTAAGGTTTCTGTAATCCCGCAGCGCCTTTCATGCAGTACGGCAGGTCTTCTGGCTTATCCCCGGCTTTCCGGCCTTCCCGCCTTGCTGGCAGTGGCTGTTGTGGAAAGTCTCCGGATTGTCCGGATTCCCTGCGGGAGAAGCCCCGCCAGGGAAAGGATGTACACAGCAACGGGTATTGCTCCGGATTCGCACCGGATTCCCTATTGAGTCGCAAGCGACACCGTATTGCACCGCAAAAGTATGAAAATTTTAATGATTATCCGCAAAATACCCATTATTACTTTCAGCCCTTTAGGAGGAAGGCAAAACTGATATCGGTAAAGCGGTAGTGTGGAAAAGATGGATTTCCTCAGCAAATAAAAACTTATTGATAATCAGTAATATTTGGTGTAAGATGGATTTCCTCGGCAAATAAAACTCCTATGCGTAATAAGGCACATAAGAGGAATATTTCTTGGAGTCAGGGGCTTTGTCTGAAAGTTTGATCAGACCAGAATCAACGGTGTCGGATATTATTCTTGAAGCTCCTGCCGAGTTATTCTTGTTCATATCCAGGCGCGATCTCAATGATGCGTTGGTCAACTCCATGCCATTCTCATAGAGCAGACAGGTATGCTGATAGCAAGCCTGTATCTTATCGGCTTTTGTCATCTCCGTATATTTTATCAATGGAAACAAGCTGGCTCTTGTGAAATATTCACCCTTTTCTATCCGTATGGCTGGCAGTCTCATTTCTTCCACTCCGGCAACGGCTCTGTCCATACCGCTGCCGCGCTTTTCACACAAGTTGAACAGGAACATTGACTGGGCGACCTTTTCATTACGGGATTTAGGTGGCATGTCTATGAAGCGGTTGGTATCTATGAGAGGCACTCCTGGATTGGTGATTGTCAGTCTGTTTCCGAAAATCTCCACGGACAGTGTCATGCCCTGAATGTCGAAGTCTTGGTGAATCAAGGCATTGGCCACCAATTCACGGATGGAAACTTCTGGATAAGGATATCTGTTTTCCCGGAACGGAGTACGGATAAACTCTGTCTTTTCCAACAGACTCATGATATGGTCTACAATTTTGTCCAGTGACAGGGCATATCCCTCATGGAAAAATGTTTCTGACGAGAGATGGAGATTGTTGTTGCCTTTATATTGCCGAACGACTACATTTTTGAAGGCAAGGGAAGGGAAATTTTTGAGGTCTCTTGCCAGAAGCACGGCACCAAGATTGGTAACAGACCACGCTCCGTCTTCTTTCCGACAGAATCCGTATGCTTCCATTCCTTCAACGATAAGGTCAATGCCGGATGGGACAGACTTGTTGATCAGTCTGTAGAATCGGGCGAAGTCCAGCAATGTAATGACTTTTTCGGCTGTGATTCCAGACATGGCGATTCTATCCTCGAATGTCTGTCCCTCGGCAGCGGCGAGTATTGCATGGACCTGTGATTTTGACATTTTGTGTGTCTGACCTGCAGACCGATAATAACTGTCATATATCGTCATGGCGCGAAGATACACAGGTTTGTCCTTTTGCTCCGGGACATGGACAAGCAAGATGCCGGAGCTATCCAATTCTACGGATGTATGCTCTATGCGGATGGGGATGTTGAGATTGTTTCTGGCAATATTCCCTATCTTCTTGACAATCTCCTCGGTCTGCTCACGGGATGGCGTGAAAAGAGAAGCGTCGTTATTGACACCGAATGCAAATGTGCCTCCCCCTGTCTGGTTTGCAAATGCGGAGATGTGCTGGGCAAGGCGTTCGGACTTTTCAGACAGTCCGCTTTTCCAGTCAAGCTCGTTGAGTTCTGTCTTGACGGGATATAGGCTGCGGTGTAGATATTTGACAGCTTCTTCTTTCCAATCCATGGTCAATATGTTTTTGCAAAAGTAATGATTTGATTTCATTTATAATAATTTACATACGTTAAGCTGTTTGCCAAGGACATTGTGACAGGCGAAGAGAAGTCGTTCTATTTCAAGGACTTCCTTTTCGATATCGCTGCTGCCGGCAATGTTTTCACGACACATCAATCTTTAAAACAACCGCATCACATTCGAGGCCGCACTTGTCCCGATATCCGGCCGCGTTTTTTCCTGCAAGGATGGCTTAGCGTAAAACGAGACATAAGCTGCGCTTTGTTTCTTGTTGTCAATCAGCGGTTTGGGCGGAAAAAAAAGAATGTGTCGCTGAAAATCAGCCAAAAAATCAACGGCCGGACACGGCTTTTTTATTGTTAATTCAAATTTATTCATATAACTTTGCGGAGGTTGTGTACGTACACAGCAAAAAACCGCATAATATGTCCATCTGTTTCAAAAAATTCATGTCATTGTTCACGGCGGCCATTTTTTCCATGGCTCTGACAAGCTGCGAAGGCTCTGAAAAGGGCGGTGAAAACGGCTCGGGGGGGGGGTGGACTGCCATCCGATGACGTCTGGAATGTGACCGACGCACAGACTGAACTCTATTCCTGGTCTCCTTCTATTGTCCCTTCCCAGTATTATTCCGTAGAGGTAAACGGTGAAAATGCTTTCGTCCTTCCGTGCATTGACAGCCCCGAGGGGTCGCAGCCGGAAGAGGAACATCATGTCTGCACATTCGGATGTGACGGCGAGGTGCTCGTGGAGATAAACTCCTACAGCGAGAAGATAACAGAGGCCGAGGTGCTGCCCAAGTCCCGCGGCTACAGTTACAGGGTACATGACGACGGCGTCCAGGTGATGCTCAAGCCCGGCGACCGCGTGGCAGTGGAGATGAACGGGAACGAGGATGATGTGCTGTTCATCTTCGTGAATCCGCTCGAGACATCGAAGCCTGCCAGGGACGACGCTTCCGTGACCTATTATGAAGCAGGTACGGTGACCGATGTCGGCACCATGACCATCCCTTCCGGGCAGACGGTCTATATCGAAGGCGGAGCCATCGTCAAGGGCCGGTTCACCTGTCCTCAGAATGCATCGGACATAAAGATAAAAGGTTACGGCATCCTCGATTCGAGAGGTGTCGACGGCCGTGCCATCCAGCTCCACAAGGTGTCCGGTCTCGAAATAGACGGTCTCCTCACCCTGAACGACATCAGCTGGACCACATTCATAGCCGAGGCGGAGGATGTCACCGTGAACAATTACAAGGTGGTGGCGGTACACAATCCGGGAAATACGGCCGGCAACGAGAACGATGCCCTCGACCTTCTCGGATGCCGCAACGCCAAGGTTACCGGGTGTTTCGGCTATGCCCATGACGACATTTTCTGTGTGAAGTCGCACAAGTGGTCATACAAGGGCGAGGTGGAGAACATCCTCTTCGAGGACTGTATCGCGTGGAACTTCCGCAGCGGCAACTCTTTCGTGGTGGGCGCCGAGACGAATTATGACGTGACCGGCGTCACGTACAGGAATTGCGTGAGCATCCACAGCGCCGGCAATCCGTCCGGTACCATGAACAGGGGCGGGTTGAGCGTGCACCATTGTGCCGGAGGCCATGTCTCTGACATCCTTTTCGAGAACATCACACTCGAAGACTGCAAGGAATACGGCATACACATAGACATCCGCGAGTCATACGTCACGAATCTCGGAAACGACGAGAACAACCAGCCCGTGGAGTATTCTCCGGGGACGATGGACGGCGTCACGCTGAGGAATATAGATGTCGTCAATACTCCTCCGCAGGGCAATTTCCTGTTCGGTTACGACAACGACCACAAAATTCTGGATGTCGTGTTCGACAATGTGCGCATTGCGGGCACCGAGCTCACCGGGGACAATATCAGGACATATTTCGACCCGTCGATGTCCTATTCCAGGGGAGACCAGCTTTCACACAATCTCGAATTTGTCGAGTATTCATTTGAGTGACATCGTGCCCTAGGGGCATGACACGGGAAAATTTCACATAATCAAAACACCAACCGGAAATGCTGATGAAATCATTTGCAAAAACTATGTCCGCCCTGGCTGCATTGGCTCTTGCCGCATGCACCTCGTGCGACAGCACAGAGCCTTCGGGCGGGAACGAAGGGACTTCCTTGCCTGAAGAGTACACCACGGAAGTGGAATACTACAAATTCGACCCTACGGTCAAGGAGTCTTCGATTTACGCTGTGAAGGCTGCGGGCGAATACATTAAGGTGCTCCCTACGACAGAGCCGCACATGGCATGGCTCGGCGTTGACGAGGGAAAGGCGAAATTCGAGATTTCCCTGCAGGGGGAAAAGATAGAGTCCGTAGTCGTTAGACCTGTGGCCAAGAATTATGACTACAGGATTGAGGACGGGAAGATAATAATCGGCCTCGGAAAGTACGACCGCGTCTCTGTCGAGGTGAACGGCAACATCAAGAATCCGCTTTTCATATTCGTGAATCCGATAGACAGGGAGCGTCCTTCAAAGGACGACCCGTCGGTGAAGTATTTCGAGGCGGGAAAGATATACGACGCCGGGGACATCGTGCTCTCGAAAGACTGCAAGGAAGTGTATCTGGAACCGGGCACTTATGTGAAGGGCAACATCCTCGGGGTTGACATCGAAGGTGTCAAAATCCACGGCGGAGGCTTCCTCGAGACCACTGAAACGAATGTGGGCCGCTACAGCGAGTTCTACCAGCCGTTCTCGATTGCCCTGAACAGATGCCACAACTCCACACTCGAAGACTACACCCATCTGTTCGCCGCCGGGGGATGGTGCTCGCTTTTCACCAACTGCGACGGAAGCAATATCGTGAATGTCCACACGATAGGCACGGAGACATCTCCGGGGGTGAAGACCAACAACGACTCCATGGACATAATCGGAGGCAAAAACGTGCATGTGAAGCACACGTTCCTTCGCGGACATGACGACTGCTATTGCCTCAAGTCCCAGAAATTCAAGCTGAAAGGTGAAGTCGACGGGATTTTCTATGAAGACTGCATAGGCTGGAACCTCGAGGCCGGCAACACCTTCGAAATCGGCTACGAGACCAACATGGATATAAACAACGTGCAGTACAAGGATGTCTATGCCATCCACTCCGGGACATCAGGCACGGACATGCGCCGGGCGGCATTCAGCATACACAACGGGGCACGCGGCACTATCTCCAACGTGAAGTACGAGAACGCATACGCCGAGGATGTCATGGAGTTCGCCGTCTATCTCGCCGTGCTTTCCCACAGCTACAATATAGGCTATGACGATGAAGGGAACGAGCTGGAGTACGCCCCCGGACAGATAGAGGGCGTGACATACGACAACCTCAATGTGCTTGCTGTCCGGGACGGAAAGGGATATTGTGTCATAGACGGTTACGATGACGGACATACTGTTTCTGACGTGACCTTCAAAGGCTTCAATTATCTCGGCAGAAAGGTGACTTCGCTCGATGACAGCATCTGGAGCATAAAGGAACACCACTCGGACATAACTTTCAACTGAGTATAACTCTATCAAACCAATAAACAAACACAAGTAACGTATGAACATTTTCTTCAGAATGATGTTGTCGGCAGTCCTGATGCTGTCCGCCGTAACGGCATTCGCGCAGGATGTCGTCACGGGAACCGTGACTGACGACAACGGAGAGCCGCTGATAGGTGCCGGAGTGACATACAAGGGCACTACAGTCGGTGTGGTCACTGACCTTGACGGCAGATACAGCATCAAGAGAATGCCGGGCGAGACACTGCAGTTTTCGTCTATCGGAATGACAAGCAAGGAGGTGCAGGTGTCTGACCAGAAGGAAATCAACGTCCGCCTCGAGACGGACAATCTGGTGCTCGAGGATGCCGTGGTCATCGGCTACGGCACGCTTTCGAGGTCTGACCTCACGGGTTCCGTGAGCTCATTCAAGTCCGAGGAACTCGCCAAGACAGGAAGCAGCAATGTCGTGGGCGCGTTGCAGGGACATGTGGCCGGACTGAACATCACTTCGCAGTCCGGTGAGCCGGGAGCCGGATTCAACATCAAAATCAGGGGAAACAACTCCATCAACGCCGGCACCACGCCTCTGTTCGTGATAGACGGCATGCAGATGGACATATCCTCTGGCGAGATTGCCACCACAACCTCCACCGGTTCCGGCACATTCGACCCGATGTCCTTCATAAACCCGAACGACATCGAGTCCATAGAGGTGCTGAAGGATGCCACGGCGACAGCCATCTACGGAGCCCGCGGAGCGAACGGTGTCATAATCATCACCACCAAGAGCGGCCTTTCTGGAGCCGACAGGACAGTGGTCAACTTCAGCGCCTCGGTCGGTATCTCCAACGTGCCGAAATACATCCAGATGCTCAATCCGCAGGAATATGTGGACTACCGTTTCAGCAGGAGGGACTACGGATGGTCCGGATACGGTGTTGACACCAACGGAGACGGAGAGGCGGACACTCCTATGGATGCGAGCGGCATGGAATATTTCGACTGGCAGAAGCTCCTGTACAGGACGGCTGTGACCCAGGACTACAACCTCTCGGTGAACGCTGTGGCAAGCAAGAAGACACAGCTGCTGGTAAGCCTCGGCTACCTGAACCAGGACGGTCTCGTGGTGAACAACGACTACCAGAGGTACACGGGGCGCATCAAGCTGGACCATAGCATCAGCGACAAGGTGAAGATAGGAGCTTCCGTGAACTACGGCCGCACGATTTCCAACGGAGCAGTGTCTTCCGGTGGTGGAGAACTCGGCTACAGCGGTCTGATACAGCTCATCTATCTGCGCAGGCCGGTCGATTTCTACACAGAGGGAGATTCTCAGGACAACATGGGTTCCTATTCCCTTCTGGACTGCGTCACTGACGAGACATACAGGAAGACCGTCTATTCCCGTGTGGCAGGAAACGCCTACCTTGACTGGAAAATCATAGATGACCTCACTTTCCGCGCCCAGATTTCGGGAAACACATCCAATTCCAAAGGCATGGAGTTCTACAGCAAGGAGAGTATGTGGGGATATTCCAAGAACGGTTACGGAAGAATCAAGACCGTGGACACATACGGCTGGAACGCTTCCGCGACCCTCACCTACAACAAGACTTTCAAGGAGAAGCATAATCTTAGCGCCATGCTCGGCGTGGAGATGAACGCATATTCCAGCGAGAATCTCACCATAGGCGCATACGACTTCACGGATGCATCCACAGGGGTGTTCGACATCAGCAAGGGAGGTATCCAGGAAGCTCCGGTGGAGAGCATAGGCATGAGCACGATGATGTCAATGTTCGGCCGTGCCGAATACAACTACGACCAGCGTTACTACATATCGTTCAACATGCGTGCTGACGGTTCATCCAAGTTCATGCCGGGCAGCAGGGTCGGCTACTTCCCGTCCGTGGCCCTTGCATGGAGGCTCTCGGAGGAACCGTTCATGGAGAGCGCAGGGTGGCTCGACCAGTTCAAACTCAGGTTCAGCGTCGGAGCTTCCGGCAACGACCGTATCTCCAACTATGCCACGATGGCCCTCATGACCACCAACTACTACGCCATCAACGGTACGGAGGTCATGGGTATGGCACCGTCCAGCTCGGCCAATTCCAACCTCAAGTGGGAGACCACATACCAGTACGACCTCGGCTTCGACTTCAGCGTCCTGAACAACAGGATAAACCTCATGGCCGACATCTACTACAAGGACACCCGCGACATGCTCTACCGTGCCACCCTTCCTGCCCAGACCGGATATGTGGAGCAGTGGCAGAATCTCGGGCGTGTGGAGAACAAGGGTATAGAGGTGAGCCTCAACACCTACAACATCCAGACGCGCAACTTCTCGTGGGCCACGAACGTGACATTCGACCTCTCCCGCAACAAGGTGCTCGACATCGGAGGCATCGAATACACGAGCGTGAACATCTCCCACGGCCAGCTCTCCAACGACATTTCGCGTATCATGGTGGGCCAGCCGATCGGTATCGGCTACGGTTATGTGGCTGACGGGAACTACCAGCTCACGGACTTCGTGGCAATCGACAAGGTCGGCAACAGGTTCGAGCATCCTGAGGAGATTGTGACAAGCGACAACATAGACAACTACGACTTCGAGCTGAAGCCGGGTGTGGTGAAGATAAACTCCGTGACCCCTCAGCCGGGAGACCGCAAATACAAGGACTTCGACGGAGACAACGAAGTGACCACGGCGGACCGCCAGGTGATAAGCGATTCCAACCCTGACTTCACGATGGGATTCGGCAATACGTTCACATACAAGAATTTCGAGCTTACCCTCTTCTTCGAGGGCGTCTACGGAAGGGATATCATGAACGAGTTCAAGCTCCGCTCCGAGTCCGGACAGTCGGGAGGAACGCAGTACAACAACCTCCGCGCAGAGGCATGGCACGGACGCTGGACTCCGGAGAATTCGTCCAACACTTATTCGAGGCTGCTGAACCAGACCAATTCCTGGACATCCTCGTACTATGTGGAGGACGGCAGCTACATCAGGTTCAAGACTCTCTCGTTTGCATATACGTTTGCAGGGGAGAAGCTTAAGAAGGCAGGGTTCTCTTCCATAAAGCTCAGCCTCAATGCCGACAACCTGTTCGTATGGACAAAGTACAGCGGCATGGACCCGGATGTCAGCTCATCGAACGCCCTGTTCACCGGATTCGACAGACTGTCCTATCCTAAGGCAAGGTCCTTCACATTCGGGGTCAACCTGTCATTCTGAGAATAGTTGATGAAATCCAAACATTATTGCAGCACAATGAGAAAGACATTGACATACATATTATCAATCGCTGTCGCAGGGGCTTCCGCAATCTCATGCGAGAACGCAAAGTTCCTCGACCAGTACCCGTACTCGCAGACCTCGCCCGAGAACTTCTTCGATTCGGAGAACTCCATCTACATGGGACTTGTCTCGTGTTACGAGATAATCAACGGGCACAAGATACCGGGGGCGAGCTATGTGCAGAGGGGAAGCTACGGACAGGGCCTGCTGTACGTGATGAACAGCCCTTCCGACGACATGGTGGCTGCCACATCCTCGTCCGATGAAGGTCTCGAGATGATGTGGGGCAACTACAACGAGAGCACAAGGTGCGTGCGCGACACATGGAAGGTGATGTACACCGGCATCAACAGATGCAACACCATCCTGCACTACATCGACAGGGTGGACATGGACGAAGCCACCAGGACCCAGTACATAGCCGAGACACGTTTCCTGAGGGCCTTCTTCTACTACCATCTTGCATGGAACTTCGGAGGAGTGCCTATAGTCGAGGCATACGACTCGGACGGCCAGGAGCCGCGCTCATCCCTCAAGGATGTCTATGACCATATATTCGCGGACCTTGACTTCGCATACCAGAACCTCAACACGACAGGCATCCTCCAGACATCCTCTGCCAACAAGTACACGGCGGCCGCCTACACGGCCCGCATCTGCAACTATCTTGCGGCCTGCAAGAATAACAACGTGGGAGCGGAACTTGTCGCCGAGCAGCCCCTGAACGATTTTTCGTTCGTGGATGCCGATGCCATGTACAAGAAGTCCAAACTGGCCTGCGAAGACATAATCAACAATTCATCGTATAAGCTGATTCCGGACTACACCAACCTTTTCCGCGAGACCACAAAGACACAGCAGTACCAGGAATGCCTCCTTCTCGCCGAGCAGCCGCTGTCCGGGTCGGAAGGATACTGGCCGAACAGCTACTATCTGCCTTCTCCGACATGCAATACCGATTCTCCGACAGTTTACGGAGGACGTTTCGTGCCTACTCCGAGGGCGTTCTACATGTACAGCCCTAAAGACCCGAGGCGCGACCACAACTTCACCGGAAGGCTGCAGGATTTGCACAAGGACGGTACTCCGGGAAAGATAGAGGTGACTGTGGACGGCTATACATACTACAATCCGGACCCGCCTCGCACTGAAATCACCGTGAAGGACGAACACGGCGAGGACGTGCTCGGACCTGACGGACAGCCGCTGAAAGAGGACCATCCGCTCTATGACAGCGAGACCCAGACATACATGCCTATCGCCGGAATCCAGCTTTGTGCCGGGAAGTTCAGGCTCTGCAAGATAGACCAGCTCCAGAGGACATATCAGCAGCATGCCCTGTCCTATCCGCTCATCCGCCTTGCAGACGTGTATCTCATGTATGCCGAGGCTCTTGCCTTCGGTCAGGACAAGAATGAGGCTTTGGCCCGTGCCCAGCTCAGGACTGTGCTTTTGAGGGCGGTCAACAACAACGAGACCCTCTGCGACGAGCTCATGACATACTATCACAGGGATAATTTTCTCGACGAACTTCTCGAAAGCCGCGAGAGGGAGCTTATATTCGAGTTCTCCCGCAAATGGGACCTCATCCGTTTCAATCTCATGGACGAGAAGATATCCAGCCTCAGTGAAGATATGGTCGTGGAGAAACTTGTCGAGGACACCGAGTCTCCTGACTATATCAACCCTGACTACCTGAAATTCCAGTCCGACGGCTACCTGAAACTCGGTATCCCTACCATAAAGCAGAACTGGCAGCCTCACAAGATATGGCTTCCGATATCCGAGGAGCAGATAGGCGTGAACAAGAAGCTCACCCAGAATGCCGGCTGGTGATAGATGAGTTTTAAGGGGCAATCTGCTTAAAACTCATCTCTCCAGAGTAGTCAGTCATTTAAAAATGTCGGAAAGGCAAGCAGCGAACACCGTTGCGCCCGCACAGGGAGGGCCCCTTTAGGGAGGGGTGAGAGCGATGCCTTTCCGATGATATAAGACAAATGAAAACCAACTTTTAACCAATACAACAATGAAACGTTACTTCTTATTATCGACAATGCTTCTTCTGGCTGTCGCAGCCTGCAAGAAGGACGAGATTACCGAAGGAGGAGACCCTGTGCCCGAGCCGGGTGCGACATATCTTCTCGAAGGTACTGTCAACACTGAAGGCTTTGCCTGGAAAACCAATTCATCGGTTGGTCTCTATTCGGCAATGGACGCAGTCCGCATCATAAATAAAGAGTGCAAGATAGTGGGTTGGGCCGATACGACCCCTGTCTATGACGAAGAGGGTAACAACACCAACGACTACACCCCGTCCGAGTATGAAGGCAAGGCTGTGGCAAGGTTCAACACCCCGGCTCTCGACCTCGTGCAGGGAGAGAACAAGTTCATGGTCTACACTCCGTTCAACAGTGAACTCACATACACCGCAGGCACTATCTACGGGCTCAGCATCGGCGACAACCAGCGTCAGACTGCTCCAAATGTCGCAGCAGACTGCTTTGCGATAGGTTATGCGACCGGCACCCCGGGAGTGGACGAGGCTTTCAAGTTCGAGCTGAATCCTGTGACCGCCCTCGCTCAGGTGAAGATAGGTTCTTCCGAGTTCGCCGGCTACAGTCCGCAGAAGGTCTCCATCTATGACGATACCGGCACAACCATCGCCGGCGGTTTCAACATCAATGTGGAGACCAACGAGATACAGCCTGTCGGCGACCCTCTCACTTCGGTTGCAGTCACTGTACAGAATCCGGTTGCGCTTGCTTCCGGGCAGACACAGAACCTTTATCTGAACATCCTTCCGGCAGATTTCAGCACCAAGCCGGTGTGGGTGGTTGTGGAACTTGTGGATGCTGCCGGCGGGAAAGTGACCATCCCTACGCAGCAGACCGGCCTCAAATTCACTGCAGGCAAGACCACAGTCATAGACCTTTCCAACCTGACGGCGGAGGACAACGATGCCGGCGCATGGTACTGCCCTGACGACAGCCGTATCCTCTCCGGACTCGGCTATGCATACGGCCAGGCCAACACATTCTTCATCCAGTGCAAGAACGGAAGCACGTATAACGGTGCCACATATTCTCCGAATGCCGAAATTCCGGACGAGGTGGTCATCGACTACCGCGTCCGCGGCAACTTCGCGAGCATCACCGAGGACATGAAGCCTGAAGGCGTGACATTCGAGTGGTTCAAGCTCTCTGACGGAAGACTGTACACTCCGAGGACGACCGATTATACATCTTCTAATGTGGTGATAAGTGAAGATACATTCACCGTAACTCCGGACGAGGCCAAACACACCGTTACCGTAAAGAATACAGGCTCATTCGCCGGCGCCCCTATCCTCGTGATGAAGAAAAACGGTAAAATCCTCTGGGCATGGTCCTTCTGGAACGTGGCTGCCGACGGCACATCCATCGACCCAGTGACTGTTGGCAACTACAAGTTCGCCCCTATGGATTTGGGTCAGCCTACGACGAATGCCGATGCATGGACTGCGAATAACAAATATCCGATGTTCAGCATGAACCTTCTGTACCAGTGGGGCCGTCCATACCCTATATTCTGGACCAAATTCTGGTCAATAGACGGTCTCGGAAACACAAAGGCGGCAAATGTACCAGGTGTCTACGGCCCGATGACATTGTCTGAATCCCTTTCATCAGTAGGTATGATTATAAATCATCCGGAGGACCAGAATATGTCTGACTGGACTTCTGACACAGACAATCTGCTCTGGGGGTCTGAAAGCCTTGAGGAAGACGGGGCGAAGACCATCTACGACCCGTGCCCTAAGGGTTGGAAGGTCGTGTCCGGTCCGGCACTCGCCGCACTTCTCGCAAATACTCCTTCGTATGTCACGGACGGAGAAAAATATTCAATGACATTGGGTGGCGTCACATTCTATAATAACGGTTATTGCAATGCCAAAATTCCTGCAAACGGAAATCCGGCCGGGGATACTACTGCAGATCGTCCTACGAACATGCAGTTTGCCAACGGACAGTCCAACAGGGGATGGATGTGGTGCAATGTGGCAGGAGATCTGCAGGGACAGTCACTGTACTGGACGTCTCCTAAATTCAATTCTCCGGAAGACCCTCGTATGGCATCATTCAACAAGAGCACGGTGATGTCTGTCAGATGCATCGTCGACAATGACAAGAGGTAGGCCGCTGTAATCATGCCAACGCTGTGGTTGAATGCACTGCCTCATAACATTATGTCGGTGCTGGCGCCACAGCGTTGTCCTGCAATTATTGTCGGAAGTGTGCGGTGTGAGCACTGTCGGCCCCGTAGGGGTTGTATTCCAGTGCGAGCGCCGCATACTCCCGATAATGCGTACTCCCGGCAATTTGAAAATACCATCATGAATACGAGAAACCCCATAATCATAATCCTGGCATCTCTGTTGCCGCTCTTCTCATGCACCGATGACGGAGCCGGCTTGTCCACGGCACCTGCGCAAGGTGTGATAGAACGTTTTGTCGGGGAAATGCCCGGCAATGTTTCCCTTGTGCTCGACCCTTCCCTGGAGAAGGACGGATGCGACGCCTACCGTTACAGCGTCCGCCGCGGAAGACTGACGGTCGAAGGCAGCTCCCAGGTGGCTCTGTGCAAGGGCTTCCATGACTATGCAAGGCGGCATGGCATCGGTGTCAAGACATGGAGCGGCACCCGCTGCGACTGGCCGGAAACACTGCCCGAGGCAAGAAGCGGCAAGGTCGTGTCTCCTTTCATGCATCACCTTTTCTACAATGTGTGCACCTTCGGCTACAGCATGCCGTACTGGACGTGGGATGAGTGGTCCGACGAGATAGACTGGCTCGCCCTGCACGGATTCGACATGCCTCTCGCACCGGTTGCCGGAGAAGCCATATTCGCCCGCGTATGGAGGGACATGGGGCTTTCGGACGAGGAGATAGACGAGTATTTCACCGGTCCGGGGCATTTCCCGTGGATGAGGATGGGAAACATGACCGCGCTCGACGGAGCTCCTTCAAAAGAATGGCATGAGGCCCAGATAGAGCTGCAGCATAAAATCATCGGCAAGATGAGGAGTCTGGGCATGGACCCCGTGTTCCAGGGCTTCGCAGGCTTTGTCCCGAAGGCGATGGAGAGACATTACCCGGGAATAGACCTGACCGTGACAAACTGGAGCGGGTTCGAGAACTACATGCTGTCCCCTCTCGACAGCCTTTTCCCTGAAATCCAGAAAAGATACATAAAGGAATGGGAAAAAGAGTTCGGAAAGGGAAAATATTACCTTGTGGACAGTTTCAACGAACTCGACATACCTTTCGGCGAGAAGGGAAGCCCGGAAAGGGCGGAACTGCTCGGGAAATACTCCTCCACCATCTACGGCTCCCTCTCTGCAGCGAATCCTGACGCCGTGTGGGTGATGCAGGGATGGATGTTCGGCTACCAGAGGGATATCTGGGACCCGGAAAGCGTCGAAGCCTTGCTTTCCGGCGTGCCGGACGACAGGATGCTCATAATCGACCTTGCCGTGGATTTCAACCGTTTCATCTGGCAGAACAGGAAGAGCTGGGAATACATCCCCGGCATGTACGGAAAGGGCTGGATATATTCCACCACCCCGAATTTCGGGGGCAGGACGGCTGCCATCGGCAATATCGAAAGCTATCTCAACGGCCATCTTGAAGCGTTGGGCAGCAGCACGAAAGGCAATCTTGCCGGTTTCGGGGTGTCTCCGGAAGGAATAGAGCAGAACGAGGTCCTGTATGAAGCCTTGTCGGATGCCGGATGGAGGGACACTCCTGCAGACCTGCAGAAGTTCCTCGAGGAATACTCAGCGGCCCGGTACGGAGAATGCAACGGAGGTGTCGCGGAGTTCTGGAAGGAGATGGTGCAGGGCCCTTATGGGGAATGCACGAACAATGCGAGATATCGCTGGCAGATGCGTCCGGTGGACTCGAGGGTGCCTACCATGGGTATAGACGGGCATTTCTTCAAGGCCGTGGAGTCTTTCCTCTCGTCAGCCGGAGAGCTCGGAGACAATCCGCTGTACAGGGATGACGCCGTGGCATACGCCGCGATGTATCTCGCTGCAAAGGCGGATATCCTTCTCGACACCATCGAGTGTGGCTATGTCTATGGACGCTGGAAAAATGCCCCCGGGGAGCTGAAGTCTCTCGAAGACAGATTCCTGAGTCTGCTGACGGAGTGTGACAGGCTTCTGGAGTCGCATCCCGTGTTCCGTCTTGAAAGGTGGTCGGGCAAGGCTCTGAAATCCGCGGAGACGGCTGCAGACAGTGCCGCATTCCTCAAGGAGTCGAGGCGTCTCGTCTCGGTGTGGGGAGGACCGAATCTCTGTGACTATTCGGCAAGACTCTGGTCGGGACTCATAAGGGACTGGTATATCCCGCGCTGGGAAAGGTATTTCAGCACGAGGGCTGCGCTCGAGAGAGGCTCGGGATATTACCCGGACTTCAGGGCAGAGGAAGAGCGGTTCCATGCTGCGGACGGCATTTCGGCTGTGGAGCCGTATGAAGACCCTCTTGCCGCTGCACTCAAGGCCGTGTCCGAGGCTTCGGGCATCTCAGGCGGCAGCATCGGCAGGCAGGACGGGCTTTTCGGATATGTGAGCCGTTACGATTTCAGCAAGCCCATGATATGGAAGACATTCACCGTGAGGGATTTTGATTTCAGGCCGGCAAAGGCCGTGACGGTGTCCCATGTCTGCGGCGGCGATTCCCTTTTTGTGCGCCAGCTGAATTTCTCGAGCCACAACGACAAGCTCGGGACCGTTGAGGTGAACCTCTGGATTTCGCCCGGGGAGACATTGGAGATTCCGATGGAAGGAGTCATGAAATTGCCTGAACTGGCAAAGGAAGTCGGTGTGCAGGCCGTGGTCAGGGGACACAAGGCTGCGGATGCATCTCTCGTCTTCGGTTTTAAACGTTGATAAAATTGAGGAGCAGGACCAAGTCCTGCGACAGGGCTCCCGGAGAGGTCGGGAGCGGTTCATGAGAATGTCCGGTGGACATTCGAAAGCGAGCAGAAATGAGGGTGACGCCCCTTGACAAGGGGCTGTCGCGCAGCGACCGGGGATTAAGACAAGGGGATTTCACGGAAATCCATAACGACTGTCCGACGAATCTTCCGGCGCTGAGTATAATAATCCGTCGGACAGTTCGTTATTTGATATGAAACTGAAAATTTTATATATTGCCATACTGACCGCGCTGATGTCCTGCTGCTCCTGCGACAATCAGGTTGACGACGGCGGGGAAGGCGAGGTAGTGGAAGACGGCACCTGCATGGTCAGGTTCGTCAAGGACGGGAGCAGCGAATACTTCAATGTAGCTGTCAGGGACCTTTACAAGGACTATATATGGTACGTGTTCAGAATCAACCATTACAATGACCACTCTGGCATGAAATACATGGACCTTTGGCGCATCGACTGGGCATACCAGGGCAGATGGGACAAAGAGACCGGAGAGATGACGGTCATCCTGGACAAGATAATCACCGACGGCGAGAGCGAGAGTGTGCTCAAGGACTACGGTGAGGGTCTGGGCACCTCGTCTCACATCGATACGGACGACTTCACGGGCGGGTTCCACGGTGACGAGAGGATAGACATCGAGGACGGATGCGGGGTCACTTTCTACATCGATGACGCCGCCATCCCTGCCGAGAGCCTTGCGGAGTCGTTCGGCTGGAAGGTCTGCGACAAGTTCCATTATGTCCAGAATTCCACGATGCACAAGACAGCCCTGAAGTCCGGTGAAGACGGGGCGGCTGTCGAGTCCGACCACCATGTCATAGCAGACCACCTGAAGACCACGACATTCTCCGATTCAGGTTATCTTACGGAGAATACCATCGTCATGAGGGACAAGATAGATTTCTACTGGTATTCCGGGATATGCTGCGTGGGCACGAGTGTGGCCGTCAAGGGCTGCAACGAAGACATGCAGGCGGTCACATTCGACCGCTCGGGGGCCAACAGGCTTGACGGGACCGGAAAAGGCCTTTACATGGCGTGGAACGATGAAGCCGGCATAGAAGTGCAGGTGAAGGCCGGCATGACCGAGGGGGCCGACGACAGCCAGTGCAGGATGTTCGTGTGGGACACTTCCAACTACGCCAAGTTCTACAGACGCTACCCGGCCAACGGGGCATACAGGACTTCGGATGGTGAACGGTTCTCCTCTACGATGGATGTGCGTTTTGCTACAAGATGACAATATGAAAGGTATTATTGCAACATGTTCCGCGATGGCGGTGGCCACCGTGCTTTCACTTTCATGCTCGACAGACATTCCCCGGGGAAACGGCAAGAAGGTGTATGCCGACTATCACGGGGTGCGTTACACGAGGGAGCATGACGGGAAGCTCGGACGCTGGGAAATGTTCGCCGACACTTACCAGTCCGCCACGGGACGCCGGACGCTGTGCTACAACGCCGACCTTATCGACAGTTCCGGCCGGCACATGATAGCCGCCTCAGCGTATCCCCAGGCAGGGATGCAGTCCAATCTCGACGAGGATTACATCGAATACCAGATACTTTCCGCCAAGGCTGCCGGCATAGACGGCTTCTTCATCGAGTGGGGATTCCTGCCGCATGAGAACGATGTGCTGCTCAGGGCGATGCAGAAGGTGGCCGCAAGGTACGGTTTCGAGATAAGCGTCAACTGGTGCGACGGATGGCTTTACTACGACTGGATTACAAGAAAATATCCGGAAGTGGACACGAGGGAGGAAAAGACGGAATACATGGCGAAGTGCTACCAGTACCTTGTCGACAGCGTGTTCACGGGGCCCACGGCTCCTTCCGTGAACGGAAGACCGGTATTCTACCGGTTCGGTGCCGGTGCGACCGGCGCCGGAGCCTCCGTGGACGAATACCTGGACGTGCTCTCGGAACTCAGGCTTCCGGAAGGCATGAAGTCACCTGCCGTGCTGCTTCGTTGGGCCGACTGGGGCACGCTCGAGGACGGGAAATACGTCCCTGTCACCAGGAGCGACGTGAACGACAGCTGGAAGGCAATCGGGGAAATCCCTACCGCGTGGCTCCCGGCCAGAGTGCGTCCGATGGACGAGGAGCATCCTTTCTGGGACAATTATGCCACGGCAGAGGATGTGGTGGAGTTCATGAAACCTTTCCGGGACTCGATATGGCTCAGCAGCGACCCGCGTTTCACTGTAAAATCCGGATTCGTAATGCCCGGGATGGACAACCGCGGCTGTGCCGGCTGGGGCAGAGGACATTTCTACCTTATCCCGAGGAACGGAGGGAAGACGTACGAGGACATGTGGAAATTTTGCATGGAGAGCAGGGACAGTCTCGACATGGTGTTCATAGCGTCCTGGAGCGACTACACGGAAGGCCACGAGATAGAGCCTACGGTGGAGAACGGAGACCGCGAACTGAGGACCACCCTCAGATACGCCTCGTTGTTCAAGGATGAACGGTGCGACACCTCCGGGATAGCACTTCCTCTGCAGCTCTTCCGTCTCAGGAAGACTTCCGGGTTCATTGCGGACTGCGGCATCCCGACAGGGAAAATCGACGTATTGCTCGACAAGGCTGCCGTTGCGGCAGCCGCAGGGAAGTACAGGCATGCAGGTCGGCTGCTGACGAAAGCCGGAAAGGAGGCGGAGCGTCTGAAGTCGGAAATTTCATGCAGCAGCGTGGCCCTTCGCGGGCTCGGCTCCCCTGTGATGCTTCCGGAGGGGCTTGCGGAGCGGCTGATGAATCACCACTATAAGGGCTACATCACTTTCGAATACAAGGATGACGGCAGGGAATACCTGTTCGTGAGGTCGTCCACAGCGCGCAAGGGCGGCAGTTTTGACGTTGTCGGAAAGCTGCGTACGGACTCGACCGGAGAATGGAAGAAGGCCAGGATGGAACTTTTCCCGGAGAACATAGTGTACAGGGAGGGGACTCCGGCATTCCGCTTCGACGGGGATGTCCGTGTGCGCGACATTTCACTCGAATATGAGATATACGATGCCGGTGACGGCTCTGCATCCATGTCCCGCACAGGGGATGTGTCGACTTTCGTATGCGATGCCATAAGGTACAATGTGTCCTTCGCCTCGGCAGGCATCGCCCATCTGCAGGCTTTGCCGGAAGGCGACACACTTGTCACGAAGAGGCTTGTGGCGTCTCCTTCCCCTTTCGGAGGCTATCGCAGCTGCGAGTCGCGTTCGGAGATAGTTTTCCGGACTCCGGAGATTGACCTCGTGTTCGACAAGGCCTCGTCCGTATTCTCTTTCTTCGATGCCGCAACCGGGGAGCTGCTCCTGTCGGAGGCCGGGCGCAGGCTTGTGCCTTCAGAAGCGGGAGGCGAGAAGTGCCTCGAGGTCACGCAAAGTTTCTCATGCTCTGACGGTGAGGGACTTTACGGGCTCGGCCAGTACCAGGACGGCATCATGAATTATCGCGGCAGCAAGGTGCTGATGACACAGTCCAACATGGACATAGTGAATCCTGTACTTGTCTCGACCAAGGGGTACGGCATCCTGTGGGACAACTATTCATCGACGGTCTTCGAGGACAGGGACGGGAAATTCAGCTTCCGCTCGGAAGTCGGCGATGCTTCGGACTACTGGTTCATACGCGGGAAGGATATGGACGGGGTTGTGTCCGGATACAGGGACCTTACCGGAGATGTGCCCATGCAGGGAAGATGGACATTCGGGTTCTGGCAGTCCAAGGAGAGGTACAAGTCCTTCAACGAACTTGAATCCGTGGTCGGGGAATACCGCCGCAGGGGCGTCCCTCTCGACAACATCGTCCAGGACTGGGAATATTGGGGAGACAAGCCTCACTGGAATGCCCTCAGGTTCGATTCCGGGAATTTTCCAGAGCCGGAGAAGGCGATAGGGAGGCTCCACTCCCTGTACAATGTGCATCTGATGCTGTCGGTATGGCCGGGATTCGGCCCTGAGACCGAAGTGTACCATGCCCTCGATTCGGCAGGTGTCCTGTTCGACGAGCCTACCTGGGCCGGCTACAAGGTGTTCGACGCCTATTCGCCGGAAGCGAGGGACATATTCTGGAGATATTTCAAGGCAGGGCTCTACGACAAGGGTGTGGATGCCTGGTGGATGGATGCCACGGAGCCGTCTTTCAGGGACGGTTTCACCAGACAGAAGCAGGAGGAGCGGACGAAATCCGCCGGGAACACAAGCATAGGGAGTTTCCACCGCTATCTGAACACATATTCCCTTGTGATGATGGGCGACCTGTACGCCAGGCTGAGGGCTGCCGACAATGAAAGGCGCGTGTTCATCTTCACCCGTTCTGCTTTCGCTTCGCAGCAGAAATATGCCACGGCAGTGTGGTCAGGAGATGTGACCGGGACATGGGAGAACATGCGCAGGCAGCTTGTGGCAGGCCTCAACCTGAGCGTTTCAGGAATCCCGTACTGGACATCGGACACCGGCGGCTTCTATGTGTCCGGCCGCGACGGAGTGTATCCTGACGGGCTCGGAAGCGATGAGTACAAGGAACTTTATTCGAGATGGTTCCAGTTCGGTGCGTTCACACCCGTGTTCAGGGCACATGGGACAGATATCCCGAGAGAGATATGGCAGTTCGGGGAGCCTGGGTCCGTATGGTACGACAACCAGCTGAAGTACATCCGCCTGCGTTACCGCCTCCTGCCTTACATCTACTCGGTGTCGTATATGGTTTCTTCCGTGGGCGCATCCATGATGAAGCCGCTTGTCATGGACTTCACCGCTGACAGGAATGTCTACGGGAACGGCTGTTCATACATGTTCGGGCCTTCCTTCCTCGTCCGTCCGGTGTCGAGCCCCGTGTCGGAAGAACCGGAAGTCTCCACCTATCTTCCAGGAGACTGTCTCTGGTATGATTTCAATTCAGGAAGAGTCCTGGAAGGGGGAAAGACAGACGTGCAGCCGTCCAGGATAGACGTCCTGCCGCTATATGTGAAGGCCGGGTCCATAATCCCGATGGCGGAGGTGAAGCAGTGGGCTGATGAGTACCCGGATTCGTCCCTGGAGCTGAGGGTATATGCCGGAGCTGACGGGAGCTTCCTGTGGTATGACGACGAAGGCGATTCCTACCGTTATCTGGACGGGGAGTGCTCGAAAGTCTTGCTGGAATGGCGGGACTGGAGCAGGACACTCGTCATAGGCGGAAGGGAAGGTTCCTATGACGGCATGCCCGGGACTGTGGAGATGGATGTGAAACTGTGGCTGCCTTCCGGCGAGGTGCTGGAGAAAAAGGTTTCATATTCCGGCCGCAGGATGGAGGTAGTGTTCGAGTGAGCCGTTGCGGCGGCCGTGAGTGGTTAAGACAAAAAAATTGGATTATGAAGAAATTTTTAGCAGGAATACTGCTGTGCCTGCTGTCAGCCGGAATGACAGCAGGCCGCCAGAGGGTGGTCTACACGATAAACGAGACATGGGAGTTCAGCAAGGAGGCCACATCCGCCGAGGATGACTGCGGGTGGACCCTGGTTGACCTTCCGCACACGTGGAATGCTTCTGATGCCGATGACGACGAGCCCGGGATGTACAGGGGAAGCGCATGGTACAGGAAGACTGTCATGATACCCGGAATCTTTTCGGGAAACAGGGCGATAATCTATTTCGAGGGGGCCAACCAGCAGACCGCCCTGTATGTGAACGGGAAGTTCGCGGGGGAGCATGTCGGAGGCTATACGAGGTTCTGCTTCGACATCACGGGGCTCCTGGAATTCGGGAAGGAAAACAGGATAGCCGTGAAGGTGGACAACAGCCACAATCCGGACATACCTCCTCTTTCCGCGGATTTCACGTTCTTCGGCGGCATTTACCGGGATGTCTATCTGAAGTTCGTATCTCCCGTGCACATAGCCACGGGCGACCATGCTTCCTCCGGAGTCTATATAACGACACCGGAAGTCAGTTCAGGGTCAGCTTCCGTAAAGGCGGAAGTCCTGATAACCAACAGTTCCGGTGAGGATGCCAGGGTGCTCGTATCTCATGACCTCAGGGATGCGGACGGGAATACCGTGACCTCATGCTCATACACGGCGAAAATTCCTGCAGGGCAGACTGTGACATGCAGCCCGAAGCCGATGGAAGTGGCTGACCCTCATCTCTGGGACATCGACAATCCGTATCTCTACCGGCTTTATACCACAGTCTCGGACAGGAAATCCGGGGAGATAATGGACGAGGTGGCCGAGTCAGTGGGACTGCGCTGGTTCAGTTTCGACCCTGAGAAAGGCTTTTTCCTGAATGGAAGGCATCGCAAGCTGGTCGGGACGGCAAGGCATCAGGACTTCCTGCACATCGGCAATGCCCTGCGGGATGAATATCACCTGCAGGATGTCATGCTGCTGAAGAAGATGGGCGGGAATTTCCTGCGCGTCTCGCATTATCCGCAGGACCCTGCAGTCATGGACATGTGCGACAGGCTCGGTATTGTGACCTCTGTAGAGATTCCGGTGATAAATGCAGTCACCGAGTCGGAGGAGTTCCTCGACAACTGTGTGGACATGGCGGTGGAAATGGTCCGCCAGGACTTCAACCGCCCGAGCGTCATGATATGGGGCTACATGAACGAGATTCTTCTGCGGCAGCCATATCCGGACGGGGACACTGTGGACCTTCCACGCTACTATGATTTCACGGCCAGGGTGGCGCGCGCACTCGAGGATACGATACGGAAGGAAGACCCTTCGAGATACACCATGACGGCTTTCCACAATGCTCCGCACCGTTATGAGAAGGCGGGCCTGACTGAAATCCCGATGATAGTGGCATGGAACCTCTATCAGGGATGGTATGAGCCCGACATAAACGAGTTCCAGAGGCTTCTCGACAGGGCTCATGAAGTGTATGACGGGAAGGTGCTCATAGTGAGCGAGTATGGTCCCGGCGTGGATGTGCGCCTGCATTCATATTCCCCCGAGCAGTTCGATTTCTCCCAGGAATACGGGGTGGTGCTGCACAGACATTACATCAGGGAGATAATGGCACGTCCGTTCGTGGCAGGTTCGAGCCTGTGGAATCTCAATGATTTCTACTCGGAGCCGAGGATGGACACCAACCCGCATATCAACAACAAGGGAATCACGGGACTCGACAGGGAAAGGAAGGATGCATATCTCTTTTATTCGGCATTGCTCTCTGACGGGCCGTATCTCTCCATAGGGAACCGTGAGTGGAAGTCCCGCGGCGGAATGACCGGCTCCGGGACGGGACTGTGCGTGCAGACCGTGCCTGTCTTCACCAATGCCGCGTCTGTGGAGATGTCGGTGAACGGCCGGAGTCTCGGGTCGGTGCCGGTTGAGGGTTCCTGCGCCTTTTTCGACGTGCCTTTCGCTGACGGGGCCAATGTGCTCGAGGCCGTGGCTTCGTTCTCGGACGGGAGACAGGTGCGAGACATGCTCCGCGTGGATTTCCAGGGCGTTCCTGAAAAGCCGGGAAAGGATTTCAGCCAGATGAATGTGATGCTCGGATCTGAACGATATTTCGATGACAGGCTCGGAGGGCTTGCCTGGATTCCGGAAAAGGAATACGAGGAGGGCAGCTGGGGCTATGTCGGAGGAGAACCGTATCGCAGGCCTACCGATTTCGGAAGCATGCCCGGCTCGGATATCAGTATCTCCGGAACGGATTACGACCCTTTGTTCCAGACCCAGAGACGCGGAATAGAGTCTTTCCGGGCCGATGTTCCCGACGGGGAGTATTCAGTCTATCTGTACTGGTCTGAACTCAGCCAGACTGAGGACAGGGAAGCTCTGGCGTATAATCTCGGGGCTGACTCCAAGGACGGAGGAGAGTCCGGAACCAGGTCTTTCGATGTGCTGGTCAACGGTACGGAAGTGCTGAAGGACTTCAATATCGCGAAGGAGTGCGGTGTGGCCCGTCCGGTGATAAGGAAGTTCGTGGTGGAAGCAAAGGACGGCAGCGGCATCACCGTGGATTTCCGCAAGGTGCATGGGGAGCCGGTCCTGAATGCCATCCGGATTTCACGGATGTGACCAAAAGTTTTTGGTCACATCCAAACGTCTTTCTTCGAAAGACTGACCCCTCTCAACCCCCGTAGACTTGTCTATCTGCTCACTCTCGAATGTCCACAGGACATTCTCGCGAAAACGTTCGCGACCTATTAGGGGCGCTTCGAGCCTACGGCTCGGTCCCTTCGGGACTTTTTAAGGCTTTCGGGTCACCCACACAAAAGAAGCCGACCTCAAAAATCCTATTTTGGGTCGGCCTCTTCGTTTCGTACTCCTGATGGAGTCCGTGCACAGATATTTGATTTGTCCGGGAAGGCCGCTATTCAACGACCTTGAAATCTTCCTTGCCTACTCCGCACAGAGGGCACACCCAATCTGCCGGAAGGTCTTCGAAAGCTGTTCCCGGTTCGATCCCGCTGTCAGGATCACCTACTGCAGGATCATATTCATATCCGCAGACAATGCAAATGTACTTTTTCATAATATTTTCTCAGTTTGTGATAGTGTTGTCTGTCATACGAGCCTGTCGGCTACCTTTTCCCAGTCTATAAGGGCCCAGACGGCTTCCAGGTAGGCCGCCCTGCGGTTCCTGTAGTCGATATAGTATGCATGCTCCCACACATCTATGGTAAGGAGAGGCTTCAGCCCCTGGGTCATCGGGTTGTCGGCGTTCTGCGTCTGGACTATGGTGAGGTTGCCTTCCTTGTCCTGGCATAGCCATGCCCATCCGGAGCCGAAAAGCGTGGAAGCCGCCTTTATGAAGGCCGCCTTGAAGTCGGCTACCGTCCCGAAGGCCTTTGTGAGCCTGTCTTCAAGAATCTCCGGAATCCCGACGGGGGCAGGGGTGAGTGTCTGGAAGTAGAAATTGTGATTCCATGCCTGCGCAGCGTTGTTGAAGACTGCTCCGCCGGCTTTCATGACGATGTCCTCGATTTCCATGTCTTCATACGGGGAGCCTTCAATCATCTTGTTGAGATTGTCGACGTATGTCTGGAAATGCTTCCCGTAGTGATATTCTATTGTCTCTGCGCTTATTACCGGAGCGAGGGCGTCCTGGCTGTAAGGCAATTCTGGTACAGAATGAATCATAAGAATGAAGTTTAGAAAAACTGTTGCAGCAACCTGCAAAAAACAAATATACAATAAATTTTGAAATTTATGTGTATGTTTGCAGTCTTTCCGGCCGGGGATGGCCGGATGAAACACCCAAAATGACAGATTATGCTGCCGTTCCTGTATTCATTGCTGCTTCTTGCCCCCGTGGCCGCAGCATCTTCCCCGGAGACCGGAAATGATGCCGTGAAGGAAGCCGTCGCAGAGATTTCCGACACGCTTTCCGGGGCCGTGACGGTTTCTTCATATAAACAGGTGCTTCCGGTCGGGAGACTTGCTTCTCCGGTCACCTCAATAGAGGCCGGCGAGATGGACGAAAGGGGGATTGAAGACATCCGAAAACTGTCTTCCATAGTCCCGAACCTGCATATCCCTGACTACGGGTCGTCCATGACTTCGACGATTTACCTCAGGGGCTTCGGTTCGAGGATGGAGAACCCGGTGATGGGCCTGTACATAGACGATATCCCGGTCCTGAACAAGAATTCATACGACATATCACTTTACGACATAAGCAGTGCGATGCTTCTGCGCGGCCCTCAGGCAACTCTCTACGGACGCAACTCCATGAGCGGGGTGCTTGTCCTGAACACGCTTTCCCCCGAGACTTTCCACGGCTCGAGTCTCAGGCTCGAATACGGCAATGCAAACACTGTCTCGGCGAAACTGTCGGTCTACGGCAGTTCGGGGGTAGGCGCGACGGTGTCTTACCGGCATACCGACGGTTTCTACTTCAACACATACGACGGAAAGTATGTGGACAGGTCCGATGCCCTCGACTTCCGGCTGAGGGCCTGGAAAAGGCTGCGTGCAAATCTCGAATTCGAGAATGTATTTTCCGTGAACCTCACCGGACAGGGAGGCTACCCTTACAGGGAATACGATTCCTCGACAGGCTCGCTCGCCCCGATTTCCTACAATGACAGATGCGGGTACAGAAGGCTTTCAGCCTCGGAAGGCCTGAAATTCAAGTATATGGCAGAAGACTGGACCTTGAGCTCCGTCACAAGCCTGCAGTTTCTTGCGGACGACATGGACATGGACCAGGATTTCACGTCGCGCTCCATGTTCACATTGTCCCAGGTGCAGAAGGAGGGCGCCGTGACCCAGGAGCTGGTACTGAAGCCGGAAGCCGGTTGGAGGAGACCGTGGTGGAACTGGCAGACGGGCTTTTTCGGTTTCGCGAAATACAATGACATGTCCGCTCCTGTCCGTTTCAAGCAGGACGGCATATCCGATCTGATACTCGCGAATGCAAACAAGGGGCTGCAGGCTGCGTTCGGCGGTGATGCGGCCCTGTCGCTCCAGGAGGACGAGTTCGACATCACGAGCGATTTCGGGGTGACTGTGGCAGGTGCGGCCATCTACCATGAATCATATTTCACGGTGGGCCGCTGGCTTTTTACGGCAGGGCTCAGGCTGGATTACGAGTGGACCGGCATGGATTACGACAGCGGCGCACTGATGCACTACAGCCTGCGTCTCCCGTTCATGACCACCGATTTCATCCCTGTGGAGTGTTCCTACAAAGGTTATGAGGATGTCGATTATCTGGAAATCATGCCGCGCATCTCCGCAATGTACGATTCCGGGCCCGTGAAACTGTTCGCCACATTTTCGGAAGGTTACCGCTCCGGAGGATTCAACACGCAGATATTCTCCGACATAGTGCAGAACATGCTCATGCAGGAGATGATGAAGGATGCCCCTGTCCGTATGCCGGAGTCTTCCGTCGGTGCCGACGATACCGTCTACAGGCCGGAGAAGAGCATAAATGCCGAGATAGGGGCGCGTACGGCTTTCTCGTCCGGCCGCCACAGATTCGACGGCACCCTTTCCCTGTACAGCATAATGTGCATAGACCAGCAGCAGACCGTATTCCCGTCAGGACAGAGCACGGGCAGGATGATGACCAATACCGGGAAGTCCAGGAGCCTCGGGGTTGAAGCTGCGTTTTCATATTCTTTCGCGGACTTCTCCCTTTCGGCGGCCTACGGCTATTGCGACGCCCGCTTCGTGGACTATGACGACGGCATGGCCGACTATTCGGGACACAGGATTCCGTATGCTCCGGAGCACACGTTGAACCTGTATGCCGGTTACCGGTGGAATTTCCGGAACGGATATTTCCGGGGGATATCCGTAGGGGCGGACCTTTCCGGGGCCGGCCGCATCTGGTGGAACGAGGACAATTCCCTGTACCAGCCGTTCTATGTCTTGCTCGGTGCGAATGCGAGGGGGCATTTCAAGTGGTTCGACATCTATCTGAGAGGGGAGAACCTGACCGGGGCGGCCTACAATACGTTTTATTTCAAGTCTGTCGGCAAGTCGTTCTTCCAGCGGGGGAAACCGTTGCGGCTTCTTGTCGGCGTGTCCGTGACATTGTGAAACAGGGCCTTTCTGAAATTTAAATCTGTCATCAAACTACTTGATATTATTATAGATTCTAACTATTGTCGGAAATTGGATAAAAAATCATATAAAAAGTTTGCAATATCCTTTTGAATTGCTACCTTTGCACCAGACATAAGAATTTTTTTCGTGTCTATTTGTTAAGTTCGTTTTATATATGGGCAGGTTCCTTGGGGAGGGAACCTGCTTTCTTTTTGTGCCGGGGTATGGCTGAGCCTCGTTTCTTCTTGATTCTGACGAGAAAAGGAAAAGAAATTTTTCCGGGCCGTTATATTTTTTGCTAAAATTTTTTAACTTGCAGAAATTTTTGACCGTCATCCGGTCTTGTTGGAATAACATTCATAATTAATAAATAAAACTTAATTGCAATGAACAAAAAAGGTAATGTCCTCGCGATTGTAATCATGTTCTTCCTTTTTGCCATGATTTCATTCGTGACAGGACTTCAGAATCCGATGGGCATCATTGTCAAGGCGCAGTTCGGTGCAACCAACGCGATGTCCCAGCTCGGCAATCTTGCGAACTTTATCGCATACGCATTCATGGGTCTCCCTGCGGGCCTGATTCTCAAGAAGTACGGATACAAGGTCACTTCGCTCCTGGCCGTTGCCATCGGTTTCATAGGAGTGGGCATATCCTTCCTTTCCGGTGTGGCCGAGAGTTTCGCCGTATATCTTACGGGAGCTTTCGTGTCGGGATTCTCGATGTGTATGCTCAACACTGTCGTGAACCCTATGCTCAACACTCTCGGAGGCGGCGGGAACAAGGGAAACCAGCTCATACAGTTCGGAGGCTCGATGAATTCATTGGCGGCTACCATAGTGCCGGTGCTTGTCGGATACCTTATAGGTGATGCTTCCAGAGCCACCATCTCGGATGCCAACCCTGCATTGTTCATTGCCATGGCGATTTTCGCACTTGCCTTCCTGATAATACTGTTCTCGAGGATTCCTGAGCCGGACCTTGAGGCTGTGAAGGCCAATCCTGTGAAAGAAAACACCGTGGAGAGCATCAAGGGTGCGCTTTCGTACCGTCATTTCGTGTTCGGAATCATCGCCATATTCGTGTATGTGGGTGTGGAAGTCGGCATTCCCAACATCGCCAATCTCTACATGACATCTCCTGAAGTGGGCATTGCGACCGGTGTCGCAGGCACGGTTGTGGGAATGTACTGGCTGCTTATGCTCGTGGGCCGTCTCATCGGCGGGGCGGTAGGCGGGAAGGTATCCAGCAGGGTGATGATGATATGCGTTTCGACGGTTGCCATCTGCTTCCTGCTTCTCGGCATGTTCCTGCCGGAAGGGACGATGGTGAAGTTCCCTGCGGTAGGTTCCGACCTCAAGTTCTCACTTGTACAGATTCCTGTCGGCGTGATGTTCTTCGTCCTCTGCGGACTGTGCACGTCCGTGATGTGGGGAAACATCTTCAACCTTGCTGTGGAAGGCCTCGGCAAATACACGTCCATCGCTTCCGGACTCTTCATGGTGATGGTATGCGGCGGCGGTGTGCTTCCTTATATCCAGGGTGCGGTGGCTGACGCGTTCGGTTACATCAACAGCTTCTGGGTTCTTGTGATAGCCGTGGCTTACATGCTGTTCTTCGCATTGTTCGGCTCCAAGCCGGTAAAGAAGGCCTGATGTTGAATCAATACTGACATGACAATATGAATAATACTGATATCTTAGAAAAGCCCTATGTCGTAGGTGTCGACGTCGGCGGACAGACAACCAAGATGGGTATAGTGGACATGCGCGGACAGGTCCTTTCACAGACTGTAATCAGAACGGACACCCATACGGAGGTCGACAAGTATATCGACGATGTGGTCGAGGCGCTGGACAAGATAATAAACGAGTCCGGCACGGCAGGAAAGATACGCGGAATCGGAGTCGGTGCGCCGAACGGGAACTACTACACCGGGACCATCGAGAATGCCGCCAATATAGCATGGGGTTCCAACCGTACCATCAATTTCTCGGAACTGCTGTCTGCCAGGACAGGAGGGATGAAGGTGGCCCTGACGAACGACGCAAACGCCGCCGCCGTCGGAGAGATGACATACGGAGCCGCAAGGGGCATGAAGAACTTCATAATGATAACCCTCGGCACAGGAGTCGGAAGCGGCATCGTCATCAACGGGGAGGTGGTTTACGGACATGACGGATTCGCCGGAGAGCTCGGGCACACCTGCGCTGTCCGCAACAACGGTCGTCTGTGCAACTGCGGAAAGACCGGCTGCCTCGAGACATACTGTTCTGCGACAGGAGTGGCCCGTACTGCACGTGAGTGGCTCACCCTCAGCGACGAGCCGTCTGTCCTGAGAAGCCTTGACAGCATCTCGTCCAAGGATGTCTATGAGGCAGCCAAGGAAGGGGACAGGTTAGCCTTGAAAATTTTCGAGTTCACCGGCAAGATGCTCGGCCAGTCGTTTGCGGATTTCGTGGCATTCAGCGCACCTGAAGCCATTGTGCTTTTCGGCGGTCTCGCACGTGCCAAGGAGTATCTCTACCAGCCTATCCTCGATTCGATGAATGCCAATCTTCTCGACATCTGGAGAGGAAAGATAAAGATAGTATTTTCCCAGCTCAAGGAGTCCGATGCCGCAATCCTCGGAGCATCGGCTCTCGCATGGGAACTGTAGCGGCTGGAGAATACGTGGCTTGTCCGTAATGGACCGGTCTTTAAAGTCATGGGAGGTGTCCGAAAGTTCCTTTTTGGTCACCTCTCTTTTGTCCTCGGGCAGGATGCTTCGGGACTTCCGATACACCACATGACAGCCTTGTTGATAGCTGACACTAAATTTATAACCATCATGAAGCCTTTGTTTTTTTTGATTGCACTCCTTTTGATTTCATGTTCTCGGGAAATCATAAAGACGGAAGTAGATGTAATCCCTCAGCCTGCGTCCGTGGAAGTTTATGAGGGCGAATGCGTCGTGGCAGGAGCCACATTTAAGGTAGATGACAGATTCGACGAGATTGCTTCGGCTGCTGTCGCGGATTTCGAGGCCGCTGTAGAGGCCGCTTCCGGTACTGTATCAGGAAGTTCGAAGACTGCGGTAGTGTTCAAATATGACAGACGTTCAGGAAAAGAGGCCTATTCGATTTCGATAGCAGAGAACAGGATTACGGTCAAGGCTTCTTCTTCGAACGGTGTCCTGTATGCGATTCAGACACTGAAACAGATGCTGCCTGTGGAAATTTATACCGGTGCTTCTGCTTCTGACAAAGTCTGGGCATTGCCATTGGCGAAGATTGAGGACAGCCCGAGGTTTGCATATAGAGGTCTGCATCTGGATGTGGCCCGTCATTTTTTCGATATGGACGAGGTGAAAAGATATATCGACATAATGGCTGTGCATAAGCTGAATATCCTGCATTGGCATCTGACCGACGACCAGGGCTGGAGGATAGAGATAAAAAAATATCCGGAACTCACCAGGATTGGCTCGATAAGGAAAAGGACAATCGTAGGTCACTCGCGGAGGAGCAATACATACGACAACACCCCATACGGAGAGGGATGCTGGTTCACGCAGGAGCAGATTCGCGAAATTATCGGTTATGCAGCTTCCAAAGGCATAGAAATCATTCCGGAAATCGACCTTCCGGGACACATGCAGTCTGCTTTGGCGGTTTTCCCTGACCTGGGCTGCACAGGAGGCCCTTATGAGGTCTGGGACAGGTGGGGAGTTTCCAAGGATGTGTTGTGTGCCGGCAAGGAAGGCACCATGGAGTTCCTGAAGAATGTGCTGTCGGAAGTGGCGGAGCTCTTCCCTTCGGAGTATGTGCATATCGGAGGGGATGAATGTCCCAAGGACAGGTGGGAGAACTGTCCGGCATGTCAGGCTAAAATCGCGGAGCTCGGGCTGAAGGATGATGAGGAACATTCGGCAGAGCATTATCTGCAGAGTTATGTGATGGCTGAGATGGAGACCTTCCTGGCATCTAAAGGCAAGAGGATTATAGGCTGGGACGAAGTATTGGATGGCGAAGTGACTCCGGATGTCACAGTAATGTCATGGCGCGGAGTTGCCGGCGGGCATAAGGCGGCCAAGATGGGGCACGATGTCATCATGGCTGCGAACAATTATTTCTATTTCGATTATTACCAGGCTAAAGATACCGCTGGCGAACCTTTGACTATAGGCGGCTACGTCCCGGTGAGCAAGGTTTATTCATACGAGCCGTTCACAGAAGATATGACGGAGGAGGAAAGGTCCCATATAATAGGCATCCAGGCCAATCTCTGGACCGAGTATATCAAGACCCCGGAGGGGCTGGAGTACATGCTTCTACCGCGTCTGTCCGCCCTGAGCGAAGTGCAGTGGTGCCAGAGCGGGGATAGGGACTACGACAGGTTCCTCAGGGAAATGGAAAAGATGGCCGATATTTACGACATTTTGGATTATAACTACGCTACCCATATTTTCGATGGCCGGGAGTAGGTGGGTTTTCCTGATTTTCCTGTTCCTCCCTTTCCTTTTGGAAGGGGAGGTCTTGCATAATCATCCTCTGAAGCGGGAATCGGTTTACAGGTCATTCGACAATATAAGACTTCCTTTCGATGATAATCAGGTCAATGCCATATTCCAGGATAACAGGGGAATGATATGGTTGGGGACAAAAAGGGGTCTCTACAGTTTCAACGGGTATGACTTCCATGAGTATCACGATGAAATATTCTCGAATCAGTCAAGGGTCTTGTCCATTGTGCAGATTGATGACGACCATCTGTGTCTCGGGACGGATGATGGAATAAAATGGTTCGACCTTACGGATGAATCCTTCTGCGTGCTGTATCCCGAGACCCGTCTGGACTATGGCGTATGCTCTCTGGCATTGCACGCCGGCAGCCTTTGGATAGGGACACAGGAGCACGGACTGCTGAGGATGGATATTGCGGACGGCTCGGTGGAAAAGACAGGCTTGTCCGTAGGGGACGAAACGATGATTTATTCTATCGAGCCGGCGGAAGAAAAACTGTTCATCGCCTCATACGAGCATTTGTGCTATTATGATATGGAGGCCGGCAGGGTGAGTCTCGTCGATTTGGGGGTCTCCGGCAGATTGCCAGTAAATGCCCTGTTGTGGGATGAGGGGAAGGACTGCATCTGGGTAGGGACGAGGGGTTGCCTGTATAAATACGATATCGGGAAGGAGGACGTAATATGGAAATCGGACATGACGGGGATTTCCATAAGGACTTTGTCCAGGGATGCCGACGGCAATCTGCTGATAGGGACTGATGCAGGATTGTATATTCTCGATGCAGAGTCCGGCGACTGTACACATGTAGTGCATGATTCCAGAAATTCCAAGTCTCTATGTAACAATATAGTGCTGGATATCCTGTGCGACAGGAACCATAATGTATGGCTTGGCACTGACAGCGGAATATCCCTTGTCTATGCCAATTCGGGACAGGATTATATCCATCTGTCCGAATTCGTTTCCTCCGGTGAAGGCAATCTGTTCACCTGTATGATAAAGGATTCCTCAGGGGACTACTGGCTGGGCGGGAAAAACGGTCTGCTGCATATAACCGATACCGCTGAAGGGTATAGAACCGATTGGTTCAGGCAGAATTCCGGCAGCCATCCTTTAAGGCATAATATCGTCCGGTACATTTTCGAGGACAGTTCGGATAATATATGGATTGCCTCGGACGGAGGAGTAGGCAGGTACGATGACAGGAAAGATGAATTCATATTTTACCGTATTCAGGACGGGAAATCAGGACGGAATGCCGATTGGGCTTATTCCATAGCCGAGGACATGTACGGAAGGTTGTGGATAGCCACGTACAAGGGAGGCATCTTCGTCTGCGACAGGGATAATATGAAACTTCTTCACCACTTCGACGAGAGTACGGGAGTGGGCAACAACGTTTACATGGTCCAGAATGACGACGGCGGACATGTCTGGGCCTGCACCTCGTCAGGACTGGTGTCCGTGGATGTAAATTCGCTGGAGGTAAGGCAGCACGGCATCAACACTTTCAACATGCTTTACTACAGGAATTCGATATGGTATTCCGTCCTTGGAAAACTATACCGTTACGACATAAACACTTCCCGAACTGCAGACATCCCTTATCCCGGGACCGGCAGCTATATCTATTCTTTTGTGCCGGGGAATGACAGGATATGGTTTACATCTGCCGAGGGGGTTTTCTGTGCCGACCCGTTGACATTGACAGTAAAGAGCATTCCTGTCGCCCCTGACAATTATTTATGCGGCCTGTATGATGGTCAGGATAATGAATTGTTGTGGGGAGGGGAGGATTGCATAGTAAGGATGTCATTGGATGGGAAAGAGACAGGGAGCCGTCCGGACTCCGTCTTCATATCTTCCATCGTGTCGAATGGAAGGCTTCTGAAATTCAATGAAGATTATTCAGGGTGTAATCCGAGATACGGCAACAGCATTGAGCTCAAGAAAATTACCAATGTAGATGTGGAGCTTTCCTCTTATTCATACCGGTCGGATGATACGTTTTTTTACAAGTTCGATAATGATGCATGGTGGTCGGCTCTGAGAAAAGGCCAGAACCATATTCCGCTGGTAAACCTCCGTGGAGGCAGGTATAAACTGATGCTGAGTGTTTCCAATCCGGATTCTGACCCGTCAGCGGCCATAAACGAATACTACATTTCCGTCCCCTATCCATGGTATCTGGACAGGAAGGCTTTTGCCGTGTATCTGCTTTTGGCGGTTTCTTTGGTTGTGGCGGTTGTCAGGCAGGTGCATGTACGGAACCGCAGGAAACTTGAATTAAGGGAAAAGGAGATGAAGCAGGAGCTGGCCGACATGAAGATGGACTTCTTCGTGAATGTCTCCCATGAACTTAAGACCCCTCTCAGCCTTATCATGGCTCCGGTAAGCAAGATGCTGTCAGAGACCACAAATGCCAGGCAAAGGAATGCCTTGTCGAAAATCTATGACAATGCGTTAAGACTGAATACTCTTATTCATAAAATTCTGGATTTCAGACAGATAGAAACCGAAAGCGGGGATTCCCTGATACGCTCCCATGTGGAGGTCTGCTCGATGGTAAGGGGCTGTATGAATATTTTTTCCGCCGCTTTGGAAGAAAAGAGAGTTACGGTGAATTTCCATAGTGCCAGGGAAACTGTATGGGCGAATATTGACAAGCTGAAAATAGAATCCGCGATAATGAATATCCTGTCGAATGCGATAAAATATGTGGAAAAGGGGACGGGTATAATAGATGTCGGAGTGGAGTCAGACAAGAATAATCTGGAGATTACAATAGCTGACAACGGCTGCGGAATAGACAAGGACGAACTTCCACTGGTGTTCATAAGGTATTTTCAGGGCAGGCACAGCAGGGAGGGAAACGGCATCGGCCTTTATCTGGTAAAGAAATACATAGAGCTTCACGGAGGTAAAATCAGTATTGAAAGCGACAGGGGAACGAGAGTAAGGATGACAGTGCCGCTTTCTGCAGATGCGGATGACAGAAAGCCGGACGAGGACTACAGTCATGAAGAGGGAGCGGATGCAGCGTCCGCAAGGATTCTCATCATCGATGACAATAAGGAGATGGTGGCATTTCTTGCCGGGACATTGTCCCGATATTATCAATGCAGGTGCGCATATAATGGCAATGACGGACTGGAAGCGCTGGACGGGTATTCTCCGGACCTTATTATTGTTGACGAGATGATGCCGGGAATGGATGGTCTGGCTTTTTCACGGGCAGTCCGTCAGAATCACCGTACTGCCACTGTCCCGATAATAATGCTCACGGCGAAGGATGATATGGCGACTGAGATGAAAAGCATAAAGATAGGTGTGGATGTGTTTATGCCCAAACCTTTCGATTTGAAAAAACTTCAGCTCAGAATAGCACAGCTGCTACAGAGAAAGGACTCTGTAGAGCAGTCTGTCAGGATGGAAGCCGTCTTGAATACGGCTTTCAACGGAAGCCCGGAAAGTAAGTCATACGACGAGATTTTCATGGAGAACGTAATCAGGGGCATCGACGGGAATATGGAGCGGGATGACTTTGACGTCTCCTCTCTGGCGGACATGCTCGCAGTGGACAGCAAGCAGCTATATAGGAAACTGAAGCAGCTGACAGGCTATTCCCCGGTAAATTATATCAGGAAACTCAGGATGAAGAAGGCTGCCCTGCTGCTGAAAGAAGATAAATTTACGGTTTCCGAGGTCATGTTCCTCGTGGGTTATTCCAACTCGTCATACTTTTCAAAATGTTTTGCGGAAGAATTCGGCATGAAGCCCAAGGATTACATCATCATAAACAGAAATAAGGACAAACGGCAGATACAGGACATGTCTGATTAGCGTTGTTTTTTGTCCGATTTGGTTTTCCGGCAGAACGGCTTTTTCCTTAAACTTGCGTGAAACTGTCAGATTACAAACTTTTTAAAAATAGTCAGCAATGGAAAAAACCAGACATCCGGATTTTGACGGCCCGGCAGCTTATGAGTCGCCTCGTGTGGAAACTGTCTCAGTTCATACCGGCACAGGCGTGTGTACTTCTATGGCCGGGTCAGATACCGAAACATTCGAACAAGGGGAAGATTATTTACTGTTTTAGTTTTAACGACGTATGAAAAAACGACATATCTTGTTGCCGATGGTGGCAATCTGTGTTTCATGTGCAAAGGAACCTGCTCCGGAACAGGAATCTGCAACAACCGGAGTCAGGGAGTTCATTGCGAACATAGAAAGTGTGCAGACAAAGACGGTGCTGGATGCCGACCTGAGCGTGAAATGGGGAGTGGGCGATGCTATCAGTGTATTCGACGAGGCCGGAAATCATTTCCAGTTCAAGTCGCAGGGCGAAGGGACTTCCGTGGTTTTCAGGCAGGTCACCGAAGGTGAACTTGTAGGGTCTACGTTCTATGCCATATTCCCATATAATGAGAACAATACCATTTCGGGCAATGTCATCAGCACCTTTATGAATACGAATAATTATTCGGCTTCACCGGGAAGTTTCTCGAAGACATGGCATAATGTCATGACGGCCAAGTCGTCTGGTAATGAGCTTGATTTCAAGAATCTGGCAGCATTGGTGAAATTCGAGGTGCCGCAGGACCTGTCCCTTGCCTCGTTCTATTTTTCGGCTACAAATGTGGTTGCACGGGAAATAGATGTGGCGATAGATGACTCCGGAATACCTTCCGTATCATCGCGCTCTACTGAATCTTACGGCTGTATGGTCCTTCCTCCCGAGGGAAGCGCCACTCTTGCTGCCGGCGTGTATTATATGCCTATCCTCCCGGGGACTTACAGGAATTTCAGGCTTGCCCTGATCTGGGCTTCAGGGACAGTGACCCAGTCTGATGCTTTCAGCCTTGATGAATTTGTCGCGGACAGGAATAAGGTGATTAATGTGGGGACACTCTATGATAACAGGGATTACTATAAATGGATTTCCTTCGAAAATGGCATGCTGCATTCCTCCGTCGCCAACTACCAGGACAATGCGACTTTGAAGGTGATAGAGAATCCGTGGAAATATACTGCAAATTCAAGCCGGTACATTCTTGAGTCGGATGCATCTGCCCGGACGTCAAATATCCATGGCGGCTTTACAGTGGATATAAGCGGCCTTAACAGTGCTGTAAGGGGAAGAATCCGGAGTGTCAAGTTCCAGATGTTCATGCCATCTGCCAATGCAGGCAAATATTACCCGAGGCTTGAACTCGATGACAACAGCAGAATAATGCCTGTCAGTATAAATGGGACGAAGCCTGCAGGTACTGCCTGGACACAGGCGGAATTTAATGAAGCGATAATAGCGGACGGCTGGAATACATTCGTTTATACGTATGATGATGCAAATATGTCACTTATAAGGTTCAGACCTATGGCCTGGTTCAGCAGTGGCGGAAATGTAGATGCGTCTACCGGAAATCATCTGGTTTATTTCGACAACATCGGATTCTCATTTATGGAAGAATAAAATGAAAAGGGCTGTATTGTTTACATTTTTTCTCTGCATGGCACTGATTATCGCCTGTTCTTCAGTGCCGGATATGGGTGAGGCAGGTACAAGACCCGGCGAGGGATCATCCCAGTCCCTGGGCCCGCTTCCTGCCGATAAGGGATATGTGATGGTTGAGGCGAAGAATTGGGAATGGGAGGACAAGTCAAAGGAGTATTGGGCATGGTATCCTTCGATGACGGTAGACAGTCTCGGTGTGAAACCTTCCGAACAGGATAATGTAAATAAATACGGAAGCTGGGCGGATGGCCCGCAGCTGTCAGCCACCGGTTTTTTCCGTACGGATAAATATCGCGGCCGCTGGGTCATCGTGGACCCGGAAGGGAGAATCCATATCGATGCGGCAGTCGTGGGAATAAATGTAGGCGGCGGCCTGGTCAACAAACAGTATTTTACGGAAAAATACCAGGACGACAAGGAACTGTGGATAGAGCATGTGGCAGAGCAGCTTTCCGGATATGGTTTCAATGGCGCAGGAGCATGGTCTGACGAGGACCGGATAAGGTTTTACAACGATTTCTCTGCAGACAGGAAACTGACCTACTGCCCCAACATAGATGTAATGTCGGATTATGCCTATATGATTGGTGCGGCATCCCAGAATCCGGGAAATACGGCCTATCCCAACAGGTGTATCCTGGTCTTTGACCCGGGTTTCAAGGAATATTGCGAAAAGGTGATTCCTGAATTTGTCTCGATTTACAAGGACGACCCGAATGTCCTGGGCTATTTCACGGATAATGAAATGCCGCTGCAGACGGGAAACCTCAAGGGGTACCTTTCGTTGCCGGAAGGTGATTACGGAAGGGCGGCAGCGGAAAGCTGGCTGGCGCAGAAAGGGATATCCGAGGATGAAATCACGACCGAGACAAGCCGGGAATTCGCCGGATATGTGGCTGATACATATTTCAGGATAGTAAGCAGGATTCTCAAGGAGAACGACCCGAACCACTTGTATCTCGGTGCGAGATATGCCGGCACGTCCAAATATATTGAAGAAGTGTATAAGGCAGCTGCAGAGCACTGTGATATCATATCCATGAACTATTATGACCGCTGGAGCATAAATGACTCCCATAAGGATATACAGAAGTGGGAGGCGTGGGCTGACAAGCCTTTCATGATAACGGAGTTCTATACCAAAGGCGAGGATTCATACGGCAATCTTCCGAACATCACCGGAGCGGGCTGGACTGTCCATACGCAAAAGGACAGGGGTATCTATTATGAAAATTTTATAATCGACCTTCTCCGTTCCAGAACCTGTGTCGGATGGAGCTGGCTCAAATACCTCGATAACGACCCTACCACACCGAATGCGGAATCATCGAATATCGATTCCAATAAAGGCATCCTTGACAATCGCTATGAACCGTATGAAGATTTGGTGTCAAGTATGACAAAGGTCAACAGAATCCGATACGGCCTGCTATCCTATAATTGGTTATATCAGTAAAAACACGGACTATGAAAAAATTGTTGGTCTTTGTGCTTTGGATAACCGTCCCATGGCTTTCCATCGCTCAGGACGGAATGGTAACCGGCAAAGTGACTGATACATCAGGCGAGCCGGTAATAGGCGCGGCGATTTATTACGAGGGCCTGAATGCAGTGAATGCCACTACGGACTTCGACGGGAATTATGCAATAAAGCCTGTCCCGGGAAAATCTCTCGTGTTCAGCTGTATAGGAATGAAGGAAAAATCCGTGCCGGTTACAGGTCCGGCAAAGATGGATGTGATACTTGAGCCGGAAAATCTTTTCCTTGAAGATGCAGTGGTAATCGGGTATGGAGAGCAGCAGCGGCAGGATTTGACAGGGGCTATTTCTTCGGTAAAGGCGGATGAGCTCCGTAAGTCATCGGAGCTGGATGTCTTAGGCTCCCTGAGAGGCCTGGTGGCAGGACTGGATATATCTTCACATTCCGGAGAGCCAGGTGCAGGATACAGTATATCCATCAGGGGGAACAATTCGATAAACGCATCTTCAGCGCCTTTGATAGTGATAGACGGGATGCAGATGGATATTAATTCCGCAGAATCCGCCACCTCGTCAATGTCCATATCGGGAACGGACCCGCTGTCCTTCCTGAATCCGGTCGATATCCAGTCGGTCGAGGTCCTTAAAGACGCCTCTGCGACGGCTATATATGGTGCCAGAGGCGCCAATGGCGTAATCCTGATAACGACCAAAAGCGGAACGTCCAATGCCGGCAAGACCGCAATAACCTTTGATGCGAATTTCAATGTCACCACAAGGGCAAGGGACCTCGATATGCTGGATGGCCAGGAATGGATTAACTATAGATTCGAAAGGGGTGACACCGACTGGTGGTATTTCGGCAAGGATACGGACGGTGACGGAGTGGAGGATACCCCCAAGACGGTCGAGGATTACGGACGGGAAGCCGTGGATTGGAGGGATTTGATGTTCAGGAATGCATTTTCCCAGCAGTATAATCTTTCAGTAAGGGCCAGTGTGGGAAAGGGGACGGACATCCTCACGAGCATAGGCTATCTTGACCAGCAGGGCCTGATAGTCAATAACGGGTACACGAAGCTCACGGCCAAAGTCAAGTTGGACCACGAAATCAACGGCCGGGTCAAGATAGGGGTCAATGCAAATTATGCCCGCACCAAGTCCACAGGAGCTGCGACATCGTCCGGCGGCACATTCAGCGGTTATGGTATGACGCAGATGATATACCTGGAAAAGCCTATCGACAGATTCGAGGACCCTGCGGATGCCAATTCATCCTACTCGGCATTGACATCCATATACGACTGCATAACCGAAGAGTCAAGCAGGACCGGAATATCGGACAGATTGATAGGGAACGCGTGGCTTGACTGGAAGATAATGGATGACCTTACCTTACGTGTCTATGCTTCAGGAAATGTTTCCTCTGCCACCAACAACGAGTTCTATTCTGCCAAAACACGCTGGGGACGCTCGAATAACGGAGTGGCGACCAGTTCAAGTTCAAACTCTTACGGAATTACGGCCAATGCCACCCTGACATACAGACATGCGTGGAAGAAGAAGCATAACTTCGATGCAATGCTGGGAGGGGAACTTGGTGATTACGGCTTTATGTCTTATTCCCAGGAGGCGGTGGATTTCGAGGAAGACGCTCTTGGAGACATGTCCATGGCTATGGGGACCATCAAGAATCCTGTACAGGTAAAAAACTCCAGTTCCAGGCTTTCAGCATTCGGCAGGGTGAACTATAATTTCAACTGGCGATATTATATTACTCTGAATTTCAGGGCAGACGCTTCGTCCAAGTTCAGCAGGGAGTCCCGGGTGGGTTATTTCCCGTCCGTGTCGGCTGCCTGGAGGATATCCAACGAGCCATGGATGAAAGCCGCAAAGTCGAAGGCAGTCGATAACCTGAAACTGAGGTTGAGTGCAGGCCTGTCGGGTAATGACAGGATTTCCAATTACGCCTATATGTCCTATATGGACAAGATATATTATTCCTCCGCCTCGGGTTCTCAGCTCCTCGGGACAGCGGAAATTTCATTGGGCAACGAGAAACTTAAATGGGAGACCACCTATCAGTATGACGTGGGATTGGATATGACTCTCTTCAAGGGACGGGTGGACTTCGTATTCGATGCCTATTACAAGGATACAAGGGATATGCTGTTTATGGCTACTCTGCCGTCACAGATGGGATTCACATCACAATGGCAGAATATAGGAAGTGTGTCGAACAAGGGTATCGAGCTGACGCTCAATACTGTCAATGTCCGTAATGACGATTTTTCGTGGAGTACCTCCCTGACATTTTCACTTAACCGGAACCGTATCGAATCTCTCGGAGAAGGCGTGTCGGTAAAACCGAACAATATCAGCAAGGGAGCCTTCAAGGATGAACCGACACAACTGATGACCGGGCATCCCATAGGCATCATATACGGCTATGTATGGGATGGCAATTACCAGCTCAGCGATTTTGACATCTACTATATGAGCACTTCGATTCCCGTGGACCCGTCCCTGGTCAGCTCCGCCAATTACAACGACTTCGATTATGTGCTGAAGGATGGCGTGACATCCATCAACGGTGTCAATCCGAAACCGGGAGACCGGAAACTGAAGGATATCAGCGGGGACAATATCATCAATCCGTCCGATGACAAGACGATAATCGGAAAATGCCTCCCTGATTTTACATACGGTATAGGCAATACCTTTACATGGAAAGGACTGAGTCTTTATTTCTTCTTCGACGGGGTCTATGGCAAGGACATTCTGAATGAATTCAAATACAGTACGGTGTCTGGAGGAGTGACTACATACAACAACATCACAAAAGATGCCTACTACAATGCCTGGCGTCCGGAGAACGGGTCCAACAAGCATGCCCGCCTCATAAACCAGAGCGCATGTCAGGAGCCTTTGTCGACTTATTTCGTAGAGGACGGATCCTTCATAAAATTGAGGACATTGAGCCTGTCCTACAGTTTTCCCCGGGAAATATGCCGGCCTATACATTTCGAGGGCCTGAAACTGTCTTTTACCGTGAACAATGTCTACACCTGGACGAAGTATTCCGGCCTCGACCCGGACATAACCTCTTCCAATCCTACCTTCCCTGGCATGGATAGAATGGCATATCCTGCAGGACGGACTTATTCACTGGGTATAATCGCCAATTTTTAAAACCGGAGGAATGAGTATGAAGACAATGTATAAGCCGATGGTTATTTTCATGGTGGCGTGTGCTGCGGGAGCATGCGATTTTCTGGACCGCACCCCCTTTACACAAATCGCCACGGATGAATATTTTACCGAAGAATTGCATTTCAAGCATGCTACAATAGGAGCATACGAGGCCATAACGACCAATGTCGTCGGCGGGGCCCAGACCTCCAGCGTTTCCGGCGGGACATATTATTGCGGGCTTCCGGTCATAATGAATGCTCCGTCCGACGAATTGCTTTGCTATTACAGTGCGGGCGTGACCGAAGGCCAGTTTACGCAGGTGATAAATGCGAGCTTTACGGAAACAAATTCCGGTTTCAGACGCATGTGGGATGCATTCTATTCAGGGATAAACAGATGTAATTCCATTATAGCGAATGCCCATAAGGTGGAGACCGATGCTGTCAAAGGCTATGTGGCGGAGGCGAGGTTTCTCAGGGGAGTATATTACTGGTATCTGGCCCAGACATTCGGCGGTGTCCCCATCGTGGAATACAGGAGCAGCGGAGACGAACCCCGGTCATGTCTTGAAGATGTCTATGCCTATATTCTTGACGACCTTCAGCATGCTGCCGACAATCTGCCTGAAGAAACTGGTAAAGGGGCGATAGGAGAAGGGTCTGCCACGAAGTATTCTGCAGAAGCCTATATCGGAAGGATATGCAACTATCTGGCGGCCTGTAAAAGGACCGGCGCCGGTGCAGAACTGGTCGCTGCACAGCCTCTGAACGATTTTTCATGGGTGGATGCCGCACAGATGAGCGAAAGGGCGTATTCATGTCTCAAGGATATAGTGGATAATTCTCCATACGTTTTAATAGATGATTTTACGAATCTGTTCAGGGAGACGACGAAGGAAGATCAGCACAAGGAATGCCTGTACATGGCGGAGAATTATCTGGAAGGCTCTGAAGGCACATTCCCGTCCACGAGGATGTTTGCCCTGGCCCCTGGCAGCAGCGGACTCGCCGAATACGGACAGACAGGGGCCGTGAATGCCCGTTACGCAATGCCCACTCCGAAAATATTCGGTTTTTTCTCGCCTCTCGACCCGCGGAGGGACTGGTTCTGTACAGGGACGGCGGGCGGTTCCGTAAATGGGGGAACTCTGATTGAGGAGCGGTCGAGTGACGGTTACATTTATGTCAAACCGTTCAAGAGGCACGGAACGATAGGCGGTGTGGAATGGAACGCCGACAACGATTCCAGGGTAGACAGCCCCACACAGACTTACCTTCCTTTCCTTGACCCGGTCAATGCCAGCGTAGGCAAGTTCAGGTTCGTGCAGATAGGTCAGATAACCACCCATACCCAGGACAGGCACGGCCTCTCTTTCCCGCTGATGCGTATGGCGGATGTTTATCTCATGTATGCGGAAGCCATATTTTTTCATCTCGGAGATGAAGCTGCCGCCCGGGAATATATGCGAGACGTGCTGCTCCGTGCCTGCGGAAAAGACGAAGCCCTGACAGACTATCTCATGGAAAAATACAGGAAGGATGACTTTATCGAGGAATTGCTTGAGTCCCGTGAACGTGAGTTGTGCTTTGAAGGGACTCGCAAATATGATTTGTTCCGGTTCAACCTTCTTGACAAGACGATGAAGGACCTGGTCCATACTCCGATTGCCCAGAGCGGGAATTACAATTACTACGGCTGGTCGTCCTATCATCGTTTTGACGACGGGAAGCTGATTGGCATAAGGGAAAGTGCGGCCATATATTTTGCCCCTTGCGCTGAATCCATCAGGAATAATTGGAAACCGCATAAGATATGGGCACCGATATCCTCGCTGCAGATTACCGCAAATCCGAATCTTGAACAGAATGCTAACTGGTAGCCAATATGAAACATGTCCTTCAAATATTGTTTTGTGCCGGTCTGTCGTGCGGCTGCATGATGGAGCAGGAATATCCTGATGCCGTGCCGCAGAACTCCGAACCGCAGAAGTGTATCCAGGTGTCTATGTCGGACGGCAGCGATGTCCCTTCCGGCAAGACACTTACCGGATGGGTCCCTGTGGGGAAAGGGAAAAGTTATATGTATGAAAGTGTCCTGGAAGAAAATCCCCTGACTTTCGGGTATTCAGGTGAAGGTGAAGCCCCTGTACAGGTGGCATACACCTTATATGCGGACAATGTGGCGGATTCATTGTATCGCGGGTCTTTCTATTTATCCATTAAGCCTGACCAGACTGTCACTGAAGGGGATTGGGATTATTCTGCAGTATCATACGCAGGACATCTGTCAGAGGGGAAGACGTCATTATATCCGCTTACCGGGAAAATAGGCTTTACCGTAAATCAGGATGATGTTTCGCTGTGCCGTATCTCCACCAGGCAGGACAACGCCCTTGCCGGGCATGTAAGGGTCGAAATGTCGTCACGGCCGAAAGTGCTGCCGCATGAAAAATCGTCCAGGTATGTGGAGGTGGCAGGTGAGCTGGAAAAGGGCGGGACTTACTATGCCGTGGTCGCGGCGGAGGACTATTCCATATTGGATGTCGAGTTTGAGAATTCGTTCGGAGTCAAGGTTTATGAGACGACATACACCGGATATTACCCCTTGTCCGGAGGTGAGACTGTAAATCTCGGAAATTTGGGAGACCCGAATGTGTCATCTCTCGAAATGACGGTTTCGACAGAGGAATATGAAGGCTATCTTTTGAAGTCGGTAGTCGGATATTCTGCGGTTAACGGTACGAGGATTATGGGGACGGACGTCGGAGAAGTTTTTGAAAAGGATACCCCTCTGACAGCCCGTTTCTTCGGACTGGAGCCTGCGGACTACTCGTCTGACAAGATATGGTATGTGTTTACATTGGAAAAGGACGGGATTGGCAGAGTGCTTCCAGTGGAGACCCGGGGACTGAATATACCTGCGGCTACTGTGGTGAAGTATGATATTGGAAGCCTTTCCGAAAGCCGGAATGCCGCTCCGTGGTATTATCCGTATGAGGATAGACGGCTTATGAGCGGAGCAGGCTATGCCTACGGCGACGCCAATACTTATCTTATCCAATTCAAGGACGACACATATAGCGGCGCCACCCTGAATCCGGACCCTGAGATACCGGCTTCTGTGACCATTGATTATCGGCTGAGAGGAGATATGTTCGGAGCGCCTGTACCGGACAATGTCACATTCGAGTGGCTGGAGGGATATAACAATTCAAATCCGTCCTGGGGCAAATATACCATGGACCGGTCGCTGATATGGAATTGTGATAAATATTCCATAAGTGTGGATGCTGAAAATTACAAAGTGACAGTCACGAATACGGGGGCCCATGCCGGTGCACCGATTCTTTTGATGAAAAAGGACGGGAAAGTCCTTTGGGCATGGACTTTCTGGAACATAGCCGCAGACGGGACAAGACTGGAGGCGGTAAGGTTCGGTGATGCGGAAATAGCGAATATGGCTATTGGCCATGCTTCCACACAAAAAGAAGAGATATTGGGCAAATTGTCTGAATTGAGACGTTCGACTTATTATTATCAATGGGGGAGGCCTATACCGACCTTCTCGGAAGACGGGACGGGCGTGTATTTTTCAGAATCCGACAGCAGGAATGCGTCAAGACCCCGTGTTCCTGTCTGCGACAAGGGACCTTTGTCTGTAGAAGAAGCCCTCCGGAATCCTGGATATCTGATACAGAATCCATATACCGAAGGTGTAACTTCATCTTTTCTGAATGACTGGAATGTTGACGGTATGGGAAACGATGCAGACTTGTGGGGAGGCGTCGATGAAGTTTCCGAGGGGGTCAAGTCCATTTATGACCCTTGTCCGAAAGGGTGGAGGGTGGCGGATGCCAGGACATATCTGAACTGTGTCCCGAGGCCTGTCGTAGGTTACGGCAAGGATGATTATCCTCAGGAGGAGACTCCAGGCTATAACGGGGTCACGGTTGATGGTGTCCTGTTCATCTGCTCAGGATATTTTTCGTCACGTATAAGTGCTGACAAGTATGCCGATAATTATGGCGTTTCCTACGGGACAGACAGGACGGCGGCCAACGTATACTGGACAAATACTTTCCACTCAGGGACAAAGGCCTATTCGTTCGGTGCGGATTATTTTTATATGAGGTATAATGGCGCGGTGGAGAATACATCAAGGGAGATAAGTGTAAGGGATATGTCGGTCGGGGATGCGCTTCCTGTACGCTGCCAGGTAGACAAAGACAACAGATGATGAGGAAACCATATTCAGTAGCAGTGCTTCTGTCGCTGGCATTGTCCAGTGTGCCGGTGCATGCCCAGAAGCATATAGAGCCGGTTTTTCCGTGTAGTGAAAAGCTGGAATATCCGTACGGTCTCACATCTGAGATAACCAGGCGTAAAGGAGAGTTCGTCATGCGTGACGAGTCTGTGGACAAGCTCCTGAAGTCGGGGACCGACTGGGTCCGTCTGCCCATGTACTGGGATGCCTTCTATTATGACGGCCGCTTTGTCTATAAAACTTATGACGCGGCGATGGAAACCATGAGGTTCACCCCGTTCCCTGTCCTCGGGATCATATCCCCTTCTTATGACAGGAAAGTGAATGCGTGGAGCGAACCGGCGGTTTTTGCAAATTACGTGAAAGAACTTTGTTTCCGTTACCGGCAATATATATCGGTCTGGGAGATAATGCCCGGGATGGACTATGCCTGGTTCAATGGCTCGAAGCTGACGCCCCAGCAGTTTTATACGACATTAAGGGGAGTGAATGCCATCCTCAAGGCGGCAAATCCGGATAACAAGCTGGTTCTCGGGGCCTTGAATCGTGTAAGGAGCAGTTTTTTGGATACACTCTGCAAATATGAAGGATACAAATACTTCGATATAATGAGTTTTGTATCACACGGAGATGCGGAGTCGATAGTCGGTCAGGCAAACGGACTGAAGCGTACCATGACTAAGTACGGCTTTCAGAAACCCGTGTGGATGACTTCTGTGTATTATGGAACGGCACCTGTCGGACATACATCCGACGGATTTTGGGAGGAGGTGGTGCCGGTGGCTCTTGCCGAATCCGGAATATCATTGAAGAAGGCGGAAGTAGCGGTTGTGACGGGTTTCCGCCGGGGAGTTCCGGCTTTAAACGAGCATCAGATAAACCGCTATCTCAAGGGCCGTTTCAAAAATGTCCGTTTAATTGCAAATTATGAAATCTCCGGTTTGGACCCTGCAAAAATACCGGTATTGATACCAGGAAGGAATGTGCCTTCTTCTGACATTGCCCGGTATTTGGAGAAGGGTGGTACGGTGATTCTGGAGGAGCCGCTCTGGCCGTCGGTCACTCATGTGGGAGTTTTGAACGGGCTGTCTGCTGAAGCCGGGTCTCTCGGCGCCCCGGCCATGCCGACAATGTTGAAAGCGGCAAAAGGTTATGATTTCAGGTATTCGTGGGAGTTCTCAAAGTCCCGGACTGCCAGATACCTGACCGGCGATAACCTGCAGGACGGGGACAGGATGATTCCCCTGATGGTTGCCGGGAACAATGAGTTTGAAGCGCCTGTCATAGCGATGTACAGACTGGCAAAAGGCGGCACTGTCATAGTGCAGTCCAGGAAGGGGACTTTGCCGTTTGTCGACCGGGAGGAGGAACAGGCCAGAAGAATCGCCAGGGTGCATCTCATATCATTTGCGTGTGGCATTGACAAGGTTTTCTGGAACGGGCTGCGTTCACAGGAAGCGGATGCTGCCAGGCAAAGCCAATATGGCGGGCTGTATCACGCCGACATGTCCCCTAAACCTGCTTCTATAGCATATTCCGTATTGACAACCATGCTCCCGTCCGGTAGTTCCCGCCCGGTTCTCAATGTCAAGGACGAACTTTATCTTGCCGGCTGGGTGGCACCGGATGGACAGAAACGTTGGGCGGTGTGGAGTACGGATAACAAGGATGCCTCGTCAATAGAGATTGAGGGTAAGGCGCAATTTGTCAGTTATCTCGGAGATAAATTGAAAAGCATGCCTGAAATAAGCGACAAGGTCGTCTTTATTACAGGTGCCGAGGAAGTGAAAATAAAAAATGAATGACGATATGAGACTGTTATTAACGGTATTGCTGTCCCTTTGTGCTTTCCAGTATGCATTGGCGCAAGACCCCGTATTTATGACGAATGTTTACGGGAGGACCTTTGAGAGTCTTAACGGCAAGTGGAATGTCCTTGTTGACTGTTATGATATAGGGGAAAGGCGGCATTTTGAGAAAAATGCCAAAGCTGTCGGGGACGAAGATTTCGTGGAATACTCTTTCGACGGGGCAATGCGGCTGAATGTTCCCGGCGACTGGAATTCGCAGAGTCCGGAACTCAAATATTACGAGGGAGTAATGTGGTATGGCAGGAACTTCAATGTCCGGAAGTCTGAAAGGCAGAGGAAATTCCTGTATTTCTGCGGTGTGAGTTACCGTTGTAAAGTGTTCCTTAACGGAAAATTCGTGGGGGAACATGAGGGTTCGTTCACTCCTTTCCAGTTCGAGGTGACGGACTTGCTTAAGGATGGGGACAATTTTCTGTGTCTTAAGGTCAGCAATGTCCGGACAAAGGATGCAATACCGGCTATGAATTTCGACTGGTGGAACTATGGCGGCATCACGAGAGATGTGCTTCTTGTAACTACCCCGGAGACATACGTGAATGAGTATTTTGTGAGGTTGGATGATGGTAATCCCCATAAAATCAGGGTGACACTCGGTTTGTCCGGGAAGGTTGAAAGGAGCGTGAAGGTGGAGATTCCGGAATTGGAATTGTCTGCGGAGGTTACAACTGACACCAATGGCCAGGCGGAATTGGTGATGGCTTCCGACAAGATAGAACTGTGGTCTCCCGGGAATCCGAAACTTTACAGGACGGTAATATCTTCCGGTGATGACACTGTCTCGGAAGATATAGGTTTCAGAACGCTTTCGGTCGATGGAACCAGGATATTGTTGAACGGGAAACCTTGCTTCATGAAGAGCATCTCATTTCACGAGGAGATTCCTCAGAGAATGGGAAGGGCGTTCAGCGAAAGCGACGCCCGGATGCTGTTGGGCGAGGCGGCTGCTTTGGGTGCCAATATGGTGAGGCTTGCACATTATCCTCAAAATGAATACATAGTAAGGCTTGCCGAGAGGATGGGTATAATTTTATGGGAAGAGATACCATTGTGGCAGGGAATAGATTTCAGCAATGAGGATACCCGGAGAAAAGCCGTTGCGATGTATCGTGAAATGTTATTCAGGGACAGGAACAGATGTGCCGTATGTTTTTGGGGCCTGGCCAATGAAACCCGTCCGTCAGCGGCAAGGAATGCCTTTCTTGAAAATGTCCTGCAGATTGCCAGGGCCATGGACGATACCAGGCTCTATGTCATCGCAGACGATGTGGCGAAGTGGAACGATGGAAAAGGGCTGTTCGAGATGGATGACCCTTTGACAGATAAGGTAGATGTTGTGGCAGTGAACAGATATATGGGCTGGTATGCCCCGTGGCCGAAGGCTCCGGCCGAGTGCAGATGGAATGTCGCAGCAGGAAAACCTCTCATCATATCGGAGTTCGGGGGAGAAGCTCTTTATGGTGTCCATGGCGAAGGGCACAGGGCATCGTCATGGAGCGAGGATTATCAGGCAAATCTGATGAGAGATAATATTGAGATGTTCAAAAACATAGATAATCTGGCTGGAATCTCGCCATGGATTCTGTTCGACTTCAGATCCCCGTACCGGCTTTCTCCGGGGAATCAGGACGGCTGGAACAGGAAAGGTCTCCTTTCCGACCAGGGTCTGCGTAAAAAGGCCTGGTATGTAATCCGTGACTTCTATGACGGATGCGGCTATGGCCCTGACTTGACCGACTGACTCTAATTTTTACAAACCGGTGCGGAAATCCGGAATTTATATGTAAGTTTGTATCTGAATTGCTCGAATATGTGTTGTCTGGCTGGCATGCATATTTTAACGTCAGTTCGACGGAATCTCTGATATTGAACAGAATAATTCGTCGAACTGACGTTACGATTTCTTCGAAATCCCTTTCCTTTTTCGTGTCACCCCTCTTAAATTCATTCCATTCATTTCATCGAACTCACGTTATTTTAAGGCCATGTGGAGGGAGGAAATCGAATTTCATTGACACCCCGTAACCAATGAAAAAGCCGCCCCGGTCGGGGCGGCTGGAATTAAAAGAGCAAACAACTACTCATTCATCGTATGCTTTCCAAGGTCAGACACATCATCTTTAGAATATGTTGTCCACTGACTTTCAATAAACTCTGCAGATGGTCCAGTAACGTCTGGATTTCTTCTCATAGTAACGTCTTTACCATAATCGGCAGTAGAGCCGATAATGCCCCAGACATCTATATTCACTCCATTTTTACTTAAAGCTATGGCATCTCCTTTCTCGCCATTGAAAGAAATACTGCCTGATTTCCTTTCCTTAGGCACCTCATAAAGATTAGCATTTGAATTAGCATAGACAAGTGCCGTTTTTGATTCAATCGAGCCCTCTAATTTAACAGATGTCGAAGTTGTCTTGCCATTACTGTATATTTCAAGCGTATAGTCACTCAAATCAATCGTATTTGATGTAGGGTTATATATTTCTATATACTTATTGTTCGCTGATCCTTCTACATATTCAGAAATGAAAAGCTCAGTAGGTTCTATAACCTGTCCTGCAACACGCTGGGTAAGAGTAACTGTCTTTTCGACGCCGGATTCGCTAAGTATCGTGAAGATTACTTCTACAGGATCAGTACCTTCATTCGCAGGATATGTAACTGTGATGGTGGCGTTACCTGTACCTTCTTCCGGAGATACTGTGTAAGCAGGATTATTGGATTCAACCATCCAGTATTCGTTGGATGAAATGTTGAAAGTAGTCGTACCTGCTTCAGCTGTAACATTCAATACACTTGGAGTCACGTTGCAGTAAGGGGCGCCTTCGATACCCGTGATGAGGATATTAAAGTATTTTCCGCTTGTGATTCCATTGAAATAACCTGTAACGGTTATGTTCATGCCGTTAAATCCTGACAGGTCCTCTTCAGGATAAGAAATCGAACCTGTATAATTTGCTCCATCTATGGCAATATTATAGAAACTGCCGGATACATTCAGAATTCCGCTGAACTGTATGAATTTGCACTCAGGAGATGCTGCAAGAGCATTTACTCCGGCTCCGTCGAGAACGACAGGTTCAGGATATGCTACAGGGGCATTGGATACGACGTTGTTTACGACAGGGCTGGAAATCTGCGGCATTTCACTATACTCTGCCATGGTACCTGAAATCTGCACTTTATCTCCGACTTTTACTTCTGTCGGGGTTGAATTCTTATAAGCGAGAAGATACGTTGAATTGTCAGTTGCGTCAACAAGCATATAGCTTTTAGCATTTACTGCTCCGACAATACCTTCTACATTTACAGACGTTCCAGCAGTCTGCTGACGAGCCTCGGCAACAGACATATATTCGACTGTTTCAATCTCTTCAACAGTCACATTGATATGATTGACCTTGCCGGCTTCGAATGCCGATGCCTCGGTAATATTTTTAACAATGGTGCTTTCTCCCTCTCCGGTCGTTATCGTTACTGTCAGAGTAGAGTTGGCGGAAAGTTCGAACGGTGCGGAGGTGAAATAGAAGCTGCCCTTTGCATTGTCTGCGATAGTGCCGTTGTTGACATTCAAATTGGCTGTCGGACTTACATACTGGCCTTCTTTCAAGGCTCCGGTCTGAGGATTTATGTAGAACTGGCCAATCATGTTCTTGTCTTCACTGTTGGTCACTTTGATGTTGGCTACGGAAATTTCCTTGCCGGCATTGTTGGTGACTATCACTTCGAACAATGTAGTGGCATGCTTCATTTCCACTACGGTAGTACCTTCGGCAGAGACTGTTGCGTAACCATAGAGCGGAGCTGCTATATGTGAAGCGTCATTGGTGCCGTTCTGAGTCTGGGCAGCATCACTCCTTGAACCGAAATAAATATAACCGTTCTCAAAACCGTCGCTGTCTATGCTCTTGATAAAGTCATCATACGGATAGATTGCGTTTAATGCTTCTATTTCTCCCGGATTGGAAACATCCTCGCAAACGAAAGAGTCTCCATCAGTCCATTTGAATTCATATCCGGCATATGTGCCGTCAGCATACTGAGGTACTACGGAAAGTGCATCTCCGCTTGTCCAGGAAACGGAATACGGCGGGTCATAAATAGTCTTTGTCGAAGCGACAGAAGCTTCTATCACATATTTTTCGCCAGCAGGAGCAGTATTTTCATTTATCTTCTCCACTTGGCAAGCTGTAATGGCTGCAACAAAAGCTGCCAACGAAAATATCGTCTTTTTCATGGTGCTCCTCCTCATTTATATTGTCAGACCTTCTCCATAGTCTGGAGCCTCAAATGTCTCGAGTCCGCTTTGTGCGAACCCCTTTTCTACGACGAAAGCCGTAATCCGGATTTCAGGTGTCTCATAATTGAGACCTCCGTCAAATTGATTCTGTGCCATGATAGTAGTTGTTAATGTTGACAATTAATGATTATTATTTTTAAAGCCTTTATCCTTAATAATTTTCAAAGGTACTCGGTTTGTATGTAATAAACAAAAATTACCAGTTAAATTTTCCTAAATTTTTCTCAAACCGCCGCACCTCCATCTGGACCGCCAGCGGAGCTACATTCCGCTGATTGCAAATCGGTAACATTAAGGATGATATGTTGTTGATTGAAGAAATTGAGGAAACCCCTGGGATTCAGGAGGGCGAATACCTGATTGCGGCATATTATAATAACTCATGGGCCATACTTACGCCGGAAAATCCTGATGATTATTTTACAGCTGCGCCTACTTCGGTATCCACTTCCATCGCAGACATCAATTGCACGTATTTTTATGGAATAACCGATGTAGAAAGTAATGTCTGGAAAATTGAAAAATCGGGGAGCGGATACTCCATCTGCAACGGTACTGCCTATATTGAAATAAGCGATGAAAAGGCGGGAATAGCTTCTTTCCCTGTAGCACTGTCTATAACAGAAAATGAAGACGGGACATGTTTTATAGAAGAAATTGGAGCCACAAGCAACAGAAGTCTGCAATACAACTACAATAATGGTAATTCAAGATTCAAGCCATACAGTAAAAGTTCTACCGGCCAGTATCCTGTGCCAGTTCTGATTCCGTGGGTCGAAAATACGGCGCCGGTCATAATCGTCTATGAACAGGAAAAGACTGTTGGACATGATGCCGAAAGCGTAACTTTCGAGTACACTACAAGCAATATTGATGGCGATATTTCAGCTGCTGAAGTTTCTGATGCAGACAACATTGTCTCAGCAGTATCCGTCGCAGACGGAACGGTAAGCGTCACACTTGTCCCTAATACGGAAGAAAAAGACAAGACCGCAGAAATAGAACTTTCATACACTGGTGCTGAATCCGTAATTCTGAAAATAACCCAGCGAGCACTTCCTGCTGCCGGAACTAAGTATTATGTGAAAGTTACCGAAGAACCTGCAGACTGGAGCGGACAATATCTGATTGTCTATGAAAACGGAAACAACTCAATCGCATTTGACGGTTCCTTGACAAGCGGATTCGGTAACAAAGGAAACCATAAATCTGTAACTGTTGAAGACGATATGATTTTAAGCACGGAAGAAACTGACAATATCTCATTTACCATCGCCCAGATTTCGGGAGGCTATTCTATTCAAAGTCATTCCGGATATTATATATACAATTCAAAGTCTGGTTCCAATCAGGTGGAGGGATCGATGACGGAAACGGGACTAAATACAATAAGCATTGAAGATAATTCATGTAAAATCGAGAGTACGACGACTGTATTGAGGTACAATACTACAGGCATGTTCAGGTATTATAAGTCGGCTTTGTATAAAAGCCAGAAATCGATACAACTTTACAAACTTCAATAGCATAATGCTTTTTGTGTATCCTCAGCCGCTCCGTCCGTCGGGGCGGCTTTTTCATTTTTACGATGCACTACGGCAGGAATGAGGCGGTGAGCACTGTTGATTTCCGTCAGGAAATTGTAATTCTGTGCGAACGCCTCATTCCTGCCGTCATTGACATCCGTATTATCCTGTTCGCTGCAATGAAACGTCCACTTTATCGTATGAACTTTTGTCGTAAATATGGACATTGTCTTGTATTAATCAATACATTGTATTATATTTGTTTATACATTCAAGCAGACTATTATGGGACAAGCAACATTATCAATGAGGGTGGATGATGCCCTGAAGAAAAAATTCGATATGATATGCGATGATTTCGGCTTCACAAGCACTGCGGCAATCACCGTATTTATGAAAACTGTCGTGCGTGAGAGGCGCATTCCTTTCGAGATAAAGGCATCCGGCACGGATCAGATAAATAAAGAAGCGTGGGAGGCATTTCTTGAAATGAGGACACAGGCTGCCGCCGCAGGAGTGCAGGATCTTACACTTGATGAAATTAATGCCGAGATACAGAATGCCCGCAATGAAAGATAAAATTTTTGCTGTCATCGACACCAATGTCATTGTCTCTGCACTCTTATCAAGTAATCTTGAATCCAATCCTGTCAAAGTCTTCCGTGCAATCCTGCTGGAACGGATTGTGCCTTTATTCAATGACGAGATCCTTGAAGAATACAAGAGCGTGTTATCAAGACCAAAGTTTCATCTGGATCTTCCATTGATAGAAACAGTAATCAAAGCTATTATTGCCGATGGATTAAATATAGACAGGACGCCGACAGCGGATATTGACTTTCCAGATCCGAAAGACATTGTATTCTACGAGGTCGCTCTTTCAGTCGAAGATTCTTATCTTGTTACAGGCAATATCAAGCATTTCCCTGTAAAACCATTTGTTGTCACGCCTGCTGAAATGGTTCGCATCTTAGAAGATTAAAATCCTTCCGGACTTGGGAAACTTATTTCCTGAAGGTCTCGTCAAGGTACGAGACGCCGCCGCATACGGCCATGGTTATGGCCTGCGACTCGTGTGAAAGCGTGGCGAAAATTATCCCCGACGCGAAAGGAACCCCGTAGATTGTGGACAGGGCAAGCGACACTATGAAATGAAAGGCCCCGAATCCTCCCGGGACAGGCACCAGCCAACCGAAACTCCCCGCAATCATCAGAAACAGCGCATCTACGGGGCCGAGGCCGTCAAGGTCCGGCATCGCACTCATCGTGGCGACACTCATTACCCAGTACATCAGCCATATAAGCAGGGTGTAAAGGAAAAATTTCCACTTGCTTTTCATTTTCAGGCACGAGAATACGCCTTGAAGCAGCCCTTTGCACACGTCTGCAATTTTTCGCGACAACTTTATCCTGTTTCTCGTCAAGTATGTCAGACAGACAAGGGCTGAGCAGATGACAAGGATGCCTGCGAGAACCCACCATGCGCTGAAATCCATTTTCTCCTCGAACGGCTTCCACATCTTTTCCACGAAGAATTCCCCGAACTCCTGCCATTTGAACACAAGAAGAGCCAAAAGGATAAGAACCATTGAAATCATGTCCCAGCTGCGCTCCAGCACTACCGTTCCGAGCACCTTGTCGTAAGAGGCTTTCTTTTTTGGCAACCCGTCCCCGGAAAATTTCTCCGGAACCGAGTTCTTTGTGATGAAGCCGCACCGGACGAATTCCCCGATGCGCGGGAATACGAAATTCGCGATATATCCGATGTTCACTGCGTTGAATGTCGCCCTGCGGCTTATGCTGCCGTCGAGAGGAAGCAGAATTTCCCTCCACCGCACACCGCGGAACCAGAATGCGGCAATCCCCGCAACCATGGAGACCACAATGTATCCCCATCTGCAGGACTTGAGACCGGTCAGGAAATCTTCCCATTTCACTCCTCTGAAAGTGAAGTAGAGGAGGAAACAGGCTACCGCCGCCGAAAGCAGGTATTTGATGAGGTCTGTCCCGTAGTCTTTTCTCTTTGTCGTCATATCTGCCGGAAAAGTGCAAATTTATCTAAAATTCCATATCTTTGCGGAATATTGTTGAATAATTGGTCCGGATGAAATCGATTTTAGGCATGGGGAATGCTCTTACAGACATTCTCGCGGTGATGCAGGACGACACGTTGCTCAGACAGTTCCATTTGCCGAAAGGCAGCATGCAGCATGTGGACATGAAGACAGGGGACAGGATATGGCAGGCCCTGAAACAGATGGGGGTGCAGTATGTCGCAGGCGGTTCGGCCGCAAATACCATCACCGGAACGGCCATCTTCGGGATGCCTTCAGGCTTCATCGGCAAGGTAGGAGACGATGAACTCGGACATCTTTTCAAAAGCGACCAGGAGCAGTACGGCATAAAGTCCACTTTGCTCAAGGGCGTGAATTCTTCAGGGCGTGCGATGGTCTTCATAACTGCCCCTAACGCTGAAAGGACGTTCGCCGTGTATCTCGGGGCCGCGCTCGAGCTTGTTCCCGAAGATTTGAAACCTGAATTTTTCGAAGGTTACGATTATTTTCATATAGAAGGGTATCTTGTGCAGAACCAGAGTCTCATCAGGAGAGCTGTCGAGCTTGCGAAAGCAGCCGGTTGCGTCATATCCCTCGACATGGCTTCCTACAATGTGGTCGAGTCGAACGAGGCTTTCCTGCATGACATCGTGGAACACTACGTGGACATAGTCTTCGCAAACGAATCCGAGGCGAGGTCTTTCACAAGGATGTCCCCTCGGGACGCTCTCGACGAGATAGCGAAGCATTGTTCCATAGCCGTGGTCAAAATCGGCAAGGACGGGTCCATGGTGAAAAGCGGAGACGAATATCATTACATAGAGGCGTGGCCTGCCGACACCATCGATGCCACAGGTGCCGGGGACACGTATGCCGCCGGTTTCCTTTATGCACATTCGCTCGGCATGCCGCTCAGGACCTGCGGGGAAATCGGGTCTGTCATAGCTGCCAAGGTCGTGGAAGTGATAGGTACGAAGATAGACATCCCGCGATGGAAAGCGGCGAAGACGGAAATCCGTGCCTTGATAGCAGCAAACTCTCCAGAAAAGTGATTCGATATGGCTTTTTTCCTGAAGACCTGGCTCAGAAGACATAAGTTGAAGAAATTTTCCTCCACCGGAAAGACCGGCTTTGTCCCGTTGAAGGAAATACGCTCGGTCTTGCTTGTGCTGGATGGGGCCGACCCGGAATGCCGCAGATATGAGTCTATGGCAAATGAGTTCTTCGGGAAAAGAGGGTGCAGGGTTTCACCTGTGTTCATCGACCTCCGCAGGCGCAGGAAGGACACCCCCGTCTATGTCGAAGGGGAGAACGTGATTTCCGCGAGGCTCGTCAACTGGTTCGGACTGCCTGTCCTGAAGAAGACCGGCCGGCTTTTCATGAATGAGACCGACCTCCTGATAAATCTGAGGGAGAGTGCAGATTTTACCGGAGACTTCATCTCCAAATCTTCCAGGGCAGGATTCAAGATAGGCATCTGCGATTATCCCGGCAATGCGTTCGACCTTGTAATCACTCACAGACAGGAGCCGGAAGCGTCAGACTCTGCCGAGGAGCACGCCGGCAGGCATACGGCCGAGATAATGGACACGATATTTAATTTTTTAAAACAGATAGTTCGATGAAAAAATTGGCAAAATACCTTCTGGTGACAGTCAAAGGAATATGCATGGGTGCAGCCGATGTCATTCCAGGCGTTTCCGGAGGTACAATCGCATTCATGACCGGCATATACGAAGAGCTTGTCGGGTCAATCAACTCCATCAACATGACGGCCGTGAAACTGCTTTTCACCGGAAAATTCAGACAGTTCTGGAAGCATATCAACGGCAATTTCCTTTTTTCGCTGATTCTTGGAATCGTATTGAGCATACTTTCTCTCGCAAAGCTGATGCAGTATCTCCTCGACTATCAGCCTGTCCAGACATGGGCATTCTTCTTCGGCCTTATCGTGGCATCTTCCATCTTCATCCTCAAGGGGATAAAGGGGTGGAAATTCAAGGACTTCCTGATGTTGGCGTTCGGTATAGTCCTCGGTGTCGTGGTATGTACCCTGTCTCCGACGGAAACTCCTGACGGGCTCTGGTTCATCCTGATATGCGGGGCGATAGCAATATGCGCAATGATTCTTCCGGGGATTTCCGGCAGTTTCATCCTTCTTGTCCTCGGAAAGTACAAGTATATGATGGACACTCTGGCTAATATCATCGACGGCAAAGGCGACCTGATGGATTTCCTTACCATCATTGTGTTCGTGGTGGGGGCTGCGGCCGGCATAATCGCATTCTCCAAGTTCCTCCACTGGCTTCTGAAGCATTACCACAGGGAGACATTGCTTGTGATGGCAGGTTTCATCATCGGTTCCCTTGTGAAGGTGTGGCCGTGGAGCGACAAGAAGACAGTGGTCATGTCACAGTTCCCGGAACTCATGGAGCTCAACAAGTCCGGCGCACTTACCGATGCAATCATTGAACAGCATTTCGGTATGGTCGACCTTCATGTCGGAGGAGCAGTCATTTTTGCAATCGTCGGCCTTGTGCTTGTCGTGGGGATTGAAGTCGTGACCATGGTAATCGCAAAACGCAGGGAGTCTGCCGGAAATACGGCTCAGGACTGATATGCTCGGCCCGGCCCGGGCACACACTGGCCTGGCTGTTTTTTTATTTTGTCATTACGAGAATAAATTTTATCTTTGCAACCGCTTCTGTCCGCATTGCGGACTGTCAAGCGGAATCGGTTCGGTCCGGTAGCTCAGCTGGATAGAGCAACAGCCTTCTAAGCTGTGGGTCTTGGGTTCGAATCCCAACCGGATCACATGAAAACATGATGCGCCTGACCGGATGGTCAGGCGTTTTTGTGTCGTGACGGACAGGACGGGAGTTCACTCACGGACTGGAAGTTACGACACAAAAAAGTCGGGCAGAGCCCGGCACATCATGTGTTGCCATGTAAGATCGCCCGTGGCGCAGGGTAAGGGAAAAAGCCTTGCAGAGGCTTAATCCCAACCGGATCACAAGTTAAATAGTTGAATTTCAAGCAGTTATCATCAAAGGTAACTTTTTCAAAGACAGAAATTTGTCACAGGAAATAGCTATATTTACAACAGATTTTTGAAAATTTAAGTTTAACCAAATATGGTTTTACATAGGATGTAAACCAGTGTGTAAACTGGATGAAAGAATCACTGCTGAATCCGGCGCCATTTTGCAGGAGTGATGCCTTCCTTTTCCGTGAATGCTTTTGAGAAATGACTCCGCGAAAGGAACCCTGACACTTCTGAGATTGACCCTATGGTCATTTCGGGGTGTGCGGAAATCATCTGTCTGGCAAATTCCAGCCTTAGCGATGTAATCCATTCCCTGAATGAGGCATTGTATGTCGTCTTGATATACTCTGACAGATAAGTCCTGTTTGTGCCTATTGCACGCGACACGTCTTCTATGGTCAGTCCGGTGCGTGTAAACTCTTTTTTCTCAATCCATGCGGCCAGGTTCTTCTCCACCTCGGCATAGAACTGAGGTTTTTCCTCGCGCAGGTCCGCCACGGCATCTTCCTCAATCATCGGCATCTCTATCTCAAGCGCAGTCTCCACCTTTTCATAGAAAAGTATGTAGTTCATATACGAGCAATAGAGATAGATATAGAACGGGATTGACGAAAGTACCCAGAGGAACACATAATTTTCCGGTATGAACGTGAAAATGCCGCATCCGACTCCATATATGACTGCCCACCAGGTGAATACCGAAAACCAGTCGATGTATGCCGAGATATGGTCCGACTGAGTCTCGTCGAAAAGCCTTACCGCGTGTCTGTATGCACGTATCAGTCTTGCTGCAAGGCTGAAGGCGTAAACCAGAAACCACAGTGTCATTACAATGATGCCTGCAGTCCTCACCGGATGTCCCGGCGGAATGACCGAAACCGCTCCTGCGGCTGCCACGTAACACAGCCAAGAGGCGATGTGCAGCAGGAACCGTTTGCGGGTGAGGTATTGCCTGTCAAGCAGGGATGTCAGGGCCGAACTGAAAAGCCACGAGGAAATGTAGTATGTGGCGAGATTTATCAATATGGCTGTGCCGGGAGCTGTAAAGCGCAGTTTGAACACCAGATGTGCCGCATAGTTCGCGGAAAGGACCAGCAGCGCCACACCCATGATTCTCCTTGAGCGTATGTAATTGCTGAAGACCGGATTGTCCGGTTTCCGGGCCGCTATGAAATAGAACCCGAAAAAGAGCATGAGTGTCAACGCCGTATATAGTGAATACCCGTATAATATCTGACTCATCTGAAACTATGTTTTCGGGATGTAAAATTACGATTTTTGTCTCTAAATATCAGCCTGCCTGGCAAATATTCGGGGCACTTATATACAACAAACCCTCCCGCATTATTGCAAGAGGGCTGATATGTCATTCGTCCATCTAAATTAGTCTATTGTTCCAGTAATATCTGCGCTTCCTCTTTCAGTTTCGGCAGGTGGTTTATCACTATACTCCATAGAATATCGGCTGAAAGACTGTCATAACCATGTATGATATAGTTCCTTGCATCCACTATCTTTCGGGAATTGGTAATGGCTATGTTCCTGTTCTCTTTCAGAATCCTGTTCATCGCTTCCCCGATTATCTCAATATCCCTTTCTACTGCCCGCCTTAAACACAGGTCTTTGCAAAACTCATTGAAATACTTGGGCTTCTCTCCGAAGAATGATTCTATCTCATTGATTGCATCCAGAATGTCGTGCAGATGCTTGTTTATATTCTCATCCATATATCAATTGCTTTGTAGAATCAACGCTTTTTCGAAAATACGGATTCTTTATGGACTGTTCCTCTACCAAATCAACCTTTCTGCCGAACAAGTCCTGTAATGAATACTTGAAATCGAAGTAATTGTCGAAATAGTCCTCCACCTCGTCTTTCTTGAAATCCACGACCAAATCTATGTCGCTTTCATCATTGAATCTGTCAGTCAGTACAGACCCGAAAACGAAAAGCCGTTTTACCTTGTACCGTTTGCACAAGGAAACTATGTTATTGATATGATTGTCTATCAATTTCATCTTTTGCAAAGATAGTCTTTTTATCTATAAACAGATAAAGAGACTGCCAATTCCATTCCATTTTTCCGGGATAAACAGGTGTGTTCTTTTTAAGTCCCAGTCCTTTTCCTTTACAGATATGTCCAACGATACATTCTTTCTCTTTCCAGATTTCGTCAGTCGGAGCACCAAAGGATAAGTGTTGTCCTTTTTGGGGCGATAATTTAAGCAAATCGCTTCAGCAGAAGTAGTTAACATGATAATTTTGCTAACCCAAGAAAACGCCATGGTTTGAATCTACTGTGGAATCAGATTTGTCGCCTGCCATGCCTGGCGGCATCTGCCGTATCTGTCTGTATTCCATTGAGAGCCAGCTCTCATGGTCTCCATCCTTATACGGACGGACTTCGTCCCTGCAGGCAATAAAAAAACACCGCAGAGGAATCTGCAGTGTCGTTTTCTTGTAGCGGGTCGCAGGATTGAACTGCGGACCTCATGATTATTGTTCATATTGATTGTGTTTTATTGGTTTATAGGATTGTTTTGTCTTTCAGATATTTTCTCTAAATTTGTCTTGCCATGAAGAAAGAATTGGGAAAATGGTTAATGGATATTGCGAAGTATACCATGACCGCAGTTATATTGACATCCATTTTTGGAGAGTTCTCGCAAAAATGGGTAATCTATGCAGGAGGTGCATTGACCGTTGCCTGTACTTTGGGTTGGGGATTGTACCTCTTACGGGACAAGGACAAAGATAAAAAGGAGGTCGAATAATGGGCGCATTAGTAATGTTCGCTTTGGCTATCATTATCGCCAATGTCGCTGGTATCTATTATTGGAGACAGGACAGAAAAGAGAAAAAAACGCATAAAGTACAGTAATACTCTGTGCTATACTTTACAGAAAGGACAGGTTTAATCGCCTGCCCTTTCTTGTTTTTATAGCAGATTCTTCATCGCTTC
>CALVDM010000007.1 GCA_944326335.1 uncultured Bacteroidales bacterium
ACGTACTGCGAGAACGGAGTGTTCCATATCATGCCGGCTCCGTCACTGTCCTTTTTCATCAGAGGCTTGAACGCGCTAAGGACATTGCCTGCTATGTCTGCCTGGAAACGCACGTAGAAGAACGACGTCTTCGGCACCACATCGGTGTCGGTGCTGTAATATATAGTCGCTCCAGACCCGAGGTCGAAGTGGTTCTGGTACGCGTTCCTCATGAACGGGTCCCTGGAAAGGGTGTTGAAGAAACTCTGGTCGAGGTCGAAAAGCCGCACCACATTGAACTGCAGGGGGTAGAACTGGTAGAAAAGCCTGCCCCTGCTGCTGCCGCTGTAACCGTAGGACATGGATATTATGTTTCTCGTGTATTCAGGACGGCTCTGGTAATTGTACGAGAAATTTATCTCGGTCCTCGGCACTGGACCCGGGAAAAACCGGTACGGCAGAAGGAAGAACTTTGGAAAGCTGAGTCCCGCAGAGACTCCGAACTCGTTCGAGCGGATGGCGTCATTGAACTTGAACTGGAAATTGCCCATGAACCCGAGGTTGAGCCATTCACCGCCCCTGAATATGTTCTTGTGGTAGTATGACAGCTGCGGGGAGACCCCGAACAGTCCCGAGGAGTTGGACGAGGCCTCCACGTTCAGCTTGAAACCCTGCAGCTTCGACTGGGACAGGTTAATTGCGCAGTCCACGATATTGGTATCCTTCTGGGTCATGGCCACGTTTACACTGCTGAACACCCTGAGGGCCGACAGCCTGTTGTACGACGTGCTCACGAGCCGCTCGCTGTACATGTCCCCCGGCCTTATCACGTTCAGGTCCGTGAGCACCTTCTCCCTGAACTTCAGGTCTGCCGGATAGGATATCGAGACATCGCCGATCCTGAACCGGCACAGCGGCCTTGCATCGGCAGGAGTCTCGTTTCTCGTATAATCCCTGACCTGCATGTCAAGTATGGCAGAATCCGGGCATGAGAGGGTGTCCGCCTCGAAGAAGAAATAGTTCTTGTTGAAGGAGAAGAACCCCCTGTTCTTCATGTATGATGTTATCCTGTCCGTCTCGGCATCGAGCAGGCTCTCGGACAGAGGCATGCCGGGGCTGAGATTCATCGATGCGGTGTCCCTGTAGAATTCCTCAGCGAAATCCCCGTCCGGCACCGATATGTCTATCTGCTTTATGGGATACTGCTTCCCGAGGGTGACTTCATAGTCCACGTATGCGCGGCGTTTCTTCACCTTAATGGAAGTCTTGACGGAGGAATTGAAATATCCGAGGTATTCGAGGTGCTTGGTGATGTTCTCGACTGAGCTCTCGACCATTTCAGGGTCATACACGACCGGGGCGACGCCTATCTTCTGCACGAACTTGTCCCAGCCCTTCCCCTTGCCGTTGGTCCAGTTGTAGACATTCAGGAAAGGGTTCCAGCCGAATATCAGATAGGAGTTCGGCTTCTGCTTCAGGTACGGCTCAATCATGCCGGTGTTGAAGGATTTGTCGTTCACGACCTCCAGATTGTTCCTGGCAAGCCGGAATTCACCGTCCTGCAACACCCTCGTGGTGCTGCATGAGCAGATTAAAACGAGCAAGACGCCCGCGGCAAGCCAGCTGTTACGCCCCATATCCCAAATATCCTGTTCCCTCCTGCACCGGATGCAATCCGGCATGACTTGCAAATTTAAGAATCTGTTTTGATTTTACGCAAAATTTCTTTCACGGATACCGGCTCTGCAAAATCGTTCCAAAAAATCGGTTACAGTATAGGATTGACGGATTTAAATCATATATTTGCACCCGGAAAAACGAATCCGCCCGAGACGGATTGCATAAAAAAGGACAAACTGACTTAATTACATTGTCGAAATGAAGAACAAGTACATCGACCTGATTGACCAGACATTCGAATTTCCGCAGGATGAATTCAAGGTGGAGGACGGAGAGCTCTACTTCCACGGGATAAGCATGATGGACATAATCAACCAGTACGGGACGCCGCTGAAAATCACATATCTGCCGAAGATATCATCCCAGATACAGCGTGCCAAGAGGATGTTCAACGTAGCCATGGCAAAAGCCGACTACAAGGGCAGCTACCACTACTGCTACTGTACCAAGAGTTCACATTTCGAATTTGTCCTGAGGGAAGCCCTGAAGAACGACATACACATCGAGACATCGTCAGCCTTCGACCTGAACCTCATAGAGGGGCTCGAGTCGGAAGGGATTGTGAACAGGGACCTCTATATAATATGCAACGGCTTCAAGAAACCGGCATACATCGAGAACATCGCGAATTTCGCAAACTCCGGATGGCACAACATCATCCCTGTCCTGGACAACATGCACGAGCTCCAGGACCTGGACGCCCTGGTGAACGGGCCTATAAACATCGGCATCAGGATAGCTTCCGAGGAAGAGCCTAATTTCGAGTTCTATACATCCAGGCTCGGGATACGGTACAGCGACATACTCCCGTTCTACGAGAACATAATAAGCAAGAGCAGCAAGTTCCATCTCAAGATGCTCCACTTCTTCATCAACACCGGAATCCGGGACACGGCATACTACTGGAACGAGCTTGCAAAATGCGTCAACGTCTACTGCGACCTCAAGATGATATGCCCGGAACTTGATTCCCTGAACATCGGAGGAGGTTTCCCGATAAAGAATTCGCTTGCAATGGATTTCGACTACGAGTACATGGCAGAGGAAATCATCCTGCAGATAAAGACGATGTGCAACGCACGCGGCGTCGCCGAACCGAACATTTTCACGGAGTTCGGCAGCTTCACCGTCGGGGAATCGGGGGCGACCATATTCCAGGTCCTCGACATGAAGCAGCAGAACGACAGGGAAAGATGGTACATGATTGACAGCTCGTTCATGACCACGCTGCCAGACACATGGGGCATAAAGCAGCGTTTCATCCTCCTTCCGATAAACAAGTGGAACGAAAAGTACCAGAGGGTCTTCCTGGGCGGCCTCACATGCGACAGCCAGGACTACTACAATGCTGATTCTCATGCGAATGCCATCTTCCTTCCGATAATGGAAGACCGCAAGGACCCTCTATACATAGGATTTTTCCACACGGGAGCCTATCAGGAATCCATTTCCGGTTTCGGAGGACTCCAGCACTGCCTCCAGCCTGCGCCGAAATACATAATTATCGACAGGGACGAGAACGGTGAATACTTTACCAAGCTGTTCAGCAAGGAGCAGACATACAAGTCCATGCTGAAAATCCTCGGATACTGATGAAAATATCCAATGCGGAAATAAAGAGGATAAGGTCCCTGGCCCAGAAGAAATTCAGGGACGTGTCCGGGGCATTCATAGTCGAAGGGGAAAAGATGGTCTCGGAGGCGCTTGCTTCCGGGTTCGAAGTCGAGGAGGTCTATCGGAAAGACGAGATAGGCGAAGAAGCCATGTCAAGGATAAGCCTGCTCTCGTCGCCTTCGCCCGTGCTTGCCATAGTGAGAAAACCCTCCGACACTGACTCGGGACTTTCAGGCCTCGGACTGTCGTCCGGACTGTATCTGGCCCTCGACTCAATCCGCGACCCGGGGAATCTCGGGACAATACTGAGGGCTGCCGACTGGTTCGGGGTGGATGCGGTGTTCGCATCTGCAGACACTGTGGACGTATTCAATCCAAAAGTTGTCCAGTCCACCATGGGAGCCATCTTCAGGGTCAGATTCCGCTACGCCTCGATACCTGAGGTATGCACCTCTTTCCTCGAATCAGGAGGCAGGGTGTACGGCACCTTCCTGAACGGCAGCGACATATATTCCGCAGACATCGCAACCGGCAGAGACTTCCCTGTGCTCATGGTCACCGGCAACGAAGCAGACGGAATATCGCCGGAAGTCTCCTCACTGTGCAGCGACCGGCTGTTCATCCCGCCATATCCTGTCGGGGAACCAGGCTCGGAATCCCTGAATGCGGCCACGGCCACGGCAATCGCCTTGTCGGAGTTCCGCCGCCGGGCAAGATGACGGGCACAGGAGTCTTATTCCGCATCCGGAGATTGTCAGTCAATACCCGAGAGGGTGATGTCCCCGTCAACCGTACCCTGAGGTTTCCAGCCTTCTATCTGAACACCGTCCATGACTATCCCGTCCTTTGAGACAGTGATGCGTACTTTCAGGCTGCATCCGCCTTCAAGCACTGACAGCGGCTCGCCTTCCGATGTCTTGGATGGCAGGCTGAATGTCTTTACAATGGAGCCGCACGTGATTTTCAGAAAAACATTGTCCTTGTCCTGCGGGACCAGAAGGAAAGAGACCGGACTTCCTGTCGCGCTTTCATACTCTGCAGGAACCGAGCCGGAGCCGTCCTTTATCTTCCCTTCCATCATGTCCACGACACAGGACGAGAGGGCCGTGAGAACTGTCCCGACGCCGTCCAGTTCTTCTTCCGCCACGGAACCGTCCGAGACATACTCCACTTCGAGCTTGTGCATGGCATGTGAAAAGACAAGCGGCACGGCACTGGAGGAACCGTAATCCACAGCCACAGACTTCGCAAGGAGCAGGTCTGCATTCCCGGAAGCCGTGAAAGTGAACTGTCCGTCATCACCTGCCTCATGCACCGGATAGCATCCCGTGAAGCTGACCTTTCCTCCGGCAGGCAGACCGAGACCGTCCCAGTAAAGGACGGTTTCCCCCACGGTATAGTCAATGTCCGCCATAGCATCCGCCTCGCCACAGACGTTCAGGGAGAATACATCTCCAGGCGAAAAATTGCCTGAACCGTCCTCTCCCAGGCCGGGAGCCTTGGTAAGTGCAGATATCGATGTCTGCAGGCGTATTTCCTGCCCTTGCCCGTCCGGCCGGTCAATCTGGACGGAATCCTTGAGACATGATGTCAACGCCATGGCCATAATGGCTGCGGCACCGAATAAATTCCTGTATCCTGACATATTCATGTTATCATGCATTTGGTTTGATTTTCACATCCGTGCGACCTCCGGAAACGCAGCCTCCCAGACTTCGCGGCCGAGGTCCACGGTAGTCACCGCGCTTATCGAATACGCATTCGTGGTTCCCATGTACACTCTCCCGGTAACTTCATCGTATCTTATCGGGGTCCTTATGCACCTGTGCCTCTGGAAATTTCCGCCTCCGTTTACTTCGTACCGGAAATGGTCGTTGCTGTCGACGTAATATATGGCGGAGACATAGCCGTCATCTCCGAATTCCACGCCCCAGACGACCATGGAATGGATTGAGCCGCCGCCTGTATGAATCGACTGCGTGATTCCTATCGCACGGTCGTTCTCGAGAGCCTCCTTGACGAGAGAGTTGAAGACAGGCTTGTCGGAAAACCTTCTGTCCGTCACAGCAAGATTCACGTTGTCAAAGAGTTCCGTGAAATATCCGTTGAAATCGTCATCTATGCTGCTGCTGTTGAGAGGGACCCCTTCCAGGCCGTTTATGAACCAGTTGACACCCGATGACGACACCCCGCCGACATTCCGGCATATCCTGCGGAAGAGGTCGAACACTTCGCTGCCTGTGCCTTCGCCGGTGAAATCCGCCGACGGGCGCGGATAGATGTAATCCTCCGGATTCCCGTATTTGCGGTCGTAGGCTTCGATATAGTGTCTGTTGTGGTACATCCACCAGTGTATCAAATCGGATGCGGAAGCTGCCCAGCACAGGTTGCTGTCATGGTAACCCGGACGGTCGTTGTTGCTCGACGGATTGTCCTTGTCGCAGTCAAACCACATGCTTCCCGGCATCCAGCTGAGATACATGAAAGTCTTTTCCTTGAACCAGACTCCTTCGGGGAACTCTTCCGGGAAGAGGGATGAGTATTCCTTTACGGACTCTTCATTGTCTCTCGGATATACCGGTGCATCGACGCCGTAGACCCAGCAGGTCCTGCCTGCATATTCAGGGTCGGGTTCCATGTCGGAGCCCGGGTCAGGGTCCGGGTCAGGAGTGACCGAGCCGTCGCCGAGCCTGAGATTCAGTGTGGTTTCCATACCGCACTGCAGGGAAGCATACTCCCCTATCTTCTCCGGAGCCTTGTAGACTGCTGTCTTTCCTCCGGACGACACTTCCACCCATCCTGTCCTGTAGGCAGACAGCTCGGACGGGAACAGCATGGCAGAATACCGCCCCTTTTCCAGCGTCTTCGGCGTGATGCTCTCCTTGTCCCCCGTCGTGGCGTTCAATGTGCCGAGATAGATGGAGAAAGACCCTTCAGTCTCATTTATTATCTTCACGGAAATGTCGTCCGGCACGGTGCCGTTCCCGTCCGAGACATTGATGTTCAGGCGGTGCATCCCGTGGATGAAAGGCAGTTCTATTCTGTTTCCCGGGAGGGCGTCCATGTCGACTGTCTTGTGGGACCACAGCATGTCCGAAGCCTCGTAGCCTTCGCCCGACTGGTCGGCCATGACCTTGTGTTCATGACGGTTCATGACCGGGTCCACGTCATCTCTTGCCGGATAATAGGCGGACAGCGTCACTTTCCCTGTGCCGATGTCGCTTTTCCTGAGGTCCGGAGTCCATTTGCCGTTCTCCATGGTCAGTATGATGTGTCTTGTCGGAGAACCGTAGACATAGAGCCCGACCCTGTCTCCGTCCGTAAAAGTGCCGGTGCCGTCCCAGGAGATGTCGGACTTGCTTTCCGGTGATGTCCCGGTGAAGACGAAATCGACATAGCCGTCCCCGGAAAGAGGACCGGCCTCGTCAATCTCCTGACATCCGTGCCAGACGGCAGCCGACATGACTGCTGATAATATTATGTATGCTGTCCTTTTCATGTCTGCATTGCTTTGAGTCCGCAAAGATAAGCTCATATCGCATTAAAACAAGACTTGTCTTGCCTTTCCTGAAGAATTTTCATACTTTTGGGAAAATTAAATACGAAAAAAATGGCAACAGTGACATTCAAGGGAAGTCCGGTGCAATTATGCGGCGAACTTCCGAAAACCGGGGATGCAGCCCCCAAATTCGGAGGAGTCAAGGGAGACCTGACTACGGTACACCTGCCGGAGCTTCTGGGAAAGAAAGTGGTCCTCAATATTTTCCCGAGCCTCGACACACCTGTGTGCGCAGCATCGGTGAGGAGGTTCAACAAGGAAGCGGCATCGCTCGAGAACGTTGTGGTGCTGTGCGTATCCAAGGACCTCCCGTTCGCCCAGTCGAGATTCTGCACGGCGGAAGGCATCGACAAGGTGGTGCCGCTTTCCGTTTTCAGATGCCGCCACTTCGATGAAAGATATGGACTGACGATGACCGACGGACCTCTCAAGGGGCTTCTCGCAAGGGCGGTAATCATAGTTGACGAACAGGGGAAAATCATCTATGAGCAGCTTGTACCTGAAATAACGGAGGAGCCGGACTACGATGCCGCCCTCCATGCCCTGAAGCAGGACTGACCTGATAACCACTCCATGCCGCCATCAACATGAACACTATCGAACCGGTAAGTCTGAAAGAGCTGATAGTCACGGACTTCAGGGCTCTGATGCATTTCAGGGTCCGCAAAATCCTGATGATTTGCAGCAACTACGACGCATTCATCCTCGAGGAGGACGGGCAAATCGAGTCCCAGATATACAAGGAATACATAGAGCTGAACCTTAGCAACCCTCCGCAGTTTGTCTGGGTGACATCCTCGGCCGAAGCACAGAAGGTAATGGACACCGATGCCAGGATAGACATGGTGATGTGCATGTACAATGACAAGGACAGGGGGATATTCCAGTTCGCCGAGAACCTGAAGACATCCGAGAACCTGTCGGGGCGCGGCATACCTTTCGTTCTCCTGACACACTTCTCCAAGGAGATACACCGCAGGCTCGAGAAGCAGGACCGTTCATACGTCGACTACATATTCAGCTGGAACGGGAACGCAGAGCTGATTGTCGCCATAATCAAGCTCTTCGAAGACCTCGAGAACGCGGACAACGACATCCTGAATATCGGCGTCCAGGCCATCCTGCTCGTTGAAGACTCCGTACGCTATTATTCAACGTATCTCCCGGAGCTGTACAAGCTGGTGCTCAAGCAGAGTGCGGAATTCCTGAAGGAGACGCTCAACGAAAAGCAGCGGAAGCTCAGGAAACGTTCAAGGCCCAAGATACTCCTCGCGACTAACTACGAGGATGCGGTGAACATATACAGGAAATACCGGAACAACATGCTCGGCATCATCTCCGACGTGGGATTCGTACTCCACAAGAACGACCTGCAGGAGACCGAGAAGGCGGATGCCGGAATAGACCTTGTGAAACTCGTGAGGGAAGATGACCCGTTCATGCCGATAATCCTGCAGTCCTCCCAGGGGGACATGGCCGAAGTGGCGAAGAAACTGGGGGTCGGATTCCTGAAGAAATACTCGAAGACACTCATAATCCAGCTGTCGGAATACATACGCGAGGAATTCGAGTTCGGGGATTTCGTGTTCAGGGACAAGGACAGGCAGGAATTCGGCCGTGCAGCAAATCTCAGCGAACTGCAGGAGTGCATCAGGGCGATTCCGGACGACGTGCTCATCTACAACACGTCAAGGAACATGCTCTCGAAGTGGTTCTTCGCGAGAGGCCTTTTCACCCTCGCGAACCAGTTCAGGAAAGTCCACGAGAACCATTTCCAGTCCACGGCGGAACTCAGGGACTATGTGTCGCAGCAGATACACGACTACCACGCGCTCAACGGGCGCGGCATCATCGCGCATTTCGACAAGAACTCCTACGGGAAGTACATCTGGTTCTCCCGGACCGGGGAAGGGTCGCTCGGCGGAAAGGCGCGCGGACTGGCATTCCTGAACACCCTCATCGCCAGATACAGGCTCACGAACCGCTACGAAGGAGTGAAGATATCCACTCCGCGCACCCTTGTCATAGCCACGGACCATTTCGACAAGTTCATCCTTGACAACGACCTCCAGTATGTCATTGACGGGGACGTCTCCGACGAGGAGATACTGTCCGAATTCGTGTCCTCGAGGCTTCCTGAAGAGCTTGTCGACGAGCTGAAGGTCTTCCTGAAGACTGTGGACACCCCTCTTGCCGTAAGGTCAAGCTCCAAGCTCGAGGACAGCAACTACCAGCCTTTCGCCGGGGTCTACTCCACCTACATGATTCCCCTGACAGAAAACAAGGACCAGATGCTGAGGATGCTGCGCAAAGCCATCAAGAGCGTATATGCCTCGGCCTTCTTCAACGGCAGCAGGACCTATATCCACACCACGGGAAATCTTCTGAGCGAGGAGAAGATGGCAGTCATCATCCAGAGCATCTGCGGAAGCCGTCACGGCGAATTCTACTACCCGATGCTCTCCGGTGTCGCCCGTTCCGTCAATTTCTACCCGATCGGCAAGGAGAAGCCGGAAGACGGTGTCGTGAACCTTGCCTTCGGACTCGGCAAGACCGTAGTGGACGGAGGCAACACGCTCAGATTCATCCCGAGATATCCAAAGCGCATATTGCAGCTGTCGGACATGAAGATAGCCTTGTCCGACACGCAGAAGACCATGTTCGCCCTTGACATGAGGCCGGGGGCGTTCATGATTTCGCGGGACGATGCCGTGAACCTTGTCAGGATGCCGGTGTCGGAAGCCCTGAAAAGTTACGACCACCCGGAACTCGTGGCGTCAACGTTCAGCACGGCCGACAACAGGCTGGTTCCGGGAATCAACGCATCCGGGCCGAAGCTGGTAACATTCGACTATATCCTGAAATACGCCAGATACCCTCTCGCGCAGGTGCTCTCCGACCTGCTGAAAATCTGCCGCGAGGAGATGATGTGCGATGTGGAAATCGAATTCGCCATGGACGTCATCCCTGACAGCCCGGCCCAGGAATGCGTGATGAAGCTGCTGCAGGTCCGGCCGGTCGTGGACTATGCCGAGGTCCAGGAAATTTCCATGGAACAGGTGGAAGACAGCATGTCGGAGGTCTTCATCCGCTCCGGGAATGCCCTCGGTTCCGGAGAAATCACCGGATTCACCCATATCATGTATGTGGACCCTGCCCTGTTCGACAGCGCAAGGACGAGGGACATCGCCGCCGAAATCGAACGGATGAACAGGAAACTGAAGGAGCAGAACGCTTCCTACATACTCATCGGACCGGGAAGATGGGGGTCCTCAGACCCTTGGCTCGGGATTCCGGTGCTATGGAGCAACATCTCGGAAGCAAGGCTAATAGTGGAATGTGCCATCCCCGGTTTCCGCATAGAACCGAGCCAGGGCACGCACTTCTTCCAGAACATCACCTCGCTCGGCATCGGCTATCTAACCATAGACACTGTCACGGACGAGAATGCCCTCGACAGGAGCTTCCTGGAGAGACTGGAATGTGTCGAGGAAGGCAGATTCGTAAAACTGTACGAGGCACCGTCTTCAACTGCCGCCTTCATCGACCGCAAGTCGAACAAGGCTGTGGCAGGCATCCTGAAATAAAACGAAAAGCATCATGAAAAAAAGTGTCCGCATACTGAAAGACTGCATAGACGCCATTGCACTTGCTGTCGGCATATTTTCCCTGTACTGCATTCTTTTCAGACCGTTCCCGGAGAATACGGTGGACTGGTTCTGCATAGCCTCCGGAATCATGGGCGCAGGCTATGTAATCTATGCGCTCGTGCTGTACCTGTCCAGGAGAATCGAATTCGACAGGAAACTGCTTGACGGACATTTCCTCAGGAAGGTCATCTGCCTGGTGGTGCTGATTCCGTTCACCCTGGCGTTGGCGGTCAGCCCGATGATATCCTCCCCGGAGGAGCTGACCTCGGAGGGCGGCGGTGAAAAAGTCGTGGAAGGCAAGAACGCCGAGCCTAACCTGTTCTGGACCATCTATTTCCTTTTCGTCGATCCGGGGAATCAGAACATGAGCCCAACGGTGACAGGCCGCGGTATCGCCGGGGTGGCGGGCATTCTCGGGATATTCCTGCTGAACGGACTTCTGGTCTCCTCAATCATAGGTTTTACGGACCGCAGGAAAGAGCGCATGCAGAACGGACAGGCCAGATACCAGGTGCGGTTCCTGGGAAAAAGACGCTTCACCGTCATCATCGGGGCCAACGAAATCGCAGCCTCCATCATCAAAAGCCTGCTTTCGTCCCGAGACCCGGACAACGGACATCCATCCGGGAGCAGATACATCATCCTCCAGACGGACCGGGATGTGCAGACCGTGCGTGACGGCCTTGAATCTCACCTTTCCGATGAAGAACTGTCCAAGGTAATCATCTATAGGGCGGCCAGGGACTCCAGGGCCGAAATGGAGAAGCTCCATCTGGAATACGCCGCGGAAATCTATGTCCTCGGGGAATCGACTGCGCGTGACGGCGGCGAATCCGGCCATGATGCCCTGAACATGAAGTGCGTGAATCTGATTGCCGGACTTCTCGAAGGCCGCGGACAAAAGATGTGCAAGGTCCTGTTCGAATACCAGACGACTTATTCCATCTTCCAGTTCTCGGATTTCCCGGAGAATGTGAGGCGGAATCTGATTTTCTTCCCGTTCAACCGGTACGAATCATGGGCGAGGAAAGTCATTGTGGACTGCAAGGCGAAAGCCGACCCTTCGGATGAAACGGTCATCGACTATATCCCTCTCGACGGATACGGCATAAACGAGGATTCGGACAGATTCGTACATTTCGTCATCATAGGCATGTCCAAGATGGGGCTTGCAATGGGCATAGAAGCCATGCAGCAGGCCCATTACCTGAACTTCAGGAAGAGACGGACACGCATCTCGTTCATTGACATGGAAGCAGACCGCGAGATGGCGTTCTTCAAGGGCAGGTACGAAAATATCTTCGGATTGACCCGTCACCGCTTCATCGACGCGGAAAGCTGTGGGGATGACTGGGATTCCGGCATGATTGACCCGCTTGCCGGAGACGGCAGCAAGTGGAGGCACCTGTGCGACGGCGGAGAAAATTTCATGGACACGGAAATCGAATTCATCAAGGGAGCTGTGGAATCGGATGGGGTCAGGTCCTACCTGAGACACATATCTGCCGACAAGGATTCCATACTGACCGTAGCCGTCTGCCTGACGCAGACACATACGGCCGTGGCGGCAAGCCTGTACATGCCGCTTGAAGTCTATGACAAGGCGCAGCAGATATGGGTCTACCAGAGCGATTCGGCCGATATCATCAACAACCTGAACGGGACACCGCAGAGAGACAGGCGTTACAAGAAACTCCGGCCTTTCGGAATGGATTTCGGGGAATACCTGAGTGACGGCTCGCTGTTCAACAAGGCCCTTCTTGTGAACGCGGCGTACGACCTCGCCTCGCAGGAAACCGACCTGCGCGACAGGGCCACTCTCATGCGCATGACGGAATCCTGGATGAAGCTTCTGATAGACAAGAAGTTCGCAAACATGTACTATGCAGACTCGATATATTCGAAAATCAGAGGGATAATACCGTCTCCAGACAGGTACATTACAGATATTGACGGACTTGTCGCACAGACGGGCCGGGACGATGCGGAAAGGATTCTCCGGGAGCAGCTGTCAGCACACGGCGACATGCTGGCGCAATGCGAGCACAACCGCTGGACCATGCAGCAGCTTCTGTTCGGATACATGCCGTGCAATGAGGAAGAAGACCGTATCTTCATCCGTCTGAACAAGGAGTTCTGCCGCGCGTCAGCCTCCGGTGACCAGGATGAAATCCGCGCGGCGAAAGATGCCTTTGCGAAAAAGAAGATTGAATTCAAGGAAAGTGAAAAGCGCATCCATCCGAACATCTGCTCGTTCGGCCATCTGGATTCCGTGGATTCAGGCGCCAAGGGCTATGACAGGTTCATCAACGATTCCATACCTGACATTCTTGCCCGGACGGACGCCAGAGAAGCCATTTAAACTTGTAATTTTAATATATTATGAAAAATACTGTTTTACCTGTCCTGTCAGCCATCATTCTGACAGGATGCTCGACCTACCAGTACACGGCACGCTCCATAGGCGTTGACCGCCAGAATGTGGGTACCAAGGAGATTGCAGTGGAAATTGTCCCGGACTACGAACGTACAGTCACTGCCGTTTCCGATTTTCAAACCACAAAATACGATGCGATAGCAGAGGCTGAACACCGCTGCATTGTAGAAAATGACATCGATGTCGTCGTGGATCCTATTGTCAGGATTGAACGGGAACCGATGCAGCCGCGCAAGAAATACAGGGCCACCATATCAGGTTTTGCCGGAACATACAGGGCTGCAAAAGCGGGAGTAGATGCCGCCAAGGAGTATGAAAAGGAAGACATAGAAAAATACAAGCTGCTTTCCGACCCTGATTTCGCCAAATATTATTACAGCTCTGGCACAGGTGACATTTACTACATAAATTCTTCCGAACCTGCAGCCGTAAGGAAATCAGGCCCGGCTTCACTGGCATTTGCGCCCAAGGTCAGGAAAAATCCTGAAGTGAAGTTCGACTTCACAAAATCCAGAAGGCTCCGCAATGCCGGTATCGGACTGACAGCTTTCGGCGTGATTTCCACATTCGCGGTAGGTCTGCCTCTGTATCTGAACGGAGAATCATATGAGTATTCATATTACGGAGGTTATTACTACAACAACGGCAACTACGATGCAGGCGTCACATTGATGACCATAGGCTCAGCAGCCGTAGCCGCCGGCATCCCGATGTGGTGCATCGGAGCCAAACGGATGAAAAACTCCGACCGGGATCTGAATTTATCCGTCGGAAATACACAGTCAGGAGTCGGTCTTCGTCTAAACTTTTAATTTGTCAGCAATATGAAAAAAGCATATATTTTACTTGCCGCTATAATCTGTCTCAGCAGCTGTTCCACCTACAAGTATTCCGCCAGATCCGTTTCAGTGGACAACAGGAACATAATAGCATCTCCTACGGTCGTGGATGTAGACGTGGATTATTCCAGAAGGATAACGGAAACCTCCCGCAGGTGCAGGACGCAGTCGGAGGCCATACAGGAAGCCCAGTATAAGGCCATAACAGGCAATCAGATAGACATTCTTGTCGATATGATATGCAAGGTGGAGAAAAGAGGAGGCAGATTCACCGCTACGGTTACGGGGTTTGCCGGTCATTACAAGAATTCACGTACTCTGTATGATGATATCAGACAAATGAAGGAAATCGGAAAGGAAGATGTGGAGAAATACATCATCCTGCATAACCCTGAAGTCCTGAAATACATCAACCAGAAAGGCGAGATTGTCAATATCTACCACACGGAGAAGCAGTAGACACTCCTGTCGCCCTCATCCTCAATGCCTTGCATTTTGCTGATTCTGACGCATCTTAAAGAGGGTGACCCAAAAGGAATTTTGTGTCACCCTCAAATGTCTTTCTGCGAAAGACTGACCCCTCTCAACCCCCGTAGACTATTGTCTACGGCCCCTATTAGGGGCGCTTCGAGCCTCCGGCTCGGTCCCTGCGGGACTTGTTAGGGCTTTTGAGTCGGCCTCTTCATTTATAGTCCGCAAGGATATTACCAGTTAAGGATTTTGCGGAAATCGTAATCTTCCGGATTGCTTACGTAAGCCTTCGCGGCCTCGTAGTCGTCCTCAGTGATGTAGTGTGCGATGTACCTGTAATAGTTCTGCGCTGTCCCTGCATTGATGTCAACCACCCTCGGAGGGATTTTCCCTGTCTCCGGGTCCTGGAGGTCTGCCAGATACAGAGGTGACACATTGCCGAAGGCATCGACATAGACCATGCACCCTGTCTTACCCTCGCTGTAGAGCTGGTAGACTCCCATGGCAAGCTCGGTGCAGTATGTGAGGTCGTATGCCACAGGGTCCTGGCAACGGACATCATATCCGATTTCCACCGGACGGGTCTTGACCTTCAGCCCGAGCTTCTTGAGTTCCTTCTCGAGAAGGTCGTTGAAAAGCACCGCCTTGGAGATTTTGCCGAGCTCCGGATGACCGTGCTCGTCATAGGTGAAGTGCACCCCTGCCGCAGCGGCTTCACGTGCCACGCCTTCATCGTGGAAAAGCCCTTCGGCTGCGACTACGGTCCCGTAGTTCACACCCATAATCTTCCTCTTTATGATGGCAGATATGGTAAGGCGGATTATCTTGTCGAGGCTTATCCCCGTCTTGTTGAACATCTCCGGGATGATGGTCATCGGGCAGTGCGTGGCTTCACCGATACCGAGGGCGAGGCTTCCGCATGTGCGTCCCATCGCCGAAATCAGCAGCCAGTTCCCTGAAGTGCGGGCATCCTCATATATGGTCCTTGCGAGATGCGCCCCTTCGTTCTTCGCCGAATTGTAGCCGAATGTAGGGGCGTTTGCAGGAAGAGGAAGGTCGTTGTCTATCGTCTTCGGGCAATGGATGTTGGCGATATGGTAATTTTTAGCCGCGAGGAACTTGGAGATTCTGTTGGCGGTGGAAGCCGTGTCGTCTCCGCCGATTGTCACGAGCAGCTTTATATTGTTGTCCTTGAAGAGGTCGAGATTGAAATTCTCCTCGAAATCCTTGTCGGTAGGCTTGAAACGGCTCATCTCGAGATAGGAACCTCCCCTGTTGAAATAGCGGTCTGCCTTGAAGAAATCTATATCCTCGATTCTCGCGTCCTTGCTGAAAAGACCGGAGTAGCCGCCATGAAGGCCGATTACGCGGAATCCTCTGGCAAGGAAAGTCTTTGCGACACTCATCGAAACCGAATTCATTCCCGGGGCGGGACCGCCGCCGCACAGGATAATCACTGCATCTTTCATAATTCCTTAATACTTTACTATAATGTTAATGATATATCGCACCTGATGTAAAAGCCGGTAAGGATGAAAAATCCGTCCCGCAAAATTATCCATTTTCGCCGGAAATACGCAAAAAAAATAGTAATTTTGTGCTGAATTTGCCGGATTGACCGGTATTGTTTTTTACAGTTGTGGATATAGACCAGATCAAGAAACGGATAGAGAGTTTGAGAGCGGCCATCGCGGAGAACAACAGGCGGTATTATGTGGATGATTCCCCGGTGCTCAGCGACTATGATTTCGACATGCTCATGAACGAGCTGATTGCACTGGAGAAGGCTCACCCTGAGCTTGTCACTCCCGACTCTCCGACACAGAAGGTCGGCAGCGACCTGAGGAAGGAATTCGAACAGTACCCGCACAGATATCCGATGCTCTCGCTCGGGAACACATACGACATCACTGAAGTGGAGGCGTTCGCAGAAAGGGCCGTGAAGGCCATAGGCTCCACTTTCACGTTCTGCTGCGAACTGAAGTTCGACGGGACGGCCATCTGCCTGACATACAGGAACGGCCATCTGGTGAGAGCCCTCACCAGAGGGGACGGGACAGTCGGAGATGACGTTACCGCCAATGTGCTGCGCATACGCAACATCCCGCGCGACCTGCAGGGAAGCGGTTATCCTGATGAATTTGAAATCAGGGGCGAAATATACATGCCTTACAAGGCGTTCGACAAGCTGAACGAAGAACGTCTGAGAGATGAGGAACAGCCATTCGCCAACCCGAGGAACGCAGCGTCCGGCTCACTGAAACTCCTGGACTCAAGGGAAGTGTCGCACCGCGGACTTGAATGCACGCTCTATCATCTTCTCGGCGAGAACCTTCCCTTCGTGACGCATGACGAAGCCCTGAAGGCGGCTGCCCTCTGGGGCCTTCCAGTCTCGGACAAGAGGAAGATATGCCGCAACATATCCGAAATCGAGGAATACATCGAATACTGGGACACAGCGAGGAAGTCCCTGCCGTTCGCGACAGACGGCATTGTGATAAAAATCAACGAACTGCAGTGCCAGAGGGAGCTCGGCTACACGGCCAAGTTCCCGAGATGGGCCGTGGCCTACAAGTTCCAGGCGGAACAGGCCCTCACAAAGCTGCTGTCCATAGACTACCAGGTGGGCCGCACCGGTGCGGTGACCCCGGTGGCCAATCTCGAGCCCGTACTCCTTTCCGGAACCACCGTAAAGCGGGCATCCCTCCACAACTCCGATCAGATGAGCCTGCTTGATGTGCGTATCGGAGACTATGTGTATGTCGAGAAAGGCGGGGAGATAATCCCGAAGATAACAGGGGTGGCCCTGGACAGGAGAGGACCGGATGTGTCGATGCCGGAATTCCCGGACAGATGTCCCGACTGCGGCACACCTCTCGTGAGGGACGAGGGTGAGGCGAGGTACTTCTGCCCCAACACTGACGGATGCCCGACACAGATTAAGGGGAAGCTCGTGCATTTCATCAGCAGAAAAGCCATGAACGTGATTGCGGGAGACGCAACCATCGACCAGCTGTACAATCTCGGCTACGTAAAGTCTCCAGCCGATTTCTACGGACTCACCCGCGAGCAGCTTCTCCACCTCGAAGGCTGGAAGGACAGGGCCGCACAGAGGTTTCTCGACAGCATCGAAGCCTCGAAGGCCACAGGATTCGACCATGTTCTCTTCGCCCTCGGGATAAGATATGTCGGGGAGACCACAGCCAAATCGCTCGCGAGGCATTTCGGGGACATCGACTCCCTGATGGCGGCGGACAGGGACACCCTGCTTTCCGTGGACGATATCGGCGAGGTGATTGCAGACAGCATACTGGCCTATTTTGCAAAGCCGTCCAACGTGGCGGAGATAGGCAGGCTCAGGGAGGCCGGCCTGAAATTCTCGGTCGGAGAGCAGGAAATCCAGGCATCATCGGCCCTCGAGGGACAGACCATCGTGATATCCGGCAACTTCAGCATCCCGAGGGAGGAAATGAAGAAGCTCATCGTACTTAACGGAGGGAAAAACAGCTCGTCGGTAAGCGGAAAGACTTCGTTCCTGCTTGCCGGGGAGAAGCCGGGGCCGGAGAAAATCAGAAAAGCCGGGGCCCTCGGCATAAAGGTGATGGGAGAAGCGGAATTCATGCAGCTCATATCCGGTGCCGGCACATCCGGGAACGGGACAGAAGCCGCCGGTGCGGCCGTCCAGCCCACATTGTTCTGACTCAATCATACGGACAGATATGGAAACAGGAAAGACACTCACATTGAAACATGTCGTGCAGGACAGCGAGACTGCGCAGAAGATAGGCTCGGGAGGGCTGCCGGTCTATGCGACGCCTGCCATGGCGGCTCTGATGGAGGAATGCGCATACAGGCTTGCACTCTCGTGCGGAGAGGAGACAGTCGGGACAAGACTCGAGATATCGCATGTCAGGGCATGCCTTCCCGGCACTGAGCTCACGGCCAGGGCGGAGATAACGGAAACTGAAGGCAGAAGGATTGTCTGCAAGGTTGAAGTCAGTGACAGCGAAGGCCTTATCGGGGAAGGAAGCCATGAAAGGTTCGTGATAGACCCGGAAAGGTTCATGTCACGGCTCGGAGGCAGATGACAGGAGGACGGCAGACGGAGAATGGCTGGTATTGTCAACATATTCAGGAAGCTGAAGCATTTCCTTTCGGAAGATATCTGGAGGCTGGATATCGAGGATTTCTCGCGCGCAAAGGCCAGAAGCATCAAATACCTGAAGGTGCTGCTCATCACAATCAAGACATTTTCCGCCGAGAAGATAGGTTTCCAGGCCGTCGCCCTCAGCTTCTTCGGGACGATGTCGGTCGTGCCGTTCATCGCGGTGGCATTCGCGATCACCGGAGGCTTCGGGCTCACCGACAAGCTGAAGGAGCTGCTCTATGAATATTTCAGCAATTCCCAGGAAACAATAGACATGGTGCTCGGCTTCGCGGAGAACATAATCGACACCGCACAGTCGAGCGTGATGGGGCTGCTGAGCGCGCTGCTCTTCGTGTGGCTCGTGTTCTGGATGATGATTTCCGTGGAAAGGGTGTTCAACAACGTGTGGAGGGTGAAGAAGTCGAGGAACATCTTCAAGAGAATATCCTTCTACATCGCCATCCTCCTGATAGCGCCGTTCGTCATAATGCTCTTCTTCTCCGGCTCGATAGTCTACAGCAACATGTTCAGGGGCATCGGGCTCGACGTGGCCTACTTCGAATCCCTGACCTCAGTGCTCGCCTGGCTGCTTTTCTACATCGTCGCCACTCTCACCTTCTCGGCGATGTACAAATTCATACCCAACTACAAAGTGCTGTATCCTAACGCGTTGAGGGCTGCCGCAATCTCAGCTTTCGCATTCACCGTACTCCAGTACCTCTATCTTGAGACCCAGCTGTTCGTCACGAGACTCAACATGGTGTACGGGGCGGTGGCCGCGATACCGCTGTTCATGTTCTGGATGAATTTCGGATGGTTCATAATCCTGTTCGGTGCGGAACTTTCCTATGCATACCAGCACGTGGACAATTATAATATCGAATAAAAGACTTGAACTATGCCTGTATCTGAGTTTACTAAAGAAGATTTCGACATCATCGCCCGGGACTACGCCGACCTGAAGGAGGCTGCGAGGAAAAGATGTGCCAACCAGCATGAACTGGATGTGGTGCAGAAAGCATTCGATTTCGCCAACGAAGCTCACAAGGGTGTGAGAAGACGCTCCGGAGAACCGTACATCATCCACCCTATCGCCGTCGCCAAAATCGTGGTCAGCAACATCGGTCTGGGCTACAAGTCGATATCCGCCGCCCTGCTGCACGATGTGGTGGAAGACACCGAATACACTGTGGAAGACATCAGCAACCTGTTCGGGGAGAAGATAGCCTCCCTCGTGGACGGACTGACCAAGATAAAGACAGTGCTCGACAACGAGGACAAGGCCGAGAAGAAAAGCATACAGGCGGAGAATTTCAAGCGCATACTCCTGACCTTGAACGACGACGTGAGGGTTGTGCTCATCAAGCTTGCGGACAGGCTGCACAACTGCCGCACAATAGAGTTCATGCCGGAGTACAAGAGGGACAAGATACTCTCGGAGACCATGTTCATCTTCATCCCGCTCGCCCACAGGCTCGGTCTCTACGAGGTCAAGTCCGAGATGGAGGACATCTGGCTCAGATACAAGGAACCGGAGGCTTTCAACGAGATAACCGAGAAGATAAACAGGAATATCTCCGACAAGGAGAAGGAGATAGACGAGTTCATAAAGCCGATAGAGGCCGCCCTGAAGAAGGCCGGATTCGATTTCTACATAAAGAAACGGGTAAAGACACCTTATTCCATCTGGCACAAGATAGTGACAAAGGGCATCACTTTCGAGCAGATTTACGACCTGTATGCGGTCCGCATCATCTTCAACCCCGGGCAGGCATGCAGCAAGGACATGGAAAGGGACCAGTGTTACCATGTATTCTCGATAATCACCGGCATCTACAAGTACAAGAGCGACAGGATAAGGGACTGGGTGAAGCATCCGAAAAACAACGGCTACGAGGCGTTGCACTGCACCGTCATGAGCCATTCGGGAATCTGGATTGAGGTGCAGATTAGGACCCAGAGGATGAACGACATAGCAGAGAAAGGTATTGCGGCCCACTGGGCATACAAGAAGGACGGGTTCGTGAGCGAGAACGAGAGCGAGATGGACAAGTGGATAAGCAAGGTGAAGGAGATTCTCGTGAATCCGGACGTGAACGCCCTCGACCTGCTCGACATAATCCACAACGACCTCACGACATCGGACATCCTCGTGTTCACCCCGAAGGGAGAGCAGAAAAGCATACAGAAGGGAGCCACCGCCCTCGATTTCGCATATCTGATTCATACGGAAATCGGCAACAAGGCCATAGCCGCCAAGGTGAACATGAAACTTGCGCCCCTGACATACGTGCTCAAGTCCGGAGACCAGGTGGAGATAATCACCGCCGAAAACGAGAAGCCGAAAAGGGCATGGCTGCAGTTCCTTGTGACACGCAAGGCGAGGAACATAGTCATAGACTATTTCAAGGGAGAACGGCAGGAAAGCATCAAGGTGGGGCAGAAGATGCTGGAGGAGCAGCTTAACGCCCTCGGGTTCAAGATGACGGACAAGGTCATCGACAGGCTTCTCGAAGGCTACGAGATTTTCGAAGGCGACAGGAACGAACTGTTCTTCAGGATTGGGGCAGGCATACTCAAGCTGAACAACCTCGAGCAGATTGTCCGCAAGGAGGATGACAGGCAGGGCAGATGGTCGTTCCCGTGGTTCAAGAGCAAGGACAAGAAAGACGGCAAATATGTCATCAACGACAAGAGCGACAACACCCACAGGTATGTCATAGCGAACTGCTGCAATCCGATACCGGGGGACAGCGTCGTCGGCTTCCTCGCCTCTGACGGCACCATCACCGTCCACAAGAAATCCTGCAGCGTGGCCAACAGCATTGCGGCGAAACACGGCGACCGCATAGTCAAGACACAGTGGGAGCAGGACGTGGACCAGTCCTTCCTCGTGAGGCTGTCCCTGAAAGGCTATGACAGGATAGGCATCATAAACGAGATTTCGAGATATATTTCGCTCGTGATGAACGTGAACATGAGAAGGATATACCTGAACACCGAAGACGAGGTGTTCGACGGGTACATAGACCTCTATGTACACGACAAGGACGACCTCGAGCGCCTCATCAGGAGGCTCGGCAAGATAGAGGGCGTGCAGAGTGTCGTGAGGACTGATTTGTAAACAATGGAGACAGAATGAAAAAAAGCTTGATGCAATACCTTCCGCTGGCGGCGGCAGTGCTGGGAACCGGAATCCTCGTGTTCTCGCCGTCATGCGCAAACACCACCACCCCTCCGAGCGGAGGGCCGAAAGACACCATACCTCCGGTCCTTGTGAAATATTCGCCGCAGCCGGGGGACACGATGATACCTGTGCACAAGACGCAGGTGTCGCTGACATTCGACGAATTTGTGGTCGTCAAGGATATCCAGAGCCTCTTTCTCTCCCCTCCTCTGGAGAAATCCCCTAAATACAAGATGAGGGGCAAGAGCGTGATAGTGTATTTCGAGTCCGACCTCGACTCGAACAAGACCTACGTCCTTGACGTGACCAACGCCATAGCTGACAACAACGAGGGCAACATGTACCCGGGCTACGCGATGGTGTTCTCGACGGGGACGCACCTCGACTCCATGATGATGACCGGTGTCGTCCAGGACTGCAACACCCTCATGCCGGTGAAGGGGGCCACCGTGATGCTCTACAAGGACCATTCGGACTCCGCCATCTTCAAGCACCGGCCGGATGCGGCAATAAAGACCGACGACTGGGGCTTCTTCTGCCTGCGCAATATCCAGGACACAGTCTACAGGATGTATGCAATCATGGACATGAACAACAACAACATCTACGAGGCAGACAACGAGCAGGTGGCATTCATCGACACCCTCGTCAGGCCTGTGCAGAAAGTGAACGACAGCATTCCGGAGCTAGTGAAATATCTCATGACCGACACGCTGGCATGCCTCGCAAGGAAGACTGAATACGAACTGAACCTGTTCACGGAAGTCCCTTCCAAGCAGATGATTGTCAACAAGGAACGCCTCGGTGAAAGGACCGCGTACATAACTTTCATGGCTCCGTACGCGCAGATAGACTCCATCTGGATGACCGGGATTCCGTCCGACAAGCTCATCACACAGTTCAACCTCGAGAGGGACAGTCTCGAGATATGGGTGAACGACCCCGGCACGCTGCCTGACACGCTGTTCCTTAACGTGGACTATCTCAAGACCGACACGCTCGGGCAGCTCGTGCCGACAGTCGAGGAAGTCAAGCTGGCCAAGCCGAGAAAGGTGGCCGGTGTGGCAAAGAGCTCCACCACAGACATAAAGAAAGAGGACACCACGACAGTGTTCACGATAAACGCCAAACCGGAGATGGTGGAACAGTACGGTTTCGAAATCGAGTTCAAGTACCCTCTTGTGGTGTCGGCGTTCGATTCTCTCGAGTTCCGCTACATTAATCCGAGACAGCAGGAGTTCACGGACACGTACACCGTGGTACAGGACAGCCTGAATCTCAGGAAATACGTCGTGAGGCCGACATCAAAGCTCCTTCCGGGCTACGAATATTTCCTGAAGGTGCCCCACAGGAAATTCAAGGATATAAACGGCTTCTTCAACGACAGTTCCGAAGTGAAGGTGACCCTCCCGAACGACGACAAGCTGAGTACAATGAACCTCGTGCTCAGCAATGTGAAGAACAAATACATTGTGGACCTTCTTAACGAGAAGAGGGACCAGGTGATACGTTCGTTCACAGTAGACACCGCGCAGACCCTCCTCTTCCCTTATCTGAAAGCGGGTAAATACTCCATCAGGCTCACCGAGGACATCAACCGGAACGGCCTTGTGGACACCGGCAACCTGCTCGAGCACAAGCAACCGGAGAAAGTGAAGTTCTACAAGCTCGAAGACGGCAACACCCTCATCGACATACCGGAGATGACGGAGCTGGAGCAGAACATAGATGTGGAAGAATTGTTCAAGTAAGGAAAACCGTCAGGAATGGTCAGGAAAGCAGCATATATGACAGCAGCCGCCCTCATCATGGCAGCGGCGGCACCTCCCGTGCGGGCTCAGATGCCTGAGGGGCTCTCGGCCGGAAACACGACAGTGACAGTGGAGGAGAACAACGACACGATAGACATCGAGGTGGTGGACATCGACGCCCTGAGCGACTCCTACCTCGACAGTCTCGACATCAACAAGGACATCAGAATCAACGACTACACCATGATTGGCATCCAGTACGGAGTGGGGCTGAGCCAGGTGAGCTGGAATCCTACCATGGTCCAGACATCCCGTTTCGTGCCGTACAATTTCGGTATCCTGTACACAAGATACGGCAAGATGTTCGGATACATGCCGTATTTCGGCATCCAGGCCGGGATATTCTACGGTCAGGAGGGCTACCAGTTTGAAACCGATGACGAAGGGTACACCCCGAACGTGGAAGGTGCGACCGGAGCGGTCATGGAAGTCGTGGAGGTGCCTGTGATGGCACACTGCCACTTCGATTTCTGGAAGATGAAGCTGATGGCCAACATAGGGCTTTTCGGGGGATACAGGCTCGGCATCCACCGCTTCGGAGATGATGTGCCCGAGAATATCAGGGACTCTTTCCTCGACACTGACCTGAGGGTGGACTATGGCATAAAGGGAGGTCTCGGATTCGCATTTGTCTTCGACCCGGTAGAAATCCATTTCACCGCCATGTACAAGCATTCGTTCGGTTCCCTGTACCAGCCGGACTACTACAGCCAGTATTACTACCGGTATGCCTATCCTGCCAATTTCGTGTTTTCAGTCGGCGTCCACTTCCAGCTCACCAAGAGGGTCGGCAAGACAAAGCACGCACTGAGGAAGGAGGCCAGGGAGCATCTCGGGCTGATAAAGGCCATCCAGTCCGAGATTCCGGCACAGGAAAGCGGTCAGGTTGAATGAGAGGTACGGATATAAAACTGGAATGTCATGCATACTGAAGAAGTCAAGGCAGGTAACATAACCATAGGAGGAGGCCGGCACATAGTCGTCCAGACCATGTGCAATACTCACACTTCCGACATTGAGGCCACTCTGGCGCAGTGCCGCAGGCTGTACAGGGCCGGAGCGGAGATGATAAGGCTCACCGTGCCGGCAATGAGCGATGTGGAGGCTCTCGCCGCAATCAAGGGAAAACTCCGCGAGGAAGGTATTGATGTGCCGCTTGTGGCAGACGTGCATTTCTCCTCCGAAATCGCGATTGCCGCAGCAAGGGTGGTCGAGAAAGTCCGGATAAACCCAGGCAATTTCCACAAGGACCACCTCAAGGCCTGCGAGCAGTTCGCCAGGCTCACGGATGTCTGCAGGGAAAAGGGCACGGCCCTGCGCATCGGCCTTAACCACGGCTCGCTCGGTGAAAGGATAACGACATTGTACGGGAACACCCCGCTTGCCATGAAGGAAGCAGCGATGGAGTGGATCGGGCTCTGCATCGGAAACAATTTCAGGAATGTTGTAGTTTCCCTTAAAGCGAGCAACACCCTTGTCATGGTGGAGGCGTACAGGCTTCTCGCCCGCGCCATGGAGGAGCAGGGAATAGCATTCCCGCTGCATCTCGGTGTCACTGAGGCAGGGAACGGGGACTCTGGAAGAATAAAGTCCGCCGCCGGCATCTCAACCCTGCTGTCCGAAGGAATCGGCGACACTGTGAGGGTCTCTCTCACTGAAGACCCGGAAAACGAAATACCTGTGGCCAGATACCTTTCAGACAGGTACGGCAACAGGCTTCATTCCTCCCTCACCAACCTGTACATGGAAGGAAAGAAGGCCATAGCCACATACGATGCACCGTCGAGGGAAAGGCTGCTTCTCGACTTCTCCTGCGACTTCGGAAAGATGCTTCTCGACAGGAAGATAGATGAAGTGGAACTGCGGGGCCGGTATGCCGGACAGGGCGGAGAGGAAATCCGTCTCGACGGCTCTGAAGAATCTGCCTACCTCTCGGACGAACTGCTCCAGGCGACAAGACGCAAATTCTACAAACCGGAATACATAGCATGCCCGGGATGCGGCCGCACGATGTACAACCTGGAGGAAACCTTCAATGAAGTGAAACGCAGGACATCGCATCTCAAGGGAATGGTGATAGCAGTGATGGGGTGCATAGTCAACGGGCCCGGCGAGATGGCCGATGCGGACTGGGGATATGTCGGCGAAGGAAACCACAAGGTATCCATATACAGGAAGAAGACACCTGTCCTGCGGCATGTCCCGGAAAACGAAGCCATAGACAGGCTTCTCGAACTGATAGACAAAGAGGGCCGCGCAGAGTGACGGAAGACAAGCCGGGTTCCGGGAGCTACTTCTGCCCGGACTTTTCGGACTGGTCATTGCTGCCGGCAGCCTGCTCGGGAGCCTGCGGTTCGCGCTTCTTCACAATGACCTTGTCAATCCGCGCACCGTCCATGTCCACAACCTCGAAATCGAAGTCGCGCCATACCACCTTCTCCCCTGCCACCGGCATGTGGTCGAGTTCATCGAGTATGAGGCCGGCGACAGTCGTGTACTCGAAATCCTCCATGGAATCCTCTATGTCGAAGTGTCTGAGGAAATCGTACATCGGGCACATCCCGTCCACGAGCCATCCGTCGTTGTTGCCTCTCGCTATGATGTCAGGCTCCTCGTGGTCGTCGTTGATATTGCCCACAAGAGCCTCCATGATATCCTTCAGGGTGATGATTCCGGAGCATGAACCGAACTCGTCGCATACGAGAGCCCTGCTTATCTTCTTCTCCTTCATCTGTTCGAGAACGGTGTAGACATTCATGTTCTCATGGAAATAGGACGGCTCCTTCATCATCCTGGCGAGGTCGAAGCCCTCCTTGCCTATGTTCAGCACGTATTCCTTGAGAGAAAGCACGCCCACCACATGGTCGAGGTCGTCCTCCACCACCGGATATTCCTCGAATATGTTACCCTCTATAGTCTCGCGTATCTCCTGCTCGGTCATCTCGAGGCTGAGCCACACTATGTCCGCCCTCAATGTCATTATCGTACTGACTTTCAGGTCTCCCAGGGCAAAGACCCTCTCCACGAGGTCCTGCTCGACAAGCGACACCTCGCCTTCGTCTGTACCCTCCTGGATTATGGACTTTATCTCTTCCTCCGTCACCTTTGTCTCCTGGTATCTTATCCCGAGGATTTTCACGATGAGGGCAGTCGTCCTGGCAAGCAGCCATACGAAAGGTGCTGCTATGACCGAGATGAACTTCATCGGTCCCGCCACGATTTTCGAGACCTTCTCGGACGCGCTCATGGCTATCCTCTTCGGAACGAGCTCACCGAAAATCAGGGTCAGGAACATGACGAGTATGACTATTATCGTCTGGGCGAGTGCCGAGGCAGCCGTCGGAGCCATCCCTGCGCTCTCGAGCAGGGCGGAAAACTCGGCTGCTATCTTCTTGCCGGAAAAGATACCGGTCAGTATGCCTATGAGTGTGATGCCTACCTGTACCGCAGAAAGGAACCGGTCTGGGTCCTGGGCCAGTCCCAGAGCCGTCTTTGCCGCCTTGCTGCCTTTGTTGGCATCGGCCTGCAGACTCGATTTCCTTGCGGAGATTATCGCAATTTCAGACATTGCAAAGACTCCGTTGAGGAGAATCAGCAAAATTATTATAAAAATTTCTTCCATAAGTCAGACGAAGTTCATTCACCCTTTCCCTTCAATTCGGCAATCACCGTCTCGCAGGCACGGACTTCCTCGCCGAGGGACACCTTGATATCCGCATCGAGCGGCAGATACATGTCTATCCTCGAGCCGAACTTTATTATTCCGCACTGCTCTCCCCTGGTCTCGGTCTCCCCAACCACCGAATAACATTCGATTCTGCGGCAGAATGTCCCTGCAAGCTGTTTGAAAAAGACTTCCCCGTACTCGTTCCTGATTGCTGTGGACGTGTGCTCATTGAGCTCTGACGCCTTCGGGAGGAAGGCAAGGAAATATTTCCCCGGATGATACCTGTAATATGTCACCTGGCCGCTTATCGGCCAGAAATTCACATGGACATTGAAGAAGTCCATGTATATGGACACCTGGATGCAGTCGCGTTTCAGGAACTCCGGTTCATAGACCTTCTCGAGGACCACTATCTCCCCGTCTGCCACTGCGGTCACGCATCCGTCACCCTCGGGCTTCACCCTGCGCGGCACCCTGAAGAAGAAAATCACGAACCCCATGAAGAACAGGAGCAGGGCTGCTATAGGAAAAGAGACATACAGGCAGTCCACATACCGCATAATCACCCAGATCAGCAGGCAGCAAATCGCCCATACTACAAAAATTATTCTCCAACCTCCCCTGTGTATCGTCATAACAAGTCCCGGTAAACAATCCTGCAAATTTAGCAAATTTTAGAATCCGTTCAAAGAACGTTGACCACAAGCAGATATATTATCCCCACCGGAATGGCAATCAATGCGCTGTCGAGCCTGTCGAGGATTCCCCCGTGGCCCGGCATGATGTGTCCCGTGTCCTTGACGGAATAGTATCTCTTCCACTGGGACTCTATCAGGTCCCCGTAAACTCCGGATATGTTCATGATTACGGACAGTATCACGCAATGCCAGAGCGGATATCCGAGCATCCCCGTCTTGCACAGCACGACGCCTGCGCACACCGCAAGCACGAGACCGCCCCAGAATCCGGCCCAGGACTTCTTCGGTGACACCTCCGGGAAAAGCTTCTTCCCGTATTTCTGCCCTATGGTCATCCCGAAGATATAACCTCCGATGTCCGACACCCACGTGATTATGAAAAGTGCGAGCAGAAGCATCCCGTCATAGTTGCCCTCCGGGTCGAAGGCAGCGAGGTTCATCATCGTCACGGGCACCGAAATGTACAGCAGTGCCGTGTACAGGTTGGCGAACTTGCCGAAGTCGGTCTTGTCCTTCACATAGAGTGAATTGACCATGATGACGAACACCGGTATTATGGCAAGCACGACAAGGCGTCCCGGGAAATGGAAACCCTTGTAGAGATATGTAAGCAGAAAGAGTACAATCGCCGCCATCACCGAGAGGACCTGTGAAAACTTGTACTCCCCTCTCATGGTCATGCGGTAGAACTCTATCATCATGGCAGACATGAGCCCTGTCATGAGCACGCCGAACGTATATTTGCCTACAAGCAGGCAGGCAACAACTACGGCGACAAAGCCAATTCCTGTCAAAGTCCTCAGAATCAGATTTTTCATAGTCCGTCAGAAGTATCAGAATTCCTCCTTTGACTGGTTCGCCCTCGGTCCGAAGATACGCTCGAGGTCGTCAGCGAAAATCACTTCCTTCTCAAGGAGCAGGTCTGCAAGCTCGAGGAACTTCTCCTTGTTGTCCATCAGTATCTTGTAGGTCCTGTCATGAATTTTGTTGATGAGGGACTTCACCTCTTCATCTATCAGCTCTGCGGTTTTCTCGCTGTATGGCTTGCCGAGCTCATACCCGCGCGAGCCTGAGGAATCGAAGTATGAGACCGTGCCTATCTTCTCGCTCATACCGTAATATACGACCATTGCGTATGCGGACTTGGTAAGCCTCTCGAGGTCGTTCAAGGCACCGGTAGAAGGCTGCCCGTTCACGATTTCCTCTGCCACACGGCCTCCGATGAGAGAACACATCTGGTCCATCATCTGGTCTCGGGTCTCGAGCTGCCTCTCTTCCGGAAGGTACCATGCAGCCCCGAGAGCCTGTCCTCTCGGCACTATCGTCACCTTGAACAGAGGGCTCGCGTTAGGGAGAAGCCAGCTGACAGTGGCATGGCCCGCCTCATGATGGGCGATGGACCTCTTCTCCTCCGGAGTGATGATTTTGTTCTTGCGTTCAAGTCCTCCTATTATCCTGTCGACTGCATCGAGGAAGTCCTGCTTGTCTATTTCAGTCTTGTTCTTCCTGGCTGCAGTGAGCGCAGCCTCGTTGCAGACATTCGCGATGTCGGCCCCGGAAAATCCCGGAGTGTGCTTCGCAAGGAAGTCCACCTCGAAGTCCGGAGCGAGTTTCAGCCCCTTCAGATGCACCATGAATATCTCCTTGCGCTCGTTCAGGTCCGGCAGGTCCACATGAATCTGCCTGTCGAAACGGCCGGCCCTGAGCAATGCCTTGTCGAGAATATCCGCCCTGTTGGTGGCGGCAAGTATGATGACGCCTGAGTTGGAATCGAAACCGTCCATCTCGGTAAGGAGCTGGTTCAGGGTGTTTTCCCTCTCGTCATTGGAAGAAAATCCGACATTCTTGCTCCTTGCACGGCCCACCGCGTCTATCTCGTCTATGAACACGATGCACGGAGCCTTTTCCTTCGCCTGCCTGAACAGGTCCCTCACTCTCGATGCGCCCACTCCGACGAACATCTCCACAAAGTCGGAACCCGAGATGGAGAAGAACGGCACGTCGGCCTCCCCTGCCACAGCCTTGGCGAGAAGGGTCTTACCCGTGCCCGGAGGACCTACGAGAAGTGCACCCTTCGGTATCTTTCCCCCGAGTGCGGTATATTTCTTCGGATTCTTCAGGAAGTCCACAATCTCCATGACCTCCTCCTTGGCCCCGTCGAGACCTGCCACATCCTTGAAAGTCACTTTCATGCTGCTCTTTTCAGCGAGCTTCCCGGTAGATTTGCCCACGTTGAAGAAACCTCCGGCACCACCGGCACCGGCGTTCCTGTTTATCCCCCTGAACATGAACACCCACATGAGTATGAGCAGAATCGGGAACAGGAGCCATTCGAGCACGGACCCCCACACCTTGTTGTTGTTCTCAATCACTACCCTGAACCTGTCGGTCTCCGGAAGGGATTCGTTCAGAGCCTCGAAAGTCTCCTCGGGATTGAAGCTCCCGGATACGAGGAAAATGAAGTGCGGAGACTTGGAAGGCACGTTCCCCCCGAACTTGTCCGCGTATTTTGCAAGACGGTCCGGTTTTATCGTCACCTTGCCTTCGAAGTCGTTCCTTACGAAAGTTATCTCCTTCACATCGCCGGCGAGTATCTGCTGCTTGACATCCTCCCACTCGATCTTCTGCGGATTTGCCCCGCCCTGGTTGAAGAACATCCACACAATCACCAGCATGAGAATCATGTAGATCCAGGAGAAGTTGAACCTTATGTTTATCTTCCTGGGGTCTCGCCCCTGTCCGTTGTTGCCTTTGTTGCTGTTGTCCATCGTCTTGAAATTGTGCTACATGTTCTGGTATCCCTGCGGAACGCCCGCACCTTCGTCGGAAAATTCGCATCTGCCGGCATCGGCCCACAGGTCCTCAAGCCTGTAGAACTGTCTGTACTGTGTCTGGAAAATGTGGACCACTATGTCTCCGTAGTCGAGGATTATCCAGAGGGAATTCTCGCGTCCCTGCGAGCGCAGAACCTTCCTGCCGCATTTTTCCGACATCATTTCCTCCACGTTGTCCGCTATGGCATCCACATTGGTAGTTGAATCGGCGTTACATACAATGAACCAGTCGGAAATCGCAGTTCCGATATTCCTGAGGTCGAGAGACACGACATCCACACCTTTCTTTTCGAGCATCGCGTCCGCAATGACCTTGATTTCGTTGTTATCCATCCGGTTTTTTATATTAATTTTACAATTGAGGAGCAAAGATAATCAAAATCTGCACCAATGGAAAGAATATATGACATCAGATGGTACGATACCCTCGGTTCCACCAATGACGAGGCTGCAAGGCATGCCGGAGACCTTGACAATTTGTCAGTCGTGGCAGCCGGATTCCAGACATCCGGCAGAGGGCAGAAAGGGAACAGATGGACATCGGAGAAGGGAATGAACCTCACCTTCAGCATATTCCTGCGTTTCACCACGCCTGAGGCCCCTGCGGCCCGCCCGGCATGCCCCGCACTGAAGGCCACGGAACAGTTTGTCATATCCGAGATAGCCACCATAGCACAATGCAGGTTTCTTGCTGGTCTCGGGATAGATGCGAAGATAAAATGGCCCAACGACATCTACTGCGGAGACAGGAAGATATCTGGTATGCTTGTGGAAAATTCCCTCTCCGGCACGTTCCTGAGCACCTCGGTAGTCGGCATCGGTCTGAACGTGAACCAGACGGCATTCCCTCCGGAACTGCCGAACCCGACATCAGTGAAACTCCTCACGGGGAAGGATTCCGATGTGAGGGGGCTTCTGGAAAGTTTCATGGAGATATTCACGGGATGCCTGCAGATTCCTTCGACATCCGCGGAAGCCGGGCAGCTGAAGCACGTATATGAAAGTTTGCTGTACAGACGCGGTCAGGAGGCGGTATTCCTTGACATTTCCGGACGCCCCGCCTACCTTCCCGCCGATGCTGTAGTCCCGCGGGTCCACGGGAAGGCATCCGGCACGATGTTCAGAGGATGCATCGAAGGGATATCCGGGACAGGCATGCTCCGTCTCCGTCTTGTCCCAGGGGAGATTCGGGAGTTCGGATTCAAGGAAATAGCCTACATAATCTGACGGATGCCCCTGTCAGTCCCGTCTGAATATGTCTCTCGTGTAGACCTTCCCGTACACGTCGTCGAGGACAGGGTCATAGCGGTTGGCTATTATGCATTGGCTCCTGTCCTTGAATTTGCGGAGGTCGTTCACGACTTCGCTTCCGAAGAATGTGGTTCCGTCCTCCAGTGTCGGTTCATAGACAATCACCTTGACCCCCTTGGCCTTTATGCGTTTCATCACACCCTGTATGGAACTCTGGCGGAAATTGTCTGAATTGGACTTCATGGTAAGCCGGTACACTCCGACCACCACATCCTTCTCCCTGCTGAGATTCCATGAGCTGTTCGCCGTGTAGTACCCGGCCTTCGCGAGCACCCTGTCTGCAATGAAATCCTTCCTCGTCCGGTTGCTCTCGACTATGGCCTCTATCAGGTTTTCGGGTACATCCTTGTAATTCGCAAGAAGCTGCTTCGCATCCTTGGGAAGACAGTAGCCGCCGTAGCCGAACGAAGGGTTGTTGTACTGGCTGCCTATCCTCGGGTCGAGACATACTCCCTCGATGACCGCCCTTGTGTCCATGCCCTTCAGCTCGGCATACGTGTCAAGCTCGTTGAAATAGGACACCCTGAGTGCGAGGTAAGTATTTGCAAAGAGCTTCACTGCCTCAGCCTCCTTCAGGTCCATGAACAAGGTCGGGATATCTTCCGCCAGGGCACCTTCCTTCAGCAGTGCGGCGAATTTCTCCGCAGATGCCATGAGGTCCGCTCCTGCGACCTCGCCGATGGCCGCATTCTCCTGTCCTGTACCGGAAGTCGTCTTCGGATAACCGACTATTATCCTGGAAGGATAGAGATTGTCGTACAGGGCCTTGCTTTCCCTCAGAAATTCCGGCGAGAACAGCAGGTTCAGCTTCCTTCCGGCAAAATCCCCGTCACGGAACCTGTCGGCATACTTCACATAGAGACTCCGGCAATAACCGACCGGTATGGTGCTCTTTATGACCATGACGGCATCCGGGTTTACGGAAAGGACCAGGTCTATCACCTCCTCCACGTGGCTCGTGTCGAAATAATTCTTCACCGGGTCATAGTTGGTCGGAGCGGCTATGACGACAAAGGCGGCGTCCCTGTATGCTGCAGCCCCGTCTGTGGTCGCAGTCAGGTCCAGACTCTTTTCAGCAAGATATTTCTCGATGTACTCATCCTGGACAGGGGACTTTCTCGAATTTATCATGTCCACCTTCTCCGGAATCACATCCACTGCAGTCACCTTGTTGTGCTGTGACAGGAGCACTGCCAGGGACAGTCCGACATAGCCGGTCCCGGCAACAGCTATTTTCTCATTCATCTGCCTTATACTTCTGTTTGTATTCCCTGTACCATGAGACGAATTTCCGCAGGCCCGTCCTCAAGTCCGTGGATGGCCTGAAGCCGAAATCCCTCTCCAAATCAGCCGTGTCGGCGTATGTCACCGGCACATCCCCCGGCTGCATCGGGACAAGTTCCATCCTGTCCCGGATGTCGAATCCTTCCGGGAGCAGCCCTGCGGCGACAAGCTCCTGTCCGAGGATGTCCACGAAATCTGTCAGACTCACCGGAGACCCGTTCCCGATGTTGTAGAGCCTGTACGGAGGCACAGGCAGGCCGTCCTCACCTTGTCTGCGCTGCGGAGGCTTGTGCATGACCCTGACCACGCCTTCGACAATGTCATCCACGTACGTGAAGTCGCGCATGCAGTTGCCGTAGTTGAAAATCCTTATCTTCTCTCCGGAAAGGAGCCTTTCCGTGAAGCCGAAATATGCCATGTCCGGACGTCCTGCAGGGCCGTAGACCGTGAAGAACCTGAGCCCGGTGGAAGGTATGTCGTAGAGCTTCGAATAGGCGTGCGCCAGAAGTTCGTCGCATTTCTTCGTGGCGGCATAGAGGGACACGGGGTTGTCCACCTTGTCTCCGGTGGAATACGGGACCTTGCTGTTCGCCCCGTAGACAGAGGAGCTTGACGCATATACAAGGTGTCCCGTACCGGGCTTCCCTCCGTCGCTGGAATGCCTGCATGCCTCGAGGATGTTGTAGAACCCGATGATGTTCGACTCCATGTACGAGTCCGGATTCGTGATGCTGTACCTCACCCCGGCCTGGGCCGCAAGGTTGACCACGATTTCCGGCTCGAATCCGGAGAAGACCCTGTCGATGAGGGACTTGTCCGCAATATCCCCCTGGATGAAACGCCAAGTATTCCCTGTGCCGGGACATGCATTCCCGATTTCCCCGAGCCTGAGCTTCTTGATGCGGACATCGTAATAGCCGTTCAGATTGTCAAGGCCGACAATGTCATGTCCTTTTTCTTTCCGGAGCAGGGCAAGAGCCAGATTGGCACCTATGAACCCTGCAGCCCCTGTAATAAGTATCCTCATCGTCAATCCAGTTTTTCATGTCTCCATCTGCCGGCCCAAGAAAGGCTCAGCGTAAGTCCGAAATTGTCCGGATACAGTTCCCCGACATCTCCGTACAGTCCTGCCGACAGCGACACGGGCAATGAACGGCCCAGCCTCGGGAGCGTAACCTCAAGTGCGAGCGAGAGCTGCTCCGGTACGGAACTGAAGATGCTGAGGGAATTTGTGTATTTCCCGTAATTCCTTGAATATGTGGCCTTGAACCTGTATGGAATCTTCCTTGCCACCTTCCCGGCAATGGCCAGATGGTGTGCCACCACCCTGTTGTTGCATACGCCGAGGACAAGGCCGTCACCGTTCACCGGAGACGGGGTGAAAAGCGGAAGGCCTATCGTCCTGCCGTAGTAAGTCCATCCGGAGCGGTATGCCCCGTTGTTGAAGTAATTGTCATTGCCTCCCATGATGTAGCTGTGCTTGTCCGGGTCCCTCTCGAGCTCGTCCGGCTTTGCAGGCCTGGCATGCCTCGGCCCGGACTGGCATTTGGTATAGACGAACTCGTACAGTATGTCGCTCACCCACCTGTCCTTTTCATGGAAGGAGAAGAATATGGTGTTCACACCGTCAGGGAAATTCTGGAAGCCCATCCCGGAACCGTCGTCGAACGGTATGTCATGTGCGAACGAAAGGGTGAAGGCATCGGCCGTCCAGTCCACCTGAATCAGCTCCCTCCCCCTGTGGTCGCCGAGGACATTTATCTGGTCGCTCATGGTAGCATCGCCGCCTCCGCTCATGCCCAGCACAACCCTGAGATAGTCATTGAAGGACCGGGGCTGCTTCCCGTAATCCGGAGAGACCCCGCCCCACACTGACCATTGCTCGAGGCCGAGCTGCAGATGCACCCTCGGGTGGAGGCGGAACCTGAAGAACAGGGATTTGTTGTGCAGAAGTGCGTTTCTGACATACCGGCGGTCGAGGAACATGCAGTCGGCATAATTGGCCTTTATGGAGAAGATGCCTTTTGTCCCGGGCACATTGAAATAATCCACCTGCAGATTATATCCGGGGAGCGCACGGGTATTGCCGCTCCAGACTATGTCTCCACCTGTCAGTGACAGTCCGCCGTAGGAGATTTCCCTGTCAATCATGCCGAGGTCGAGACGGAGTTTCTTCCACCCGACGCCGGCATACAGCTCGTTCACCATACCGTTCCAGGCCGAGGAAGAGGCCGAAGAAGAGGAGCTGGAGACGCTTCCGGACAGTTTCAGCCCGGAATACACACGGATATCCGACCTGGAAGCATATCTGAAATCCGTCCCGGCCACAAGCAGGCCGTTCCGCGCATCGGGGACAATCCCGTTCCTGCCGGTCACAGCCCAGAACGGGAGATTTCCGGCCGTGGAACCTGAACCGGACAGGGACACATCCCAGTCCAGCTCATAAGTCTGCGCTGCAGCGGCCAGAGGCAGCACGGAAAGTATTGTCGCAAGCAGTTTCTTTTTCATACTCATCAGTGGTTGAAGGCCTTGCGGCATTCATGACTTGAGTCTCAATGCAATCCTGTTCCTCTCCGTATCCACTGAAAGGACCGTCACGACCACGTGCTGGTGCAGTTTAAGCACCTGGGACGGGGTGCGCCCGCGCGCATTCATCTGCGAGACATGAATCAGTCCGTTCTGCTTGATGCCGATGTCCACGAATGCCCCGAATGCAGTGATATTTGTCACTATTCCAGGTAGCTCCATGCCGGGAGCAAGGTCGTCCATGGTATGGATATCGTCAGAGAACGAGAATTCCGTTGCGGCTTCCCTCGGGTCGCGGCCAGGTTTTGCGAGTTCCTTCAATATGTCGTTCACGGTAGGCAGGCCGAAATCTTCCTCCACAAAATCCTCAGGCCGTATCCTGGAACAGAGGTCTTCATTGGAGACGAGCTGGGCTGTCCCGACACCGAGGCTTGCAGCCATCTTCTCCACGATATGGTAGGACTCGGGATGCACCGCCGAATTGTCGAGAGGGTTTGCGGCTCCTGGAATCCTGAGGAAGCCGGCGCACTGCTCGAACGCCTTGTCTCCGAGTCTCTTGACTTTCAGGAGGTCCTTCCTCGACCTGAACGGGCCGTGCTCCGTCCTGTACGACACGATATTCTCCGCAAGGGCAGGCCCGATACCGGACACGTAGCTCAGGAGGTGACGGCTCGCCGTGTTCAGATTCACACCCACGCTGTTCACGCAGCTTTCAACGGTATTGTCGAGCTTCTCCCTGAGGAGGGACTGGTCGACATCGTGCTGATACTGCCCTACGCCAAGCGATTTCGGGTCTATCTTCACAAGTTCAGCAAGAGGGTCCATGAGCCTGCGTCCTATCGACACTGCTCCCCTCACGGTGACATCGTAGTCCGGAAATTCCTCCCTGGCCACTTCCGATGCGGAATATATGGATGCCCCGTCTTCGCTCACGGTGTAGACCTTCACGGAAGACGGCTTCGGGACCCTGCGCACGAACTCCTCGGTCTCGCGGCCCGCAGTTCCGTTCCCTATGGCAATCACTTCTATCCCGTAGTCCGATATCATCCCGGAAAGCGCCCTTATGGACTTTACCTTTTCATTTGCAGGCGGATGAGGATAAATGGTCTCGTTGTGGAGAAGATTCCCGGAAGCGTCCAGGCATACGACCTTGCATCCTGTACGGAAACCCGGGTCTATGGCCAGCACCCTCTTCTGCCCTACAGGCGGGGCGAGCAGCAGCTGCCTGAGATTTTCCCCGAAAACCTTGACAGACTCCATGTCGGCCTTCTCCTTCGCCTCCCTTATCACTTCGTTGGACAGGGAAGGCTCTATCAGACGCCTGTATGCATCGTCTATGGCAGAGCGTATCTGCTCCCCTGTCTCCTTCGCTGGATACTTCCTGGCCTGGCAGAAATCATAGTACAGCTTGTTGCCGCATTTCTCAGGATCCGCGTCTATCTTCAGGCTCACATAACCTTCCTCCTCCGCCCTAAGAACGGCAAGCAGGCGGTGGGACGCCACATGCTGAAGGGGCTCCGCGAAATTGAAATAGCCCCTGTACTTGCCCGCCTCCGGAGAGTCCGCGTTCCTTGTCGGCTTCGCCACAAGCCTTCTGGTCCTGAGCATGCCCCTGACTGTCTCGCGGACAGAGGCCGTTTCGCTTATCCTCTCGGCGATTATGTCCCTGGCACCGGCGAGTGCATCGTCCACCGTCCGTACCTTTTCACCGAGGAATTTCCCGGCCTCCATGGACGGACTCTTGACAGACATGGAATAAATCCCGTCAGCAAGCGGTTCGAGCCCGGCTTCCCTGGCTGCCGTAGCCCTCGTCCTCCTCTTTGGCCTGTACGGGAGGTACAGGTCTTCAAGTTCCCTGGAATCCACGCAGCCGACTATGGCTTTCTCAAGTTCCGGAGTCAGTTTCCCTGCTTCGGATATTGTCGAGAGGACAGACTCCTTGCGTTTGTCCAATTCGGTGAACACATCTGTCCAGTGACGGATTTCAGCCACCGCCACCTCGTCAAGCCCCCCTGTACGTTCCTTCCTGTAGCGGCTGATGAACGGGATTGTGGCACCGTCCTCGATAAGTCTGACGCAATTCTCCACCTGCCATTCGCGGACGGAGAGTCTTGCGGCTATTGTCTTTACATAAAGCTCTTTCATGGTGATTCTCGTGTTATCAATCTGCGGAAGCGATGAAGAGGCTCCTGCCCCTAATCATGGGAAACTTCCCTCAGCTGGTTCCTGTATGCGGAAAATATCTTGGATTTCGACACGAAGCCGACATAAGTCCTGTAACGGTCCACCACAGGCAGGTTCCAGGCATCCGTCTTCTCGAACTTCTTCATCACGCTGTCCATCTTCTCGTCGACATAGACGTATTCCGGAGAGGATTTCATGTAGTTATAGACATGCATCCTGTCAAGCAGTTCCTTCTTGAACATGTCCTTCCTTATGTCCTCGAGGGAGACATAGCCCTGGAAATGCTTTCTCGCATCAATGACAGGGAATATGTTCCTCGACGAGTTTGAGACAGCCTCCACAAGCTCCCCGAGGGTCGCATCTATCTTCACAGGCGTGAAGTCCGACTCTATCAGGTCCGTAATCTTGAGCAGTGTCAGGACCGCCTGGTCGCTGTCATGTGTCAGGAGCTCTCCCCTGTTGGCGATACGTTTGGTGTATATCGAATACTGCTCCACCATCCTCGTCGCACCGAATGAAATCGTGGATGTAAGGATAAGCGGTATGAGCAGCTCGTATCCGCCGGAAATCTCGGCGATAAGGAAAATTGCCGTCATCGGGGCCTGCATCACCCCTGCCATGAGCCCTGCCATGCCCACAAGCACGGAATTCTGTTCCGGAACGGATACGCCCGAACCTGCAAGCAGGAGATTGACAGTTCTCGAAAGCACGAAACCGGCTACAGCACCCACGAAGAGCGTTGGACCGAATGTACCTCCCACTCCGCCTCCTGCGTTGGTGAAAGTCATGGAGAACACCTTCAGAAGGAGGATGAGCAGGAAGAAAATCGGTACAGCCCATGGGGTGTTCATAAAGAATCCGAGCACTGTCCTGTTCTCGAAATATATCTCCCGACCGTTCAGCAGGACCGACAGCGAATCATATCCTTCGCCGTAAAGCGGCGGAAAGAGGAATATCAGCAGGCCGAGACCGACGGCGCAAAGGAACCATCTCCTGTAAGGGCTCGTGACGGACTTAATCCTGTCCTCAAGCCAGAGCGTCGTCCTTGTGAAATATATCGAACAGCCTGCACAGAACAGCCCGAGCAGAATATAGAACGGGATGTTGCGCATGGTGAACTCGGACAGCGTGCATTCGAACGGCAGGGAATCCCCGAGGAACAGGTACGACACCACGGTCGCCGACACAGTGGAAAGCAGCAGCGGCAGTATGGATGACATCGAGATGTTGAAAAGAAGTATCTCGAGGGTGAAGAGCACTCCGGCAAGAGGCGCCTTGAATATGCCTGCCACGGCTCCTGCAGCCCCGCAGCCGAGAAGGATAGTGATGTTCCTGTAGGAAAGGCCCATCTTGCGTCCGATGTTGGACCCGATGGCCGCTCCCGTATAGACGATTGGAGCCTCCGCTCCGACGGAACCGCCGAGACCGATGGTCACGGAGCTCGCAACGAGTGAAGACCACATGTTGTGAGGCCGGATTCTGGACTCGTTCTTCGAAACGGCAAGCAGGACCTTCGTGACCCCATGCCCGATGTTGTCATGAATCACATAGCGGACGAAGAGCATCGAAAGGAGCATCCCCAGTCCGGGGAACACGAGATACATCACGTTGTAACCCGAGCCTGTGCCCGGAAAAGACACCGCAGCATGATGTATCCATTCGATTGCCAGCTTCAGGAGCACTGAAGCAAGTCCGCAGAATATACCCACGACAAGAGAAAGGACCAGGACCTGATCCTTTTCAGACATTCTCTGAAGCAGTCGTCTGAAAAACGCGAAAAAGCGGCCGGTCCTCTTGTCTGTCTTCAATTCAGGTCTTCTGTTGTGCTCAGTCAAGATCAGACTCCTGGACATCATCATCGGACGACGCATACTGGGCGATGTTGTCGTCAGGCAGGTCTCCGCTGTCCGGTCCGTTCTCCGCCGAAGTGTCCTCGTCCTCCCCGTCCAGCCATCGCTCTATGTCCTCGGCATCGTCTGTCTTCACTTTTATCTTTACAAGGTATATTGCTGACGGAATCTCAACTGTCACTGCATAGAATGATGTCCCGTCTGGTTTGTCGTATTTCAAGAGATCCGGAAGATAGTCCGAGAATCCTTTCGGATACTTTTCGGCGAATGCTGCAGCCAACTCCTCAGACATGTTCTCATAACTTACTACAGCTCTCTTCTTCTGACTGCTCTGTTCCATGATGGTCCTGTACTTTTGATTTCGTTATTTTCCGATGCAATTATAGAACATTTTTCGGAATCGGAAGTAATTTTTTTTCACTTTTTGACGAAGAAAAAAGATTTTTGTTTCCTTTTCATTCCGATATCTCTTTCGACAAAAACTTTCCTCATCGTAGAGGGGTCAATACCAGTGTAATACATCACAGAAGAAGTTGTCATCGGGGTCGGCGTGAAATCCTGCACCTGCTCTGTCCTGATACCTTTCAGTGCCGGATTCTCCGACAGCCTGCGCATCTCCTCCATGCCGCATCCGGGGTGTCCGGATATGAAGTACGGAACCAGCACGCAATGCTTCCCAGACCTCCTGACAATCCTGTCAAATTCCGACCTGAGCCTCGCGAACAGGCTGAAGGAAGGTTTCGACATCAGCTTCAGCACCTTGTCCTCGGTATGCTCGGGAGCCACCTTCAGTATTCCCGACGTGTGCTCCGTTATCAACTCCTCGAGATAAGGGCGGGACGTGCTGTCCACATATCCGTCCTCGCCGAGGAAAAGGTCGTACCTGATTCCGCTGCCGATGTAGAAATGCCGGATGCCTTTCATGGCTGAAATCCTGGAATAAAGGGCGAGCAGCCTCCCGTGGGAACGGTCGAGATTGCGGCACGGACGCGGGAAGAGGCACGATTTCCTGCGGCATTTCCCGCAAAGTTCCGGGTCGCGCCCTTTCATCCCGTACATGTTGGCCGTAGGAGCCCCCACATCCGAAATATTTCCGGCGAATCCCGGTATGTTCCGGAGCTTCCCTATCTCGGCAAGCACGGACTTCTCGGAGCGTGACTGTATGAATTTGCCCTGATGTGCCGCGATGGTGCAGAAACTGCATCCTCCGAAACATCCCCTGTGGGTGTTTATCGAGAATTTTATCATTTCGTATGCGGGGATGTGCCTGCCCTTGTATCTCGGATGCGGCAGCTTGGTGAAAGGAAGGTCCCAGAACGAATCCATCTCGGCTTCGGTAGCCGGAGGATACGGAGGGTTGACCCTGACATATCCGTCACCGCAAGGCTCCACGATTACTCCCGGGCTCATCATGTTGGCTATGGTCTCTATCATGTGGAAATTCTCGGCGAAAGCCACCTTGTCTGCGGAGCATTCCTCAAAGGAGTGCAGGACAGTGGCATCGGCCGGATAGCTGCTGCCGCTCATGAAGACTGCAATCTGAGGGATTTTCCTTATGGACGAGGCGTTCCTGCCGGCCTCGACAGCCCTTGTCAGTTCGAGCATGGTCCTTTCACCCATCCCGTAGGAAAGATAGTCTGCCCCGCTCTGGACCAGTATGGACGGTAGCAGCCTGTCCTGCCAGTAATCGTAATGGGTGAGCCTCCTCAGGGAAGCCTCGATGCCTCCGATTACAACCGGGACATCCGGATAGAGTCTCTTCAGAATCCGGGTATAGACGGTGACGGCATAGTCCGGACGCTGCCCGGCTTTCCCGAGAGGGGTATATGCATCGTTGCTGCGGAGCCGTCTGGATGCCGTGTAATGGTTCACCATGGAATCCATCGCTCCGGAGTTGACTCCGAAATAGAGTCTCGGCCTTCCGAGCTTGCGGAAATCCCTCAAATCATCGCGCCAGTTCGGCTGCGGCACCACTGCAACCCTGTAGCCGTGCTTCTGGAGATACCTCGCTATGACTGCTGTACCGAAAGACGGGTGGTCTATGAAGGCGTCTCCCGTAAAGAGAATCACGTCAATATAGTCCCACCCGAGTTTCTCGACTTCCTTTGCGGAAGTCGGTATCATGTATGCTTCTTCCATCAGGATTACATCCTTTCAGGAAGTTCTATGCCGAGTATGTCCATGGCTTTCACCAGAACCCTGGCGATGGCCGACACAAGCTGGAGCCGGAAATTCAGAATCTGAAGGTCCTCCTCCCTCAATATCGGCGTGTCGTGGTAATACTGGTTGAACTCCTTGGCCAGGTCGTATGCGTAGTTCGCAATTATGGCAGGCGAATGTGCCTGTCCACCTTCCGCAATTTTGTCCGGGAACATGTCGAGCAGCTTGACAAGCCTTATCTCCTTCGGGGAAAGCGTCACACCGGCAGGCACCTCGGCCGTAGGCAGCCCCTTCCCGGCAGCCTTCCTGAGTATTGATTTTATCCTTGCATGGGTATATTGGATGAACGGACCGGTGTTCCCGTTGAAGTCGATTGACTCCTTAGGGTCGAAGAGCATGGTCTTCTTCGGGTCCACTTTGATTATGAAATATTTGAGTGCACCCAGACCGAGCATGCGGAAAAGCCTGTCCTGCTCCTCCCCGTCCATGTCGTCAAGTTTCCCGAGCTCGAGGGAAGTCTCCCTGGCGGTATTGTACATCTTTTCGATGAGGTCATCGGCATCCACGACAGTCCCTTCCCTCGACTTCATCTTGCCTTCCGGAAGTTCCACCATCCCGTAAGAAAGATGGTATATGCTGTCGGCCCATCCGAAACCGAGCTTCCTGAGTATGAGTTTCAGCACCTGGAAATGATAGTTCTGTTCATTCCCGACAACGTATATGTGTTCATCGAGGTTGTATTCGCTGAAACGCTGCTCCGCTGTCCCGAGGTCCTGCGTGATATAGACTGATGTCCCGTCTCCCCTGAGAAGGAGTTTGCGGTCAAGCCCGTCGGACGTGAGGTCGCACCACACCGAGCCGTCCGGCTCAGTCTCGAATATCCCCATGTCAAGCCCTTTCCGGACCAGGGCCTTTCCGAGAAGGTATGTCTGGGACTCGTAATACGTGCGGTCGAATGAAATCCCGAGAGCCGAGTATGTCTTGTCGAAACCGTCGTAGACCCATCCGTTCATCTTCTCCCAGAGAGCCCGGACCTCCTTGTCCCCGCTTTCCCATTTGCGGAGCATCTCCTGCGCTTCCTTGAGTATCGGGGCGTTCTTTTCGGCATCTTCCCGGGACATGCCATTCCCGACGAGAGAATCCACCTCCTTGCGGTACATGTCGTTGAACGCCACATAATAGTCTCCTACGAGATGGTCACCCTTCTTCCCCGAGGATTCCGGGGTCTCCCCGTTGCCTGTCCTGAGCCATGCAAGCATGGATTTGCAGATATGGATTCCCCTGTCGTTCACAAGGTTCACCTTAAGGACCTTGTGTCCGTTGGCCTCGAGGAGCCTGGACACGGACCACCCCAGGAGATTGTTCCTGATGTGCCCGAGATGAAGCGGCTTGTTCGTGTTCGGCGACGAAAATTCCACCATTATCGTCTTTCCGGTCGGAGGCAGCTGCCCGAAATCCGCGTCAGCGGAGATGGCGGAGAAAAGCGTCCTCCAGTAACTGTTGGAGAATGTGAGATTCAGGAAACCCTTCACAACATTGTAGCCTGATATCTCGTCGGTGTTCTCCTTCAGCCAGTCTCCTATCGCAGCCGCAGTGGCTTCCGGAGAGAGGTGTGAAACCTTGAGAAGGGGAAACACCACGACAGTGTAGTCCCCTTCGAATTCCTTGCGCGTCACCTGCACCTGAAAAGATGCCTGAGGGAGTTCAGTCCCGTAAAGGGCGGTGACAGCTTCCCTTGTCTTTTCTATGATAAATCTGTCTGGACTCATATATTCCGGGTCTTTAGCCGAGGTAACTCTTCAACAACTTGCTTCTGGAATTGCTCCTGAGCCTGCGGATAGCCTTTTCCTTGATTTGGCGGACACGCTCGCGGGTGAGACCGAACCTCTCTCCGATTTCTTCGAGGGTCATCTCCTGGCACCCGATGCCGAAAAAGGACTTCACAATCTCCCTTTCCCTCGGGGCGAGGGTGGAGAGCGCCCTCTCTATCTCCTTGTTGAGCGACTCATTCACAAGCCCCTTGTCAGCACTCGGCGAATCGTTGTTCACAAGCACGTCGAGAAGACTGTTGTCCTCCCCTTCCACAAACGGGGCATCCACCGACACATGTCTGCCGGAAACACGCAGAGTGTCCGCTATCTTGTCCTTAGGGACGTCTATCATCTCCGCGAGCTCCTCGTTGGAAGGCATCCTCTCGTTCTCCTGCTCGAATTTCGAGAGAGCCTTGTTTATCTTGTTGAGAGAACCCACCTGGTTGAGAGGCAGACGCACAATCCTCGACTGCTCCGCAAGAGCCTGGAGGATGGACTGCCTTATCCACCACACCGCGTATGAGATGAACTTGAAACCTCTCGTCTCGTCGAACTTCTCCGCGGCCTTTATGAGCCCGAGATTACCTTCATTGATAAGATCGGGCAAACTCAGACCCTGGTTCTGGTACTGTTTTGCCACCGAAACCACGAATCTGAGATTTGCCCTTGTAAGTTTTTCGAGAGCGGCCTGGTCTCCCTTGCGGATGCGCTGCGCGAGCTCAACCTCGTCTTCAACCGTGATAAGCTCCTCGCGGCCTATCTCCTGAAGATATTTGTCGAGAGACGCGCTCTCTCTGTTAGTGATTGATTTTGTAATTTTTAACTGTCTCATATTAATCGCCTTCCAGCTGATTTACTCAACTCCGAAGCCGAAATAAGACGGTTTTCCGTATGAAGTTACACCTTCTATGAACACAGCCCTCTTCGACTTCTTCGCAATATTAATCACATCCTGAGGCTTGCTCACAGGCTGGTCGTTCACATACAGTATCACAAAGCCTTCCGAAGCTCCGGCGTCCATTATCTTTCCAGGGCCTACCGAGACTATCTCCACACCTCTTGTGAGGCCGAGTCTCTCGAGCTTATCCTTGTCGGCTTCCTTGATTTTTGCACCGTAGAATGCCACAGCACCGTCTTCATCGACAGAACCGTTTGCCACCATCGTATCCTTGAACTGGACTTCCAGAACCTTCTCCTTTCCGTCCCGGATGACAGTCAGCGTGGTCTTGTCTCCCGGTCTGTAGCTGTTCACAGCCTCCTGGACAGCGGCAGCGTTCCTCACCAAGGTGGAATCCACCTTTATCAGGACATCCCCGGACTTCACTCCGGCCTGGTCTGCCGCACTTCCCTTCAAAACCTCAGTAATATATACGCCGTCAAATGAAGAAAGTTTCAAATCTTCAACAATTTTATCGGTAACCGGAGTCATGGTTATGCCCAGTACGGCCCTCTTGACGCTTCCGAAATCTATCAGGTCCTCTGCCACTTTCCTGACCATGTTGGACGGAATCGCGAAAGAGTAGCCGGTGTAGGAACCGGTCTGAGAGATGATGGCCGTGTTCACCCCGACGAGATTGCCCTTCTTGTCCACGAGGGCTCCCCCGCTGTTGCCCGGATTCACGGCTGCGTCGGTCTGGATAAAGGACTCTATCTTGAACTCGCCGTCATAGTTCGGCATCGAGCGGCCCTTCGCGCTGACTATGCCTGCCGTGATTGTGGAGCGGAGGTCGTACGGGCTGCCTATGGCTATGACCCATTCGCCAAGCCTCAGCTTGTCGGAATCCCCGAACGGGATTACCGGCAGCCCCTCGGCATCTATCTTTATGATAGCGACGTCTGTAGCCGGGTCTGTCCCGATAAGTTTCGCATCGAAAGTCTTGTTATTGTTGAGAGTGACCTGGATTTCCGAAGCCCCCTCCACTACATGGTTGTTTGTCACGATGTAGCCGTCCGGACGGATGATGACACCCGAACCGCTTGCCACCTTCTCACGCTCCTGAGGTGTCGGGCCGTAGCCGAAGAAGAAATCGAACAGTGAGCCCGGCATCCTGGTGACCATGTCCTTGGCAACCACCTTGACATACACGACCGCATCCACTGCCGACTCGGCAGCGTATGTGAAGTCCGGATAATCCGAAAGTGACAAATTGACAGTCCTGTACTGCGCCCCGTCCTGGGTGACGACAGTCATCTTCTCCGATGTGTCCGCGCTCTTTACAACGGCATAGGCGGTCACTCCGCCCACTATGGCCGACAGGAGAACGACTAAAATACCTTTTTTCATAATATGCTGCATTTAAAAATTAAACTCCTTTTCCGGAACAAAAGGGACGAAAAAATCAAATAATATGCCATTTTACAGCAAATTTTTGTACATTTGCTTGATGTATGAGCGGCCTGCACGAATGCCGCGCGCATTTTTCAAGATGATAATCAATAAACCGTAAATTGAATATGAAACTGGTTGTATCAAGTTCAGAATTGTTGAAAGGGATAATGACGGTCGCGAAGGCGATTCCGGCAAAGTCGGCGCTTCCGATTCTCGAGAATTTCCTTTTCGACCTCAAGGGCAATCTGCTGGAAATCACGGCATCCGACTCGGAGCTGACAATGCGGACAAGCATAGAGGTGGAGAATGCGGAGGAGGAGGGACAGATAGCCATCCCGGCAAAGCACCTTATGGATCTGCTGAAAGAACTTCCGGACCAGCCGCTTTCAATCAAGACGACAAGCGACACCTCATTCGAGTTCAGCTGGGCGAACGGAGCTTCCACGCTGCCGTATTTCCCGGCCTCGGACTACCCTCCGTTCTCGACCACGTCGGATGCGACCGTGTCGCTCGATTTCCCTTCCCAGAGCCTTGTGGACGCCATAGCATCCACCATATACGCCACAGCGGACGATGAAATCAGGCCGACAATGAACGGCATATACTTCGACATAGACATGGACTCCACGACTCTCGTTGCATCGGATGCCCACAAGCTCGTGTGCTACACCACCAGTGACGTGAAGGCTTCGGAAAAGGCGTCGTTCATCCTCCACAAGAAGCCGGCAGCCATACTCCGCAGCATCATCGGCAAGAACTCCGGCAACGTGGAAATCACCTTCGACTCCAGCAATGCCGTGTTCAAGTTCGACAACACCATAGTCATCTGCAGGCTCGTGGTGGGGAAATACCCGAGGTACAGGGACGTGATTCCGCAGAACAACAGCAATGTCATGAAGATAGACAGGCTGCAGCTCCTCAATTCAGTGAGAAGGGTATCCGTCTGCGCCAACAAGGGCTCCAACCATATCAAGTTCAACCTCAGCGCAGGCTCCCTGGAGATAACCGCACAGGACCTCGGATTCTCGCTCGCGGCATACGAGAAGGTGCCGTGCGAATATGACGGGGACGACCTCACTATAGGCTTCAAGTCCACATTCCTCGTGGAGATGCTCAGCAACATAGGCTGCGACGAGGTGCTCATGAAGTTCGCCGACGGGACGAGGCCGGCGGTCATTGTGCCGTCAGAGGAAGATGAGGAGAGCGGGAAAATCTGCGGAATACTTATGCCAAGCATTGCATAGCTGCCATGGAACTCAATCTTGAAAGACCGCTGCTGTTCTTCGACATAGAAAGCACCGGCCTGAACATAGCTTCGGACGCCATAATCGAACTCAGTTTTGTGAAGATACTCACGGACAACCGGACCATGGTGAAGACATGGAGGGTGAGGCCGTGGGACTACGTTGGAGACTGCCAGAGAAAGATAAACCCTGCTGCCCAGGAAATCCACGGCATAAAGGACGAGGACCTTGCCGGGGAAAAGAGGTTCTTCGAGATAGTTGACGAAGTGCAGGACTGGCTCGACGGGTGCGACCTCGCAGGCTTCAATTCGAACAAATTCGACATGCCGATGCTTGCCGAAGAGATGGAGCGGGTGAGAAAATACCGTCACAAGCCTATCCGCATAGACCTTCACAAGATGAAGATGGTGGATGTCCAGAACATATACCACCAGCTCGAGCCGAGGAACCTCAAGGCGGCATACAAGTTCTACTGCGGGAAGGAACTCGAGAACGCGCATGCGGCAGAGGCCGACACCATGGCCACATACGAAGTGCTTAAAGCCCAGCTCGACAGGTATCCGGAGCAGTTGAAGAACGACGTGTCCTTCCTTTCCAGTTTCTCCGAGAGGCAGAAGATAGTGGACTATGCGGGACGCCTCGTGTACAACGACAGGAAAGAGGTGGTCATAAACTTCGGAAAGCACCGCGGAAAGACGGCGCGGGAAGTTTACGAGACCGAACCGTCATATTTCAGCTGGGTAGAGAACGGGGAATTCACACTCGACACAAAGCAGCAGTTCACAATGCTGCGCAGACAGTTCGAGGAGGAGAAGATGGAGGCCAGGAAAGCCTCCATGAAGAAGCTCACCGACAAGGAGCTCGAGAAGTCCCTCGCCTCCCTCTCTCAGAAGTGGGGCACCGGAAAGCTGTTCTGATGAACATAACGGTAAAGACAGCGGGGACGGGCGGCTATGCATGCCGGCCTGACACCACATGGGAAAGGGAAAACAAGGATTTCTACTGTCCGGACCATGCGGGTGACATCTGGTTTTCCCCCGTCGTGTTTGCAAGGATATCGAAAGCCGGCAAGTTCATCGGAAGAAAATTCGCCGGAAGATACTGGGACATGGCCGGTTTCGGGCTTCTCCTGTATCCTGGCGACCTGCTCGGGAAAAGCCTTGCTTTCGCATCGCTGCTCGACCACACGTCCTACCTTCCCTTCCCTCCGTTTCCAAAGGATGTTCTCGGGACGGACGGCGGGGTGCTCACTGTGGAAAAGGACGGGACAGAGCTCTTCTCGGCAGAGACAGGGCAAGACGGCCTCACCGCGGACGCTCTCGAGGATGCCATTGCAGAGGCCTCGATGTATGTCAGCCAGAGGATTGGAGACATTGTAGCCGTCGAACTTGCCCCGGCATCTGTCCTGTCAGGCAGGAACGAAAAAAGAACCGGAGCAGCCATCCGTTTCAAGGACAGGGAACTGCTCCGGTTCTGCATTGTCAGATGAGCCACTCACGGGGATCGAACCCGCGACCTACGCGTTACGAATGCGTTGCTCTACCATCTGAGCTAAAGTGGCTTGAAGAACTCTCCTGCCGTTACCGGAAGGGACTGCAAAAATACTACATTTTTTTGATTTTGCATAGAAACTGATAAAGAAGTTGCCTAAAAATTTCAGTACGGTTTCCTGAATACGCCTGACACCGGAGCCCGTCTCCGCTATCAGGCAGTTGCGACCATGATAAAGACAGACATTATAATAACAGGTGGAGGTGCCGCCGGCCTGATGGCTGCGGCAGGTGCCGGCGGGGCAGGAAGCGTCCTCGTCCTTGAAAAGATGCCGAGACCGGGCCGGAAAATAATGATAAGCGGGAAAGGGAGATGCAATCTGACCAACATGAAGCCATGGGATGATTTCTCGGTCCACGTGCATCCCAAGGCTGCGTTCCTGAAGAATGCCTTCCATGCGTTCTCTCCGGAAGACACCGTGCGGTTCTTCAACGACAACGGACTCGAGACAGTGACAGAACGGGGCGACAGGGTTTTCCCGGCCTCGTACAGGGCGGCAGATGTCGTGGACACTCTCTTGAAAGCCGCAAGAAAGGCAGGTGCCGAAATAAGGACTGGAGCCGAAGCCGTTTCCGTAACCAGGTCGGACGGAGTCTTCACCGTAGGTCTGTCCGACGGTGAAACACTGACCTCGGAAAAGCTCATCATCACGACCGGAGGGCTCTCCTATCCAGGGACAGGCTCCACCGGCGATGGCTACAGATGGGCCGAAGAGTTCGGACACAGCGTCACGAGACGCTTCCCGTCCCTGACGGCACTCGTGCCTGCCGGATACAAGATACTTCCGGAAGGCACGTCCGCCAAGGGTCACATAGACAGGAGCTATCCCCTGTCTGAAACCGGCAGGTTGCTCATGGGCAACTCCCTGAAGAATATTTCCCTGAAAGTAATCGTTGACGGCAATGCGGTGGAGGAGGAATTCGGGGACTTGGACTTCACGGACGGCGGGATAGAGGGACCGATCGGCTTCAAGGTCAGCAGACGGTGCGTGAATGCTATCGACAACGGCTCAAGGGTCAGTCTCGTCATCGACCTGAAACCCGCGGTGCAGACCGGCGACCTCGAAAGAAGGATACAGGCCCTGTGGAAAGAGACGGAAACTGATGCCAGGAGCAAGCGGCGGCCTGACAAGGACAGGTTCCGCATCCTGCTCGGCAGACTCATGCCGCGCTCCCTTGCGGACGGATTCCTGAAGACCAGCCGCGGAGCCGGTCCCGGGAACCTTGCCGCAAAGTTGAAGTCCTGGGAATTTCCGGTATCCGGCTATGTCGGTTACGAAAGATGCGTAATCACTGCCGGAGGAGTATCGACTGCGGAGATTTTCCCGAAGACGATGGAATCCAGACTTGTGCCGGGGCTGTATTTCGCCGGGGAGGTGCTGGATATAGACTGCGACACGGGAGGCTACAATCTCCAGACAGCATTCTCGACCGGCATGCTGGCAGGCCGCTCAGCCGTCAGATGACCCCGGAGCCTGTCATCTCATCGTTGTCATACCACACTGCGAACTGGCCCGGGGTGATGCCGCGCTGAGGCTCGTCGAAAAGGATGAAAAGCCCGTTGTCCCTCATTATCAGCGTGGCATCCTGGAGTGGCTGCCGGTAACGGATGCGGACCCTGTACCGCCGTATGTCCCCCGGCTTCATGGGGATATCCTCCCTGATCCAGTGCACGTCTTCCGGTGCAATCCTGAGGCAGCTCCGTGAAAGCCCCTTGTGGGTATGGCCCTCGCCCACGTAAATCCTGTTTGCCCCGATGTCGGTGGATATCACGAACAGACTGTCCTTGTGCCCTCCTATATTCAGCCCCTTCCGCTGGCCTATCGTATAGAACTGGGCACCGTCGTGCCGGCCGATTATCCTGCCGTAAGGGTTGTCCTTGTATCTGATCTTCCTGACATGCTTCTTTCCAGACCTGTATGTTTCAGTCTCGAAATCAATGGAATAGCGCACAGGCTCGGAAAGCTCCTCAAGCGTCGTGTCGGAAAGTGCGGCTATTCTGTCCTTCCCGAACACGCCTTCCGTGGAACATCCCCCCTCGTTCGCGGGATTGCCATAGACTGTCCTCTCCCTCACAGGGTCGTTGACCTTCAGGGAACGTGTCTCCGAAATGTAGGAAGTGACCATGTCCACATCGGCCTTGCCCTCTTCCTTCAACAGGCTCCGGAGAATCTGCTGCTGACGGCGGTAATGCGCATTGTCCTCGAAATATCTGTCATAGACTTCCACGACATCCCCTTCCACAGGCTTGAGTTTCTGCTGGAGGAACACCGGGAGATTCACCTTACCGACGAAACATATACCCTGCGAATCCTTCCTGGATGCAGACGGGAGGTCCGCCTCCGCAGCAATCCTGCGCACCTCCGGTTTGGTGAGGCCGCCAATCGGGAACAGTGCTCCCGAAAGCTGGGCCTGGGTCAGCTGGCAGAGGAAATAGCTCTGGTCCTTGTCCGGGTCCACTCCCGCAAGCAGACGGAATACAGGTTTCCCGTCAGGACCGGCGGTCACCTCCTTCCTGCAGTAATGGCCTGTCGCGACATGGTCGGCACCGAGTTTCTCCGCACACTTCATGAAGGCATCGAACTTTATCTCACGGTTGCACAGCACGTCCGGATTCGGTGTCCTCCCTTTTGAATACTCGTCAAACATGTAGTCCACGACGCGTCTGCGGTATTCATCGCTCAAATCCACGAAATAGAACGGAATGCCTATCTTGCGGGCCACCATCTCGGCCACGAAACGGTCCTCCTCCCACTCGCAGTCGCCATGCAGAGTGCCTGTGACGTCATGCCAGTTCTGCATGAACAATGCGAACACGTCGTAGCCGGCCCTTTTAAGCAACAGGGCGGCAACACTCGAATCCACGCCTCCTGACAGTCCGATGCAAACTTTCATTGCATTATTCTTTTAATCGTTAAAAAACATTATATTTGTCTGCGCGACATATACAGGGATACACATTTCACCTGTATTTGACTTCGTCATATTGACATGCAAAGATAAAAACGTTCCGGTATGACGCAAAAAGAAATCAAAATCTGCTACAGCGAGTACGACAGTCTGTCCGGACTGGGCGAGGAAGACCGGATTCTCGCAGAAAAGGCCATTGAGGCCACTGCCAACTCGTATGCGCCATATTCCGGATTCTGCGTCGGCGCTGCGGTCAGGCTTTCAGACGGGAAGATAATTACGGGAAGCAACCAGGAGAACATCGCCTATCCGTCAGGTCTATGCGCGGAAAGGACGGCCATGTTCTACGCCCATGCACAATATCCTGATGCAGGCATCATTGCCATAGCGATAGCCGCAAGACAGGACGGAGACCTGTGCGAGACACCTGCATCACCGTGCGGAGCCTGCCGTCAGGTGATGGCCGAATACCAGAAACTCGCCGGGCGGGACATGAAGATAATCCTTGCCGGAAGGCGGAAAATCCGTGTGTTCCGGAAGGTGGACGACCTGCTTCCCTTCATATTCGACAGCCTGCACTGACAGGCACGGCGGCAGTATCTGCGCAGTATCCGAAATAATTTTTGCAATCAGAAAAAAAACAGCTACATTTGCATCGGGTAAGTCATACACGACCAGCTCCTGCTGAATCCCCCAGGACCGGAAGGTAGCAAGGGTAAGCGGTTGTAGCGGTGCGATGTATTCAGCTTACCCTTTTTTATTTCACCCTATTTCTTCTGAGGCTGTGGAGCCGCATGCTGCTGCGCCTGCTGCTCCTTGCCGGCCATCTCCCTTGCAGCGTTCTCGTATTCCTGCTCCGTAATCATCTTGCATGAGCCGTTGAAGGACGCCCCGAGTTCCACTACAAGCCTGCGTACACGCAGCTCGCCTTCCACCGAGCAGTCGCTCTTTATGGACATGATGTCCTTTACGGTGAAACTGCCCTTGGTCTTTCCCCAGACATCCGCATTCACGCAGACTATCTTCGCATTCACTTCCGCACTCTCCCCCACCACGACCTTTCCGTCTGATATGATGCTTCCGTCGAAGCGGCCGTCTATTCTCAGGTCGTTCGGAGATATTATCTCTCCCTTGAAATATGTCCCTGCCGATATGCGGCTCACAAGATTAACATTTGCAGCTTGTTCTACCTTTGCCATAATATTCTTATCGATAACAGTTTCTAACCGGTGGATTTCAGTTCAGGTTCCTGCCGTGGCAGTTCTTGAATTTCTTCCCGGAGCCGCATGGGCACGGGTCGTTCCTGCCGACAGTCTTCTCGACGTGCACAGGCATCCTGCTCTTCTGGTCCGGACCGTTGGTGACCATGTCGGTCCTGCTTGTGCGCATCTGGCTCATGTCCGGCTTGCGGGCCGGTGCCGGTGCCCTCACTTCCGCGGGATCACGGAGAGGGATATGTGCCCTGAACAGGAAGGAAAGTATGTCCCTGTTCAACGATTCGAGCATGGACTTGAAGAGGTTGAAGCTCTCGAACTTGTATATGAGAAGCGGGTCCTTCTGCTCGTAAGTGGCATTCTGGACAGACTGCTTCAGGTCATCCATGTCCCTGAGATGCTCTTTCCAGTGCTCGTCTATCTGGTACAGGGTGATGGTCTTCGTCAAGGCTCTCGCAATCTCCCTGCCTTCGGTCTCGTACGCCTTCTTCAGGTTGACGGACAGCGTGAGCATCTTCCTTCCGTCTGAAATCGGGATAGCTATGTTCTGGTATATGGCACCCTGCTTCTCGTAGACTTCCTTGATGAAAGGATACGCCTTCTGCACCATGGCGTCCATCCTTCTCGAATAGACATCGAGCATGTTGTGGAAAAGCTTGTCTGCCAGCTCCTTCTGGGTTGCCTTCCCGTAGAACGCCTCATCGAATCCTGCGTCTATGGACATGAGCCTCATGACTGCTTCGTTGAAGGAGTCGAAATCATATCCTTCGCAGTTCTCGACAAGGATTTCCGAGGTGTCCTGCATCATGTTCATGACATCTATGTCCACCCTGTCGCCGACGAGGGCATTGCGTCTCTTGGTGTATATGACCTCCCTCTGCGAATTCATGACATCGTCATACTCGAGAAGTCTCTTTCGGATACCGAAATTGTTCTCCTCCACCTTCTTCTGGGCACGCTCGATGGAATTCGAAAGCATCGAGGACTCGAGAGCCTCGTTATCCTCCATGCCGAGCTTGTCGACCACGGCGGCTATCCTCTCGGAACCGAAGAGCCTCATGAGCTTGTCTTCGAGAGATACGTAGAATGTGGATGTACCAGGGTCTCCCTGACGTCCTGCACGGCCTCTCAGCTGCCTGTCCACACGGCGGCTGTCATGCCTTTCCGTACCGATTATCGCAAGTCCTCCCGCTGCACGGACCTCGTCGGAAAGCTTGATGTCCGTACCACGGCCCGCCATGTTGGTGGCAATGGTAACGGTGCTCTTCTGTCCGGCATGAGCGACTATCTCCGCCTCCTTGGCATGCTGCTTGGCATTGAGCACCTGGTGCTGGATACCTCTCATCTTGAGCATGCGGCTGAGCAGTTCCGAAGTCTCGACATCCGTAGTACCGACGAGGACCGGGCGTCCTGCCGATGTCAGCTCCACGATTTTGTTTATGACAGCCTCGTATTTGGCCTTCTTCGTCTTGTATATGAGGTCATCGTAGTCGATTCTCGCAATCGGCTTGTTTGTAGGGATGACAACCACGTCAAGCTTGTAGATGGACCAGAACTCACCGGCCTCGGTCTCGGCGGTACCGGTCATTCCGGAAAGCTTGTGGTACATCCTGAAATAGTTCTGGAGAGTGATGGTCGCGAATGTCTGCGTGGCAGCCTCCACCTTCACGTTCTCCTTCGCCTCCACGGCCTGGTGAAGCCCGTCGCTCCAGCGGCGGCCTTCCATGATACGTCCGGTCTGCTCGTCGACAATTTTCACCTTGTTGTCCATGATGACATAGTCCACATCCTTCTCGAACATGGCGTATGCCTTCAGAAGCTGGTTGACGGTATGGACACGCTCCGACTTCAGCGCGAAGTCAGCCATGACTTCGTCTTTCTTCCGGTTCTTCTCCTCAGCAGACAGCCCGCTCTTCTCGATTTCGGCTATGGTGCTGCCGACATCCGGAAGGATGAAGAACTTCGGGTCTGACAGGGTGCCGCTCAGCAGATCATGGCCGTTGTCCGTCATCTCCACGGAATGCTGCTTTTCGTTTATGACGAAATACAGAGGGTCGGTCACCACCGGCATTTCACGCTCGTTGTCCTGGATATAATAGTTCTCCGTCTTCTGGAGGAGCTGCTTTATCCCCGGCTCGCTGAGATACTTGATGAGAGGCTTGTACTTCGGCAGGCCTTTGTATGCCCTGAGAAGCAGTTTTCCGCCTTCCTTCTCGTCACCTGCGGCAATGAGTTTCCTCGCCTCGTTCAATGTGGATGTCACGAGAGTCTTCTGCGTGTTGTACAGTTTCTCCACATAAGGCTTGAACTCGAGGAACTGCTGGTCGTCGCCCTTAGGCACGGGACCGGATATGATGAGCGGGGTCCTGGCGTCGTCTATGAGCACGGAGTCCACCTCGTCGACAATGGCGAAATGATGTTTCCTCTGAACAAGGTCCTTGACGGACACAGCCATATTGTCCCTGAGGTAGTCGAAACCGAATTCGTTGTTGGTACCGAAGGTGACATCGCAGGCGTATGCCTTCTTCCTCGCATCGCTGTTCGGCTGGTGCTTGTCGATGCAGTCCACGGAAAGCCCGTGGAACATGTAGAGGGGCCCCATCCATTCAGAGTCTCGCTTGGAGAGGTAGTCGTTGACCGTGACCACATGCACTCCCTTGCCGGCGAGGGCATTGAGAAATACCGGAAGTGTGGCCACGAGGGTCTTTCCCTCACCGGTCGCCATCTCGGCTATCTTTCCCTGATGCAGGACGATACCGCCTATGAGCTGGACGTCATAGTGCACCATGTCCCAGGTGATTTCATTCCCTCCTGCAACCCAGTGGTTCTGCCATACTGCCTCGTCCCCTTCTATCCGAACGAAATCCTTTGTCGTGCTGAGAAGCCTGTCGAAGTCCGTCGCCTTGACCCTTATCTCCGGATTCTCCTTGAACCTGCGGGCTGTGGACTTCATCACGGCGAACGCCTCAGGAAGGATTTCATTCAGGACTTCCTCTATCTCTTCGTCCACCTTCTTGACAAGTTTGTCGGACTCGGTGGCAAGAGCCTCCTTCCTGTCGAGCGGTATATCCTTTTCAAGCTCTTCCTTAATCTGGGCTATGCGGTCTTCATCGGCTGCAATCCTGTCCCGTATCCGCTGCTTCAGCTCTGCGGACTTTGCCCTCAGCTCGTCCACGGAAAGCGCGTCTATTTCCTTGTATGCCTCGAGAATTTTTGCGAGTATCGGCTGGAGCTGCTTGAGATCCCTCTCTGCCTTGGTGCCGAACAATTTCTTGAATATGCTTGCTACTGACATGTCTATCTGTTTGTTTCCAATTCAACCCAAATGCGCCGTGCGGCCGGCTGGCCATAACGCGCGGCAATCCTGCAAATATATGAATATTTGAATATAATACCAAAAGTAAGGATGCTCAGGATTCTTTTCTTCCCGGATACGCCTCGAGAGCCTTGGCAAGGAGGAATACGGCCCTTTTCAAATCGTCTTCCTTAAGCACGTACGCCATCCTGACCTGGTTCGTCCCGAGTCCGGGGGTGATATAGAATCCGTTTGCAGGAGCGAGCATCACGCTTTCACCCTCATAGCTGAAATCCGACAGGCACCATGCGCAGAATTTCTCGGCATCGTCCACCGGAAGTGCGGCCATGGCGTAGAACGCTCCGTGAGGGATGGATGTGACGACACCAGGAATCCGCGCAAGGGACTCCACAAGGACCTTCCGCCTCCGGTCGTATTCCCGTATCACGTCATCGAGATAAGAAGGCTCGGCGTCGCATGACGCTTCTGCCACAATCTGCCCCAGCAGCGGAGGGCTGAGACGGGCCTGGCACAGCTTCAGCACACCTTCCGTTATGGACCTGTTCTTCGTTATCAGGGCCCCTATCCTGATTCCGCATTCGGAATACCGTTTCGAGAAGGAGTCTATGAGCACCACATTGTCTGCAATGGCGTCGAAATGGCCGGCCGAGAAATACTCCATGCCGTCGTAGACGAACTCCCTGTAGACCTCGTCAGAAAAAAGATACAGGTCATGCTTCCTGACTATGTCGGCAAGCATCTGCATCTCCTTCATGCCGTACAATGTCCCGGAAGGATTGTTCGGATTGCAGATGAGGACAGCCTTCGTCCTGTCGGTTATGAGTTCTTCAAAGTGCTCCACCTCCGGGAGCGCAAAGCCGTTTTCTATCGATGTCTTCAGCGTACGGACCTTTACGCCTGCTACATCCGCAAAAGCGAGATAGTTGGCATAGGCAGGCTCGGTGGTTATCAGCTCGTCCCCAGGGTCCATGCATGTCAGGAAAGAAAAGAGCACGGCCTCGGAAGCCCCTGCCGTGACTGTTATGTCATCCGGCGAATACTCCATACCGCACTTCGAATAATATCCGGATATCTTCCTGCGCAGGGACAGGAAGCCTTGAGACGGACTGTATTCCAGCACTGTCCTGTCTATTGTCCTGAGGCTGTCGATTCCCTGCTTCGGGGTCCTGATGTCCGGCTGACCTATGTTCAGATGATATATCTTGATTCCTGCCGACTTGGCCTTGTCTGCAAGAGGCGTAAGTTTCCTGATGGGGGAACTTGCCATGGCGGTGATTCTTTCTGATATCTTCATCGCATCATATTCTTGTTGAAATACTGACAAGGCGCAAAGTTATAAAAAACTTGCGTTATCTTTGCGTCATCATGGAAAACGTAGACGAGAAATTCATGCGGGAGGCCCTGAAGGAGGCCGGCATGGCATCGGAGGAAGGCGAAGTCCCTGTCGGGGCGGTCATCGTATGCAACGGGAGGGTGATTGCTAGGGGGCACAACATGACCGAAAGGTTGCACGACCCTACGGCACACGCGGAAATGATTGCCATAACTGCGGCGACACAGGCTCTCGGAGGGAAGTACCTCGACAAATGCTCCCTGTATGTCACCGTGGAACCTTGTCCGATGTGCGCCGCAGCCCTGAACTGGGCGCAGATTAGCCATGTAGTCTATGGATGCGATGATCCGAAGAGAGGCTGCACCCTGTTCTCTCCGTCGCTCCTGCATCCGCGGACAGAGGTCAGGAAAGGCGTCCTTGCGGATATTTGCGGAAAGATGGTCTCGGACTTCTTCAGGGACAGGAGAAAGCAGTGATGGCCGGGCTTGAAGAACTCGGATTGCTCGGGCTTTTCATCGGGACATTCCTTGCCGCGACAGTGATTCCGTTCAGTTCCGATGCTGTATATCTTGCAGTCCTAGCGGCCACCGGCGACCCGGCAGGCTGCCTGGCGGCAGGTACCCTGGGCAACTGGCTCGGCAGCGTCCTGACATATTTCATCGGATGGCTCGGGAAGTGGGAGTGGATAGAGAAATGGTTCAGAGTGAAGCCCGAGACCCTGCAGAAGCAGAAAGCGAAGATTGACAGGTTTGGAGTGTGGCTGGCCCTAATATGCTGGGTGCCGGTAATCGGGGATGTTGTGGCGATAGCCCTGGGGTTCTACAGGACACGGCCTTTCTGGACAATAGTGCTGCTGCTCGTCGGGAAATTCGGAAGGTTCCTCGTCTGGAATCTTGTCTATGGCCTCATCTGACGGGTGTTGCAGAGAATCAACGGGTGTTGCAGAGAATCAAAATAAAGACTATATTTGCAGCCGGAATTGAGATATGGTGTAATGGTAGCACTACAGATTTTGGTTCTGTCTGTCCAAGTTCGAATCTTGGTATCTCAACAAAAAATCGTCTAAGTCATTATTACTTAAAGATTTAGACGATTTTTCGTTTAAAACCGGGTCAAAATTGGGTCAGGTTCCTGAATCCCGCAGGAAAACTTCTGAATACAATAGCCTGAGGTGTTAAATGATATTCAACTGGCTGGAAGAAATAGCCCTTCTGAGGTGTAAATGCCATATCCATTTTTGTCTTTTTCTATGAGTGCGATCGTTTTCATGATATATTTCCCATAGGGTCCGAGAAGGAGACCATGTCTTCGAGGTCTATCTGTTCCGGATAAAGTATGATGAAATTGTTTATGGAGCTGTTCCTGAGCAGGAGCTGCGGGATACGGCCCAGTGCCGGGTCGTAGGAAATGGAACCCGGCCGCGCGCTCACGACCACCAGGATATCGTCCGGGCTCACGCTGCGCGCCATCTCATCCTGCAGGGAGAGATGCTCCACCACTTCGACGGAAGATATCGTCTCTATCCCGCACGAAGCGGCGGCCTTGCCAATGTGCCCGGCCGTAGGCTCTTCCGATATGAACCTCGCCTTGCTGCCGAGCTGCACTGCCATGCGTCCGACATGGGACATCCACTTCGAGAAACCGGCCTCATACTCGGCCCTCGGAGGCACGACTATCACTATCTTCTTCACCGTGTTCACAGGTATCCCGAACCTTACGACAAGGACTTCCTGGTTCGTACCTTTCAGCAGATTGTTGGTGAGCGCGCCGAAAAAGGAATCCAGGAATCCTGCCTTGCGGTGGAGCCCGAGGATGACTTCGGTCGTGGAATACTCCTTTATAGTGTGCACAATCCCGGATGACACGCTCGTGTCGTAACGGCTCACCATGCTTACATTCACATCGGCTGCAGCCGCAATCCTGGCAGCCTTTTCAAGGCACTGCCTCCCGCTGTCGGTACGGTCGGTCCCTGCAGAGTCTATGTTCACGCTCAATGCCACGAGGTCTCCACGTGAACCTGGACGCCGGATGACAAGGGCGAGATTCACAAGATTCTCTATCGTGTCAGGATTGGCCAGAGGGATGAGAATCCGCTCTTTCGACGAGTCAGGCACGTCGTTCCCCGACGGCGCTCCGCCGACAGCGAGTTTCCGGCCGAACCAGTCGGTAGCCAGGGAGCTTATGATGCATGTGAACAGAATCATGACGACAGTCCCGTTCAGGACATCGTCGTTCAGCAGACGCTCGCCGTTCTCCATTATGATGTCGTGCCCCACCAGCACGGCTGCAAGTGTGGCTGCCGCCTGGGCATTGCTCAGCCCGAACATCATCCCCCTCTCGTTGCGCGACATCCGGAATATCTTCTGGGTCCCGAAAGCCGCCAGCCACTTGCTCAGAGTGGCCACTACAGTCATGACAACCGCCACCTTGAGAGCCGTTCCGCCCGCAAAAAGGCTTCTGATGTCTATTATCATCCCCACCCCGATAAGGAAATACGGTATAAAGAGGGCGTTGCCCACGAATTCGAGCCTGTTCATGAGCGGAGACACCCTCGGTATCAACGGGTTCAGCACAATCCCGACGAGGAACGCACCGAGGATGCCCTCCATGCCGGCAAGTGACATGAGCCCGCCCCCGAGGAAGACCATCGACAGCACGAAGACGAACTGCATAACGGCATCGTCGTACTTGCGGAAGAACCATCTCGCCAGCATCGGGAAACAGAACACTATGAGTGCGCTTATCAGCACCACATTCACGAAGAGCAGCAGCCAGTACATGCTGTCCGAAGTCCCCTTGTACATCCCGCTGATGACGGCAAGGATAATGAGGGCGAGCGTGACGGTGATGACTGTCCCGCCTATCGTTATGTTCACGCTGCGCTGCCTCGCTATGCCGTATCTGCTCACAATCGGATATGCCACGAGAGTATGCGACGCATACATGCTGGCAAGGAGGATGGATGTGGTGAGGGAGAAGTCGAGAAGGGACATGCTGCTCCAGATACCGAGAGCCATCGGCACGGCGAACGTCAGAAGTCCGAAGACAAGCCCCTTCACCTTGTTTTTCCTGAAATCCTCGAGGTCCATCTCGAGACCTGCGAGGAACATTATATAGAAGAGTCCCACCCTTCCGAACAGTTCGAAACTGCTGTCCCGCTCGAGGATGCCGAAACCGAACTCCCCTATGGCCATGCCGGCCAGAATCATACCTATGATATGCGGAATCCTCAGCTTGCCGAGAAGCAGAGGGGCGAACAGTATGATTACAAGGACCAGCAGGAAGACCCAGGTGGGGTCAGTGACAGGCAAGGTGAATGCACTCAATGTATTCATGGACATGAAAGGTCAGATTTCGACAAAAATAGTAAAAAACTGCGGATAACGGATGCATTTCCTGAAAGCCGGTGCGATTTTCCCGCGACATTTCCGCCGTCAGGCCCGTTTGACTAAACAGTATCATTTTTTGCTTCAAGGGAGCTATTTTTTCGGCAGGCACGAAGATAAATTTGTGTCAGTAAAATTTACCGCAAGTCCATAACACTATGCATTCCATTACACATGCGTTCAGAATAGCGATTCTGCTGCTCGCTACAGCATCGTTCATAAACTGTTCCGGACTGTCCGCCGACGCCGGGGAGGATACATCCGGGCAGACACAGGATCCGGGAGACGGACCTGGCCAGGGAGAAGGCGGCACCGACGTCCCCGACCCTGAAGAGACCTCTGTTTCGGAAAGACTTCTCGATGCGACAGGACTTGTCGGGAATGTGGTATCCGAGACAGTCCGCAAACCGGCGGAAAACGTGACGGCCACGGAACTCGTCTATGAATCCACGGATGACAGGCCCATGGCCCTGTTCGTCCTCGAGGCGAAACTTTCCGGCGGAATAGCTGTGACAATGACAACCCCGTTCGATGAAGGCAGGGGGAACGGTCTCCAGACGGTCACTGACCAGGCACTTGCCGTGGACGACAGCCATACCACAATATATGCCGGCACCAACGGTGATTATTTCACTGTCAGCGGACATCCCCAGGGCATATTCCACCATCTCGGGGAAGCCCTGAAGACAGACTTCAACGAAACTCCTGTCCGCCCGAGAAGTTTCTTCTACGTGACAAGGCGAGGGGTTGCAGCCACGGCAACGGCATCGGAATACGAGGCGATAAGCGCACAGAACATAATATATGAAGCCTGCGGAGGCGGAGCCGTCCTCGTGGAAGACGGTGCCGCGGTGGAAAATCCCAGCAACACATCCGAAGACCTCGCGGCGAACCCGCGCACAAGCGTCGGAGTGTCGGAAGACGGCAAGACCGTCTGGCTTGCCGTCATTGACGGACGCCAGAGCGGTTATTCGGGCGGATACACATTGAGCGAACTCGCGCAGGTCATGGACGCACTCGGATGCTGGTCTGCGATAAATCTCGACGGAGGCGGCTCCTCCACGTTCTACATCAGGACAGACACTTCCGAAGACAGTTTCTCCAACCCTGACAGGTTTGAAATCCTGAACAGTCCGTCCGACGGAAGTCCGCGCAAGGTGTGGAACGGAATCGCCATAATAAGAAGGACACTATAACACAACATCATAGACTATCATTTATGAAACAACATCTGATTTCGCTGCTATGCATGTTCTGCATAATGGCAGCCTCGGCTCCTGCTTTCGCACAGCAGGATGGAGGAAGTCGGACAACGGTTTCCGGAAAGGTCACGGACTCTGACGGCCTTTCCGTCATCGGTGCGGTGGTAATGGCCTCTTCCGGAGAAGCCGCCACCACGGATGAAAACGGGAACTACAGCCTGACCGTAAAAGACCTCCAGACAGCGACTCTCGAATTCTCATGCCTCGGATACGGGACCGTCACTGAACCGGTATCCGGAAGGAATGTGGTGAACGTCACTATGGAGACAGACAACCTCATGCTCGAAGAGACAGTGGTGGTCGGATACGGCGTACAGAAGAAAGTCAACCTCACCGGCTCTGTTTCAGCCATCGACTTCTCCGGAATTGCAGACAACAGGACAATAGTCAGCACCTCATCCGCACTTGCCGGCCTTGCAGCCGGAATGAGCGTGATGCAGGGTTCCGGCCAGCCAGGACAGGACAAGGCCACAATCCGAATCAGGGGAAACGGCTCGTTCACTGTCAGTGCCGGGCTCGATGCCAATGCTCCCCTGGTGCTCGTGGACGGTGTCGAATGGAGCATGGACGACGTGAACCCGAACGACATCGCCTCCATCTCCGTGCTGAAAGATGCCGCATCGGCCGCGATATATGGTACGAGGGCAGCCAACGGCGTCATCCTCATCACCACGAAATCCGGTGTGGAAGGAAAGCCGAGAATCAGTTATTCGTACAAGGGGATACTCCAGATGCCGTACACTGAAATGCACTTCGTCTCCGATTATGCAAGATACATGGAACTCATGAACGAGGCTTGCGAAAATGTCGGCACCAACGGAAGGTTTACCCAGCCGAACATAGACCTGTGGAGGGAAAAGGCTCTCGACCCGTACGGACTCACCGAGCAGGGCGTTCCGAACTATGCCGCCTACCCTAACACGGACTGGTTCGAAGAGCTCTTCCAGACAGGGTATTCCCAGGAGCACAACCTCTCCGTGTCCGGTGGCACCAAAGCAGTCAGATACATGATTTCCATGGGCTATCTCGACAACGGCGGAGTCATGGGTCGCTTCGGTCTCGACTCAGGCACACGGAAAATGAACTTCAGGACCAATCTCGAAGCCGATGTCACGAAATGGTTCACCATCGGGACCAGGATTTTCGGGCAGAGACAGGAATACGGCCTTGCGAACGTGTCAAGTGCATTCGGTGCGCTTTATGCCACTACCCCTGGAGTATATCCAGGTGATGTCAACGCATGGGGGACACCTGCTCTTGAAGGCGAGGAAAGCACCAATGCGAACAATCCGTTCCGCAACATGAACGGTGCCGGAGGATACAATGTGGCGACCCGTATCAACGGCTCCGTATATGCCAAGATACGTCCGTACAAGGGCGTGAGCCTTGAGGGCACGTTCAACTACTCCCCTACCTTCTCGGAGCGCAACTCATACACCGTACCTAACGGCACATGGGACTATATCAGCAACACGAGAAAGACTACCACCCAGCTCGCCGACGCACAGCTCATCCAGAACATGTCGAGGAACTATTACCTGTCTTCGGAACTGCTTGCCCGCTACGACAACACCTTCGGAGACCACACCATCGGAGTGCTTTTGGGATATTCCGCCATGGAATACCAGTCCTGGGGCTTCGGAGTGAACAAGAAAGGGGCGACAGACTGGACACTCCACGACGCGTCCACCTACTCCGAGATACTCTCCACGAGCAGCACTGCCCGCGCGGGTTGGGGACTCCGCTCATATTTCGGAAGGATAAACTGGTCGTTCATGGACAAGTACCTCTTCGAGGCCAACCTCAGGGCCGACGGTTCGTCCAAATTCGGTATCAATAACCGCTACGGCTGGTTCCCTTCATTCTCTGCAGGATGGAAAATCCACGAGGAGCCGTTCATGGAAAGCACAAGAGGGTGGCTTTCATCATTGAAACTCAGGGCTTCATGGGGACAGGCCGGAAGCAACATGGGTATAGGGAACTATGCATGGCAGGCCCTTTATCAGGTCGAGGAGGTCGTGGTGGACGGTGAAGACAGCAAGGGTCTGTTCATAAAGTCCCTGAGCAACAACGACCTCAAATGGGAGACGACCTCCACCACCGACATAGGTCTCGACATGGGATTCTTCAACAGCAGGCTCACGGCAGAGTTGGACTACTACCTGAAAAGGACAACGGACATCCTCTATATCCCGCCTATCTATCTCACCATGGGACAGGTTGACGGAGTTCCTGCCAATCTCGGAGCCGTGAACAACCAGGGAGTCGAGATTACCGTGAACTGGAAAAGCAGCATAGGCAAGAATTTCAACTACTACGTAGGGGCGAACTTCGCATTCAACAAGAACATGGTGACCAAGTTCAAGGGGCCTCTCACCAAGGAATGGAGAGACGGCACTTACCACAACAACCTCGCTGATGTCACCTCGAACTGGGGTCAGGGGAAACTTGCCGAAGGACACCCGCTCGGGGAGCACTACCTGCTCAGGGTCTACAAGGGCAGCGGCAAAGGCTACCAGGGCGGTGCAGTTGACCCGGGCGCAGGACCTGTGGACGGCATGATACGCACCGAGACAGACTTCCAGTGGGTTCAGGCCATGCTCGACAGCGGGTACACGTTCTCCGGAAAATCCGCACTTTCACCTGACCAGCTCTGGTACGGAGACCTCATCTATGAAGACAGGGACGGGGACATGAACCACGGAGACGATGACGACATGGACTTCAACGGACACACCGGCACTCCTGCCTACAACCTCGGAATCAATCTCGGATTCTCGTGGAAAGGACTCGACTTCAACATGACCTGGGCCGGGGCGTTCGGATTCTGGATAATCTACAACTCCGACTACTACAACGCCAGCACGATGCAATCCGGCTACGGGCTCATAGACAGGGTGGCTAACGACCACTATTTCTACGACCCGGACAACCCTGGCGATGCAAGGACGAACATCTCGGGAACATATCCGAGGCTCACCTACGGGACGGCTCTCAGCAACAGGGCATCCAGCGAGTTCTACGAATACCGCGGCGACTACCTGAAGCTCAAGAACGTGCAGCTCGGCTACACTCTCCCGGAAAAAATCACACGCAAATTCTTCGTGCAGCAGCTCCGGTTCTTCGTCTCCGGCGAGAACCTTCTCACCATCACAGGTTTCCCGGGACTCGACCCTGAAATAGGAGCCGATGTCGGCTATCCGCTCATGAGGCAGGTGACATTCGGAGCACAGATAACTTTCTAAGGATATGAAAAAGATACTATATTCGATAATTTCAGGAGCCATCGCCCTTGGAGCAGCATCCTGCACAGACATGCTCAACACAGTGCCGTCGAACCAGATTTCGAGCGGGAGCATGTGGACAACACCCGAGCTCGCCGCAAGCGGCATGAACGGACTGTACGAGACATTCTACAAGAGAATCAACACAGGTACACAGTTGAATGCCTCATACCTTGACGGATTCAACTTCTATGGCATCGAAGCTTTGGGATTCTGCACCGACTACTATTCAAACAGCTACCCAGTCTATCTGCTGTACAGCCAGAACAACATGGCCAACGACATACAGATATCCTACGAATGGAGATTCTGCTACGGTATAGTCCACGCCACGAATGATGCCATAGCCAATCTTCACAAGGCCGGACTCGACGAGGCCACCTACGAGAGGTACATCTGCGAAGCGAGATTCCTCAGGGCCTGGGCATATTCGAGACTCAACAAGTTCTTCTGGGGAGTGCCGCTCTACCTCGAGCCGGTGACAAACGAGGAGTGCACGAGGACACAGTCATCGGCAGAGGATATATGGAAAGCCGTGACAGACGATCTCACATACTGCATAGACAACCAGTACATGCCTGACAACACACTCTCGGAGAACTACGGGAGGCCTTCCAAGGGAGCAGCATACGCACTCAGGGGGATGACCTACATGTGGAAAGCCCTTACCGACGAGGACGGCACGACTCCGGAGCAGGACTATGAGTCCGCCTGCAAGGATTTCGACAAGGTGGATGACTGCGGCTACGACCTCTGGGACGACGGCACGCCCGAGAGCTACCTGAACTTCTTCGAGCCTGAAAACGAGAAGGACAACGAGATGGTTTTCGCCATCCAGTTCAGCGCGACTGACGGCTACAGCTATGACATCCAGCAGGCCGTAGGCCCTCGCGACACATGGGACAGCTGGGACGAAGTGAAGCCTTCCGCAGACTTCGTGGACTATTTCCAGAAAGACGACGGCACTCCGTTCAGCTGGTCCGCATGGGCCGCGGAGCAGGGAATCTCCGGATGGGACGCCCTCACCCCGCAGCAACGCTCCGTATTCTTCTTCCGCGACGGGCTCGAAAGCGACAGCCGCTACTCCACCATACTCAACCAGGCAAGGGAACTCTGCGGTCTTTCCGTGTTCGACCAGTATTACCTCGACAACGGCAATGAAGCACGCATAAAGACGGCCTACGAGAACCGCGACCCTCGACTGAAAATGGTAGTGGTGACCCCGTACGAGCCTAAGGACTGCTATTCGCCCGGATGGAACAACAATGTTGTGGCAACAGGCAAGCAGCTCCGCTGGCCTCTGTATCAAAGGGGTGCGAACGGCACCGGCAGCGGATACGACATCTGGCTGGACAAGAGGTTCACCGCACTCTACATCTACAACAAATATGTGGAATGGGGAGACCCTTCCGCCCTTCTCGACAGACGTCACTGCCACGTTGACTTTCCTCTGATACGCTACACCGACGTGCTCCTCCAATGGGCAGAGGCCGAGATAGAGCTCGGACGCCTTGGCGAAGCTGCAGACAAGATAAACCAGGTGCGCGACCGGGCCGGGATAAGAAGAATCCAGACAGGCTCTCAGGAAGAGATGAGGGATGCCGTGCGCTATGAAAGGCGGGTGGAATTTGCGATAGAAGGCATAAACTACTTCGACGAAATCCGCTGGGGCACCTACAAGGAGAGCAAGTTCCAGGGCCGGGATGTCCACGGAGGACAGAGCTGGTGGGGAGACAACACGGTGGAATATGCATGGTACTGGAAAGACAACAACTGGCCATGGTCGGTACCTGCTGCCGAATACCAGAGGAATCCGGCCCTCACCCAGAGACCGGGATGGATATATTGACACCTTAATTACATAATTAAACACTTTTATCATGAAAAAATTTCTGATTATCTGCACCGCACTTGCAGTGGGCCTTTTCACAGGCTGCAACAAGAACAATCCGGAAGGAGACGGCGGCTCCGCAGGTGAAATGCCTGATGTGGGCATCACGGCAGTAGCCAACCCGGACAATACGGCGACCATCTCCGCCACACTCACGGCAGGCCAGTTCCACGGAGCCAAGATAGTGTCCGCAGTGGAGATTTCCACTATCGGAGACTTGAACTACACCAACGAAATCCAGCTCATACGCTATGTGGAGGAGAACGGCAAGGACATAGAACTCCCTTTCACGGAGACCGTGTCCGACATAGTTTACAAAAGAGACTACCTGTCGGCCGTCATAGTCTATGACGAGACCGGAAGGGCATGCGCTTCGGCATATACCACATTCACCGGCGACGGGGAAATTGACGGGTTCAGCGGAGACAATTCCGCCGGCAACCTCGACGAGAACAACCCTGTCCTGTAACATTAAAACACCAAGGATATGAAAAAGACATTTATATTATCGGCAATGGCCCTGGCAGCTCTCACATCGTGCAGCATCCAGGAGTCCGAAGTGCTCGGAGACGGCAATTCGAAAACCATCGTATTCTACGGGGAAGCATTCCCGCAGACAAAGACATCCATAGGCTCACCGGAAGACGGCAAATACCCCGTGCTCTGGAGCGCCGGAGACCAGATAGGAATCTACGGCATGAAAAGCGGGTTCCTGAACGAATCGGCCACCCTCGATGACGGCAGCGCAGGCTACAACAGCGGCATTTTCGTGCTCAACACGACGGAGCAGGGAGCGGTCGAGGCCCAGGACCTCGTAATCTACTATCCTTACAGCACAGGGACCGAGTATTCCGACGGTGCGCTGCACTCTGTCATCCCTTACGAGCAGAAACAGGCAAGGCCGGGAGACAGCGGACACACAGGGAAATATGCACTTGCGTATGCAAAGTCGGCGATAGAGGATGCAGATGCCGACGGCAACAACCCTCCGGTGCAGTTCTCTCTCACACATGCCGTGGCCTACGTGAAGTTCGTGGTTTCCGGCGGGTCGTTCTCGAGCTGGAAACTCAACGGTGTGTCTCTCTACTCTGAAGGAGCACACATCACTGGAGACATCTCCGCAAATGTGACGACGGGAGAAGTGACAGGAATATATCAGAGAGACCACGCAGTCGTGACGGTGGAAGAGACTGCAGACCTCTCTCAGCCGCAGGAGATATGGATGGTGACGGCACCTTGCGACCTTACGGGCAAGGAGACCGTGGTGTCGGTGAGCATGACCGACGGCTCCGTCATCAAGACCATCCCGATGAAGATGAACCTGGGGCAGCTTGAAGCCAACGCAGTGAATGTCATTCCTGTTACCGTGGACGACTCCAAGGTCGCAGCCGACTTCCCGTGGTATGAGACTGACGAAACCCGCGAACTTGCCGCCGGATGGGCATACGGACCTGAAAACACATACATATTCACCGAGTCCGGACAGGAAATGATACTTGACGTGAAAGCCCGCGGTTACTACATCGGCATCGAGGAACCGAAGAAAGTGAACATAATGATAGGCGATAATAATTTAGCCGGCAGAGGATGCCTCGAAGCCGAAACATCCAGACCTGGTTCATGGTGGGGTGCTCCTGACTTTGTGGACCTCGGCGCGGACTACACAGTGAGAGTGAAGGTATTGCCGGAAAATGCATCCATCTCGGAATGGTTCGGCAAAATAGGAATCGCAAACGAGAACAACGAATATCTCTGGGCAATTACTATATGGTATGTTCCTGGCGGAGTGCAGGAAGAGCAGTACCGTACTGCTGTCGTTATGGACAGGATGCTCGGAGGAAGGGCACCTCAGGCAGACGACAACAAATGCTATGGAGCCTACTTCCAGTGGGGAAGACCATTCCCGTTCTCGTGGGGAAGCGGCACATTCGGCTCTGCTGCGACAACGGCCAGAGACCTCAAGCAGTCTGCGAAGAATGTCGATAAAGTGCTCTTCTATAAAGATGTCGAAAATGCCAACGGAGACTGGTGGCTCGGAGACCAGACAGGGGCAAGGAGCGACAGGAAAGATGACTTCTGGGGCAACCCTAACAACGGCACCGGAGCAGGCTCTGCAGAGAACGGAGTCAAGACTGTGTTCGACCCTTGTCCGAAGGGCTGGATGGTGGCATCCCCTGCCGTCATAAAGGAATTCGTTGCAGGAAGGGATGCAGATGTCACTTCAGGAAGTGTCATGAAATGGCTGACTTACAAGTACGATGACACCAACACCTCATATTGGCCGCTCGGAGGCTACAAGGACGGAAGTGATGCAGGAAACGGCGGTTCGAACCTTATAGCAATGACATGCTGGTCAAACTCTCCTTACGCAGGATATGGCAGCTCAGACCATAAGGCATACTGCTATACATACAACAATAACCTGCAGAAATCTGAAGAAGAGTACAACCGTGCATACGGCTTCAATGTCCGTTGCATGAAGGTACAGTAACAAACTTCAATTTCCATTTTTTGGGGGCGCCCGAAAGTTTCTTTTGGGTCCCCCATAATTCAAACTTATCAAGATGTTAAATACAACAGCCAGAATCATATTCTCATGCATCTGCACAATCCTGCTGCTCACAGGATGTTCGGGAAAGGAGCATTTCACCCCGGGCGGCGGGAACACGGGAGGAGGCTCGGGTACGGTAACTCCGCCGTCAGGCAGCGCCGACTGGACTCAGCTCACGGCATCCAACCACCCGAGGATAATAATGACCGATGCTGATGTTGAAGTCATTAAGCAGAAGATAGAGACTGACGCGAATCTGAAGAAGATGCATGACTACATCATTCAATACGCAGACAGGTCTCTCACCATGTCCGACCTCGAATACAAAATCGAAAGCAACAGGCTGCTTGCCGTGAGCCAGGAAGCCGGGGAAAGGATAACCGCATGCTCGTACGCATTCAGGATGACGGGTGACACCAGGTATCTGGAACGTGCGGAAAAAGACATGCAGAGTGTCTGCGCATTCCCGGACTGGCACACCGCCCACTGGCTCGACACCGGAGAACTGTGCTTCGCCGTGGGCATAGGATATGACTGGCTGTACAACAATCTTTCCGCCCAGACAAGGAGGCAGGCGGAGACCGCAATCAGCAGCATGGCTTTCAAGTCCGCCCTGCAGATAAGCGTCGACAACCCGAACGGATTCTATTCCATGGCAAGCAACTGGAACCAGGTGTGCAACGGCGGTCTTGTTGTGGCTGCCCTCGCAATTTACGAAGCCAACGAGGACGAGTCGCGGCAGATTATAGACAAGGCCGTGTCAACCAACAGGACAGCCATGCAGGAAATCTACGGCACTGACGGGAACTATCCCGAAGGCTACGGCTACTGGGGCTACGGGACAGACTACGAATGTCTGATGCTCTCCGCCATGGAAAGCGCCCTGAAATCCGACTTCAGCCTTTCCACAAACGAGGGATTCCGCAAGACAGGCAAATACATAATGTACATGGAAGGCACAACGGACAGGTGCTTCAACTACAGCGACTGCGCTTCGACTCTGATACCTTTCCCTGCTCTGTGGTATCTTGCAGACAAGTTCGACGACACATCCCTCCTTCATAACGAGATAAGGAAGCTCGACTCCGGGCTATACTCGTCCTACAGTTCAAAAAAATACTATATCCTGTGCGTCGTGCATGGAAGCAGGTTCGACCTTGGGGACATCCCGGCGCCGCAGGAGCATGTGTACAGGGGGGACGGGATAAATCCGGTGTGCCTCGTGCGCACGGACTGGACATTCTCGGACACGGACAAGATGCTCGGCATAAAGGCCGGACGGGCGGACTACAGCCACGGGCACATGGACGTGGGCTCCTTCGTCTATGACGCATACGGCATGAGGGTGTCCGCAGACCTCGGGCTGCAGAGCTACAGCTCTCTCGAAAGCTATCCTGTGCCTCCGGGATATGTCGGGGACGCAGGGGACTTCGGGCAGCAAGCCTTCCGCTGGGCCGTGTTCAGATACAACAATTACAATCACAGCACAATCACCCTCAACAACGCCCTGCACAAGGCTTCGGGCCGGGCACAGATAACAAAGGTATATGACGGGCAGGACAGGATGGGCGCGACGGTGGACATGTCCGACATACTGTCGGAAGACTGCGCAGATGCCGAAAGGACGGTGACGATAGAGAACAACACTGATTTGGTAGTAGTGGACAAGATAGAAGCAATGTACAACAAGCCTGCAGACGTGCGCTGGACGATGGTCACGACAGCGCAGCCGCGAATAGACGGGAACAGAATCGTTCTGCAGGGAACAGAAAGGAACCTCTATCTGACCGTTTCCACGGAAAACGGCGCGACAGTCGAGCTCAAGGTGTTCGACATGACTCTCAACGACTGGGACCAGGCCAATCCGGGATATTACGAGGCAGGATTCACTTCCCGTGTGACATCGGGCAAGTCGGAAACCTTCACGGTCCGCATATCCCCGGAATAGAGACAATCAACCGGTAAAACAGAAAAACATCCCGCAGATGCAGACAACAAAGAAACTCATACTTGTGGCCGCTGCCGTAATCCTGGCTGCCGTCACGACCGCTGCCAGGACGGACGGCACACCTGGCCTGGTGGAATCCGAATACAACCGCCCGGGTGTGGCAACATCGTTCGTGGCAGGCAAAGACTGGTTCCCCTACCCTCACTACACCGACAGGAAGGCTTGGAGCGAGATATTCGCGGCAGACTCCGCCAGGACAGTGAGCCAGGGGGAAAAATACCTTGATTTCGAATGGAAATACATACCGGCCACAGCATACCTCGCTTTCGAGCGCACAGGAGACCGCAAGGCCATGGAAAATCCTGAAGGAGCCAACCGGGGCGCACTGATAAGCCTGTTCCTCGCTGAACTGGCCGAAGGCAAGGGACGGTTCATCGACCAGCTTGTTGACGGAGTATGGCATGCCTCCCAGCAGCCTTCCTGGGTACTGTCAGCGCACACTGCCAACCAGAAGAGCGGACGGTCGCTGCCAAGTCCGTACGAGCAGCTCATCGACCTCGCCTCCGGACGTTACGGAGCAATAATAGCCCTGATATGGCACTTCTTCCATGAGGAATTCGACAAAATCGACCCGGTTATCGGTCTTTCCGTGGAGAATGCAATGGAAAAGAACATATTCAAGCCATACATCGACCCGGATGAATATGCCTCGAACTGGTGGATAGGATTCACCGGCCACAACATGAACAACTGGACACCGTGGTGCACGTCCGACGTGATTCTCGCCTACCTTCTCATGGAGAGGGACCAGGAAACCCTTGACAAGGCGATAGCACAGTCATGCAAGTCAATGGACATATTCCTCGACTATATCCAGAAGGACGGTGCATGCGAGGAAGGTCCGGCCTACTGGGGCGCAGCCGCAGGAAAGACATTCGAATATCTGCAGATAATGCATGACGCTTCCGGAGGAATGTTCGACCTCATGGACAATCCGAGAATCAGGAAAATGGGAGAGTATGTCTCGAGGGCATATATCGGGAACAACTATGTCGTGAACTTTGCCGATGCGAGTGCACTGAACAGCAACCCTGCCCCTCTCGTGTGGAATTACGGGAAAGCGGCAGGAAGCAAGGAGATGACAGACTTCGCCCTCTATCTGCTGGCGGATGCCGGGACCTGCAGGTTCAGACAGCCGGTACAGATTCTGAACGACGGATACAGGGCCCTGTACACCTCGGAATCCGACTCGTACATGAAGAGGCTGACAGACTCGCTCAACTCGGCAATAGAAGCCGCAGGAGGGACCAGGGAGGCATTCGAAGCCGTACGCAGCTCACTCAGGGCAGAGGTGCCTGCCTCCACATGGTATCCGGAGACCGAGCACTGCTTCCTGCGCAACGGCTCGGGATGGTTCCTCGGGGCTAAAGGAGGCTACAACGACGAGAGCCACAACCACAATGATGTCGGGACATTCATCCTGTACATTAGAGACACGCCAGTGTTCGTTGATGCAGGAGTAGGGACATACACGAGGCAGACATTCAGCCGCACGGAAAGATACAGTATATGGTCCATGCAGTGCGACTGGCACAACCTTCCGATGATAAACTCCGTGGCCCAGCAGTTCGGCAGGCAGTACAGGTCTTCCGGCCCGGAATGCGACATCGAAAGAGGCCGGTTCACGGTCGGGATGGCCGGAGCGTATCCTGAGAATGCATCATGCGAAAGCTGGGTGCGGTCCTACAGGCTGTCCGGAAAGGGAAAGCCGTCAGTTACTGTGACGGACACCTACAGGCTCTCTGAAAGGACGGCCCCTGACATCGAGCATTTCCTTGTGAAAGGTGATGTCATTCTCCCGGGAGAGATATATGACGGCAGGAAGATACCTTCAGGTACGCTTCTCATACAGTGTGACAACGGAATCACGGTAAGGCTGCAATACCCTTCCGGCATGACTGCATCGGCTGAAGTGAAGACACTTGAAGACAAGGCGATGAGCAAGGTGTGGGGAGAAAGCCTCACAAGGATAAGTCTCGTTTCCAGGGAGGACTCCCCTCTCAAAGGCAGCTATTCATTCACAATAACTGAAGTAAAGTAAACAATGCAAGGAAAAACACGTCTATTCGCCAGAGCTCTTGAAAGCATGGTCCTGTCTTCGGCATTAATCCTCACTGCAGGCTGCTGCAGGAATGACAATCCTTTCGAGGAATTGAACCGGCAGGCAGCGGAAGAATATCTCGAACCTGTCAGACCGGGATACGAAGGACGCAATCCATTCTGGAACGGGTTCGCGACAAAATTCATATATGCCCCGGCCTTCGGGTTCGGGACAGTGGACGGGGCGGAGAAATACCGCTTCACAATCGAATACATGGGTACTGAAATGGTCGAATCCCCGCGCTACAGGCTGAGGGTGCAGAGCGAAGACCCGGAGCCGAGGTGGATTCTCGGGGAAGGAGCCCCGACAGGTGAAAGCTGGACGTTCTTCGCGGACACCCCTGAAGCCTCCCTGTCTCCGGTGTGGAACGACATCCCCGTGGGGAAGGTCCGGCTCACGGTGGAAGGGACAGATGCCGCCGGAAACGTGCTCGGGATTGCCGGGAAGAGGGAATTCCTGAGGGATTTCCCGTTCCAGGGCCCGTACAACGGGAATGTGCGTCCATACATGGAGTCCGCCAGAATGGCTGCCCTGTACATCCATGAGCTGCCTGCGTTCCAGCACTGGCTCACCTCCACAAAACCGGACATGAGCTACAGGCTCAACACCTACGCATGCAAGATAATCGGTTCCACAATCCAGCTCGAGTGCCTGATTGCCAGGATTTTGCCGGGACACAGGGATGAGGCCCTGCAGATAGCACGCAACGCAGCCGTATTCCTCATGGACATGAGCCGGCCTGCAGATGCTCCGCTCGCGTTCTTCCCGCCGACCTACTACTCCAACCTGATATCCTCGTCCCGCGAGGAGAACCAGGGGAAGACCATGACCATGGAGGCATGCTTCGCAGGGAACGGCTTCCTTGACCTCTACGACCTGACCGGAGAGGAAAAATATCTCGCTCAGGCTGCAGCGATAGCGGACACCTACGTCAGGCTGCAGGGCGAAGACGGGTCCATGCCGATAAAGGTGGACTACATCACCGGAGAGCCGGTCAACGGATGCAAGGCCATGCTCACCCCTGTCATGGAATATTTCAGGAGGCTTTCCGGCCAGTACGGGATGGACAGGTTCAAAGAGCCGCTCGCACGTGCCGAGAAATGGATGGAAGACGTGGCAATGGCATCTTTCGACATGACAGCCCAGTTCGAGGACATGACGGTGCTCAACCAGAAGCCGTACCAGAATCTGACCGAATGCGCCTCGGCCCCTTATGCATCGTACCTGCTGCACTACGGGAACCGGGACGGGGAAGCTCTCGAAGACGCAATCGACCTCGTGAGGTTCAGCGAAGACCAGTTCGTCTGCTGGGACGTGCTTCCGAACCCGGACGGGATAAGGACAATGAGCACACCGACGGTCTACGAACAATACGGCTACAGGATGCCGATAGACCACAGTTCAGCAGTCATGGCCCTGGCATTCATGGATTTGTATGAAGCCACCGGAGACAGGCTCGCGCTTGAAAAGGCAAGGGCCCTGACAGACAATCTCACGATTGTGCAGAATGCTCTCGACGGGCAGATTCCGACATCCCTCGACCTCAGGGACGGATTCAAGAACGCAAGCCGCGGATTCTGGACCAACTGCACCATGGCATCCATAAAGGCACTCATGAAGCTCGCTGAAATCACCGGCGAGGAATAATGGTGGAAAAAATATTTTGGGACAAACCGGGACAGCACCTATCTTCGGGAAATTTTTTTCGCACAGTGGTTCTAAGGAGACTCGTCATATCATTTTCCTCGATATTCCTCATGGCATTGCCGCTGTGGGGAATAAGGCCCTTGAGGCACTACGACGTGAATGACGGGCTCTCGGACAACAGCGTCAAGGACATATATCAGGACAGCACGGGATTCATGTGGTTCGCCACCAAGGACGGGCTCAACAGGTTCGACGGGAACAGAATCACTGTCTACGCTTCGTCCATGACGGGGGAACACACGAACATAGATGTCATCTGTCCTCATCCTGACGGACGCCATCTGTGGCTCGGGTGCTCAAGCTCGCTGACTCTGTTCGACAAGCAGACCGGTAAAATCTCGACCTTCAGCAAGGCAAGCACCGACAGCTGCGTGATAAGAGGCTGCACGAGCCTCGTCTACGACCGCATGGGCCAGTTGTGGATAGGAAGCGAAGACAACGGGCTGTTCATGTGGTCGGAAAATGAGGAGAGGCTCGTGAGGTACAGCCTGCCATCCTCCCCTCATGTAAGGTCGCTTGCCATCGGGGAGAACGGGAAACTTTGGGTCGGGACATCCTCCGGAATGTACGGCTGCGACCCCCGGACCGGAATCTTCACCGGATGCTACAATCTCGTCGGGGAGAATGCGGACCTCGGGGACAACGAATTCACCGACATAATATGCGGAGAGGAAGGGTGTCTCATGGTGGGTACGCAGAACGGGAGCCTTGCGGAGTTCGATCCGGGGAAAGAACTCTTCACACTCTTCCCCTACAATGGCGCGGAAAACACGGGCTGGAACATCTCGAGGATTCACAGCATCTTCAGGAAGTCGCCCGGAGTCTATATGATCGGCACCGACAGCGGAATGTTCAATTTCGAGAAAGAAGGGGCAGGATGGGTCTCGTCCGGAGACTACTCCCTTGCCAGGAGCAGCGTCTACAAGTTCTTCAAGGACAAGGAAGGCGGACTGTGGATTGGCACGTACTTCTCAGGCGTCAAATACATATCTCCGAGACAGGACGAGATTCTCTGGTACAGGGACGAGGAAAAGCCAGGCACCCTCCACGGCAATGCCGTGAGCGAATTCTGCGAAGACAGCAAGGGCAACATCTGGATAGCCACTGAAAACGGAGGGCTGAACTGCTTCGACCCTGCCGCCGGCAGGTTCACCGACTACAGCCACAAGAGCCACAACAACATCCACGCCCTTGAAATCGTCGGCGACAAGCTGCTCATAGGCACGTTCTCAAAGGGTCTCGACTGCATGGACCTCAGGACAGGCAAGGTCCGCAGATACATGAACATCCCCTCAGACACGACATCCCTGTGCAACAACCATGTCTATGCGATACACAGGAGCTCGTCCGGAGAGATATTCGTGGGCACGCTCGCCGGGTTGTGCCGCTTCGACCTCGGGAGCGGGAAGTTCTCAAGGGTAGGCATCACAGGGTCGGATTTCATATATGACATAGCTGAAGACCGGGACGGCAACGTATGGTTCGCCACAAGGGTCAACGGCATATACAGGTATTCGCAGACAGACAAGACCTGGACCTGCTTCCGGCACAATCCTTCAGACCCGTCAAGCCCACTTGACGACATGTTCAACCGGGTATATGTCGACAGGAACGGGGATGTGTGGTTCTGCGGGGAAAGCTCCGGCATCTGCAGGTATGTGTCCACCCCCCCCCTCGGCCGTTTCGAGAATTTCGGGGCGGAGGAAGGACTGCCGAACGGCATATACTACGGCATCCTCGATGACGGCGCAGGCAACCTGTGGCTGTCCTCGAACAAGGGTATCGTGAAATACACCCCTGCCTCGCGGAAATATGTCAGGTACACGACCGAAGACGGGCTGCAGAGCGACCAGTTCAACTTCAGGTCTTCATACGCGGCTTCAGACGGCACGTTCTACTTCGGAGGCATCAACGGCTTCAACCGCTTCTCCCCTTTCAAAATCTCTGACAACAAGGTGAGACCCGAGACAGTGATTTCCACTGTATCCGTCAGAAGCACCGGCAAGGACGGGATGGAGACTGTCCGGGAAATAGTGCCTGGAGAAGGGATGCTCAAGCTGCACAGCAACGTGCTTTCGCTCAAGATAGAATACGAATGCCTCAGCTATGTGGCACCCGGGCAGAACAGGTTCAGATGGAAGCTCGAAGGCCTCAACGACAGCTGGACGGAGACGGAGCAGCACTCGGTCACATTCATGAAGCTGAGGGCAGGCAAATACAGGTTTTCCGTGACCAGCTACAACAATAACGGCTATGAAAGCAGCTCGGAGCCTTCCGTAGAGTTCAAGGTCCTGGCCCCGCCGTGGCAGAGCGCATTCGCCAAGACAGGGTATGCAGTGCTCTTGATAGGCGTGATATTGCTGGTATTGAAATACATGAACGACCGGGAAAGGGAGAGGAAGGAAAAAGAGGTGTTCAAGGCAAAGATAGACTTCTTCACCCAGATAGCGCACGAGATAAAGACCCCGGTCACCCTCATAAAGGCACCTCTCGAGCAGGTGATGGGAAGCGGACACCTGAGCAACGGCATAGCCGCAAACCTGACAATGATACAGAAAAACGTGAACAGGCTTCTCGAGCTCATAAGCCAGCTGCTCGACTTCAGGAAAATCGACAGCGAAGGCTACAGGCTCTCCTGCAGCAACACGGATGTCTCTGCAATAGTGGCCGACACCGTCGCCAGGTTCAGGGACGCCTCGTCGGACACCGGCAACACCTCCGGCAAGACAGATATAATCACCTCACTCCCCCAGAAGCACATAGTGATGGTGGCCGACAGGGAAGCGTTGATTAAAATCATCAGCAACCTGCTTGCGAACGCGTTGAAATATGCCCGCTCGGAAATCACGGTCTCGGCGGACTATTCGGGCCAGATGCTGAGCATATCGGTGGATGACGACGGGCCGGGGATTCCGGACGGGATAAGGGACAAGGTGTTCCAGCCGTTCTTCCAGGGTGCCCCGTATTCCGGAAACGGGTTCGGCATAGGGCTAAGCCTCGTCAAAATCCTCGTGGACAAGCATGGAGGCCACATCTCCATAGGCACGAACAGCTGTGGCGGATGCAGGGTGACTGTGGAGATTCCGGACATGGGGACGTCTGCGGCAAGTGCGGAGGTGTCTGTGCAGGAACAGGAGGAACCGGCTCCGGCACATGCAGACAGATACACTGTCATGATTGTCGAGGACACTCCGGACATGAGGGATTTCCTCGTCAGGAACTTCGAGGAGACATACAATGTCCTCGCTGCATCGGACGGGATGCAGGCTCTTGAGATATTGTCCAGGAAAAGCTGCGACCTGATAATAAGCGACATACTGATGCCTGTCATGGACGGATTCACCTTTCTTGAGAAAGTGCGTCAGGACAGGATGCTGAGCCACATACCTTTCATCCTGCTGTCTGCCCTCGACTCCGCCGACAGCAAGGTGCGCGGACTGGAATCCGGGGCGGACACCTACGTCGAGAAACCGTTCTCACTCGTGTACCTGAAAGCCTGCGTGGAAAGTCTCCTGGAGAACAGGAAAAGGATTTCCGAGCATTTCGCATCGACTCCCGAGATGCACTACGGGACCGACGAGATACCGCCACAGGACGAGAAATGGCTGGACAAGCTGAACTCGGTGATATCGGGGAACCTCACCAACGAGGGATTCTCGGTAGAGACGCTTGCGGAGATGATGGCCATGAGCCGTTCAAACCTGCAGCGGAAGATAAAGGGCCTGACCGGCATGATACCGACCGACTACATACGGCTGATACGCCTGAAGACCGCCGCACAGCTTCTGAAGAGCGGAGAGCACAGGATTAACGAGGTATGCTTCCTTACGGGATTCAGCAACATGTCCTACTTCTCCCGGCGTTTCAGGCAGCAGTTCGGCATACTGCCGAGAGAATACATGAAAAGGCATCAGGCAGGCGGGAAGGAAGACTCGTGAGCCATCACCTCTGCTTCCTGTATGTCACGACCGCAAGCACGTTGATGACAACGGCGAATCCGGACAGCATGGCATAGTCGAACGCCAGGTCGGAGAACTGGCTCCCCTTCAGGCAGACAGCCCTGAGGATGTTGACGAAATACCGTGTCGGAAGCGCGTATGTCACATACTGGGACCAGGTCTCCATGGAGCTCACCGGAGTGAAGATGCCGCTCATGAGCATGAATATCAGCACGAAGAACAGCATCATGAACACTGCCTGGAGCATGGTCTCCGAATAATTGGATATCATGAGGCCGAAACCGGCCATGAACACGAGGAATATCATTGCGCCCACGTAAATCTCCGCAAGTCCTCCATGGGACGCGAGACCATAGACGAAATGGGCGATAAGTATCGCAAGGGTGAAGGCGAACACGCCGAGTATGCCGTAGAAAAGGACTTTGGACAGGATGAAATCCCTTTTCCGCACCGGAGACACATTTATCTGCTCTATGGTGCCGTTCTCCTTCTCAGAGACAATGCTGAGAGTGGGGAAGAAACCTCCCACAAGGATTATCACGACAATCATCAGGGCCGGGACCATGAACAGACGGTAGTCGAGGTGGGGGTTGTAGCGGTACTGGGGCACTATCTTCAGAGGGACGGAGGCATCATGGCCTTCCCTGCCGGAAAGCTCTGCCGAGAAGTCGGACACTATGGATGAAAGGTAGCCTCCGCCTATCGAGCCTTTGGTGCTGTTCACCGCATTGGCCGCTATGTAGATTTCCATGTCCTTCCCGCTCTCGAGAGCCTTCTCCATGCCATAGGGAATCTCCAGGATTATGTCCGCTTCACCCTTGCGCATCTTCTCCATGGCCTGCGGATATGTCATGCATGAGGGCCCCGCCCTGAAATACCCGGACTTTGATATCCTGTCCACGAGCCGGGCCGACAATGCCGAACAGTCCCTGTCCACTACCGTCAGCTTGATTTCGCGGACCTCCATATTGGCCGCGAGGGGCACGAGGAGCATCAGCAGCAAAGGCAGCAGGACAAGGACCATGGGCATGAACGGATTGCTCATGAACTGCTTGAATTCCTTTATGAACAGATATCTGAACGGAGACATGGCTTCAATCTAGTTTGTCATTGAATTTGGCGACAGCGGCCGTGAAGACCACGACGGCCATCGCTGTAAGAATCAGTATTTCCTTGGTTACGTAGCGGACAGGGGTCCCCTCTATCATTATCTTCCTTATCGCCTCTATGAACCACTTTGCAGGGATTATCTGAGCGAACCACTGCAGCGGCTCGGGCATGCTCTCAATCGGGTACAGCATCCCGCTGAACATCATGACGGGCACAAGGAAAATCATCCCGCATATCAGGGTGGCGATAATCTGTGTCCTGACAAGTGTGGACACGAGCATGCCTATCCCGAGGGACAGGATGATGTATATCACCGACACGAGTATCATCCAGAAGAAGCTGCCGGCCACAGGCACCTTCAGGACGAAAATCGTCAGAAGCAGGATATTGACCAGAACGACGCATGCCACGACGAAATACGGTATCATCTTCGCTATGACTATGTTTATCGGCCTCACCGGGGACACCAGGAGGACCTCCATGCTCCCTGTCTCCTTCTCCCTCACGATGGAAACCGAAGTCATCAGGGCGCATATCAGCATGAGGATGAGCCCCATGATTCCCGGGACGAAATTGTACGAGCTCTTCAGCTGCGGGTTGTAGAGCATCCTGAGATTCGGCGTGAGCCTGCCTGTGGCGGGCATCTGCTGCCGGTATGATGCCATGGAGACGATATCATCCTTGAAATAATCCGAAATCATGCCTGAGAGGTACATGACCTCCATGGAGGCGTTGTTCGGATTGACGGCATCCACCACCACGGCCACGTCCGCCCCTTCCGGGCTGTAGAGAGAGGACATGAAATCCTTGCCGAAGATGAGTGCGGCATCGACCTGCCCCCTTCTCATCGCCTCGTCGAGCCCCGCCTCGGAACGGAAGGCCCCGACATAAGTGAAGTATTCGCTGCGGTCTATCTTCTCCATGAGTCTCGTGACATACACGTCGTCATCAGCAGACAGCAGTCCGACATTCACGTTGCGTATCTCCGTGGAGATGGCGAAACCGAACAGGACAATCAGGGCTGTCGGGAGGCCGATGAGCACCAGCAGCGTCCTTTTGTCCCTGAAAATATGCAGGAACTCTTTCCTTACGAATGCAAAAAACTCTCTCATGGCGTCAGTCCTGTCTTTTGGCTCCCCTTGCAAGGATTTCGAATACCTCGGCTACGGATGCCGCCCCGTACTTCCGTTTCAGGGCAGAAGGGCTGTCGAGGGCATCTATCCTGCCGTCCACCATCATGGAAATCCTGCCGCAATATTCGGCCTCATCCATGTAATGTGTCGTGACGAATGCCGTTATACCTTCATCCACAGCCTCGTATATGAGTTCCCAGAACTGCCTTCTCGCCGAAGGGTCCACACCGCCCGTGGGTTCGTCGAGAAACATTATCTCTGGCTTGTGCACAATCGCGACGGAAAAAGCGAGCTTCTGCTTCCAGCCTTGCGGCAGATCCCTCACGAGGGTGTCCCGTTCTCCGGCAAGCGAGAGCCTGTCGAGCAGTTCCGCTATTCTTTTCCCGGACTGACGCGGAGGGACTCCGTATATCCCTGCGAAAATGTCGAGATTGTCCTTCACGGTGAGGTCACCGTACAAGGCGAACTTCTGGCTCATGTATCCGATGTGCTTCTTTATCAGCTCCGACTGGGTCCACACGTCGAAACCAGCGACCTTGCCTTCCCCGGATGTCGGGAAGCTCAGGCCGGTCAGCATCTTCATAGCCGTGGTCTTGCCTGCCCCGTTGGCACCGAGGAATCCGAAAATCTCGCCCTTGTGCACCTCGAAGGTGATGTTGTCCACTGCCGTGAAATCCCCGAACTTCTTTGTCAGGTTCCTGACTTCTATGACATTGTCGCCCTTGTCTATCATTTCTCCTCCAAGTTCATGTAACAATCCTCGAGGGTGGCCTCCGCTTCCCTCACCTCCACTCCGGTGTGGGAGAATCTCTCCGTAAGCTCGCGAGCAATCGAACCGGCGGTCACCCCGGCCCCCTGCTTCAGGACTATATGGTGGCTGTCGCCGAAAGTGTAGCATCTCGACACGGTGTCCATCGAGCGCAAGTCCCTCAGGAGCCTGAACATTTCGTCGGAACGCACTGCCAGCAGCCTTTTCCCGAACTTCGATATTATGTCTTCCGGGGAGTCTATCGTCAGGAACCGTCCGGATTTCATCATTGCTACCCTGTCGCACCTGTCGGCCTCGTCCATATAGGCAGTCGAAACTATTATCGTCATGCCGGATTCCTTAAGCCCCGCGAGATTCTCCCAGAGCTCCCGCCTCGACGAGGGGTCGACTCCGGTCGTGGGCTCGTCAAGGAGCAGCACGGACGGAGAATGTATCAGGGAGCAGCACAGCGCAAGTTTCTGTTTCATGCCTCCCGAAAGTTTCCCGGCCTTGCGTTTCTCGAAAGGCTTGAGCCGGTCGTATATGCCGCCTATCAGGCTGTAGTTCTCGTCGATGTCCTTTCCGAAGACAGAGGCGAAGAAATCCAGGTTCTCCCTCACCGACAGGTCGGGATAGAGGGAGAAGCGTCCGGGCATATAGCCGAGCAATGTACGTATCTTCCTGTAACCGGAGCGGATGTCGGTTCCCTCGATGAAAGCCGTGCCGCTGTCGGGGGTCACAAGGGTTGCAAGCATGCGGAACAGGGTGGTCTTGCCGGCCCCGTCCGGCCCGATTATCCCGAAAAGCTCTCCCCTGCCTATTTCCACCCTCTCACCGAGGTTCACGGCCGGAGGAGCATTCTTGCGGTAAGACTTGACAAGGCCGTCAATCACTACCGGGAATCTGTCAGAATTCGACTCCGCCATACATACCGAGCTTTATGAGTCCGTCGTTCCGGACCGCCACCTTTATTGCATAGACGAGATTCTTCCTGTCGTCCCCGGTCTGGATGTTCTTCGGGGTAAATTCGCTCTGGTCAGAAATCCAGACGACGGTGCCGTCATATTCCCTGGAATAGCCCTTGCCGTAGTCCGAGAATACCTTCACCTGCTGCCCGAGCCTTATTTCCGAAAGCTGGGCGGAGGTCACGTAGGCCCTCAGGAACACCTTGTCGAGGTCGGCAATTTTGAAAAGCGGCTTTCCGACAGATGCGAACTCCCCTGCCTCAGCGTATTTCGCAAGCACTGTCCCCGACACGGGAGACACTATGCGGCATTTAGCGAGCTTGTCGTCTATCTGCGCTATCTGCATGGCTATGCTCGAACTCTGTGCGTCCAGACTCGAGACCGAATTGCCGAGAGCCGACTCCTGCGCCTCTATCTGGACTTTGAGCACGGCTATGCCGGCATCCACGTCGTCGAGCTGCTTCTGTGTCGCCGCCCCGTCATTGAACATGTTCAGCACTCTCTGACGCTCCTTTTCCATGGTCTTGAGCTGCTCCTTCATGGCCTTTACCTGCATGTCCACGTCCGGGCGGTTCTTCAGCACCGACTCCGATGTCATAAGGAGCTGCTGCCTGGTAAGATAGAGTTGCACGCTGTCTATGCAGCCCGCAGTCTCCCCTGCCTCCAGCCTGTCTCCCTCATCTATGCCGAAGCTGAGTATCCTCCCGTTCGCCTCCGAGGAAACCGTGACTTCCACAGACTCGAAATACCCCTCGGCATCGTATCCGCTCCTGTTTGCGCCGCACGACATTGCAGCCGCGGCGACGGCGATGATTGAAATGTACCTGTCTATTCTCATATATCGTATTATCCTCTATTGGTTCAGTTCCATTTTCAGGTCGTATATATTCTTGAGCATCTCGAGCTCATGCTTCGACCGCCCGAGGACTGCATTGTTCTCGTTCATGATGTCCCGCAGAAGGTCGTTCACGGTGATGACACCGTTCCTGTACTTGGATTCCGAGGCCTTGCGCACTGATTCCCTGAGGCGCACTATCTCATCGTCCACCGCCTTCTGGTCATACATCCTGTCGATTTCAGACTGTATCTGGGTCTGCCTTATGTCAGCATTCCTCAGGAACGAGTCGCGCTGCAGCTCCACGGAACGCTGTGAAAGGTCTATCCTCTTCATGTCGTTCTTCCTCGTGTAGAAACCGGAGATGTCCCACCTGAACGTGACACCGACTATTCCGTTCCATGTCAGCCTGTTGTAAAGAATGTCATCGAAGACGTTCAGCCCCGGCTTCCCGTACCATCCCTGGGCGAAAAGGGAGAATTTGGGCATGACAGCCACGTCAAGCATCTTCCTGCGGGTCTCGAGCTCGGCAATCTGCGCATCGAACAGCCGCAGTTCCGTCCTTTCGTTCCTGGAGGTGTCTATTATGACGGGGCTTGGGACTTCGAACACTTCATTATCCTCTATCTTGCGCCCTATCATCAGGGCAAGCATGTCCTTGTACGTTCTCAGGGAGCGTTCAAGCTGGCTGCGCTGCTGTCTGAGCGTCAGAAGCTCGACCCGGATGTTGTCTAGGTCACTCTGCAGGGCTGTTCCGTTAGAAGCGGCGGACTTTGCGGCAGCAAGGTTCGACACAAGGAGAGTGTCCATGCACATGTTGGCCTCCAGGTTGACCTCAAGCATCAGAATCCCGAAATACATCTGGTTCACCTGCGCCTCGAGGGCATCGATGTCCTTGTCTATAGTGAGCAGGGAGACCTCGTTCTGAGCCTTGACAGCCTCCCTCTGCGCCTTCGAATAGCCTCCGTCCCAGATGGTCTGGCTTATCTCCAGCTGGAGCTTGTACTGGTCTCTGGAAAGCCCGGCCACATCCGTCCCCATCGCCTGCATCAGGGATGTGAACACCTCCGGGAAGTCCGTGACATCACTCTGGTATGTCGCCTGGCCTCCGAGGGTGATTCTGGGGGCGTAGCCCATGGCCGCATTCCTGAACGAGAACTGCGACATGGCTTCCGTCAGTTCATACTGCTTTATCATCGGGTAATTCTCCTTCGAGAGCCTCTGGCATTCCTCGAGTGAAATCCCGTACATGCGGACTGAAGCAAGCAGCACAGCCGCCGCGAAAATCATTTTCCTCATAAATGGCATTACGGTTTCGTAATATTGTCAAGAGTTTAAGGTCATGCCATTTCCATGCCGGACAATGCAACTGTTGATATAGATGCAGACAAGGGCCGATATGATGACATCGGGAAAGAAAAATTGATACCTTTGCATGCCCGGGCTGACAGACCTGCAGGAAACCGCAGCCTCACAGGCCCTTGATTAAAGACATTTTGACATGGAAAGGAAAGAAATACCTGTCCTGCTGCTGACAGGCTATCTCGGCAGCGGAAAGACCACCCTCGTGAACAGAATCCTCGCCAACAGGCAGGGAATCCGCTTTGCAGTCATCGTGAACGACATCGGTGAAGTCAACATAGATGCAGACCTGATACAGAAAGGAGGGGTCGTGGCACAGAAGGACGACAGCCTTGTGGCACTGCAGAACGGATGCATCTGCTGCACATTGAAAGCCGACCTCGTGGAGCAGATATTCGAGCTGGTGAAATCGCAGAAGTTCGACTACATTGTCATAGAGGCAAGCGGCATCTGCGAACCTGAGCCGATAGCACAGACCATCTGCAGCATCCCTTCTCTCGGCGGTGCATATACGAAATACGGGGTGTGCCGTCTCGACTGCATTACGACGGTCGTGGACGCCCTCAGGATAAGGGACGAATTCGGATGCGGAGACAGCCTCAGGCGTGAAGACATAGGCGATGAAGACCTCGAAAGGCTGGTAATCCAGCAGATAGAGTTCTGCAACATCATCCTGCTCAACAAGGCCTCCGAGGTGAAGCCGGAGGAACTGGCAAGGATAAAAGCCGTGATACGCACCCTCCAGCCTTCTGCTGAAATCCTCGAATGCGACTACGCGGACGTGGAGCTGGACAGGCTTCTCGACACCGGGAAATTCGACTTCGAACGTGCAGCCACATCCGCCGGCTGGATAAGAGGCATTGAAAGCAGACCTTCTCAGGACGAAGAGCACGAAGCAAGGATGCATCACGGACACCACCATGAGCATCATCATGACGAAGGCGAAGCGGAGGAATACGGGATAGGCACTTTCGTGTATTACAGGAGACCGGCGTTCGACATAAACAGATTCGACAGGTTCGTGGCCAGGAAGTGGCCGGCATCGGTAATCAGAGCCAAGGGAGTGTGCTATTTCAGCGACGAGAAGGACATGTCCTACCTGTTCGAGCAGGCCGGAAGGCAGAAACAGCTGAGACAGGCCGGAAGATGGTATGCTACCGCCCCGGAAGAAGACCTTGAGAAGCTCATGAAGTCAGACCCGGGATTCCTCAGGGACTGGGATGAAAAATACGGGGACAGGATGCAGAAAATCGTCTTCATAGGCAGGGACATGGACAAGGAGGAGATTACACGCGAGCTTGACGGATGCCTCGAGGACGCGTGACTCCGGTTTCGGAATCAATATCATGCAAGACAATGGGAAAAGTGATCCTTACGGTTGCGGTGCTGGTCCTTGCAGGGTTATGCTGCATCAGGACGTCGGCCGCCGGCCCCGGGAACGGGAATATGGCAAGGCATATCGGCACTGAAGACAGCGGAATGAAAATAGCTGTCATGTCTGACATCCATGTAATGGCACCGGAACTCCTCGTGGAGGACGGAAAGGCATACGGCGACTACATTGCCGGAGACAGGAAGCTCCTGAAGGAGAGTCCGGAGATTCTGCGCGCGGCAGTATCTGAAATCCTGAAGATGAAACCGGATGTGGTCCTCGTGTCCGGAGACCTGACGAAAGACGGGGAATACGTTTCCCACAGGCTCGTTTCGGAAGAACTCCTGAAACCCTTGACGGACAGCGGAATCCGCACGTTCGTAATTCCTGGGAACCATGATGTCCTCAACCCTCACGCGGTCGAATATTCCGGAGACTCGACAAGAAGGGTGCGGACCGTGACCCCGGAAGAATTTGCATGCATGTACAGGGATTTCGGCTATGGCCAGGCCATCGCGCGTGACACCGCGTCCCTTTCCTACGTGGCGCAGCTCAGCGGGAACGTGAGGCTGCTGGCGATAGATGCATGCAGGTACGAGGACAATGATTTCGGGACAGGTGAATGCATCGTCGGAGGCCGCATAAAGGACGGGACCATGGATTTCATCGCGGAGCAGGCCCGCAAGGCGGAGGAAGACGGATGCAGGATGCTGACCATGATACATCATGGGGTGGTCCGGCATTGGAAATGGGAAGAGAAGGCCATGAGCGACTACCTCGTGAAGGACTGGAGAAGATGCGGGAGGATGTTCAGGAAGCTCGGGCTGCAGATTGTCTTTTCAGGGCATTTCCATGCGCAGGACATTGCCGTGTCCGGCTCGGGGAAATCCGCCGTATATGATATCGAGACCGGGTCCACGGTGAGCTATCCGATGCCTGTAAGAAGCCTTGTGCTGGACGGAGACAGCCTCGCAGTCAGCACCTGGCACATAGCTCCGCTGATGGCCGACAAGTCCTTGGAGGAAAAGGCCGTACACTATGCCGGAGAAGCCATATCCTCGATTGTGAGGGCACTTGTCGGGGATTCCATGCCGCAGGATATCGTGGAGGAGGCCGCAGCAGTGGCAGGCAAGGCATACGTGGCGCACATCGGCGGAGACGAGACCATGTCCAGTGAAGACAAGGCAGAGCTGAAATCCGTCGTGGCGAAAGTCAGGAAGCACTCGCTCAAATATGCCTTCATCCTCGACCATATCGTTCGGTATCTGCATACGGACAAGGACGGCATCCCGGACAACAACTGTGTCATAAGGCTGTACTGAATCCTCAGAATCTCTCCTTAAGCCACTTCCTTACAGGCATGTCGTAAAGCCTGAACGCAGCCCAGGCAAGGGATGAACGAACCCCGACAGCACGAAAAAGAAGTCCACCGCAAGATAGCCGTGGTTTATGACCTGGTATGCAGGTCCTGCCGAGTATGTCTCCAGTATATGGAACAGCACCACGATAACAGATGCCACACCCCTGAGGCCGTCGAGAATCTCGTACCTCGGTTTCGACTCAAAATAATTTCCCTTCGCTGCCGTCATAGCCTACCGTTTGAGGTGTCCTTTCTCAAGCTGCGGACCGATGAAGTTTTCCAGAG
>CALVDM010000008.1 GCA_944326335.1 uncultured Bacteroidales bacterium
TTTGTTGAGATAGAAGGATTCGAACCCTCACTGACAGAGCCAGAATCTGTAGTGCTACCATTACACCATATCTCAATGTCCCCTTTTTGTTTTTGGGACTGCAAATTTACTAAGGATTTTTAAAAATACAATAGAATAAAGGTATTTTTATATATTTTCCCTTATAAACCGTACTTTTTCAATATCCTGAGTATCGGTTTCTTTATGGACCGCGCCCATGCCATATAGCCCATATCCGACGGATGTGTACCGTCTACCGAACTTTCGTGGGCATCTTTTCCCGTGTCCGGGACTATGAAATAGACATTGTCATATTTCCGGATAGCCTCTTTCATGAGTCCGGCTGCCATGTCCATCTTTGCCTGCTCCAGGCTGTCGGTCACCGGATTGAAGTTCCTGGCTTCCCGGTATATCGTCTGCATGAAAATGAGAGGGATGTCCGGATGGGCTTTCTGTATCTTCTCGATGAAAGGGAAGAGCCTTTCCTTTATCATGTCGGCTGAAGGATTCGAGAAGGCATCGAATATCAGTGCGTCCACATCGGCATCCGCAAGCACGTCTGCAAAGTATGGCTGCATCTTGCAGTTGCCGTTGCATCCGAGGTTGAGAATCTGCAGCCCGGTATCCCTCATGAGCTGCATAGGGTATGACATGCCGGGACGGCTTGTGCTTATGCCGTGCGTGTAGCTGGAGCCGAAGATGCCTATCCTGTGCCTGAACGGAGATTCGAGCCTGTCCAGTGTCGCGCCTTCTTCTACCCCGATTTTCACTGAATACATCTCGCTGTATATCGGCAGGTACAGCATGCACTCTTTCTCGGAACGGTCCATGCCGGAAATGAGTACGAGCGGTGCATCGGATTCTGGATTCCCGGCTCTGGATGCTGCGTAGAGCCATTTGCCGTCTTTCTTTATATAGAGGTCATATCCTCTCAGGGAAATGCCCATGGTGTTCGGGGCATTGTTGTAGTAGCCGTATTCGCTCTTTACGGAAATAGTGCTCGAATTGGTCTTGAACAGGACCGCGAGCCCTGCGGAACATCTCACCTGCGTGTTTTCGCTTTGCGTGAAGCCCTTGTAACGGCAGGTGTCGACCCTGTGGTACGGATTCGGCGTGCCTTCCAGGATTTTCCCTATCAGGTTCAGCCCGGAGGCTTCGGTATAGACATATTTTACGTTACCCGGGGTCTGGGCCATGGCTGCAAACCCGACTGTCAGTGCAAGAAAGATGGTTGTGATGCTTTTCATGATGAAGACTTTTGTAATCCGGATGTAAATCTACATACAATTTCTTATATTTGCCACGACCAAGCCTGCATTACAGAGCCGGCATCACAAAAATATGAGCCTATACTCCTTTTACAGAATCAGCAAGCCGTCGGAAGAAAAAATCCCTGACAAGGAAGTGATGGACGTCTACAGAAAGTTGAGGCGGAACACATTCTGGGGAGCGACAATAGCATACAGCCTGTACTATGTGTGCCGCCTGAGCCTCAGTGTGGTCAAGCAGCCGGTCATAGATTCCGGACTCTTGTCGGCAGGGCAGCTGGGTATCATAGGTTCAGCCCTGCTTTTCGTATATGCCGTCGGAAAGTTCATGAACGGCTTCATTGCGGATTACTGCAACATAAGGCGGTTCATGGCCACCGGACTTGCCGTGTCGGCCGTGATAAATCTCGTGATGGGCGTGCTCGGCTTCCTCCACGGCAGCATGGGGCTGGCTTCCGTTGCCGTGTTCATATCCTTCGCGATACTCTGGGGTGTCAACGGCTGGGCCCAGTCCATGGGTTCCCCTCCCGGGATAATCAACCTTTCGCGCTGGTTTCCGCTGAAGAAGCGAGGCACATACTATGGTATATTCAGTGCAAGCCCGTATCTCGGAGAGTTCCTGTCTTTCATTGTGATAGGGGCGATTGTCGGGACTTTCGGATGGCAGTCCGGATTCATCTTTTCCGCAGTCGCCGGACTTGCCGGCACCCTGATAATCCTTTTCTTCGTGAGCGATACGCCCGAAAGCAAAGGGCTTCCTTCTGTCCAGGACCTCTCGTCCGAGAACATGCAGAAGGAAGACCGCATGAAAACGTCCGAGGTCCAGAGGATGGTGCTGAAGCATCCGGGGATATGGATAATCTCCGCCGCGAGTGCCTTCATATACATAACAAAGTATGCAATAGCCGGCTGGGGCGTACTGTTCCTTCAGAAGGAAAAACTTTTCTCCATCGAATCCGCCACCCAGATTATCGCCTTCTCCGCGGTTTTCGGCGTGCTCGGGACTGTGCTGGCGGGCTGGCTTTCGGACACTGTCTTCAGGAGCGACAGGATAAAGCCTGCAATTTTGTCTGGTGCGCTCGGGTTCGTATCCCTTGCCCTCTTCCTTTTCGCTGGCGGAGGCTATGTGGCCAATGTCGTGTATGTCTCACTGTTCAGCCTTGCCATAGGTGTGCTCTACTGCATTGTGGCCGGTCTGATGGCCGTGGACATAGTCCCGAGGAAGGCGACAGGCGCGGCCCTCGGCATTGTCGGCATATCGAGTTATGTGGCAGCCGGAATCCAGGACATAGCCAGCGGCTATCTGATAGAGGGTAACATGCAGCAGGCAGCCGACGTTGCCGATGCGGTCTACAACTTCACTCCTGTCTCCGTTTTCTGGCTCACTGCGGCACTTGTCTCGTTCCTTCTCCCTGTACTCAACTGGAAGAAGATGATGAAAAAGAACAACTGACCCTCCCCGAAGCATGAGCCTGAAGGGGCTCTGCTACAGCATCTGTCCTCCGATGAACTCCCTTATTATGGAAGTGGGCGGTATTGCTGCAATCTCTTCCGGAGACAGAGCCACTATATAGTCAAGGAATTTCAGGAGCCTTATGGCTTCGGTGTAGGCCGGAGAGTTGGGGGCAATCCTTCTCAGAAGCGGCTCGGCATAGTATTTCAGGAGAGGGAGCTCGAAGATGAGGGCGGAATTGAATGCCGCGTCCGCATTTTCCTGGAAAGGGAAGATGTTCCTGTTTTCCCCGCGACGGACGCTGTGCCATCTCATGATTGTGTCTTCAGGAGTCACTCCACGCACTCTGTTGTCCCTGACGATGCGCCTCAGGAGCCTGTTGTCCGAAGTGGAGATGTTGTTGTTCTCGTCCAGCGCGAGAGATGTGAGGGCTGAAGCGTAGACCCTGAATATGCGCGAGTTGTCCACTGCCGATGTCATCTCGGGATTGAGCGCGTGGATTCCTTCCATTATCAGGATGTCGTTCTCGTCAATGTGCATCATGTCCCCGTCGAAGTGCCGTCTGCCCTCCTTGAAGTTGAACCGCGGAATCTCCACGGTCTTTCCTGCGAGCAGGTCGTTCAGCTGCGAGTTGAGCAGGTCCAGGTCCATGGCATGCAGGCTTTCGAAATCATACTCCCCGTTGTCGTCCTTCGGGGTCAGCTCCCGGTCCACGAAATAATTGTCGAGTTCTATGACTTTCGGGTTCAGCCCCAACACCTTGCATTGTATCGCCAGTCTTTTGGAACTGGAGGTCTTCCCGCTGCTCGACGGCCCGGCAATCATGATTATCCTCGATCTGTCGCGCCTTTCGAATATCTTGTCCGCGATGTCGGCGTATTTCCTCTCGTGCAGGGCTTCCGCCAGGTTGATGAGGCGGACGGCATTGCCTTCCGATATTGTCTTGTTCAGGGTCCCGACTCCCTTCACGCCGGTTATCTCGCACCAGTCGGAGTATTCCTGCAGGGTCGCCGCAAGTTTTGACTGCCTTTTCAGAGGCGTGACCTTGTTCACCCGGCCTTCTTCAGGGAACTGCAGGCAGAACCCGTTCTTGAAGCCGGCAATGTCGAAAATCCTGAGGTATCCCGTGGAGGGGACAAGCGGTCCGTAGAAAGTGTCCGCTTCCCCGCCGAGGAAATATACGCTGTAGTTGAATTTTCCGAGGGACTCCAGAAGGCTTGCCTTGTCCGGCTGGTTGTTCTCGGTGAAGAGCTTCCCTGCTTCGGCGGCAGTCATCTTCACCTTGTGGAAACGGATGTCTGCGGCTATTATCTCCTGCATCCTCTCCTTTATCCTGTCCAGGTCGTCGTCTGTGAGAAAATGTACAGGCATCATTGAATCCCCGTCTTTCCCCGGGTCCTTTATCTCGCAGTAAAGCCCGCTCGGGAGGGAGTATTCGATGAAAAGCGTCTTGTCCGGGTAAAGGTCCCGTATCGCATGCTGGAGCACGAAGCACAGAGACCTGACGTATGTCCTGCGGCCGTCAGGATGGTTGTAGCCGATGAATTCTATTTTATGCGGCATCATCACCTTGAACTCGAGTTCCTTCAGCGCATGGTCCACGAGTGCGGCGAGTACGGGAAGCTCTATCCCGCTCTTTTCATCCGTAACGGTGCTGCAGAATTCTTCAGACAACGCCTGCAGCGAGGTGCCTGCGTCCACCTTGTGATACGACTTGTCGTTGTCGCAGTATAACCGAACTTCTTCCATTTCAAAAAATCAAAGTATTTCAGCAAGAAAAGGTCCTGTAACCGATTCTGGATTGCGTGCGAGTTCTTCCGGCGTCCCGGATGCCACGATGCGTCCGCCGGCCTGTCCGCCCTCCGGTCCGAGGTCGAATATGATGTCGGCAGACTTGAGCACGTCCAGGTTGTGTTCGATGACTATCACGGTGTTCCCCTGGTCCACGAGCTGCTGCAGGACTTTCAGCAGCACTTTTATATCTTCGAAATGCAGGCCGGTCGTCGGCTCGTCAAGTATGTACAGGGTGTTGCCGGTGCCTTTCCGCCCGAGTTCCGCCGCGAGCTTCATCCTCTGGCTTTCCCCTCCGGAGAGGGTGACGGCAGACTGGCCCAGACGGACATATCCGAGACCTACGTCGACGAGGGCCTTCAGCTTCTGGGTGATGGACGGGATGTTCCCGAAAAATTCGTATGCTTCGCTTATGGACATCTCGAGCACATCGTTGATGTTCCGGTTCTTGTATTTCACGGCCAGCGTGTCTTCCTTGTACCTCCTTCCCCTGCATTCCTTGCATACCACATTCACAGACGGCAGGAAATTCATCTCTATGACCTTTATGCCCGCCCCCTTGCATTCCTCGCACCGGCCTCCCGGCACATTGAAGGAGAATCTGCCTGCCTTGAATCCGCGGACTTTCGCGTCCGGTGTGGATTCGAACAGCTGCCTGATGTCGTTGAACACACCTGTGAAGGTGGCCGGATTGCTGCGCGGTGTGCGCCCGATAGGGCTCTGGTCTATCTCTATCAGTTTGTCGATATTCTCTATGCCCACAATCGAACTGCATGGGAGAGCCTGCATCCTGGCATTGTAGAACCTGTTTTTCAGGACAGGCATGAGAGTCTCGTTTATGAGCGAAGACTTGCCGCTCCCGCTGACTCCGCTTATGCCGATGAGCATGCCGAGAGGAAAGTCTATGTCCACATTCTTGAGGTTGTTCCCCCTCGCACCCCTTATCCCGAGGAATGAACCGTTCCCCTTGCGCCTTGTCGCAGGAGTCGCAATCGAGTTCCTGCCTTTCAGGTAGTCGAGGGTCACAGAGTCCTTTACTACCATGTGTCCGAGAGTCTCCCTGTCCGGCTCTATCCCTCCGAGTATGTAGCTCACCGGGGCGTTGAGGCATATCCTGCCGCCGTTTTCTCCGGCTCCCGGACCTACATCCACGAGCCAGTCCGCAGACATCATCGTTTCCGCATCGTGCTCGACGACCATCACCGAATTGCCTTCGTCCCGGAGCTTCTTCAGGGAGGCTATCAGTTTCCGGTTGTCCCTCTGGTGCAGTCCGATGCTCGGCTCGTCGAGAATGTACAGCACGTTCACGAGTTTTGAACCTATCTGTGTGGCAAGCCTTATCCTCTGGCTCTCACCTCCGGAGAGCGATGCGGTGGCCCTGTCGAGCGAGAGATATTCGAGCCCGACGTCCACAAGGAAGGAAATCCTGTCCTTCAGCTCCTTGATTATGTCGCGTGCGATGAGTCTCTCCCTGTTGTCGAGCTTGTCATTGAGCGAGCCCACCCATGCCGCAAGGTCGGAAATCTCCATGGCGGACACTTCGGAAATCGTCTTGCCGTCTATCCTGAAATACCCTGCATCTTCGTTGAGCCTTGTCCCGTGGCAGACAGGGCATACTATCTTCTCGTTTATGTTGTCGGTGATTCCCGGAAACGAGACCATTTCCGAAGATGCGCCTTCCCCGACCCTGAAAAGCTCGTCAGAGCCGAAAATTATCAGAGATATGACCTCCTCGGGGATTTCGTCTATCGGACTGTAAAGGGAAAAGTCGTATTTCCTTGCTATGGACCTTATTATGTCGAATTTCCTTGTCTCGCGTATTTTCCCCAGGGGCACTATCCCGCCGTCTGCTATGGATATGCTCCTGTCCGGGATTATGCTGTCGATGTTCACGTCCACTATCATCCCGAGACCCTTGCAGTGCGGGCAGTAGCCTTGCGGAGAATTGAAGGAGAATGAATGCGGTGCCGGTTCCGCTATGGATATCCCGGTGTCCGGGCATACGAGATGCTTGGAGAAATGCCTGATTTCCGACGTCTCCATGTCAAGGACGGCAAGGGACCCTTTCCCGAGGTTCAGTGCCGACATCACGGAGTTCCTGATGCGCTTCTCGTCTCTGGCTTCCGGCTTCAGCTTGTCCACGACGAGTTCTATGAAGTGGGCCTTGTATCTGTCCAGGGAGGTGACTTCGCTCAGGTCCTTTATCTCCGAGTCTATCCTCGCCTGCGTGTAGCCGCGTCTTTTCAGCTGGTCGAACAGTTCCCGGTAGTGGCCTTTCCTTCCTTTCACGAGCGGGGCGAGGAGTATGCACTTGCGCCCTGCGTAGTTCTGCATTATGAGCGAGACTATCTGTTCGTCGGTATATCTGACCATCTCCTTCCCGGTGGCAGGGGAGTAGGCCTTGGATGCCCGGGCGTAGAGCAGTCTGAGGAAATCATAGATTTCGGTGATTGTGCCTACGGTCGACCTCGGGTTGTTGCCGGTGGTCTTCTGCTCTATCGCTATTATCGGGCTGAGTCCCGTGATGCTCTCCACTTCAGGTTTCCCGAGGATGCCGATGAACTGTTTCGCGTATGTCGAGAGGGTGTCCATGTACCGTCTCTGGCCTTCGGCATATATGGTGTCGAAGGCGAGCGAGGATTTGCCGCTTCCGCTCAGGCCCGTAATCACGACGAACTCATTGCGCGGAATGTCCACCGACACATTCTTGAGATTGTGTGCGGATGCACCCCTTATCTCTATGTATTCTTTCTTTTCTGTCATTCCTCTCCTTCGTCATTTGGGAAGTTGAACGGTACCAGGAACGGATTTTTAGTGCGTTCATCGGCTATCGTGGTCGTGGGCCCGTGTCCCGGAATCACTGTCACGTCACCGTCCATGTCGAGAAGTTTCGTCCGTATGCTTTCCATCAGCCTGTCGTAGTCTCCTCCGGGCTGGTCTGTCCGGCCGATTGTCCCGGCGAAAAGCGTGTCTCCGCTAATCAGCAGCTTGTCGGCCCTGTCGTAATAACAGACCCCTCCCGGCGTGTGCCCTGGCGTGTAAAGGACTTCAAAACTCGTGTTGCCGGACTTGATGACGTCACCGTCGGCTATGTCGGTGGTCTTTGCCGATATTTCCGGCACCTCGATGCCGAACATCCTTGAGAATGCACCGTTTGCCCTGAGGGTCTCTTTCTCCGCCGGATGCATGAAGACCGGTATGCCGTATCTGTCCACGCAGTCCTGAAGCCCGAGGACATGGTCGAAATGGGCATGTGTGAGAAGGATTTTCACCGGCTTTATGCCATTGTTGCCGATGGCTTCGTAGAGGCTCGACCTCTCGCTTCCGGTGCCGCATCCGGGGTCTACAATCACCCCTTCTCCAGTCTCGTCCCAGATGAGCTGGCAGCACTCGCGGAATTCATTGAAATAGAAACACTTTATTTTTATCATCGTAAAATCCTTGTTTTTTGTCCGGAAACCCGCTGTAAATATACCAAATTTAATCTAAATTTGCCGGAAATGATAATCCGAGACTTATGCATATAGCTATTGCCGGAAACATAGGCAGCGGGAAGACGACACTGACCAAGATGCTCGCCGCACACTACAACTGGACACCTAAATTCGAATCTGTGGACTATAATCCGTATCTCGCCGATTTCTATGAAGATATGGAAAGATGGTCCTTCAACCTCCAGATATATTTCCTGAACAAGAGGTTCAAGGACGTGGTGGAGATTTCCAAATGTCCCGATGTCATAATACAGGACAGGACCATATACGAGGATGCGAGGATATTCGCCCCGAACCTGCATTCCATGGGTCTGATGAGTACCCGCGACTTCGAAAACTATTCCGACCTTTTCGACCTCATGATGTCTCTCGTGAATCCGCCGGACCTGCTGATATACCTGCGCTCGAGCATACCGAATCTCGTGAGCCAGATACAGAAACGCGGGCGGGAATACGAGAAGAGCATACGTATAGACTACATCACCGGCCTGAACGAACGATATGAGGAATGGATAGCGGGCTACAGGCACCGGCTTCTCATCCTCAATGTGGACGAAATCAAGTTCGAGAACCGGCCGGAAGATTTCCAGACCATCACCGACAAGATTGACGCCGAACTTTTCGGCCTTTTCAAGGATGTGGAACAGGAATGACCTTCAGTCTTTCTTCAGCAGGGCGGATGCATAGACTTCGCACCCTTCCGACCTTCCCACAAAGCCGAGCTTCTCTGTCGTCGTGGCCTTCACGGACACGGCAGAGACGTCGATGCCCATGACTCCGGCGAGCGTCTCCCTCATCTGCATTATGTAAGGGGCGAGTTTAGGCTTCTGCAGGGCTATCGTGATATCCACGTTCCCTACGCTGTAGCCTGCCGCCGATACAAGTTCCATCGTCTTCCCGAGCAGGATTTTGCTGTCTATCCCCTTGTATTCGCCGGACGTGTCGGGGAAGTGCCTGCCGATGTCTCCGAGAGCCAGTGCACCCAGCAGTGCGTCGCAGAGTGCGTGTATGGCCACATCGCCGTCCGAGTGGGCCACACATCCGGTCCTGCTTTCGATTCTCACCCCTCCGAGCCATAGCGGAAGTCCTTCGGCAAGTGCGTGCACGTCATAACCGTTGCCTATCCTCATGTCCATAACCGTGGAATTTTTCAAGGATGTAAATATACTGTATATGCGGACAAAGTCCAAATCGGTGACCCGGAAGTCTTCCGGACACCTCTGACAATGTCATATCTCATGCGGCAATGCGTCCGATTGGAATTAAAAATTCGTATATTTGCAAGATTGGGGATGTGTCTGTGCCCGCGCGGGCGGACATGCTCCAGGGATGAAGTGAATGTAATCGGACAATTATGGGATTCAATTTCGGATTTTTCAATGCACCGGAACACAGGGTGTTCAATTACAGGCCAAGGTATTATGACCCTGAAAAAGAGGCTCTGAAGGAGAAGTTCGGACATGTTGACGGCAGCAGGAGCAAGGAGAACTACACTCCCGGCATCTATATCAAGGGCAGCTTGAGGAACGGCCGGTACCAGAAGACCAGGCAGGCCAACAAGTCCTTGAAAATCATCGGACTTGTCGGGCTCGCCCTTTTCTTCGTGGTGCTGGTTTATATCGCCAGATACTATTCGTTGCTTTGGTAAGGGACAGAGGGGAAGAGATGGATATAAAGGTTCTGCCAGGCAATCTGGCCAACATGATAGCCGCAGGAGAAGTCGTCCAGCGGCCGGCTTCCGTTGTGAAGGAGCTTATGGAGAATGCGATTGACGCCGGGGCTGACACCGTGACGGTCTCTGTGCTCGACGCCGGACGGACGCTGATACAGGTGACGGACAATGGCCGTGGAATGTCTCCTGACGATGCGCTGATGTGTTTCGAGCGTCATGCCACATCGAAGATATCCTCGGTGGAGGATTTGTCGGCAATCATGACTTTCGGTTTCCGCGGGGAGGCTCTTGCATCCATAGCTGCCGTGTCGGAAGTCACTCTGAAGACACGCCGGCAGGAAGACGAGGTCGGATGCGAGGTGGTGTTCGCGGATTCGCAGCTGGTCTCGAGAAGGGAGGTGTCGGCTCCCGCAGGCGCGAACTTCGCGGTCAGGAACCTGTTCTATAATGTCCCGGCACGCAGGAAGTTCATGAAGTCCGACAATGTGGAGATGAAGCACATTGTCTCGGAATTTCTCAGGATAGCCCTCACTCGTCCGGAACTGAACCTGACCCTCGTCTCCAACAACAGGGAAGTGTATGTGCTGAAAAAGGCCAATTCCCTGAAATTCAGGATACAGGACCTTCTCGGAAGCGCTGTGGCGAATTCTGTCGTGAGCCTCTCCACAGACACCTCCGTCGTGAGGATATCCGGGTATGTGGGGCGGCCGGATGCCGCAAGGAAGAATCAGGGCAACCAGTATTTCTTCGTGAACGGAAGATATTTCCGCAGCCCGTATTTCCACAAGGCGGTGATGAACGCATTCAGCAATCTCGTCCCGGAAGGCACATCCCCGTCCTACTTCATCTATCTTGAGGTCGACCCCCATACAGTCGATGTGAATATCAGCCCCACCAAGACCGAAGTCAAGTTCGAGGAAGACAATGTCATATTCCAGACCCTGTATGCATGCATCAAGGAGGCCACGGGAAAGAGTTCATTCGGCGATGCCATAGATTTCGACAGAGAGGGTGCCCCGGAGATACCTGTCCTGAGCCGCAGTTACAGGGAGTCGCATCCGTATCCGGAGGCTCCGGCAGTGGATTTCAATCCGGATTTCAATCCGTTCGAGAACGACGGATTCCCTTCCGAGTCATCCCCGTATTCCAATTCCATGGCTATGGAGCATGTGTCGGAGTCCGGCAGGCATGCATCCGCAGGCGCGCCGGGAGACGAATTCCTTTCAAGCAGGAAGGAATTTTTCGTGGACAGGAGGGAAGACTACGGCAAGCTTTTCGAGGACAGGATTATGCCCGCCGCACAGACGATGGTCTACAAGGGGAAATACATTTTCGCTCCCGTGAAGTCAGGCGTGATGGTGGTGAATATCAGGCGGGCCATGGAGAGGATTCTCTTCGACTCGAACCTGAAGGCGCTGAAAGACAATGGACGGGTCACGCAGACCTCCCTGTTCCCGGTGAGCGTGCATATCGGGACGGAAAACATGTATCTCTTCTCCGAATACGGGGAAATCCTGAAGACTCTCGGCTTCGACATACGGGCGGAAGGCAGGGATGCGGTCTCGGTGCACGGTGTCCCGGAAGGTTTCCCGTCCGACTCGGGAAAGGTGGAGAAGATGATTCCGGACCTGATTCTCGCCCTTTCCGACGACCATGTTTCCGCCGATGCCGACATGCTTTCATCCATCGCCGACAGATTCGCACGGCTCGCGTCCGTAAATTCGGATGCTGTCAGGACGAATGTCGAGGCACAGAGGTTGATAGACGACCTCTTCCGCTGCGGAAACACTGAATATACGAATTCCGGGCACAGGATATTGTCTGTCCTGTCGGAAGACCAGCTGAACAAGATGTTTAACTGAAACCAGAAAAAAGTGGAAAATTACTCATACAACAGAGGAGGGGGATTCTTCGGCTCCATCCCTCCCGCCATCAAGAACATCATCATCATCAATATCCTGGTGATGCTCATGACAATTCTGAACCAGGATTACATGATGTCCCGCTTCGCCCTGTACTATCCGGCTTCGCCGGATTTCAGGCTGTGGCAGATAATCACTCACATGTTCATGCACGGGGGATTCTGGCATATCTTCTTCAACATGTACACCCTGTTCATCTTCGGCTCCGTGCTCGAAAGGGTCTGGGGCACGAAGAAGTTCCTTGTGTTCTATTTCGTCACCGGAATAGGTGCCGCACTGCTGCACATTGCCGTGCAGTTCATCGAGGCCCAGATCTACATCTCGCAGATGGCGGAAGGGTCGCGGCAGGCTGCAGTCGCGTACGAGGTTTTGAAGTCAATTCCTACTGTTGGCGCATCTGGTGCCATCTATGGCGTGCTTATGGGCTATGCGATGCTTTTCCCTGATTCGGTGCTCACTCTCATATTCCCTCCGGTCTCGCTGAAGGCCAAGTGGTTTGTGGTGATATTTGCTGTGATAGAGCTTTTTACGGGTATAAAGAGCATTTCGAGCATAGGCGGAGGAATAGCACATTTCGCACATCTCGGAGGTATGCTTTTCGGTTGGCTGCTGATTCTCTACTGGAAGAAGAGGCACCGGATGTATTGATGCGGTCCGATGAGCAGGAGTCTTATAGGGGGTATCACCAACAGGGTGCTGATGCTTGTAGCGGCGGCATTGCTTGTGCTGTCGTATCTGTCGGCGTTCGTGAATCCTGCGAAGGCCTGGTACATGATGCTTCCCGGGCTGCTGTTCTTCCCGCTTGCCGCACTTAATGTTTTTCTGCTTCTCTGGGCCATAGTCCGCCGATCCAAGGCATTCCTGATACCTCTCGTGGCCCTGCTGCCCACCCTGCTCTTCGCAGGGAGATATATCCGCACCGGAAGCAGGGACGGCATTCCGGGAGACGGCTCTGACACTGCCGTGAAAATTGTCTCATACAATGTCGGGCGGTTTGCGGATATCCCGGACAGGAAAGGAAGGATGAGCCGCACGGAATGCAGGGATTCGATATATGCCTTCCTCGACAGGACGGATGCGGACATAATCTGCATGCAGGAATATTATGTCGGTGATGTTGAGGACCTTGAAAAGGAGATGGAATCCAGATTCGGAGAATACGACTATGACTACTATGTCTTTACAGGGAAGAACGGGTGCTTCGGGAATGTCACCCTCAGCCGCTTCCCGATTCTGGAGCAGGGGGTCGTGAAATTCGAGCACAGCGCGAACCTTGCCCTGTTCACCGACATTGAAGCCCGCGGCAGCCGTTTCCGCCTGTACAACTGTCATTTCGAGAGCTACAACATCTCCTTCCCGGGTATCGTCAAGGGCCTGCTCGAGCGGAACGACGGCATCCTGAAGGAGACCGGAGACAAGATGCGGCATTCCCTTTCGCTGAGGCCGAGACAGGTCGACAAGGTGCTGGAACATATCGCGGACTGCCGTCTTGAGACCATATTGTGCGGAGACTTCAACGACAACCCGATGTCCTATACCTACCAGAGGCTCATCCGGGGGCATCGAGACACATTCTGCGAGTCCGGCAGCGGGTTCGGGGCCACTTACCGCTTCCTTTGGCCTGCCCTGAGAATCGACTATGTGTTCCTGCCGAAGTCTTATTCCACATCTGCCCATATCACACCAAAAATAAAGTTTTCGGACCACTATCCTGTCGTATCCATGTTTACGGCGGAGTCCGGCAAAGACAAATGACCATGGAACTGAAAGAAATTTATTCCGAGTCGGTGGAGACGCTGCGCAAGGGCGGACTCCTCCTTTATCCTACCGACACGGTCTGGGGGCTTGGCTGTGATGCCACTGACCCTGAAGCCGTCGCCCGAGTATATGCCCTCAAAAGACGCTCCGACAGCAAATCCCTCGTGCTCCTTGCCGACGGGCTCGACATGATTGCGAGATATGTGAAGGAGATTCCCGAGATGGCTGTGCAGCTTGTCGAAGTAAATGACAGGCCGATGACGATAATATATCCCGGGGCTGTTGCCGGTGTCCGCCCTGCAGAGGGGGAGAAGCCTCTGAAAGACAAGCGGGCCCTTGCCTACAATACCGTCGCGGAAGACGGCTCTGTCGGAATCAGGATTCCCATGTCGGACTTCTGCAGGGAACTTGTCAGACGCTTCGGCAGGCCTGTAGTCTCCACTTCAGCCAACATTTCCGGCATGCCTGCCCCTCGCGGGTTCGGCGACATTCCGGACGAGATAAAGTCCGGGGTGGACTATATAGTGGAGCCTTCTTTGGAGAAAGGGGCCACCGGACAGTCTTCATCCATCATAAGGATAGGCCTTGACGCCACTGTCGAAATAATCCGGAAGTGACCTGTCTGCACGTCTGTGCTCAGAGCAGGAAATGCGAATACACAGCCATTACCGCCGCGATTGCGGCGGTTTCTGTTCTCAGTCTGGACGGCCCGATGTGGACAGGGATGAAGCCGCATTCCACGGCAAGCCTCACTTCTTCAGTGGAGAAATCGCCTTCCGGGCCAATCAGCACGCTTACGGCCCTGCACTCCGCAGGCATCCCTTCAAGGGCTTCCCTTATGGATATCCTCGGCCGGGAGCCGTCTTCGAAGCAGCATGCGACGAGTTTCAGCCTTTCTTCCCGGCTGCGGCAGGAAGAGATGTAATCCTTCACGCTTGAACCTTCAAGTATTTCAGGGATTTTTCCCTTGAGGGACTGTTTGGCTGAAGACAGCAATATCCTCTGCACCCTTTCAGGCTTCATGACCTTCCGTTCGGAATGCTCCCCGGTCACGGGGACTATCGAATCCACGCCGATTTCGCATGCCTTTCCGGCGAACCACTCATATCTGTCCATGTTCTTGGTCGGGCACACGGCCATCTGCAGGTCGTAGGGGTGCCCTCCCCAGCCGGCCGTGCGCGAGAGGACCTCGGCTTCCACCCTTCTGGGGGATGCCGACACTATCCTGCACTCCATGAGAGTGCCTTTGCCGTCTATCACGGAAATCATGTCGCCGGCAGAGTGCCTCAGCACTTTTGCGCAATGCCCGGATTCCTCCTCATCGAGGACAAGCATGTCCCCGTCTGCCATGCCGGAATAAAACAGCTCCATAAGCAAGAACATTAACCGGGTGCAATATATTGAAAAATTTCAAAACAGTTCCTATCTTCGTCCGATTTATTCAGACACGCATGTATATAGGTCTCATATCGGATACTCACGGCATCTTCGACGAGCCCTTCAGGAAATTTCTCGGACCGGTCGATGAAATATGGCATGCCGGAGACTTCGGCTCAATCGGAGTGGCGGAGGCCATATCCGCCTTCAAGCCCCTGAGGGGCGTCTACGGTAATTGCGACGGTTATGATGTCAGGCTCGAATATCCTCTCTTCCAGCTGTTCCGCTGCGAGGATATGAAAGTGCTGATGACACATATCGGAGGCTATCCCGGACGTTATGACCCGAGGGCACGCGCCATGATAGACGAGTATCGTCCGGATGTGTTCGTGTGCGGGCATTCCCACATCCTGAAAGTGGTGAACGACACGAAGCGTGACATGCTTGTCATAAATCCGGGTGCGGAGGGAATCCAGGGGTTCCACATAGTGAGGACGGCTCTCCGTTTCCGTATCGAAGGCCGGGACATCAGGGACATGGAAGTTTTCGAGCTCGACAAGGTCAGAACGGGAAGAGAAGCGGAAGCACGATGACCATCACGATTCCCATTATTATCTGCAGCGGCAGCCCGACCTTGACGTAGTCCATGAATGTATATTGCCCTGCCGGCATCACAAGTGCGTTCGGCGGTGTCGAGAACGGCGAGGCGAAACACATGCTCGCCGCCACGGTCACGGCGAAGAGGAACGGGACAGGGCTTACCCCGAGCTGTACCGCACTCTGCAGGGCGATAGGCGCCATAAGCACTGCAGTGACGGTGTTGCTTATGAACATTGTCATCAGAGAAGATGTGAAGTAGATGCCTGCGAGCAGGGCGACCGGTCCGAAGTCTCCCAGTCCGCTGACGAGTGCCCCGGATATGTATCCGGAGACGCCTGTCTTCTCGAGTGCCGTGGACATCGGGAGCATGGCCGCAAACAGCACTATGGTCTCCCAGTTTATGGTCTTGTAGGCCGCCTCCACATTCCTGAAGCATCCTGTCAGCACCATCAGTATCCCGGCAATCATGACAGCCGTGACCGGGGCCACCGGGATGAAGTCGAACACCATCATCACCACCATCAGTATCATGATTGCCGCAGCGACGGGCGCCTTGTAGTCGAGGGTGACTTTGGCCGCTTCCTCGAGAGGCTGCCCGAGCACTACCCACTCGCTGTCTTCGCGGCTGAGCCTTGCTATGTCCTGCCAGGAACCCTGGACCAGGAGCACGTCTCCGCTGTGCATCTTCGCGTCTCCGAGTTCATGCAGGATGTAGTCGTTCTTTCTCCTGATGCCGAGCACGTTCACATTGAACTTGTCCCTGAACCCGGCTTCCTTTATGCTCCTGTTTATGAGGTCTGACGACGGCATCAGCACTATCTCGGCTATGCCGATGTCGTAGAATGCCAGGGTCTTTCCGGCTCCTGACGCCACTTCTGACGTGTGTTCATCGAGCATCTCCATGCGGTAGTCGGAGGCGAACCTTGAGACATTCTCGTCGCTCCCGTTCATGTAAAGCACATCCCCGGAGCTTATGACAGTGTCCGGCGAAGCCAGTTCCTGGGTGACTGTCTTCAGGAACCGGTGCTGCGAAGTCTCGCCCCGTCTGATTTCCAGGATATTGATGCCGTATTTCCGGCGCAGGTCGAGCTCAAGGACGGTCTTTCCGGTTATGTAAGACCTGTCTGTCACGCGCACCCTGAAAAGATTGTCCGCAAGGCTGTATTCGCTCACCAGCTGGTTGAGGGATTTCCCCGTTGTCACCTTCTCCTTCTTCTTTTCCTTCCTGGAAAGGAAGATTTTCGAAAGGGGGAGAAGGACTATTATTCCTGTGGCCAGACATATCAGGCCCACCGGGAGGAACGAGAAGAATGACAGTTCATCGTAGCCTGCGCCTGTGAGCGTGTCCTGGATTATGAGGTTCGGCGGCGTTCCGATGAGGGTCATCATCCCTCCCATGCTGCTCGCGAATGCAAGCGGCATCAGCAGCCGTCCGGGACTCATCCCCGCGTTATAGGCGAGGCTCACGACTATGGGCAGCAGAAGGGCTACGGTGCCGGTGTTGCTGACAAATGCACCTATGCCCCCTGTCACGAGCATCACGAGCAGGAACAGTTTCAGCTCGCTCTTGCCTGCAAGTTTCAGTATCTTCGAACTTATCATCTTTGCCAGACCGGTCTGGAAAATGGCTCCCCCGACCACGAAAAGCCCTATCATCATGATCACCACCTGGTTGGAGAATCCCGCGAGGGCTTCCTCAGGCGTGAGTACCTGGAATATCAGAAGGGAGAGAAGGGCGCACAGGGCCACGATGTCGGAACGGAACTTTCCGGACACGAAAAAAGCCGCTGCAATGACAAGTATTGTTATCGTAATCAACATGGTCTTTTATGTAAGAGAGGTTTCCCGGGCGAATTTGATGCCGAAGACATGGAAACAAATTTACAAAAAGTTATTTGTCGTGCAAAATCGTTATTTTTGCATCGGTATAAACCATACGGAGACATGGCACAGAAGACGAAGTCAGTATGGTTCTGCTCTTCATGCGGGAACGAGAGCCCGAAATGGATGGGACGATGCCCGGCATGCGGGGAGTGGAACACGATGGTGGAAGAGAAGGTGGCTGTAAAAGGAGCCTCCCGCAGTGTGGAGGAACGTGCTCCGGGGCAGTCTTCCCGCCCGATGCCGCTCTCGGAGATAGATTCCTCGGAGGAAAGCAGGAGATCGCTCCACAGCGCGGAGATGGACAGGCTCCTGGGCGGAGGGATAGTGGAAGGCTCTCTTGTGCTGATTGCAGGCGAGCCCGGGATAGGGAAGTCCACCCTTTCGCTCCAGATACCCCTTCACTGCAAGGGGTTGAGGACTCTTTATGTGTCTGGCGAGGAGAGCGCGCGTCAGGTGAAGCTCAGGGCTGCAAGGCTCGGAGGCGACGGAAGCGACTGCATGGTGTTCAGCGAGACCCTGATGGAGAATATCGTCTCTCAGGCGAGGAAGATTGAACCGGACCTCATGATTGTGGACTCCATCCAGACTGTCTATACACAGACCATGGAGTCGTCCCCGGGGTCGGTATCCCAGATAAAGGAGTGTGCCGCCATGCTGCTGCGTCTGGCCAAGGAGACAGGCATCCCGGTGATACTCATCGGGCATATCACGAAAGAAGGAAGCATCGCCGGCCCGAAGGTGCTGGAGCATATCGTGGATGTCGTGCTTCAGTTCGAGGGTGACGGGACAGGAGCATACAGGCTTCTGCGGAGCATAAAGAACAGATTCGGTTCCACTTCCGAGATGGCTGTCTTCGAAATGACCGGCACCGGGCTGCGTGAAGTGGAGAACCCTTCTGAAATGCTGATACCCATGCACGGGCAGGGACTGAGCGGCATCGCCGTGAGTGCAATGCTGGACGGGAGCCGTTCTTATCTCATTGAAGTGCAGGCTCTTGTGAGCTCTGCGGCCTATGGCACGCCACAGCGTTCCGCTACGGGATTCGATGTCCGGAGGCTGAACATGCTGCTTGCTGTCCTCGAGAAAAGGGCCGGATTCAGGCTTGGCGTGAAGGATGTCTTTCTGAACATGGCAGGAGGACTGAAAGTCACCGAGCCGGCCTGCGACCTTGCCGTAATCTGTGCGGTGCTGTCTTCCAATTTCGATATCGCCATACCTTCGGACATCTGTTTCGCCGGCGAAGTCGGCCTGAGCGGGGAGATACGTCCGGTGTCGCAGACCGAAAGGCGCATTGCGGAAGCCGCCCGTCTCGGTTTCAGGACCATCTATGTCTCCGCATTCGGCTCTCTGAACAATACCCCGTCAGGAATCGAGACAGTGAAGGTGCGCGACGTGCCTGCTCTCTGCCGCGCCCTATTCAAGGAGTCCCGCTGATATCAGGCAGATTAGCCTGTCCGTCATCTTCTGCAGCCTGTACTGCGACAGGAGGGAATTGTTTATCATCACGGAAAACACTGTCGGCCTGTCCTCTTCCGGAAGTGTCCCGATGCCGGCTTCTGCCGCACGTGCGGCTTCCTCTGTCGGGAATATGTAGCCGCTGAAGCATTTCACCCCGGACATGGACCCGCTTTTCAGCCTTATCCGGTTTTTAATGCCGCTGCCATATTCCGGCATCACGCTTTCCATTGTCCCGTGGCTTCCTGGAGACGGGAGACTGCGCACGAAACTCCCTGATGACTTTGAGTCCTCCATCTTTTCCAGAAATGTGCAGAGGAATGAAGGCGACAGTAGATTGTGCCTTGACAGTCCGCTCCCGTCCTGTATCCTGACCCCGGTCGGAGCCGCACCGGCCTTCTCGAGAAGTGCCCTTGCCGCGAGTCTCGAGTTTTCATGCCCGGCAGAACCGTATATGGCCTTGCCGAGGGCGTGGAAAAGCGTTTCCGCATATACATTGTCGCTTTCGTGGTTTGTCTCGAATGCAATCCTTGCCAATGACGCGGAACTGGTGCTTCCGATGATTTCAAGGCTGTCTGACGGCACAATGCCGTCCTCAGGGGCGAAAAGCCCTGTGTCTGCAGCCTTGCCCGAGCACCTGATGCCGTTGTCTGCAAGCCATTCCCTGAAATAGTGCGCGCATGTGTATGCCGGGAACTTGTTGCTGCAGTCGAGCACCTTGCGAGGCTTGCCTGCGGCGAAAGTCCCTCTCATCTGGCCGGCAGGGGCGAGGTCGGTGGTGTAGTAGTAGAGCCTGTCTCCTGTCCCGGCTTCTCCGGTCAGACATTTGAAGCTGTACTTCATCCACGGGCAGACAGGGAAGGTTTCCTCCACTTTCACGCTGTCTCCCGGCTGCTCGCCGGGCGTGACCGCGAAACTCTGCATGTTCCTGTTGAAAGACAGTCCGCAGACTCCTGCCCCGTAGTATGTCCCGCTGTCGTCGAGCTGCCATGTGGGATTCTCGTGCATGGATATGTCGAACCACCTGTCGTCCCCGATTATGTCTCCGTCGATGACACGGATTCCGGCTTCCGAAAGCATGTCCGCCCAGCAGCCGAACAGTTCCTCGAGAGGGGCGGCTATGCTGTCACCGGACGCGAGCGAAGGGTCTCCGCCTCCGATTATGTACAGGTCGCCTGTCAGCGTGCTGTCCGCCACTGTCCCTGAGTACCCGATGCTTGTCTTGAACGTGTAGTCCTCACCGAACTGCTCCAGCGCGAGCCCGGTCGTGACTATCTTCATGTTCGATGCAGGGATGAGAAGTCTGTCCGGGGCCAGAGACACAATCGTGTCACCTTGCGGAGTCAGTGCGAGCACGCTTATGGCTGCACCGGCAAGTTCCGAGGACGCTATCCTGTCCGCATATTCCTGTGCCGGGCTCCTGACGCCTGCCAGGCATATCCGGGCACTGCCGGTCGCCAGGGCAACCGATACGGTTACTGTGCAGAAAAAGAAATTTCTTATCGAAAAGGAAATCATCTGGCATGTCGATTTGAACTTACTGCCAAATTTACTATTTTTGTATGATAACGTAGAGGAAAACGGACACTGTTTCTATATTACGGACTAACCAACTAAAATAGAATCATATTATGGGGCAGAACAAGAAATGCGTTTTGGTTTCCGGTGGCGCAGGTTACATCGGAAGTCACGTGACTGTGGAACTTATCGAGGCAGGTTATGATGTCGTTGTGGCGGACAATCTGTCCAACTGCGACCTCACATGTTTCGAGGGGGTGAAGAAAATCACCGGAAAGGAAGATATCCCGTTCGAGGAGATTGACTGCTGTGACCAGAAGTCTGTTGACATGGTCTTCGGGAAATACCGTATCGACGCTGTCATCCATTTCGCTGCATTCAAGGCTGTCGGGGAATCCGTGGCCGAGCCTATCAAATATTACAAGAACAATCTTATGTCTTTCCTCGACATCCTCGATTCGGCGAAGAACCATGGGGGCTGCAACGTCCTGTTCTCTTCGTCGGCCACTGTCTATGGAGAGACCGACAAGCTGCCTGTGACCGAGGAGTCTCCGCGTCAGCCGGCTGCAAGTTCCTATGGAGCCACGAAGCAGATATGCGAGGACATCCTTGTAGATGTGGTGCGTGCCACCGGAGCATACGGGAAGGAGATTCATGCAGGGACAGACCGGCTCGGCCCTGTGAAAGGAATCGCCCTCAGGTATTTCAACCCGATAGGGGCGCATCCGTCGGCACTCATCGGCGAGCTCCCGAGAGGCGTGCCGAACAACCTTGTGCCATATATCACCCAGACTGCAATCGGAAAGAGGGAATGCCTGAGCATATTCGGCAATGATTACCCTACGCCTGACGGCACATGCCTCCGCGACTATATCGATGTAGTTGACCTTGCGAAGGCGCATGTGGCAGCGGTTTCAAGGATGATAGACGGGAAGATGAAGAAAGACTACGAGATTTTCAATATCGGTACGGGACGTCCTGTGTCTGTCCTTGAACTCGTGACGAAGTTCGAGAAGGTGAACAATCTGAAACTGAACTACAGGTTTGCCCCTCGCCGTGCCGGAGACATCACAGCCATCTGGGCCGACACGTCACTTGCCAACAGGGAACTCGGATGGAAAGCGGAAAGGACAGTCGAGGAGACTCTTGCCGCAGCCTGGAAGTGGGAATGCCATCTTGCCGGCAGGTAATCCGGCTCCGGCCGTATTGTTTTAAAAAAGAAGGAGGTGACCAAAATGTATTTTTTGGTCACCTCCAAACGTCTTTCTCGAAAGATGAACCCTATCCTTCTTTTGAAATGACGGAACTGAGTTTCTCGCTCAATTCATCGAGCTTCTCGAGCATCTCCTTGCGGATTCCGTTGTAATATGCCTTTCCGGCACCCTCCGCAGGATTGTTTATCTTATCCCGGAGGTCGTTGTAAAGGTCGACCGCCTCGTTGATGATGTCTGAAACCTTCTCTGTCTCCTTGCCCGGATTCAGGGTGAGGAACAGGGAACAGTCGTCAATGAATTCACCGATGAAATATTCGATGTCTTTCTTGATGTCTCTGAGATTCATATTTGTAAAATTAAATGTTAATCGTCTTTCAGGCGGCAAAGATAGCAAAATTTTCTTATTTGCTGTCCTTTTCCCTGATATCGACTCTGCGTATCTTCCCGCTTATCGTCTTCGGAAGTTCGTCCACGAACTCGATGACCCTCGGATATTTGTACGGGGCGGTCACTTTCTTCACATGGTCCTGGAGCTCTTTCACGAGTTCAGGGCCGGCTTTTTCCCTGTATTCTCTGGACAGGATTATCGTGGCCTTCACCACCTGGCCTCTGATTTCGTCCGGAACACCGGTGATTGCGCATTCGACGACTGCCGGATGGGTCATCAGCGCGCTTTCCACCTCGAAAGGACCGATGCGGTAGCCTGAACTCTTTATGACATCGTCCGCCCTTCCGACAAACCAGTAATAGCCGTCTTCATCCCTCCATGCGAGGTCTCCGGTGTAGTAACACCCGTTGTGCCAGGATTTCGCGGTCATCTCGGGGTCCCTGTAGTATTCCTTGAAAAGCCCTACAGGCTTTCCCTTGTCCGTACGTATCACAATCTGTCCCTGCTCACCGTCTTCAGCAGGCCTGCCGTCCGGTTTCAGCAGGTCTATGTCGTACTGCGGATTCGGCACGCCCATGCTTCCCGGCTTGGGATTCATCCACGGGAAGGTCCCCAGGGTGAGCGTGGTCTCCGTCTGCCCGAACCCTTCCATGAGCCTTATTCCCGTGATTTTCAGGAAAGTCTCGTAAACGGAGTAGTTGAGGGCCTCTCCGGCTGTCGTGCAGTATTCCAGGGAAGAAAGGTCGTACTTGCTCAGGTCCTCCCTTATCAGGAACCTGTATATGGTGGGAGGTGCGCAAAGCGATGTTATCCGGTAATCATGTATCTTCTTCAGGATGTCGGCAGGTGTGAACTTCACATGGTCATAGACGAAAATATTCGCTCCGGCTATCATCTGTCCGTAGATTTTTCCCCATGCTGCCTTGGCCCAGCCTGTGTCTGCAATGGTGAAGTGCAGGCTTTCCCTGTGCAGGTTATGCCAGTAGCAGGCCGTCACTATATGCCCGAGCGGATATGTGAAGTCATGCGCAACCATCTTCGGTTCCCCGGTGGTGCCGGATGTGAAGTACATGAGCATTATGTCATCGTTCGTGTTCACTTCTGCCGGCCTCGAGAACGGTCCCGCACTTTCGATGCCCTTGTGGAAATCCAGGAATCCTTCCGGATACTCCGGACCTGTGCTTATGACGGTCTCGAGTCCGGGGCAGTCTGGCCGGGCGTCGGAGATGTGCTTCAGGATTTCGCCTTCTCCTGCCGCCACTATCGCCTTGATTGTGGCTGCCTTGCAGCGGTAGACGATGTCTTTTTTTGTGAGCAGGTGCGTAGCCGGTATGGCCACAGCCCCTATCTTGTGCAAGGCAATTATCGAAAACCAGAATTCGTAACGCCGCTTGAGTATCAGCATCACCTTGTCTCCCCGTCCTATGCCGAGGCTCTGGAACCAGGATGCGGTCATGTCGGAGAACCTTTTCATGTCCCCGAAGGTGAACTGCCTGCATTCGCCCTTGTCGTTGGTCCACAGCATGGCTTTCCTGTCCGGTTCCTCCGCAGCCCATCCGTCCACTATGTCGTAACCGAAATTGAAATTGTCCGGTATGTTTATCTTGAGATTCCTTATGAAGTCCTCCTGGGAGGAGAATTGTGTCTGACTTAAAAATTTCTCTATCATATCAAGTCCGTTTTCTTTTGTCGCGCCGTCACTGCATTATCATGGCCAGGAATTTCACAGGTTTCCCGTCGAGGGCCTTGAGGCCGTGCGGCTTTCCGGAATCGAAATACAGGCTGTCTCCCGGTTCCAGCACGAGTTCCTTGCCGTCTATGTTGACGAAAAGCCTGCCCTCCATCACCAGGTGGAACTCCTGTCCCGGATGCATGTTGAAGAACAGCGGTGTATCTGCGGGTTTAGGCTCTATCGTCACAATGAACGGGTCTGCTATCCTGTCCTTGAATCCGGATGCAAGAAGTTCGTACTTGTATGCCTTCACCCTTTCTACGGATATGCCTGTCTCTTTCCTCGTGAGGAAATAGTAGTTCATCTTGGGTTCTTCACCGAACATCAGCTCGTCCAGCGTGATGCCGTACCTGTGCGCGATTTTCTGCAGGGTGCTCACTGACAGGTCCTGCTCTCCGGATTCGAGAGTCTCGTATTCCCCGACTGTGAGCCCGCAGTCCGCAGCGACCTCCTCCGTGCTGAGCTCGAGCGCATCGCGCAGCCCTTTCAGCCTTTCGGCAATTTGCCTGATCTGTTCGTCCATGATAAGAGTTTTATTCGGCCAAAATTAGGAAAAATCGCGCTTTATTGCAAAACGGGGGATTCTTTCTGAGGGAAATATGCCGGGCTGGCCGTGATGGCGGTGACTCCGTCTCCTTCCATCCTTCTCGCCCTGGTCATCCGTATGGACATCTCGTAGAACCCCTCTTCTCCGGGAATCAGAGAATTGATGCGGACGAAACGCGACGCATGTATGAACTTCCCTTCCCCGAGGTAAATCCCCACGTGGGAGACAGGGTCGCCGAAGAATATCAGGTCTCCTGTCTTCAGGGCGGCCGTACGTTTAATCATTTCTTCCCTGAATGCAGGGGAGTCCGCAAGGCTTCCGACACTGTCTGGGGGGAAGCCGGCGGTGTCGCAGTCCATCGCGACCGGGATGCCTGCATTTGCCTGCCGGGATGCGTTCCTTGGCAGCAGCATGCCGTTCATGAACCATACCATCCTTGTGAATCCGCTGCAGTCCACGCCCTTTATCGAAGCCCCGCCCCACAGGTACGGCACTCCGAGGAAGCGCATCGCCGTCCTGACGATGTTCTCCGGAACAGGCCTGCATCCGGCCGCCCATTTCCGGAAGTCTTCCGTATCCTTCTTCTTCACATATCCTGTCTCTCCCGTCACCATGCGGACTTCGATATAGCCGTTCCTGCATCTGCCGGTGACAGGGATGATGTCCCCCATCACGATGTCGCATATCTTGCCGGATTCTGCAGACGGCCTTGAAAGCACCTTGCTGTAGTCTGCGGTGCATATCATCTTGTCCGAGGCGATGTATTCCTCCAGCTCACGCCCTGACATTTCCTTCAGCCCGAGGTCAACGCACCATGCCGTGTAGGGGCTCGGCGCGACTATTCTCTTCCAGTATCCTTCCTCCGCCACAATTTTCACGGGAGTCCCCATGAGGGCCTGGTCCCCGAGCTCAGCAGTGAAGTCCGGATTCTCCCTCATGTAGTTCGCCGAGAGCGTAGTCACGGCATATCTTACGGAGTCCTTGTCTCCATCCTCCGCGATGTCCGTCGCCTGGAGTGTGGCTCCCTGGCACGTGCAGGCCAGAGCCAGCAGCAGTATCCTTGCTTTGTTCATCTTGTCATATCAGTCTGGTGCCGGTGTCGAAAGGGCTGATGGAAGAGAGCCCCATGACATCGACGGCCTTTTTTATGAGCTCGGGCTCATCTGCCCGGCCTGCCGCATCGCCCGAGAAATATTTCCCGGCTTCCACGAGGCACCGTCCCGGTACGAGCCCGATTATTTCAGTGCCTGTGACTTTCCTTCCCCGCCTTGCGGCGGCCCTGCATACTTCCGTGAATGCCTTGTGAAGAGGGGTGACAGAGATGTCGGTGATGTTCATGGACACCTGGGCGAATCCGTATTCGTCTATATACCACCCTATTGCCTTGCATCCTGCCAGCAGTCCCGGGATTCTGCGCCGGTTTCCGTCCGCATCCGTCACAATCCTCCCGCTTTCCCTTACGTCTGCTGCTATCTCGGAGGCGGTCCCTGCAGAGCGTGTGTCGAGATTGAAGTTCACGGCTATCAGGAAATTCCTTGCCCCTACAATCGTAGCCCCGGCCTTGGCGGCTGTCATGGTGAAAGTGTCCGGGCTGAAGTCCGGACGGAGCTGCGGATCGGCGATTTTCAACGGCAGGCTTTCGTATTCTCCCTTGCGGCATACTTCCAGCCGCTTCCTTTCAGGTCTCATGGCGGCTGCCTCATAGCAGTAGCATGGAATCCCGAGCTCAGTGTATATCTTCTCTGCGACAGACCTGGCAATCCCGGCGCATTCTTCGAGGGTTATCCCGTCCAGAGGCACGAAAGGCAGGACATCGGTAGCTCCGATGCGGGGATGAGTGCCTTTATGCTTCCGCATGTCTATGAGCCCGGCGGCAGTCCTGACTCCGCGGAATGCGGCTTCGGCTGCTGCCTCCGGGGCACCCTTGAATGTTATCACGGTCCTGTTCGCAGCCATCCCGGGGGAGACATCCAGCACGGAGACACCATCCACTGCAGCTATTTCTGCAGCAATCCTGTCTATCTTTCCCATGTCCCTTCCTTCGCTGAAGTTCGGGACACATTCCACTGACCTCGCTGCCATCAGCCTTCTTCTATTCCAGCATGCGTCCTGTGATTCCGCTGAATTCCTTTTTCATGGCCTCGAGGCGGTCCGGCTCCTCTGCCGAGATGTCATTCATCTGCGACGGGTCTTCCTTCATGTTGAAAAGAGCGAAGACCGGAAGATTTCCGAGTTCGTTCCCCGAGTAGTTCCGCTGAGGCCCCTCATACGGAGGTATCATGGTGTAGTCCCCTTCCCTGAGCGCGAGCCTTCCCTCAGCCTCGTGTATGAGGGTCTTTCTTCCTCCGGAGGATTTCCCGAGGAACGCGTCCATGGTGTCCTGACTGTCGAGTCCGTCAGGCACATTCCCTCCGATGAGGCTTCCGAGGCTTGCGAAGAAGTCCATCTGGCAGACGAGTGCATCTGACACCTGCGGTGCGATATGCCCTTTCCAGTACATTATCAGAGGGATGTGTGTGCCTCCGTCGAAGAGGCTGTATTTCCCGCCTCTGGTCCCGTTGCGCGGGTCATGGTCTCCGAGCATCTCTTCCGCCTTGTCTTCATAGCCATCGTCAAGCACAGGCCCGTTGTCGCTCGTGAATATCACTATAGTGTTGTCCATCAGCCCTTTCTTCTCGAGGTATGCGAGGACCTCCCCGACACACCAGTCTGCCTCCACAACGGCATCTCCCCTCGGTCCGAGAGTGGTGCTGCCGGCGAATCTCTGATGCGGGGCCCTCGGCACATGAGGCTCATGCAGCCCGTAATAGAGGAAGAACGGCTCGTCGCCGAGATTGTCCGCCCAGGCTTTCACCTTCGCCACGAAATAGTCTGCCATGTCCTCGTCTACCCATCTGGCCTTTGTGCCGCCCTTCATGTAGCCTATTCTCGGAATGCCGTTCACAATCGAATAATTATGCCCTACGGACCAGTTCATCTTCAGCATCTCCGGGTTTGTGAGGGCCGTCGGCTCTCCCTCGAAGTTATTTTCATAGTCCACATATATCGGGTCCGACTCCTCGAGGCCTTCGACCGTCCCGTTCTCCACATAGACAGTAGGCACCCTGTCGTTCGTGGCCGCGATAAGGCAGGTGTAGTCGAATCCTACGGTGTTGGCGCTCGGGGTTATAGGCTTGTTCCAGTCCACGTTCCCGTCTCCCATTCCGAGGTGCCATTTCCCTATTGCAGCCGTGGCATAGCCTGCTTCCTGCATCATCTTGGGCAGGGTAGGCATGTCCGGACGTATCAGCAGCGGAGCATCCCCTGGCAGGATTTTGGCGTCGGCGTTCCTCCACGGGTACATCCCTGTGAACATGGCATACCGGCTCGGAGTGGAAGTGGCAGAAGTGGCGTATCCGTTCGTGAACCGTATGCCGTTGTCGGCCAATGAATCTATGTTGGGTGTGGAGATTGTCCGGCTTCCGTATGCGCTGACATCCCCGAGCCCGAGGTCATCGGCGACTATCAGTATCACGTTAGGTTTCTGTGAAGTACCTTTTGTGTTGCTGCAGGACATCAGTCCGGAGATTGCTGCGGGTATCAGCAGCAGTTTTTCAGTTTTCATAAGAGTCCGGTTTAAAAAACAATTTCTAAAAATACACAAAAAATTCGTCTTTCCGGTATGTATTTTTTAAATTTGGGAAAATAATGCTGTAAAATGGAAATCTGGCACATCTGGCTGATTGCAGCCCTCATTCTTGTGGTGGTCGAGATATTTACACAAGGTTTCGCCGTGTTCTGTCTTGCCGTAGGGGCTGTGGCGGCATCTGTGGCTTCGGCCTGTTCCGCAGGCCTTGAAGGGCAGCTGATATGGTTCTCTGCAGCTACTCTCGCTGCGTTCGTGTTCGTGAGACCTCTGCTGCTCAAGGCATACCGCAAGGGCCGCTCCGGCCGGGAAAGCGGGGTCGATGCCCTCAAGGGGCGTGAAGCCGTGGTGTCCGAACGCATTTCGGCTGCCGACAATACAGGAAGGGTCGCCGTGGACGGGGACGACTGGAAGGCTGTGTCCGTGGACGGGACGGAAATCCCGAAGGGGGCGCGGGTGACGATTATCGATGTCGACAGCGTGATTCTGAAAGTGGCCGCGAAATGATGGAACAACTAAATAACGACTGACTATGGGACCAATTATCATTGTGGGGCTCTTGGCCCTTATTGTTATCATTTTTGCACTTACGGGACTGAAGATAATACAGCAGGGGGAGACGAAGGTAATCGAGAGGCTCGGGAAGTACCATGGCACGCTGTCTTCCGGAATCAACATCATCTGGCCCATAATAGACAAGCCGCGCAGGGTCTATGTCAGATATGTGCGCGAGGGGTTCGACGGAGAGACAAGGGCTATCATAAGGATGTCCGACAAAATCGACCTCAGGGAGCAGGTCTATGATTTCCCGGAGCAGAGCGTCATCACCAAGGACAATGTGACGACCCGCATCAACGCCTTGCTTTATTTCCAGATAACTGACCCGTTCAAGGCTGTCTATGAAATCGACAATCTTCCGAACGCCATAGAGAAACTGACCCAGACCACGCTCAGGAACGTCATCGGAGAGCTCGAACTCGACGAGACCCTCACTTCGAGGGACACCATCAACTCGAAACTGCGTGCCGTTCTCGACGATGCCACCAACAAGTGGGGCGTGAAGGTCAACAGGGTCGAGCTCCAGGACATCACTCCTCCGGAAAGCGTGCGTGACGCCATGGAGCAGCAGATGCAGGCCGAGAGGCAGAGACGTGCCAAAATCCTTACGGCCGAGGGAGAGAAGACTTCCGCAATCCTCCAGTCCGAGGGTGAGAAGGAATCCCAGATAAACAGGGCTGCGGCAGACAAGGAATCGCAGATACTGAAGGCTGAAGGAGAGGCTCAGGCCAAGATACTCCAGGCGGAGGCCGAGGCTGCCGCGATAAGCAAAATCGCCGAAGCTATCCGCGGCTCGAATTCAGACCCTGCAACCTACATGCTTGCAATCAAGTATGTGGAGACCCTGAAGGAAATGGTCAGCGGCAAGGACAACAAGACCGTCTACCTTCCTTATGAGGCCACTTCCATGCTCGGCTCGATAGGGGGCATAAAAGATTTGTTTGAAAAGAAATAACCGACTGCATTATGAAAATAAGGAAATATCTGCCCGCCATCATCATCTCGTATGTGCTTTTTTTCATGATAGCATTCGTCACGGGATTGCAGAATCCTCTCGGCGTAATCGTGAAGTCGCAGTACGGGGTGTCGATGGGCGTGGCCCAGCTCGGCAACTTCGCCAACTTCATCGCCTATGCTTTCATGGGGCTTCCTGCAGGGCTCATGCTGAAGAAATACGGCTACAAGTTCTCCCTGCTCGTCGCAGTCACTGTCGGAATCATCGGCATCGGGCTGATGTTCTTCTCGGGCCAGATTTCAAGGGGGCTCTGGATGTATTTCATGGGGGCGTTCGTGGCAGGCTTCTCCATGTGTATGCTCAACGCAGTGGTCAATCCTCTGCTCAATTCTCTCGGTGGCGGAGGCAAGAAGGGAAACCAGCTCATCCAGTGGGGAGGCTCGTTCAACTCCATAGCAGCTACGATAGTGCCTTTCGTGGCAGGTTTTCTCATGGGGCGTTCCGCGAGTGTGAGGCCGCTTGAAGAAGGTCTTCCGCATTTCGAGATTTCGGATGTGAACCCGCTGTTCATAATCCTCGTCTCCATCTTCGCCCTGGCGATACTTGCCATATTGTTCATCGACATTCCAGAGACCGAGAAGGTGGAGCCCAAGGAGGCTCTCCACCAGCTCATAGCCACGGACGGGAAATACAACTGTTTCTCGTTCCGTCATTTCACTCTCGGTGCAGTCGCAGTGTTCCTCTACACCGGGGTGGAGGTGAGCATCGCCAACATGACCAACATCTATCTTATTCACGAGGTCGGGGTCGGTCCCGGCATAGCTGGCGTGATAGTGGCGTTCTACTGGTTCTTCATGTTCCTCGGCAGACTTGTCGGAGGTTCTCTCGGGTCGAAGTTCTCGAGCCGGGACATGCTCCAGTTCTCGTCCATGATGGCTATAATTTTCATAATAATAACCATCTTCACTCCGGAGAAAATCACTATCTCGGTGGGCCGGTACAGCTTCGGCAACATACCTGTGAATGTGGTGTTCCTCGTGCTCACCGGGCTGTTCACATCCGTCATGTGGGGCAACATCTACAACCTCTCTGTCGAGGGTCTCGGCAAATACACTTCCACGGCCACGGGATTCTTCATGGTGATGGTATGCGGCGGAGGCATAGTGCCGATTCTGCAGGCATTGTTCGCTGACCTGGTCGGCTGCCGCGCCTCATTCTGGCTCATCATCGTATGCCTCGGCTATCTGATGTATTACGGTTCAACCGGTTATAAAAACGTGAACAGGAAGATTCCGGTATAGGGAAAGTTCTAATCCAGCTTGTGGATGGCAAGTCCGCTACGCAGCTTGGGCTCGAACCAGGTGGTCTTCGGCGGCATTATTCTCCCCGAATCTGCGATGTCTACAATCTGCTTCATGGTCACCGGGTAGAGGGCGAAAGCCACAGCCATCTCCCCGCTGTCGACCCTGTCTGAAAGCTCGCCGAGCCCGCGGATTCCGCCGACGAAGTCTATACGGCTGTCTGTCCTCAAATCCTTTATCCCGAGCAGTTTGTCGAGCACGAGAGACGACAGTATGGTCACGTCAAGGACACCTGTCGGGTCAGAGTCGTCGTATCTGCCTTCTCTGGTTTCGAGCGAGTACCATTTCCCGTCAAGATACATGGAGAAATTGTGCAGGTGGTCCGGGCGGTACACCCCGGTTCCCTTCTCCTCCACAGTGAAATCCTCCTCCAAAGCCTTCCTGAACTCATCAGTAGTCATCCCGTTCAGGTCTTTCACCACCCTGTTGTAGTCTATTATCGTAAGCTGGCTCTCAGGGAAGGCCACGGCCATGAAGAAATTGTACTCCTCGTCTCCGCTGTGCTCCGGATTCCCGGCACGCCTTTCTGCTCCGACACGGGCTGCAGCGGCTGTCCTGTGATGCCCGTCGGCGACATAGAATGCAGGGATATCCTTGAATATCTCTGTTATCCGTCCTATCGTGCTGTCGTCGTCGATTACCCAGAACCTGTGGCCGAACCCGTCGTCCGCCACGAAATCGTATTCCGGCTCCTTCGCGGTCACGTCCTTTACAATCCTGTCCATCCCGGCATTGTCGGGATAGGAGAAGAACACCGGTTCGATGTTGGCGTTCTGGATTCTGACATGCACCATCCTGTCGTCCTCCTTGTCCTTCCTCGTGAGCTCGTGCTTCTTTATCCGGCCGGCGGAATAGTCGTCAGTATGGGCGCAGAGAACAAGACCGTATTGTGTCTTGCCGTTCATCGTCTGTGCATAGATGTAGTAGCAAGGCTTGCTGTCCTGCACAAGCCAGCCCTTGTCCTGCCACAGCCTGAAATTTTCCACGGCCTTGTCGTATGCTTCCCTGCTGTGCTCGTCTATCATAGGCTCGAAGTCGATTTCCGGCCTTGTGATGTGGAGCAGGGATTTCTCCGATGCCTCAGCCCTGGCTTCGGCGGAGTTCAGAACATCGTATGGGCGTGCAGCCACTTCCGCTGCGATGTCTTTGGGCGGCCTGACAGCCGCGAAAGGTTTGATTCTTACCATAAGTCACCTCCTTCGGCCGTGCTTCCATCGGGAATCATCTGTTCACCTGGAATTTAGTGTTCCCTGTGGCGAAGAAGTCCACAATCTGCGATGCGGCGGCAAGTCCGGCGTTGATGTTTGCCTCAGCCGTCTCGGCCCCCATCTTCTTGGGGGTCGCGAACACCCTCTTGCCGAATTTCTCGTTCAGCTCAGCCTGGTTGTCCGCGGCTATGTCGGTGGCGTACTTGAGGTCCGGCCTGTCTGTAAGGGCCTTGTCGAGTTCCGCCTCGTTCATTATCTCCTTCCTTGCCGTGTTCAGCAGGCATCCTCCCGACGGCATTAGGGTAATCAGGTCGTATCCTATGGACTTTTTCGTCTGGGCTGTGGCAGGGATGTGCAGCGAGATGAAGTTGCACTCACTGTACATCTGTTCCACGGAGCCTGCAGGCCTGACACCGTCAGCCTCCATTTTCTCCGGGCTCACGAACGGGTCGAAGGCCATGACATCCATCCCGAGGCATTTCGCCTTTTCCGCAACAAGCCTGCCTACATTCCCGTATGCCTGGATTCCGAGCTTCTTGCCCTTGATTTCGCTTCCTGTCCCCGGGGTGAACTCGTTGCGGGACATGTATATCATAATGGCGATGGCGAGTTCCGCCACAGCATTGGCATTCTGGCCCGGAGTGTTCATCACCACTATGTTCCTGGCCGTGCATGCTGCAAGGTCGATGTTGTCGTAGCCTGCACCTGCCCTTACGACAATTTTCAGGTTTCCGGCCGCATTGACGACTTCAGCCGTCACCTTGTCCGACCTCACAATCAGGGCGTCAACATCCGACACAGCTTCCATGAGCTTGTCAGGGGAGTCGTATTTCTCGAGAAGCCTGACCTGGTGTCCGGCCTTCTGCGCAATTTCCTTCATTCCGTTCACGGCTGCCGCTGCAAACGGTTTTTCCGTAGCTATCAGTATTGTCATGGCTCAGCTATTTTTTCATTGATTCGAATTCCTGCATGCATTTCACGAGTGCCTGGACGCTTTCAAGAGGGCAGGCGTTGTAGATTGAAGCCCTGAACCCTCCGACGGACCTGTGTCCCTTGATTCCGGCCATCCCCTGCTCTTTCGCAAACTCGAGGAACTCGTCCTGGAGATTCTCGTATCCCGGAGCCATGACGAAGCAGACGTTCATGTCCGAGCGGTCTTCTTTCGCTGCCGTGCCGACAAAAAGCGGATTCCTGTCTATCTCGTCGTAGAGCAGGGCAGCCTTCTTCTTGTTGATTTCATGTATCGCTTCTACTCCGCCTATGCCTTTCAGCCATTTGAGAGTCTCGTACATCACGTATATCGCGAATACGGGAGGCGTGTTGAACATGGACCCTCCGTCTATGTAGGTCTGGTAGTTCAGCATGGTAGGGATGTAGCGGCTCACCTTGCCGAGCGCATCCTTCCTTATGATTGCGAAGGCTACCCCTGCGGGGCCCACGTTCTTCTGCGCACCTCCGTAGATGAGCGCATATCTGGTGACGTCGCGCGGACGGCTCAGGATGTCCGACGACATGTCGGCTATGAGCGGCACCGGACTGATGATGTCTTCCTTGATTTCTGTCCCGTATATCGTGTTGTTGGATGTTATGTGGAAATAATCGAGGTCTTCCGGTATCTCATAGCCCTTCGGGATGTAGTTGAAGGTGGTGTCCGCGGAAGATGCCACAGCATAGGCATTCCCTATGCCCTTGGCCTCCTTCAGCGCCTTCTTGGCCCAGACCCCCGTCTCGAGGTAGCCCGCCTTGTTCTCGAGGAAATTCATGGCCACGCACAGGAACTGGAGACTTGCACCACCTCCCATGAACAGCACTTCATAAGAGTCCGGGATATGCAAAAGTTCCTTCCATAGAGCCCTGCACTCATCCATGACCTGAACCCACTCCTTCGACCTGTGCGAAATGCTGATGACCGGGATTCCTGTACCCCTGAAATCTCTCAGAGCTTCGATGGTTTTCTCGACGGCCTGCTCGGGAAGCACGCAAGGCCCGGCGTAAAAATTGTGAACTTTTTTCATGACCTGTTTCGTTAAAATGATGCTAAAATTAATAAAAATCCGGACATCCCGCCCTGTCAGAACAGACTTTTTATGTCGGACCTCTTTTCACAGTAGTGGCAGAGCAGCGAAATCTCCCCGTTCTCATCCATGACCGTGAATCTTGTCCTGACAGGCTGGTGGTTCGTTATGCATTTAGGGTTCATGCATCTCGCTATGCCTTCTATCTTTTCCGGCATCACGAGTTTCTTCTTCTCGACAACCTTGAAGTTCCTTATCACGTTTACAGTGGCGTTTGGAGCGATGAGGGCCAGCTTGTTGAGCTCCTCATCCTCGAAGAAGCGGTCGGCTATCTTGATTATGCCTTTCTTGCCGTACAGTTTGCTGTTGAGGTTGATGCCTATCGTTATCTGGTTGTCTATACCCTTGAGATTCAGTATGTCGAGAGCCTTGTAGACTATTTCTGCCGGCATGTGGTCGAGGACTGTCCCGTTCTCGAGCGCACTTACTTTCAGTTCCTTGTTTATGCTTTCCATGTCCGTTGTATTATCTGTAGCCGAGAAGGTATGATATTATGGCCATCCTTACATACAGACCGTTTTCGGCCTGCTTGAAATAATATGCGTGAGGCGTGTCGTCCACGTCCTGGTCGATTTCGCTCACGCGCGGGAGAGGATGCAGAATCTTCATGTTTTCCTTCACTCCGGAAAGCATGGAGGCGTGTAGCCTGTAGACCCCCTTCACCTTCTCGTATTCCATAGGGTCGGTGAACCTCTCCTGCTGCACCCTTGTCATGTAGAGGATGTCGCACACGTCAAGATATTCCTCGAGGGAAGTCGTCTCGGAGTATTTTATGCCCCTGTCCTTCAGGAAGTCCTTGTATTCTCCCGGCATCTTGAGCTCCTCCGGCGCCGTGAACACGAATTCCGGGTTGAACAGGGACATGGCCTGCAGGAGGGAATGCGTGGTCCTTCCGTATTTCAGGTCTCCCACCATGTCTATAGTGAGCCCGTCGAGCCTTCCCTGCGTCTGCATTATGGAGTAGAGGTCGAGCAGCGTCTGCGACGGGTGCTGGTTCGCTCCGTCTCCGGCATTCACCACAGGTACGGAAGAAATCTCGGAGGCGTATCTCGAACTGCCTTCAAGGGGGTGTCTCATGATTATCATGTCGACATAGTTCGACACCATCTTTATGGTGTCTTTCAGAGTCTCTCCCTTGCTGACGCTTGTGTTCGATGCGTCGGAAAATCCTATCACCTTGGCTCCCAGTCTGTTGACCGCAGTCTCGAAACTCAGCCTTGTCCTGGTCGAAGGTTCGAAGAATATGCAGGCTATCACCTTGCCTTCGAGGATACGGGAAGTCCTGTTCTTCTCGAATTCCTTCGCAACCTCAAGAATGTGCAGAATTTCATCCTTGCTGAAATCCTGGATTGAAATTAGACTTTTATTCATGTTCTGATGTTGTTATCCGATAATTTCCGCCGAACAGCCTTCAGCCTTGCCTATCAGCTCCCTGAATGTCCCCTCGAGTCCGAGCCTGACGTCTGTCTCGAGGCTGCATTCCATACCGAAATCCCGTTTGTCCGCCTGCAGCCCCAGGTCCTTGAGCACTTTCATCACGCTGTTCATCCCGGAGTATCCGAAAGACAGCCTGTATCTTACCGAAGCTGTCTTTTCTATTATCTCCGCGCACGCAAGGGCATCGGCTGTCGCGCTCCTGTATGCCCGGATAAGTCCCGGTATGCCTAATTTAATGCCTCCGAAATATCTGACCACGACAACGAGCACGTCGCTCAGCCCGAGGGAATCTATCTGGCCGAGTATGGGCCTGCCGGCGGATGAGGACGGCTCCCCGTCGTCATTGGCTCTGAATATGTCTCCCCTGTAGCCTAACCTGTATGCGTAGCAGTGGTGTCTGGCGTCGTGGTATTCCTTTTTCAGGGATGATACTGTTTCCTTGATTTCCTCTTCTGTCCCGACCGGATAGGCGAGGGCGATGAATCTGCTTCCATTGTCCTTGAAAAGCCCTTGCGAAGGCCCTGCAATGCTTTTGAATGTGTCTTTTTCTGTTGTACCGGGACTCATAGCTGATTTCAAAAATAGTGTTTTTTATATTATTTTGCAACCGGAATGAAATATTTTGTACCTTTGGTTTCCCAATGAAATTTTCAAGAATTTATGGTACTGAGATACAGGGTTTCTCTTCCGGGCATAAAAGGTTTTGCCAGAGTCTATGAAGTAAAGTCCGGTACGACGCTTTACTCTTTCCACAAGCAGATGCGGTCAGACATGGATTTCCCGCAGGACCAGCTGGTCCTGTTCAAGGGACTGGGAAAAGACGGGGCTGTTGTGGCAAGGTACGGTATATTCGACCTCGGTGCCGGTACCATCGACTCCGTGACGATAGACCAGACCATAAAGGCCGGTATCGTGTCTTTCATCTATTTCTATGACACTACCAATGCCAAGAGCGTGACAGTGACACTCGAGGGCGAAGCCGGGCAGAAGACCGGTGTCGTGTATCCTCTGCTCGTGGAGTCGAAAGGGCCCAATCCGGTCGAGTTCGAGAACGGATATGTGGCGTACGAGGACCTTCCTGACGACAAGAAGAAATCAGGAATCTCCGCCGGTGCAGACGACGACCTGGACGAAGATGATGACGACATTGACGATGCGGACGACGCGGATGAGGACGGAGAGGAAATCTTTGACGAGGACTACGGCGAAGACGAATGATGCCGAGGGGCTTTTTCTATGGCTCACCGACGTAAACTCCTTATAATATTGGGGCCGACAGCTGTCGGCAAGACTGATTACGGCATAAGGGAGGCTCTGAAATACGGGTCTCCCGTCATTTCATGCGATTCACGGCAGATTTTCAGGGAGATGAGCATCGGCACTGCCGTACCGTCCGCAGAGCAGCTCGCTGCCGTGAAGCACTATTTCATACATTCCCGTTCCGTCACCGAGCCTTACTCGGCCGGGAAATATGAGATTGATGCGCTGGCTCTGATAGAGCGGCTTTTCGATGAGGGGCATGAGACCCTTGTAATGGCGGGAGGGTCCGGATTCTACATCGACGCACTCTGCAACGGTCTCGATGATTTCCCCCCTGCAGATGCCGGGCTTCGGGAACATCTTTCATCCAGGCTGCAGCAGGAAGGTGTGGAGTCTCTGCGTCTCGAGCTGAAACGTCTCGACCCTGAATCATATTCCACTATCGACATAGCGAACGGGCAGAGGGTGGTGCGGGCTCTCGAGGTCTGCCTCCTGACAGGACGTCCGTTCTCGTCTTTCAAGACATCTCCACGGAAGAAACGCAGCTTCGAGATAGAGAAAACTGGACTGACACGTCCGAGGTCGGAACTGTATGACCGGATTGACCGGAGGGTGCTTCAGATGGTGGATTCCGGACTGGAAGAAGAAGTGGCAGGACTCGTGCGGTACCGGGAACTTCCTGCCCTGCAGACGGTCGGCTACAAGGAGATGTTCAGCTATCTCGACGGAGAGATATCCCTCCGTCGCGCCGTGGAACTTATCCAACGCAACACCCGTCATTATGCAAAACGGCAGATGAGTTACTGGAACCGCGACAAGGATATACGCTGGGTAGATGTCGGAAAATAACGCGTGTCAAGCTGGTAGTCCAGGCAGACTCCCGGACTCACTTCGTTTTTGATATAGTAGTCCGGATTCAGCAGCAAATCGATTTTCTGTGCGAAGCAATGGACCCCGGAAGCCGCGATTCCGATTATCATCGCCGCTGCATAGATTAAATATGTATGCTTATTTGTCATTTTGTTTTTCATTTTGAAGTAAGACGGCTCTTTTTATGCCATAGTTTTCCATCAGGGCTGGCGAGGCAGTTGTAGTTCTTAGCATTTCTACTGTTATTGTATCACCTGGCGGAATAGGGATATATTTCTGGTCCGATTCGTCAAGATACATCATGTTGTATTGGATAGCGGAGCATATGGCATTGATGTATTCTGGAAGCAGGCATTCGTAGTTAATTGCAAACATCCGCATATCATCTATATCGTAAGGGTTATGAAGATTCCATTTTATGTTTTTGAAATGCTCGAAAGTCTGCTCGAGTTGCCGCTTTGCTGTCATGACGTTATATTCGCCGTATTTTGCAGGCTTCAGTACGGTGTATTCGTTCCCGTATTTCAGGAAAACATGAATCTGCCGTGGCAACTGTCCCATGATGTAGAATCCGTAAATTCCATTGTCGGCAAAACTTTGAGGAGAAGCGACGTATTTACCGGTCATCAGGTCGATGAACTCGAGTCTGGACCGGTTGACTACGATTTCGTCGTTGCATCGGACGAGAGGCGCATTATCATATGCCGGAATCGAGTCCGCTGCGGCCCCGGCATCGTAAAGGCATCCGTAGAGATATGCGACCAGCTCTTTCGCTGAATCGAACTTTTTGGCGGAAGTCTCGAAGGCCATTGCGACAGCAAGCAGAAATATTATTATGGCCCTTATTATAAAGGAGTGCTTCATGGTATCACAAGCAATTAATGTAGTTCAACAATGGTGATATCTGAAATTCGTGCTTTGCAGGCCGCCTTTGATTCTTTTAGAAACGAGACGAGATCAGTCTTGTATGTCATGCCAATATTGTCAATAGTGCCTTCCAGACTTTCCAGTCCCATGTGGTTGTCTATCGCAATCGTCCATACTCCACAATCCGATGAATGACAAATGTATGTGTTTTCGAAAGATGCTTTATGCAAAGTGCGATACGTACTCATGGGTTTGTTTGTAATCGTATCGTACACGTATAGTTTTATCGGCAACTCGTTCGAATCCTGTATATGTTCGGCATAAAAAATATACATCGGATTTATTATGGCGTTTCCGTATTCGAAACGAGCGGTAAAGTAGCGTATTTCCACTCCGGAATCATTATCCGGAATACACGTTTGCCCCTTTGCGGCATACGCCAGCAAGGACAGGAACAGTATGATGACGGCTTTTCTCATGGCGGAAATATTCAATAAACTCTTTGTACGATAGAACCTATATAATATTTCTGTCTTTTGCGGGGAGGATTTACAGGCTCCCAATGTCCTTCGGTTTCATATCCGATTTTCACGAAGATGGAGTCCAGTTGAACAAAATTGCGCGTGCGGTCTCCCACATACTCCCATATCGGCCATGCTATTACACGGGAATCTATGACATTCAGATTTTTGTCCAGCAGGACAATGATTCTCTTAAATGCCCATAAGAGATCATCTTCTTTTACGGTCTTGTAATATCGGTATAATACAAAATGTTCTGCAGCGGTTTTCCCGAATATGAAATGGGCAGGGGCCGATTTGAATTTGATGATTTTATTGTCAGTAGTGTGCCATTCGATGAATTCCGTGCTGTCTTTACCATAGCTTACGCATAATATGGTATCGAGATTGGGATCCCGGCAGATACGGACAAAATTCGCACTGTCTTCAGCATACTGCCTCAGATATTCGGGGTCAATCTCCAATCTGATTTTCTTCTGTGCATTCGCGGCATAAGCCAGCAATGCGAGGAGCAATATGATAAGAGTCTTTTTCATTCTAATAAATATTGTTGAATTAAATCTGCAGTAGAATCACTCCGATATGATATTTCTGCCGTTTCGGCCTGTATTTCCGGTCGATAAGTTCCCAATGCCCTTCGGATTCATATCCGATTTTCACGAAAGCGGAGTCTAATTGTGCAAATGGCTTTATGTATCCTTCCAAATGATCTTCATACAATACCCTGGCTTCTATAACATTCAGTTTTTTGTCGAGCAGGACAAGGCATATCTCGGTTCCCCATAAGTGGCTGATCTTTTCTTCTTTTTTGATATTTATATATCGTTTCTTGGCGAAATTACGTAGTGCAGTCTCTCCGCCGATAAATCTTGTGTCATATATTGGTTCTATCTTGATGATTTCATCGTTTTGCGTATGCCATTCGATGAATTCCGAGCTGTCTTTATCGTATTTCACTTGAAATATCGTGTCGAGCTGATAGTCCAGGCAGACTCCTGGCCTCACTTCGTTTTTGATATAGTAGTCCAGATTCAGCAGCAAATCGATTTTCTGTGCAGCGCAATGGACCCCGGAAGCCGCGATTCCGATTATCATCGTCGCGGCGTAGATTAAATATGTATGCTTATTTGTCATTTTGTTTTTCATTTTGAAGTAAGACGGCTCTTTTTATGCCATAGTTTTCCATCAGGGCTGGCGAGGCAGTTGTAGTTCTTAGCATTTCTACTGTTATTGTATCACCTGGCGGAATAGGGATATATTTCTGGTCCGATTCGTCAAGATACATCATGTTGTATTGGATAGCGGAGCATATGGCATTGATGTATTCTGGAAGCAGGCATTCGTAGTTAATTGCAAACATCCGCATATCATCTATATCGTAAGGGTTATGAAGATTCCATTTTATGTTTTTGAAATGCTCGAAAGTCTGCTCGAGTTGCCGCTTTGCTGTCATGACGTTATATTCGCCGTATTTTGCAGGCTTCAGTACGGTGTATTCGTTCCCGTATTTCAGGAAAACATGAATCTGCCGTGGCAACTGTCCCATGATGTAGAATCCGTAAATTCCATTGTCGGCAAAACTTTGAGGAGAAGCGACGTATTTACCGGTCATCAGGTCGATGAACTCGAGTCTGGACCGGTTGACTACGATTTCGTCGTTGCATCGGACGAGAGGCGCATTATCATATGCCGGAATCGAGTCCGCTGCGGCCCCGGCATCGTAAAGGCATCCGTAGAGATATGCGACCAGCTCTTTCGCTGAATCGAACTTTTTGGCGGAAGTCTCGAAGGCCATTGCGACAGCAAGCAGAAATATTATTATGGCCCTTATTATAAAGGAGTGCTTCATGGTATCACAAGCAATTAATGTAGTTCAACAATGGTGATATCTGAAATTCGTGCTTTGCAGGCCGCCTTTGATTCTTTTAGAAACGAGACGAGATCAGTCTTGTATGTCATGCCAATATTGTCAATAGTGCCTTCCAGACTTTCCAGTCCCATGTGGTTGTCTATCGCAATCGTCCATACTCCACAATCCGATGAATGACAAATGTATGTGTTTTCGAAAGATGCTTTATGCAAAGTGCGATACGTACTCATGGGTTCGTTTGTAATCGTATCGTACACGTATAGTTTTATCGGCAACTCGTTCGAATCCTGCATGTGGGTGGCATAAAAAATATACATCGGATTTATTATAGCGTTTCCGTATTCGAAACGAGAGGTAAAGTAGCGTATTTCCACTCCGGAATCATTATCCGGAATACACGTCTGCCCCTTTGCGGCATACACAAGCAATGACAGGAATAATATGATGGCGGTCTTTTTCATGGCTTATCTTTCATTTAGAGTTTTTGCGTTTGAACGAATTTCTGGAACAGTTTTCATATAATTTAGCTCCAATAGTTCATTTGCAACTTGTTGTCCAATTCTTGTTGGAGCTTCTTCTTGTTCTTTCTTTATCTTTTCTTCCATTTCTTTATTATAATAGGGTAGGTTTTCTAACTTTTTTTCTTTCATATATAATTTAATAGCTTCACTTGTCGTATGTTCTATTTCATGTGCAAAGTTTATAGCCATAGCTTCATAAACCGATAGCATGTTTGCAAATTCTGATATTGATCTTCTCATTGCTTTTTTCCTGTATATAGTTATATGAAAGTTGGCTTCGATTACATATGACTGGATGCTTTGTATCTTCGAAAATATTTCCCCAAACTTATTTGCAGGCATGTATGCTTTGTCAATTGTTAGAACTGTATTATGGGGGCTGTCAATAAGTTTCATCATTTGTTCCCTGCCTGTCGGCGTTGACATTAAAGCACGGCCTAAAAGTTTGTATTCTTCAGTTGCATAGCTTGTCCAGCCTTTATCTGTTACCACGTAATGTCCGTCTTTATCCACCCACCTTTTCCCATCCGGATCGACATACCTCACCGGATTGCCGGAGCAGAACGTGTACGGGCTGACGGAATAGTATTCTTCGGCGAGCGGGTCCATGCCGGTCCAACGGACGGTGACAGGGTCGTACATCCTTGCTCCGTAGTCTATGTAAGGAACACCGAATGCAAACTGTTCCTCCTTGCCGTTGAACCGGTACCTGTTGGCGGAATCCGCAGGAGAGTCGTCGTCCCATCTGACTCCGGACGGATAGAAATTGTTGCGTTCGAGGACATTCCCGTCGTTATCCACGACTATGCGGACGCTTCCTATATGGTCGGAGACGTTATATGTTGCGGTCATGGCCTCCTGTCCTGAAGGTGCGAATCTTCCACCGTCGAACAACACGCTTTCCAATGAGTGTGTTCCGTTTCCGGAAGCATAGATGAAAGAGCCTTTGTATTCAAGTCCCGTACCGGAACCGTCTTTTACATACAGCTTGGTGCCGTCGTACAGGTGTCCGTACTTTGCTACATCACGGCCGTCCGATGAGACGGCGGATTCGAGCAGATTTTCCGGATTGTATCTGAATCTTAGGCCGTTACGGCTGTCTTTATTTATATTGCCTCTGGCATCATATTCATAATCATAGTCCTCTGTCGTGCTGTTTTTCATGGCAGACATTACCGTCAGTCTGTTTCCTGTATAGGAGAATGTCAGGTTTTCCGGTTCTCCGCTTTCTCCTGTCCGCGACAAGGTGAGGATATTTCCGTTAAGGTCATGTGATATCCCGTTTTCAGTGAACGAAGACGACTGAGTGCCGCCTGTATGGTGTGTCGAGGAAGTCAGTCTCGAGCATTTGTCGTATGAGAAACTGTATGCATGTTCTCCGTTCCCGTTCTCCCAGTTCCACTCGGCGATATTCCCTGTGTATGACGGGGCTGTGTATTCCGGTGAAAAATATTCGAGGGCGGACGAGAACAGCCTGGTCCCGGCAGGAGAAACGACGTCGGATGAGGTCAGCCAGCCCTGGATGTTGTACCCTATGGTTTCTTCGTTGTCACCGAAGGACATTCCGGTCAGCTGACCGAGAGCATTGTACGAATATTCCGTCAAGGCCGGAGCGGAGCCGTTTACAGATACGGATGCCGAGACAAGCCTGTTTCTCTGGTCATAGGCAAACCCGGATATCTTCGAATCCGTACCTACAGTCTCTGTCGTGGAGATGATGTTTCCGGCGAAGTCGTATTTCGAAGACAATCTGTTCACTATGCCGTCGGAACGGCGGCTTGCCGTCTGTATGAGCCTGCCTTTACCATCGTAATAGAAGGCCCGTTCTTCGAAGTCAAAATCTTCCCGGCCGGTATCTGAAGAACTCTCGTATATTTTTTCGTAAGTCTTCAGCCCCTTGACCCTGTCGTCGTATGGAATTGACGAGTCTTGCGGCAGCTTGTAGACCAAAGCGGCCGGAATGCCTGCATAGGAGTCGTATCTGTATTCCGCCAAAGTCCTGAGATCCGTGTATCCTCCGTCTTCCCCGAGCATGCCGAGCCGGACTTCTGTCAGTCTGTCGAGGCTGTCATAGAAATATTTACGGCAAAGGTACGGGGAGTTTTCCGATGCCTCTGCATGTTCGTGGTCGCATGAGAGTACGAGCCGGTCCGAGGTATCGTATTGCATCGTCTTCGATGCCCCTCCCGGATATTGTATTCCCGTCACGTTTCCTCTTTTGTCATAACTGTACTTGTAGCAGTGAAGGACAATGCAGGAACTGTCTATGACTCCGTCGGCAGGTACGAGGGTCATTGCCATCGGGGTAAGCACCAGTTCTGTCCTCTTGTTTCCGTCATATACGTAGTACGTGTCGGCATACTCGTCGTCAAGCACAGTCCGCCGCATTACCGTAAGTCCGGACAAATCCTTGTATTCGATAGTGGTGACCTCGTCTTCATCCGTAGTCATGGTCTTTGTCAATGTCCCGGCCCGGTAGCAGCCGTCTACCGTGTAATGTCCGGATTCGTCTTGTCTTATCAGCGGTACTTCATTTCCCGAGTTGGTCATGTAGGCGAATCTTGTCAATTTGTCTGCCTCTCTGTATTCCCGGCCGGTATTGTATGTCGAATCGGTACGATTTAGAGGAGAATCTTCGTAGAATTTCTCGGTAAATGCGTATGTGTCTCCGTCAAATTCCTTGGAATAGTAGTCCGCCTGTTCGGCAACTGGATTTTCTCTGAGTCCGCCCGCCGACTTTGCAACATAAGGAAGATAGCTTATGGCATCGTCCCGTCCGGCCGGATCATAGAGGACGGGTCGTATGATGTCCTTGCCGGCATTCGTGTCAGGGTACAGTGAGCCGCCTCCGACATCCGTGTGCTGAATCGGCCTGCCAAGCCCGTCATAGTGCGTTATCTGTCGTGTCAGGCTGTTGTCATTGTGAATATTCCTTACTATGAAGTTCTCGTTCTCTACGAAGGAGGTGACAATATTCGAATAGCATGTGTCTTTCCCGGATATCGCTCTCCTGACATAACAGGATGTCGCGGTCGGAGTGACGCTGTATGTTTCGGATGTCGCCCCTGCTATGTTTCCCCATTTGCCTGTGTCCTCGTCATATTTCATCCACTGGTATCTGTAGATGCCGTTCCCGCCGGTAGCCGGTGATGAACTGCGGATGTCTGTCTTGCCTGACATCTCTTTCCTGTCGATGTATATGCTTCCTGGCTCGAGAACAATATTGACTGTGGATATGTTCGAATGGGCCTTGTTGAACATCTTCTTTGCATGCCGGCGGTAATACGTGGTTTTGGTCAGTGCCGGTGGCTGGTATGATATGCCGCTGCTCCCTGAAACAGGAGTCCAGTTGAGGGAGTCTGTACTGTATTCCCACCTGTACTCTATGTCAATGTCTCCGGAAACTCCTCCGGAAGCCTCCTGTACATTCCCTATTTCCTCGGGTTGTTCGACTGCCGCCACAGTCTGAAAACCTGATATGAGTCCGCCGTCAAAAGGAAGGAATTCCACGTCAACAGTCAGGATATTCGAATAAATCTTTCTTAGTCCGTCGGAAACGCCACGGCGCAATTGCATTCCCTTGTAAACCGGTCCGATATCGAATGATGCCCTGTCTGCTCCTGTCACTATATTCCAGTCCCCGTATGAAAGCTCTCCTGGGTTGTCTTCCCATCCAGTTTCAGTGCTTTCCCGGTATTCCCACCATACTGTCGCATTTTCAGCCGTGTTGTAAGGGTATAGCCAGTCATCTCCGTTGGTCCATACTTTCCCGGAGTTTCCTTCGATAACAGTTGAACGGTCGTAGTTTTCTCCTCCTGTATCTTCATCATAGATGTAGATGTCGGAAACTGTGGTTCCATCGTCGTGCATGTGCCTGACGGACAGTTTTTTCGACCATGGCCTTTCAGAACTGTCCCAGTCTGCCATAGTGCCATGCAGTGTAAGAGAGAAATCCATGACATCCTGAGAAAGTGTGAGCAGGAACCAGTTCTCTCCCCGCTCGTTCATCTGCCGCCTGAAGGTGACGGCACCTGAAGGAACGGATGTGTAAGATTTCAATGTAGTGTAATATTCATCCCAAGTCGGGTCATAGAATTTGGTGAATTGGGATATTTCCACAGCAATGCTGTCTTGTGTATATGAAGTCAAATCAATAGGGTCATCTTCAGCAGTGCATATATATGCCGTGACGGTGTTTGAATATGCTGTCTGCGTCCCGTCTGTAGCCTTTCTCCTGAAAGACGTCTCTGCATTGATTGTGGCGGAATACTCTTTGCCGGAAGCGGATATGGTTTGCCATGTTCCGCTTCCGCTTTTCTTTTCCCATGTATATGAGATGTTTTCATTGCCTCCGGAAGCATCCTTGATGTTGCATAGTATCGCTGTGCGGTTTAGTCCTACAATCTGGGTATATCCGATTCTGCCTCCGAGTAGGACGTCCGTTTCTTCAGCATATCCTGTCAGGCAGGTGCAAAGGGCAAGAAGTAGGGCAGTGATGTATGTGGTGCGATGTCTTTTCATGATTATTCCTCCTTCTTGAAGTTATATTGGTATGACTCTACAAGTTTTCCTTTGTCATCTTTTACTGAAACCAGTTTCCCATCATCATCGTATTCGTAGTATATTGCCTTACCTGAAGGGTCTGTGATTTTGGTTATCCCGATAAAAGGTGAGTATTCGAACAATGTGGAGAGTGTCTCAGGAATCGAAAGCAGGGATTCTTCTTGTGTCGGGCTGAAATATCCGCCAAGGGGAACTTCCGGTGCATTTTCAAGCCCTGAAATAGAGGTAAGCAGAGATAATGATGTCAGATTCTCTATTCTGGCTATAGGATAGAGTCCGCCGTAACCCCAGATATATGCGGTTTTCTTTCCTCCTCTTTCTTCCACCAATACAGGATTCCCGAGACCGTCCCGCTCGAGGACTTCGATTTCAGTCTCATAATCACTGTCTGCAGTGGTAGTTACGAGTTCTGATGTTTCGTACTGTGCTTTGTCGGTCTTTTCATACAGATATTTTCCTGAGTTTGAAAATTTGTTATACAGATACCGGTCATCGAAAAGGTAATATTCATCGGTGAGATCTGATATTTTGCTGCTGTGGGACAGTGGCAGGGCAAACTGTTTTGTGTCTGCCATCCCTGCTTCATCGGCATTGTACTCCGATGCCTTCTTGTCTGACAGATATATTGTCCGCTCAATGTAGTATCTTCCGTTCCCGTCGGAGGTACGTTCGTAGATTTTCTGTCCTGCATTATTGTACCCGAACACTGTCGTGTCGGTAACTGTCCCTCCTTCGAGAAATGCCGTGGCTATTTTTTTCTCAGGGTAGAGACTGTAATCGCAAAGTATGTCATAAACATACGAAGAATTCATAGCTACCTGAAGTACAGTGGCTTCGACTGAATCTGTGGATATATATTCATATCGCTCATCCGAGACTATGGCGCTGTCTCTGTACATGCTCATCCTGAGAAGCCTGCCTCTCCTGCTGTCCTGGGACAGCCGCAAGTCCATAAGTTTGTCCACAAATGCGTTTTCCGTCACTTCGATGTAATAGGAAAGCCCGGTATCTCCTGCATCCATATCCGGGTATGACTCGAAATCTGTGAATGCGTATGCAGTGGTGCCGCCTCCAGAGACTTTTTCCTCGACTCTTGAATAGCCTATATGCGATCTGTCTGTAGAATATTGGGTCAGGTCCGTGATTGAGCGTTGTGCAAAAGTGAATTCTTCGAAAATTTCTGTTCCGTCATGAGGCCGTAAGGCTTTATATGAAATATTATAAAGAGGTATATGCAGCAGTGTCCCGGAACTTTTGCCGTCTTCTGTCTCATATACATATTCTCTTGTCGTGTACGAATCTTCGGAAGCGAAGTCTGTGATTTTCCTTATTCTGACCCCTCCTGCTTCACCTTCAGGCACATCTTTAAGTTCTATTTTGTAGGACGGTGCTTCGCGCGTCACGAGTCGGCTGTATCTGTGCGGCTCATACTCGAATTCTGTCCATCCCTGTGTTGGATATACGATTTTCCTGAGCATTCCTCTTTCAGAGTATTCGGAATCGGGTGCCCGGTTGTCGTCCTGGATGGGCCAGACGTATGCGTTTACCCCCGCATTCTCAGGTATTATCTCATTAGGGTTATCAGTGGAGTCAAGACTGTTCCAGTATCCCCAATGGTCGATTCCATAATGCCCGAGATATGGGAACGGGGTGTCCTCTCCATAATACGACATTATATATGCCCCTTCACCGGACAGGTTTACTTTTTTTAGCATCAATTCCGGATTGCCTCCGCTTTTCCCGTATGCATATTCCATGGTACAGGTTTTTATTTTTTTTGAATCTTGTCCTGACGGTGAATAGCAGAACGAGATTGAATCCAGTTTCAGACGCGGATAAGAACTCAACATTGTATCATAGTGTTCTATTTCTCTCCTGCTGTATGTGAAAGATATGTTGAAATCCCCGATTTCTATTTTCTCCAAAGTGTTCACGAATGTCACCGGTCCGGCCGAAGTCCAGCCTGGAATGACGAATTCCCCATTTGCACTGGCGACGTATCTTCCTACAGGGATGGTCGGCGACTGTATCGGATAGGCTTGCCCGTATGTGAATTGCACCTCTCGTCCGTCGGGTGCCTTTATCGCTGAAATAAGATAATTGACAGGATAATCGGCATCTCCTTCATCATTTGCCATGAATTCGTATGCGCTTTGTTCGTAATCCATCTTATAGCCGTTTCCAAACGTATATTCATACCCGTCTCCTGTGAGTATCTTGAATATCGGGCATCGGGTATCCGATTTGTCGGTTTCTATCGTGATTTCGCCTTTGGGCACATTGGATTCTATGACAGTAGCCTTGCCGTCGATATCGAAAATGAATCTGCCGGAATATCCCGGAAAACGGAAAGTATATATGTCGGATGCAGTTTCGTAAAATTCGCGCGGGTTGGCGGAATAGTATGGTATGTCATAGCTGAAATCGTGGAAGTTGTCCATACTCACAGGGGTTATTTCCACAAATGCATTCTTCACGACTTCATGCCTGTCAGAGTCTTTCGCGAGATAGTCATATCCTTTCAGTTGGTGGGCGTGGTTTGACATCAGTGTGCTTTTTTCGTCCGGTATGCCTCTGACCTCCCGCGTAATCATGCCTCCGCATTCCAGATGCCATCCGATACCGGTCATGCCGGAAAGTACATTCGGCATGTAGCCGTTCGACGCATAGACAAGCGACACCGGCAACTCGAAGTCGTTGTCTTTGTAAGTGTATATAGGAATACCGACATTTACTGTCCCGGTATAAAGTCCGGGTTTGTCTCCTCCATATTTCATGAAATTCCATGATTCAGGAGAGGCGATGACGACATCTCCGTCTTTGATATTTTGGGCAGTTGCCAGTCCCGGATACAGAGTCAGGAAGGCAGAAAAGATACCTGTAAGAAAAAAGAGTTGAGAAAGATGGCTCATGACCGCTTGTTGGTTAACCAGTTTGTATTGCGTAAATTTAAGAATAAAAAAACATAATCGCAGGAAAAGGTTTGTAAAAAAATCGAAACAGTTCTTGTGGCGGGCTTTGATTATTAAAAAAGATTCATATCTTTGCAAGAGCGAAATTGGTTTACCAATCTGGCTGACCAAAACAATAAAGATATGAGAAGCATAATGACCACATTCCTGTTGATGACACTATGTATGCTGCCGCTTGCCGCGGATATCCATGCGGCAGAGCAAGGGCCTGTGGCGGATGGTCCCGCCCTGCGTACTGCATCCCTGTTCTGTGACAACATGGTCTTCCAGCAGAACACCTCTGCCGCCATCTGGGGATGGGGAGAGCCCGGAGATACGGTCTCTGTGACCACGTCGTGGGACGGCAGAAGATACACTGCCGGAATCCCGACCGGGGGGGGGTGCGATAAATGGCTTGTAGAAGTAGACACTCCTGATGCAGGAGGGCCGTACAGGGTCGACATAACCTCCGGTAAAGACACCGTAACACTGAAAAATGTCCTCGTAGGCGAGGTATGGATATGCAGCGGCCAGTCCAACATGGCCATGCCGGTAAGGGGGTACACCGGCCAGCCTGTGGCAGGGGCGATGCAGACTGTCCTCGAGGCTCCGGTCTATGAAGACCGCATCAGGATATTCAATGTAGCCAAGGACTCGAGCAGTGTCATCAGGGAAGATTGCTCCGGGAAGTGGTACAAATCATCTTCGTCGGTTGTCGCCAAGACATCTGCCGTGGCATACGGCTTTGCCGTGAGGCTCACAGAGGCACTCGGAGTTCCGGTGGGCATTGTCGTAAGCGCATACGGAGGCACGAAAATAGAGGCGTGGACTCCTGCCGATGCACTTGAAGCCTCTCTTGAAGGGGTGCTCTCCGAGCGCGAAATCGAGAAAAAACTCGCTGTAAGGAATACCGGCAGGAAGAAGCCGGACCAGGCAAGTACCCTGTATAACGCCATGATAAGCCCTCTCGCGCCGTTTGCCGCCAAGGGCTTCCTCTGGTACCAGGGCTGCTCGAACAGACGCGATTACACCCACTACGACAAGATGCAGACAGCAATGGTGTCCGAGTGGCGCAAGGCATGGCACGACGGGGATGACGACATGCTTTTCGCGTTTGTCACCATAGCGCCGTATTCATACGGTGATTCGTCTGACGATACAAGAGCCTATTTTGTAGAAAACCAGCTCAAATCACTTGAAACGATACCGAACAGTCTCGCCGTGGTTTCCGAAGACTCCGGCGAGGAGTTCTGCATACACCCTCGGCACAAGGACCGGGTGGCCGACAGGCTGGCGTGGAATATTCTTGTAGCGGACTACGGCTTCTCAGGCATCCCTGCAGGGTGGCCGGAAGCGGTGCGGAGCGAAGTGCATGACGGGGTTGTCACTATCTGGTTCGACAATGTGAAGTTCGGACTTTGCCCGACATACGGGGAGCCGGTCAAGGGCTTCGAGCTCGCCGGCAGGGACAGGGTGTTCCATGAGGCGGAGGCTGTCGTGAAAAGAGACCCGTTCCGTGTGGAAGTCAGCAGCGACATGGTGAAGGCTCCTGTAGCGGCACGTTATTCATTCAGGAATTTCATCGAATCCAACCTGACAGATTTGACAGGGGCGCCGGTCCCTCCATTCAGGACCGACGACTGGTCTCGTGAATAACCATATATATTAATGCTAAAAAATCGATTCTATGTGCGTATCTGAAATGTTGAAGCGCGTGTCTGTATTCGTCTTCCTGACGTTTGCGGCAACATGCGCCTTTGCGCAGCAGCGTACTATAAAGGGAACGGTCTCCGATTCCCAAGGTCCGCTCATCGGCGTCTCGGTGATGCAGAAAGGCTCCACGACAGGAACCGCTACAGACCTGGACGGCAAATACACATTGCGGGTGGACACTGACAATCCTGTCCTCGTGTTCTCCTATGTCGGATTCAAGACGGAAGAAATAAAGGTCGGGACTTCCGATGTCCTCGACGTGACCATGGTCTCTGACGCGACTCTTCTGGACGATGTCGTGGTCATCGGCTACGGTACCGTGCAGAAATCCCACCTCACTGGGTCCATATCCAAAATCGGAGGAGAATCTCTCATCGACTATCCGGTTTCGGACCTTACCACAGCCCTTCAGGGAAAGGTGGCAGGACTCTCAATCAACAACACCACCTCAGAGGTCGGAGTGGCCCCGAGCATCAGGGTCCGCGGTTCCGGTTCCATATCGGCAGACAGTTCTCCGCTGGTGATAATTGACGGATATCCTGTTCCGGACGGACTTTCCTCCATCAACATGGACGATGTGCAGTCCATAGAAATCCTCAAGGATGCGGCGTCTGCGGCCATCTACGGGTCAAGAGCCGCCAATGGTGTCATTATGGTGACCACGAAGTCCGGTGAAATCGACAAGCCGAACTATTCGGTCAAAATCTATCAGGGTATGAAGTATGCCTACAAGCTCCATGACATCCTCACTTCCACCGAGTGGCTCGAGTGGCAGGAGATGGAAGCCGCATGGGGCGGCCCGGCAGTCAGGGCACAGGACAAGGTGGCTGCATGGATAGAGCAGAACATCGGCTCCACCGACTGGCAGAGAGAGGCCCTCAGGGATTTCACTGACATCACAAGCGCGCAGTTCTCCGTGTCCGGAGGCAAGAAGGGATTCCGTTATTACACTTCAGGCTCCTATACCCATGACGAAGGTATCATGTGGCAGAATGCCGTTGACAAGTTCAACTTCAGGACGAGGGCAGACATCGACCTGTCACGGGTTGTGAAGTTCGGATACAACGTGTCCATGAACTACACAAAGTCGAGCCGTCCGAGAAACAATTTCATCGATTTCTACAGGACACCTTCTTTCCTTCCTGTCTATCACAATGACTGGACGACAGCCCTCACCGGAGGCTACACAGGCTTTGCACGAGGCAGCCACTTCAACAACATAATCGCTCCTGTCGGAGACCCGGACGAATACGGCAACCCTACCTGGAGCAGCAAGGTGAGTCCTTTCAGCTCTGCCAACAACAACCCTAAGAGCGTCATGGCCAACACACACAGGTGGAGCGAGAAACTTCAGGCCCTTGCCAATGCCTATATCCAGATTCAGATAGCCAAGGGTCTTACATTCAAGAGCTCGGATGGTGTGAGCGTGCGTTTTTCGCCATCATACAACTATTCGAAGAAGAATGCCACAAAGGATGACATGCCGAGCGAGGCTTCATACTATGACAGCCGCTACATCAATCTCCTTTCAGAGAACACACTCAACTACAGCGGAAAATTCGGGAAACACAAGGTGGACGCCCTCCTCGGATATACCATAGAGCGCACCATGCTCCAGCAGGTCGCCCTTACCGCCACAGGATTCCCTACCGATGACATCGAGACCCTGAATGCCGCCACGATTTTCGAACTTGCTTCAGAAAACAACGGCAACGGTGAAGGTACAGGTACACACAGGGATGCTGACGAAGTGCTCGAGTCCGCACTCGCGCGTGTGACATACAGCTATGCCGACAAGTACCTCGTATCTGCCTCCATCCGTCTCGACCGTTCCTCCCTCTTTACAAAGGGCAACAGGAATGCATGGTTCCCGTCCGTTTCACTCGGCTGGAGAATTTCCGAGGAACCGTTCATGCAGAACGTGAACTGGATAAGCGCACTCAAGCTGAGGGCATCCTACGGTGTGACCGGAAACAATAACGTCGACTATTACTCCGCGCTCGAGCTGCTCAACAGTGCGAACTATGTCACAGGTGCGGACAACGGGACCCTTATCCCGGGCTCTGCCAACACGTCCACGACCCTCGCAAACGAGGACATAACATGGGAGCAGACGGATGAGTTCAATGTCGGTGTGGACTTCGGCGTGCTCGACGGGAAGATAACCCTCGGAGTTGACGGCTACTATTCCATTACAAGGGCCCTTCTGTTTGAACAGCCGATGCCGTCCTTTGCCGGGTTCACCAACTACTGGAACAATATCGGACGTGTGAGGAATGCCGGTCTCGAAATCCAGCTCGACACATATCAGTTCACACGCAAGAACTTCAGCTGGAGCACCAACATCAATTTCTCACTCAACCGCAACAGGCTGCTTGAACTCGGAGGCGAGTCTGAAGTCATTTCCCTCGGTGAAAGGAACGAGAACTATATCGCTCGTGTCGGTGAACCGCTCATCCAGTATTACGGTTTCAAGACCATCGGAGTCTGGAACACCACTGAAGAAATCCAGGCCAATCCGCACTTCTCGGCAGATATCCCGGGCGGTGCCAGAATATGGGATGCCAACGGTGACGGCGTGCTGAACGATGATGACCGTGTACCTCTCGGCGACCCGTATCCTGATTTCACCTACGGTATGACAAACACGTTCCAGATAGGGAAGCTCGACATATCCTTCCTCATCCAGGGAGTGCAGGGAGTCACAGTCCTCAACGGCGATGTCAACTACAATGAGACCCACCGTTACAACAGGGCATACCTCGAGGACAGGTGGGTGAGCGCATCGCATCCAGGCGACGGCATGACCCCTTATGCGAAGAACGGATATGACATCATGTTTACTGATGTCCCTCTCCAGGATGGTTCGTATGTCTGCCTGAGGAATGCCACAATAGGTTATACTTTCTCCAAGAAAGACCTGAAGAACAAGCTGAACGGCCTCAGGATATATCTGTCCGGGAACAACCTCGCATATATCTGGAGCAAGGACTACAAGGGTATCAACCCTGAGTCCCGTATGACCAGCGGCGTATATGACACCCCGATGATTGACGGCTACCAGAGAGGCGGCTTCCCGCTGACCTCCACCGTGACATTCGGCATTGATTTGAAATTTTAATCAGACGCTCAGATGAAAAAGATATTACTTACTATATTGGCTGGCATTACAGTCCTTTCGTGCAATCTCGACCAGTACCCGTACTCCGAGGTTTCTGAAGCAGAGTATGTGAAGGACGAGAATGCTGTGAACAACCTCGTGATGGGCGCATACAATGCCCTTCATGGTGTAATGTACTATGAGTGGGCTGTCACCGAGCTGAGGACCGACAATGCGAGGATGAGAGCCAACAACTCCACGTCGCAGGATACCAAGCTTGTGGAGCAGCTCGACCAGGGGACCATACTTACTGCAAATGCATGGGTCCAGGACTACTGGGACAAGACATACGCTGCCATCTACAGGGCCAACAACGTCCTTTCCAACCTTGGTGTCGTAGAGGACTCCCAGAAGAAAGCCCAGTTCGAAGGCGAAGCGAGGTTCCTTCGTGCACACCTTTATTTCAACCTTGTCCGCCTTTGGGGGCCGGTCTTCAAGGTCACCGAGAAGATTGGTGCTGACGAGGCCCGCAATATGCAGCGGTCTCCGAAAGAGGATATATACGCCCTCATCGAAGATGACCTCAACGCAATCATCGACGGCAATCTGCTTCCCGAGACGCATGCTGATGCAGATTTGGGACGTGCCGACATGAAGGCTGCGAAAGCTCTTCTCGCAAAATATTACATGACTGTCTACAATCCGGGAGAGGATAAGTATGCACAGGCGAAGACCCTTCTTGAAGAAGTCCTTCAGGCTTGCGGAAATCCTCAGAGCGGGACCGAGCTCGTGCCTTATGCGGACATATTTTCCGTAAGCAACGAGATGAATCCGGAAATCATATTCGCAGTGCGCTACAAGTCCGGCAATCTCGGCATCGGTTCTCCGTTCACGACTCTTTTCGGGCCGGTGAACAATGGCGGAAATGTCTGCATAGGTTCTCCGAAGCAGTATGACTACCCGTCGGATGACCTTATTGCCGCATACGACGAAAACGAGGGAGACCTCAGGAAAGATGTTGTCCTGCAGGAGAAATATACCGACAATGTCTCCGGTGAAATCGTCGAGACCCGCTGGTGCAACAAGTTCATGCAGAACGACATGACAAGCGAGTATGACGCAGAGAACGACTGGCCTGTCATCCGTCTCGGAGATGTCATCCTTCTCTATGCGGAGATTGTCAACGAGCTTTCAGGCCCTACTGACGAGGCTCTGAAATATCTCAACATGATACGTACGAGAGCCGGAATCCCGACTTATGAAATGTCCCAGGTGCAGTCCAAATACGCTTTCCGTGAAGCTGTGAGAAACGAACGCAGGCTGGAGCTGGCCATGGAGAACCAGAGGTGGTTCGACCTTGTCAGATGGGATGCGGCGGTTACCACCATAAACGATTTCTTCCAGTCGGAGGTCTTCTATTCTCAGTATGACTATGTTGTCAATCCGATTTCGGAGTGGCAGACGCTTCTTCCGATACCTACATCAGTGATGAACATCAATCCTGACATAGCTCAGAATCCTGGATATTAATAGATTATGCTCATGAAAAAGTATATTTCAATCATATTTGCCGCAGCGGCATTGCTGATGACGTCTGCGTGCGAGACTCTGAGCGTGGACGAAGATGTCGCCAGCGCTCCTGTGATTGCGTCATTTTCTCCTAAACAGGCTCCGGCCGGTGCCGAGGTTGTTGTCACGGGAGAATATCTCAACAACGTAACGGAAGCCTATATCGGAGACGTGAAGGTGGATATCATTGAAAAGGTCTCCAATGCAAGGCTTTCAATCAAGGTGGCACAGGGAGTGACTTCAGGGAAGATCGCCCTTGTCAATCCGACTGGCAGGGGCGAGTCCTCCGAGGACTTCACATGCACTTTTGCCGTCCCTCAGATTACGGCATCACTTCTGCAGGCAAGTGCAGAACTCGGGGAGCAGATTCTCATAACCGGAGAGCATCTGAATTCTGCGGCAAGCGTGATTTTCCGCTCCCAGGGAAAGGATGTCAGACACGAGGCGGAGATTATCTCCCAGTCTGACAATGAACTTGTCGTTGAAGTACCTTACGTCGAAGACAATACGGCCGTCATCACCATGGAATACTATGATGAAACCGGCCTTGTGGAGACTCCGACGGCCGGTGCTCCTACCATGCAGGTGATAAAGTACACTCCGACATTCAACGAAAGCTCATTCGACCAGACTGCCGTCGGAAGTGTGGTAACCTTGACCGGTGAGCATCTCGACAATGTGAACAGGGTGACTTTCAGGCGAATTGCCGCCGGAGAGGAGACTGAAGTCTTCGATGCTATTTTCACGGCCACTGCCGACAGGCTTACCGTGACTGTCCCTGCTGCAGATTTCCCTGACGGGGAATCGGAGGCAGAAATGGTAATCTACTGGTTCGACAGCAACGAATCACGTGCATTCGACGGCATGAGTGTCTATGTTCCGCTCGTCTACTACTGGCAGAACATAGTGACAGAGTGCCAGTCCCAGAACGAGGACGGAATGTACCAGTCATTCTTCTCGCCTCAGAACGGCCGAGTCTATGCAAACGAGAAATGGGCCACCGAACTCGACCCTGTGGCAATGGAATGGCAGGGCCAGCAATTCTCGGCAGCCAATGTCTTCAAGGCCGGCACCGTGACTGAAGAGGAGTATTACAGTGTGGTACCTTACCTGTTCTTCTCTGTTTCCGGCGGGCAGAACCTCCAGCTCAATTCTCCGGCCAACTCCAACGGCCAGTTGAAGAATTTCGCTGTTTCGGCTCCTGTATCGTCGCAGAACCGTGTCCCGGGAACCAACTCAAGTTCGGCTTCGGGTACCCCGATACTGGCATTCAGATGTCTCGACCCTGACAATGCAACTGAAAAGGCGTTGATAGACAAAGTCGTTGCAGGTGAAATCGAGAACATCGACGAGACGACATTCCCTATCGACGAGACCGCCATGACAATAGCAGGCATCAGTTTCAGCGGTGCAAGCGGCGGGATAAAGACTGATAAGGATGAAAGCAAGAGCTGGCCTGGAATAGTCTCGCCTGCCACGACAGAAGGCACCCATACTTTGGAACTTGGAGCTGACGGTCCTGTATTCCTCATGGCATACTACGACTTCAACGGATACAATTCCGAGAACAAGACCCAGAACATAAGGAGAATCGGTCTTCTCCATATCACCAAGGTCGACTGGATAATCTCCAACAAAGACTACAGAGGAACACAGGTCACTTACAACTGCTACTGGCAGAAATACAATTACGGTGAATCAGAACAACAGTAACATCTTGATTACATTATGAAAATCAGAAACATATCGTTTCTTCTTGCGGCTGCCGTCCTTGCTTTCGGCAGCTGCAAGGAGGATACAATAGTGCCGGTGCAGACTCCGGCCGTGGACAGCTCCTCAATCACCCCTGCAGCTAATGAGAGCGGTTCTACACGGGCTTATGCGGGAACAGAGGTATCTGTTACCGGTTTCAACCTCGACAAGGTCGGCAGGGTCACTGTCGAGGACGTGGATGCCGAGATAATATCACAGGACATCCAGACACTCACGTTTGCGGTTCCCGAACTTCCTGCAGAGACTTTTCCGCAGAGGGACAATCCGTATCCCGTGACATTGAGGGTTTATGACTCGGATTGCGAGACAGTGGTCTTCAACTATCCGTACTATGTGACCGTGCCGGTGACGGACGCCATCTTCGAGTCGTTCTCTCCTGCAACAGGTACCGTGGGTGACATGATTACCATCGAGGGAAGGAATCTCGATCAGATAACGAAAGTGGTGTTCAATGGTGTTGAAGTCGGCAACTCCTCATTCGGGGAGGAGTCTTCCGAAGATGCCATACTTGTTCCGGTGCCGGGCGGTATTGAGACTTCCGGGGCTTCCACCTCTGTGACCATTACGGCAGAGTGGGGCGGTGGCAAGGTGCTCGACATCACCTCCGAGACCTCCACATTCTCCCTCCTCGTACCTGTGTTCGATGCATTCACTCCTGACAGTGAATATGAACTCGGAGACGAACTTACTCTCACGGGAGAGAATCTTGACCTCGTGACTGAGATGAAATGGAGCGAATACAACCTGTCAATCAAGGAAGATGCGCAGACCGCAGAGTCGCTGACATTCGGTATTCCTACGAATATCCCGACATCCGACCCTGTGAATGTCACCGACGCTCTTGTAGCCGGCTACGGAGTACCTGTACAGAACATCACGGTTCTTGAAGAGATGACAGTGAATACAACTGCAAAAGGCCCTGCCGAGCCAGTCTACACCGAGACTGCCCCTGCTGAAGGCTATAACAATATCTACCTCAGGCATGAAGTAACCGTTAAAGGAGAGAATATGGCTTCGATAGAGAAATTCCGGCTCACATCTGAAGACGGGGACAATGTTGAGGCTGAAGTGACGTCCGTCGACGACTATTCCGCAAAATTCATCGTTCCGGACAACATCAGCGGAACGGCAGCCAAGGAAATGACCCTTACCGCTATATGGAACGGAGGCAACGAAACAGAATTCGGTAAAATCACCGTTTATCCGTTCTATTATACAAAAGGTCTGCAGCTGGGTGTCGGACAGGCTGCAAGTACCAGTGATTTTGCTATGGAACATTCTTTCCTGCTTCTGAACGAGGGCAGGGCGATTTCTGCACAAGAGTGGCTTGACACTCCTGTAGACAAGTATGCGGCGACAGAGTCTAAGGATGATGATATTGTGACAGCGAAGAATAAACTTAATGCTGGCGCAACTGCCGAGCAATATTATGCCGTATCTCCATATACGTTCATGACTGTATCCGGTGGCAGTGTGACATTCCAGGGTCCGGCCCAGTCGGGTTCACAGATAAAAAATATGGGCAGCATAATCGATAGCGGTATCTATGGAACCCCTATTATCCTTTTCAATTCTCTTGTGGATGCGGATTATACGGAGTTTGCAGATCAGGTTAAAAAAGGAGAAGTTACGGATATCAATGCTTTGGAGGATTTGAAGGCCGGGACGAGTGCACCGGGACTTTCTACCGGTGCGAACGACAAGACTAAATTCGAACTCGGCAGTGTCCTTACAATACAGTACGGAACTTTCGCGGTCGGCTCTGACGGCAAGATTAATTCCCGGGACGAAGTCCGACAGATAGGATGGATATATATTACTGCAATCGATGACGTCACTGGTGATGAGGCAGGTGACAATCCTACCGTAACGTTCGACCTCTACTGGTCCAATCCGCTGAATTGACGTGGTCATGATGAAATACACGATATTGTTTCCATGCTTTGTGGCAGCCCTGATTTTCTCGGGCTGCCATGAGGCAAAATCGGAACCGGCCGCGGAATTTCCGTCGGAGGAGCAGCCGGGTTCAGGCCCTTCCGTGGGGAAGGAATACTTCGTGTCGTCGGCTGAGGAACTCAAGGCTGTCAAGCCACAGCCCGGAGACGTCGTGGTCTGGAAGAACGGCACATACAGCGGCGTTAATGTGAAATTTTCCGGTGAGGGGACACAGGATGCCCCGATAGTCCTGAAAGCCGAGACTCCGGGCGGTGTCACGTTCACCGGAGCCTCATCCCTGTCCTTGAACGGGAAGTGGCTCTCGGCCGAAGGATTCTGCTGGAACGGACTCGACACCTCCGTCAGGAAATCCATAATGATGTTCTCCACCACGAGTTCACATTGTGCATTCCGGAACTGCATGATTGACGGAAACGGCAGCAAAGTCTCGGACGTGGACACCAAGTGGGTCTCGTTATACGGAGAGCATAACACCGTGGAGAACTGCTCGTTCCTGAACAAGAGGAACATGGGTTGCCTTCTTGTCGTGTGGTTCGAGGACGGGAAAGTCCCGGCGCACACAATCCGGAATAACTATTTCACACGTCCATATACCCATTATGACGAAGACGGAAAGGCCCGCAACGGTCAGGAAAGCATCAGAATCGGCACGAGCGACTACTCGATGCAGGAAGGAGGATGCACCGTCACGGGGAATCATTTCTACAGATGCAACGGCGAGCGGGCCGAAATCATATCGAACAAGTCCTGCGGGAATCTCTACACAGGCAACCTCTTCGAGGAAAGTGACGGTACGCTCACCCTCAGGCATGGCAACCGCTGCACGGTGAAGGAAAACTATTTCATTTCAGGCGGCAAGGCCGATGTCGGAGGTGTCCGTATCATCGGTGAAGACCACACCGTCGAGGGTAATGTCTTCATGGATATGACAGGCTCGGGTTACAAGTCCGCACTCTGCATAGTCCGCGGCGAGTCCGATGCCGCTCTGAGCGGTTACTGGACAGTGAAGAACGCCGTCGTCAGGGGCAATGTCTTCGAGAACTGCCGCTATGGAATCGTTGTGAACTACGGAGGGCGCGACAGTCAGGACTCGGCCCCTGAAAATGTCGTTTTCGAGGACAATGTCATCTATTCCAGGAACAAGTCGAGCTATACGCCCGTCTATGTCATAGACACTCCTGAAGACACGATGCATTGGCTCGACAACGTCATATACGGAGGGAAATGCCGCGGCATAGAGCTTCCGATGACTGAAGACGAACCTCAGCTTGAGGACTGCTCTGCCAGGATGCAGGAAATAAGGGATAATGCTGGTAAGAACTGGTGATGATGAAAAGATATTTTAAGGAAATACTGCTTATTGCAACGATACTTGCCCTTCCTTGCATGTCGGATGCGGCAAGCCGGACAGCGGCTCTTCCCGAAGTGGCCGGACTCCTGAAGACCGCAGAGCCTGGAGACACCATCTTCGTCTCTGCCGGGATTTTCTCCGACATGGAACTCAAGTGGGAAGGCAGAGGCACCGCCGAGGCTCCGGTGGTCGTGATTGCCGAGAGCGCGGGAAAGACCGTAATCACCGGCACATCCACGTTGAAGATATTCGGGCATGACCTTGTGGTCTCGTCCTTCCTTTTCAAGGACGGCAAACCCGTAAGGAACAACGGCCCGCTGGTGGAGTTCCGCAACGGAGACCGTCTTGCAACCGGATGCCGCCTGACGGAGTGTGTGATAGACTCGTACAACGCCCTGAGGAGGGACTACCAGTCGAGCTACGTGCACCTCTACGGCAAGAATAACAGGGTGGACCATTGCTCGTTCACAGGAAAGAAGAGCCTCGGCGTGACACTCACCGTCCTTCTGAACTATGACGGCTGCCTCGACAACCACCACAGGATAGACCATAACTGGTTCGGCTACAGACCTGTCTATGGCTCCAACGGCGCAGAGACCATAAGGGTAGGGACTTCCCAGCAGTGCATGGAGCCTTCCCGCACGGAAATCACGGACAATGTCTTCTACCGCTGCAACGGAGAAGTCGAGGTCATATCCATAAAATCCTGCGAGAACAATGTCTCGAGGAATGTGCTGTACGAATGCGAGGGCGTGCTCGCCTTCAGGCACGGGGACAGGAATGTCGCCGAGGACAACATGTTCATCGGGAACGGGCGGCGGAACACGGGCGGAATCCGCATCGTGGGTGCCGGACAGACAGTGCGCGGCAACCTTTTCCACGGATGTGCCGGCGACAGGTTCTTCTCCGCTCTCGCACTTATGAACGCAGTGCCGAACTCCCTGCCGAACAGGTATATGCAGGTGCAGGATATCCTCATTGAGGACAACGATTTCGTGGACTGCAACTCGATTGAGTTCGGGACGGGGTGCGATTTCGAGAGGACTCTCGCACCTGATGATATCCTTTTCAGGTCCAACAGGATATACAACCGTTCCCTGACGGCTCCTTACGAGGTCTTTTCCGATGCTTCAGGGCTCACATTCAAATCCAACAAGGCCCTGCTTGCAGACGGTGCATCCCTTCCTTCCGGATTCTCCAGGGCTTCCGGGAAAGACATCCCTGCAGCTCCCGGTATTGACGAGGTGAAGGCTGGAGTCGGGGCAAGCTGGTATGAAGACAAGACTGCCGGCGAACCCACTGCCTCTACGGTCCGGACAGTCGAAGCAGCCTCTGACGCGGACCTTGCCGGAATCGTGGCGGCAGCCGGAGACGGGACCAGGGTCGTCCTCACGGACTCCCTGTATCTCATCGGGCATGGCATGACGGTGTCTTCCCGCATGGAGATATGCGCTGCGGAAGGTGTAAGACCGGAAATCCGTTTTGTAGGGAAGAAATCCGAGAACATGATTACGATAGCCGACGGCGCAGACCTGACAGTGTCCGGCATCACCTTCAACGGTGTGCTCACGAGCGGGAAAAGCCTCGCAAAGGCTGCAATCTCCACGGCTGAGGACATGATTGAACCGTACAATCTGAAAGTCATCGGATGCACATTCGTGAATTACGGAGAAAGCGGATTCATCCCTGTCAAGGGCACTGCCGGCACATTTGCCGATACCGTGCTCGTGAAAGGCTGCCATTTCGAGGCCCTTTCCGGAGATGGTATCAATTATGCAGCCGAGCTCGGCGACAAGGGACGCTACAATGCCGATGACATCATAATCGAGGACTGCACCTTCGAGAGGATTCTCGGCCTGCCGGTGAACATTGCACGCAACGGGAGCGACGAAAGCACTGCAGGACCTTACGTGTATGTCCGGAACTGCAGGTTCAACGACTGCTGCAACAAGGTGAGAGGCTCGGTGATAAGGATAATCGGGGCGCAGATTCTCGATATTGAAGGCTGCAGCTTCATTGACAGCGGACGCGGCGGCTACTCGATAAGGCTCGATGATGCCCCGTGGGAAAAGATAACAGTCAGAAATCTCAGTTTCGAGAATTCCGGCGGCATAATGTCCAACAGAAAATTTGATTTATAGAAAGATGAAATCACTCATAACCGTTTTTGCTTTACTGATTTCATTGACAGTGTCGGCTACAACGCATCCGACGCTTCTCCTGACGAAGGACGGGGTGGAGCAGATAAAGTCTTCCCTCGGCACCGTCCCGCAGTTCGATGTGGCTGTGGCGGAGCTGCTCTCGGATGCCGACGCTGCCCTTGAGAGACCGTTGTGCGTGCCTCAGCCGAAAGACGGAGGCGGGGGCTATTCGCATGAGGCCCACAAGCAGAACTATTACGACATGTACTATTGCGGCCTTGCCTACCAGATTACCGGGAAGCCGGAGTATGCCGGGAAGGCAAGGGAGATAATGTATGCCTATGCGGAGCTCTATCCGACTCTCGGATATCATCCTCTCGGATTGTCTGCCACTCCCGGGAGACTGTTCTGGCAGACCCTGAACGAGAGCGTGTGGCTGGTGCATACCTCGGTGGCTTACGACTGCATCTACGATTACCTTTCCGCCGGGGACAGGAAACATCTTGAAAAGGACCTTTTCTATCCGATGGCCGACTTCCTGATGAACGGGACACCGGACAACAGGGCGAACAACAAGGTGTTCAACAAGATGCACAATCACGGTACATGGGCTGTCTCGGCTGTGGGCATGATAGGCATAGCGATGGGGGATGAGGACCTGCTCCGGAAGGCTCTCTACGGCTCGGACGGGACAGGGAAGAACGGCGGCTTCATGATGCAGCTCGACTATCTTTTCTCTCCTGACGGCTACTTCACTGAAGGAGCTTACTATCAGAGATATGCGATATGGCCGTTCGTGACATTCGCCCAGTGCATAGATCACTGCAGGCCGGAGCTCGGGATATTCTCCTACAGGGACTCGATTATCCTCAAGGCCGTGGATGCATTGCTCCAGCTGGCATACGACGGAGTGTTCCTCCGCTTCAACGACGCCCTCGAGAAAGGGTATGACGCTCAGGAGCTGATATTTGCAGTGGACATAGCCTACAATGCGGACAAGACGAACAAGAAGCTACTTTCGGTGGTCCGCGACTACCAGAAGAAAGTGCTTGTCTCCGATGCCGGATATGCAGTGGCCAAGGCCATAAGGGACGGCGAGGCGGAGCCGATGGTCTACAGGAGCGTCTTCTTCCGGGATGGCGGGAACGGTGACGAAGGGGGAATCGCCCTCATCCGTTCAGAAGGGGAGGACCGGAACAGCCTCGTGACCTTCAAGGCCACGTCGCACGGACTCAGCCACGGACATTATGACAAACTGACCGTGGCCTACTACGACAACGGCAACGAAATCGTGACGGACTACGGCGCATCCCGCTTCCTGAACATCGAGGCCAAGTACAGCGGTCACTACACGAAGCAGAACAAGACCTATGCAATGACCACAATCGCCCACAACACCCTTGTGGTGGACGAGAAGAGTCAGTTCGGCGGAGACATCAAGGTTTCCTCCAGGTACTGGCCGGAAATCTATGCCATGGACCTTGACTCCAGGGATGTCAAGTACGTGTCTGCAATCGAGGAGAACGCTTATCCGGGAGTCCGGATGCACAGGACCCTCGTTTATGCGGACATACCGTTCCTACAGTGCCCTCTTATCATGGATGTGCTGAAGGCAGACAGCCGGCAGGAACACCGCTACGACTATCCCGTGCATTACAACGGACAGATGATAAGCCTTACTGTGCCATACGAAAAGGCTCTGACGGAAATGAGGCCTCTCGGCACTGCCGACGGTTACCGCCATCTCTGGGTGGAGGCCAGGGCGGCAGGCGGTGACGGCAAGACCACCTATACATGGATGACTGGCGACAGGATGTACAGCCTGAGCGTCAACACCACCCCTTCCACCGAGCTTTACCTCGCGAGAATCGGAGCGGACGACCCGGATTTCAATCTCCGTCCGGACCCTGTGTACATCGTCAGGGAGAACGGCGTCAGGTCCCGCACTTTCGTCTCATGTCTCGAGACGCACGGGAAATACGACCTTCAGGTGGAGCAGTCGGCGAACCTCGTGCATTCCTGCGAGAGCGTGGCCACTCTGCTTGACACTGCGGAGTACACTGTGGCGGAGTTTGGATTTGCAGGCGGACATAAGGTCATCCTGTGCATCGCTTCGGCCGACTCGGGAAAGGATGTCGCCCACGAGGTGAACCTCGAGGACGGGAGACAGCTTTCATGGACAGGCCCTGTAAGCCTGAAATACGAATAACTTCATAAAAACATAAGGAACATGAAAACAAGAAGTGAAACTTTCCAGTACGAAAAGGAATTGCCTTGGGAGCCTGCAGGAGAAGGCGTGAGAAGGCAGATAATGGGCTACGACGGACAGCTCATGGTTGTGAAGGTACATTTTGACAAGGGCTCTGTGGGCAATCTCCACGAGCATTTCCACAGCCAGGCGACATACGTCGTAAGCGGCAAGTTCGAACTCACCATCGGTGACAAGAAGGCTGTGCTCGGAGCCGGCGACGGCTACTATGTGGCCCCTGACGAGCTCCACGGCTGCGTATGTCTCGAGGAAGGCGTGCTCATCGACGTATTTTCACCTCACAGGGAGGACTTCCTGAAGAAATAACGGGGTGTCATGAAACTTAAAGGATTGAGATGGTGGGTGATTTCGCTTATCGTGGCAATCACCATAATCAACTACCTTGACAGGAACACCCTGTCCATAATGTGGCAGGGTATCGTGGAGAGTCTCGGGCTCATCGACAAGGAAGGGCTTACAGAGGCTGAGTACAGCACGCGGAGCAAGGAGCTGTATGCCTACATCAACATGTTCTTCATGGTGGCATACGGAATCTCGCAGATGCTTTCCGGAAAACTCTACGACAGGATAGGTACGCGCAAGGGTTTCGTCGCTTCCGTCCTGGTGTGGGGAATTGCGGATGCCTGCACTTCGATAGCCTCTGGTGTCAAATCCCTCTGCGGATTCAGGGCTGCCCTCGGCCTCGGTGAAGCAGGTCCGTGGCCTGGAGCCACGAAAAGCAATGCGGAGTGGTTCCCTCAGAAGGAAAGGGCCATGGCGCAGGGACTTTTCAATGCAGGTGCGTCAGTCGGAGCCATACTGTCTCCTATCATAATAGCCCTGCTCTACACCGTGTGCGGCTGGAAGCTGACTTTCGTCGTGGTGGGTTCCCTCGGTCTGCTGTGGATTATCCCGTGGCTCATCATCAACAAGAAAGGACCGGCCGAGCACCCGTGGATAACCGACAAGGAAAAGGATTACATCATATCCGGACAGCCGGAATGCAAGGTGGCTTCCGACAAGGGTCTGTCGTGGGGGCAGCTCCTCGCCAACAGGAAGAGCTATGCCGTGATTCTTGGCCGTTTCTTCCTCGACCCGATATGGTGGATGTTCGTGACATGGCTTCCTATCTACCTGTTCGATGTCTACAAGTTCGACATCAAGGACATAGGAATGACTGCATGGGTGCCGTATGTCGGTGCTGCAATAGGTTCCCTGACAGGGGGCTGGTTCTCCGGCTACCTTGTAGGCAAGGGCAAGAGTGTCAATTTCTCCCGCAAGATATCCATTGTCATCGGGGCTCTCCTCACTCTCCCGGCCCTCATCGCAGTGGCTTTCGTGAATGACGCCATCCAGGCTGTCATGCTCATGGCAGTCATCCTTTGCGGCTACCAGTTCTCCATGAACAATATCCAGACGCTCGCAAGCGACCTCTACACAGGCAAGAGCGTCGGTTCTCTCGCAGGTCTCGGCGGCGCGGCTGCCACACTCGGCACCATAATCTCCATTTTCCTCGTGCCTATGCTTACAGAGGGCGGGAACTGGGTGCCTTTCTTCGTGATGGGTGCGCTTCTGGTGCCGCTCAGCCTGATATGCATTTTTGTATTCGGCGGTAAAATTGAACAACAGGTCAAGTGAAATGACCATAAAATCAATAGTGTATTATGAATTGTAAAAGACTTGAAGGAAAGGTCGCAGTAGTGACCGGCGGTGCACGCGACCTTGGCAGGGCGATTTCAGTGAAACTTGCCCTTGAAGGCGCAAAGGTATGTCTGAACTATTTTGACAACGAGGAGGATGCAAAGACAACCCTCGAGATGATCAAGAAAGACGGAGGTACAGCCATCGCTGTCCAGGGTGACATGACAAAGGCAGCTGAAGTCAAGAATCTTTTCGCGAAGGCCGGTGAGGCATTCGGCGGCAAGGTGGACATTCTTGTAAATGTTGTCGGAGGTATTGTCGGAAGAAAGCTCATCACCGAGCAGGACGAGGCATGGTATGACTTCATCATGGACGTGAACATGAGAAGCGTTTTCCTCTGCACAAGGGAAGTTGTCCCTATGATGCCTAAGGGAGGCTCCATAATCAACTTCTCTTCACAGGCTGCTCGTGACGGCGGCGGATACGGAGCATCCGTATATGCAACTGCCAAGGCAGCTGTCATGTGCCACACAAGGGCCATGGCAAAGGAACTCGGCCCTCAGGGCATCAGGGTCAACGCCCTTGCTCCGGGTATGATAAACACATCGTTCCACGACAGGTTCACCAAACCGGAAGCCCGCGAGAACCTTCACCACACTGCTCCGCTCCGCAGAGAGGGAGAGGCAAGCGAGGTGGCAGACCTCGTATGCTTCCTTGCCTGCGACGAGTCGTCGTACCTGACAGGTACCAACATCGATATCAACGGCGGTTGCCTGTTCTCGTAAGGTATTCATTTTCAGGGATTCGGGTTGTGCCATTCCGTGTGACACAACCCTTTTTCCGTTAAAAGACATTTCTTAAACCAGATGACAATGAAAGAAAATTACGAAATACCCGAGCTGAGGGTTATTGAAATGCAGGTCGAGTCAGGCTTTGCTCAGACAGGCTGGCCGGATTCGATGATTCCGGACAACGACGGCAACTGGAATGACAACGGAACAATCTAAACAGGAAGACGTATGAAAAGACCATATAAGAGCATGGCATTTGCGGCAGCATTGTGCACAACTGTCTTTGCCTCATGCCAGAAAATTAACGAAAGCGACCTTGCAGCCTCTGCAGGGGACATCATCACAAAGACGCTTCCAGTGAGCCGTGAGCTCTGGACATCGGAAGCCACTAAAAGCACATACGAGGAAGGCGTCGGCCTCTATCTCACCGGGGATGAGCACATTTCCGTCTTCTATTCTCCATACGTCGAAGGTGCCGAGGGCATTGTCAATCTTCAGCAGAACGATGTCGAGGCCTTCCCTGCCGGCGATGGAAAATACACCTTCTCCCATGACGCGATAGAAGGAGCCGAATCCTACAATTACTATTTCCTTATGCCGTACACTCAAAGGGCAAGCGCGAATTCTGACAGGACAGGAATGTCCGCAAGGCTTTCTCCCGTACAGTGCCCGGGAGAGAATGACATAGACCCTTCCAACGACTGGCTCATAGGAAGGATGCAGACGGATGTCGCAAAGGCGGATGAACTGCAGGTCACTGAATTCAAGAGGCTTTTCGCCCCGTTCAAGCTCGTGGTGGCAGACCCAGACAACATCTTCGGTGATGAAAAGCTCCGCACCGCCACCCTTACCTTCAGCCAGGATGCCACAAACAAGTACAATTCGATTGTGGGCGTGTTCTATGCCGACTTCAGCGACAACTATGAAGATGCAGGTGTCTTGAGTTTTCTCAGCACCGCCCCGGGAAACTCGGTTACTGCCGTGTTCGGAGAGGACGGATGCAGCAAGACAGCCGAGGGCTATCCTGTCTGGTTCATGCTCAATCCGATAGACATTCAGGAAGGCGATGCGACTCTGACTGTCTCGTCCGACACCAGGACCATCACGAGAAGCGTCAGCCTGTCTTCGCCTGTCACCATAGAGGAAGGCAAGTTCAACAGACTCACATTCAACATGTCCGGCTCGGGCATGCTTCCTGAGGAAGAGTCCGTGACACAGTCCTTCTCTTCCGTTTCCTCCCTTTCCGACATCCTCGTGGCAAGCGACGGAAACAGTTATCAGTGGGGCTTCAACAAATGCCTCAGCGTGTCCGATGCCGGTGCCCGCGGCCTGCGGCTCAACAACTCCACATTGGAGCTGCCGACATTTGCCGGAAAGAAACTTTCCGGAATACGCTTCATCGCACACAGGGCAAGCGCGAACGGTACTTATACCATTACGGTTTCGGCAGGGGAGGACGTCGTGGCTACCGCTGATTTCAATTACTACACATTGACGAAGACGGGTGGGGTCTGCGAGGTGGAGATTCCTGAGGAATATTCGGATGCCGCCCTTAGTGTTACTGCGAGCAGCAACTGGATTGCCTTTTCCGCGATAACCTTCCTGTTCGATGCCACGGAAACCGACCCGGACGCCCCGAGGCTCGGCTCTGTGCAGCCTGCAGACCCTGAATACGGACATCTTTATCTCGGAAGGGAAGCGGTGGTCAGCGGAGAGAATCTTGCCTCTGTCACAGCCTTTACGGTGGACGGGGTGGAGGCTCCGGTGTCCGGTACGCCAACAGCGACCGAGGCCAGGTTCGTGATGCCTGAGACCATATCGGGTACTTCTGCAAAGGTCGTCACCCTGGGCGCCGTGACACCTGAGGGCGACTTCACGCTCGGCACTGTCACTGTGTATCCGTTCTACTGCACAAAAGGACTCAGAATCGGAGTGGGCTCCAATTCTTCTGCAAACTATACCGATGACGGCCGGAACATGTCTTTCCTCCTTCTCGACGAGGGCCGTGTCATTTCTGCTCAGGAGTGGGTCGAAAGCAGCATCGACCCGTTCGCAATGTCAGGGAACAACACCGTGACCACTGCTACATGTCATGTAACAGGGACAGAGGAGGAATATTACAGTGTGCAGCCGTACATGTTCCTGACAAGTTCGGGTACTGTCGAGGATGGGGATGCAAAACTGGCATTCCAGAATCCTTCAGGCTCCACTTCCCAGCTGAGGAACCATCGTTATCCGGGGAATACGTCGGTCATAGGTGACAACAAAACCCTCGGCACCCCTGTGGTGAAATTCCGTATCATAGACGATGACGACGCCGTGAAGTCAGCCGTAAGCGACGGCAGCCTCGACGACATACTCGCCCATGACAACATGTGCGGGGCAAATGCACCGGCATTGGGGACTGTCGAAGGCGACACCTGGGTGGAAGGAAGCGTCATTGCCGTGCAGTATGAGAACTACGGCCATGCGTCCGCCACTGCTGACCGTCCTGAAGACATTTCCGATGTGAAGAATCAGGGGTATATCTACATCAGGGATATCACTTGCGCGGACCTTGCGACCGGTTATCCGATATATCCTACGACAGGTTATGTCGAGTTCGACCTCTACTGGTCCAATCCTTTGAATTGAAAATCCGTTAAATAACGTCGGACTGACGTTAAGGATTTCTACGAAATCCAAATAGGAAGAAGCCGGACAGGAGCAATCCCGCCCGGCTTCTTTTATGGAGAAACTCCCGTGTCAGAGGTTTTCTGAAAGGAAATCGACTGTCTTGAAGAAAATTTCCTCCATCTTGTCGGAGCTGTTGGAACTCAGGTTGTGATCATAATATTTATAGACCTCCAGGTCGACCTTGTTCCCTTTCACGGCCTCGAGCTTCCTTGCAAATTCCTCGCTCTGAGAGTATTCCACGGTGATGTCGGCAGTGCCGCAGAACAGCTGGGCCGCGATTTTGTGCTTCTTTGAAATCATGTTCACAGGAGATGCGTCGGCAAGCACCCTCGGATTCTTGTCGAGGAAGTAGGCTATCCTCTCAGGGTCTTTCGCCCTCGTGGTGATGGCTGCCGTGGAGAGATTGTAGATTCCGGAATACCCGACGAATACCTTGGCATTCTTGCATCTCATGGCTCCGGTTGCGGCGAGGTGGGCTCCGGCGGAATTTCCCACGAACCCTATGCGTTCAGGGTCGATGTTGAATTCTGAAGCCCTGGAGCACACATACTCGACGGCATCGAGGATATCCTGCATGGACACTTCCACATTGGCTCCCTCCTGCGGGGCGAGTGTGTACTGGATTCTGACGCCTGTCACGCCTTTCTGCTTCGCCATGTACTGGGACAGCACGCGCAGCGCACCGTTGTTGCCTCTTGCCCATCCGCCTCCATGGCAATAGAACACAACCGGTGCAGGGGCCTCGGTCTGGGCGAAGTCCACCGATATCTTGAGGTCGTAGCCGTTTTCGCTCTTGTAGATGTAGTCTTTTGTCTCGACACCTTTATAGTCCTTGCTGCTGAGTCTTTTCCTTTCGAGAGTGAAAGGGACGAGCAGGCTGTCGATTTCGTCGAGATTCACGATTCTGGCATATCTTTCGGCCCTCTGGAGTTCCCATGTGCCGTCTGCCTTCTGCTGGAGCTTCATCGAGTATTTGTTGGTCACCGGTCTTGGAGCGGTCTGGGCAGAAACCGTTACCTGTCCTGCAGTGAGGCATGCCGCGAACATTGTCAGCGCAGCAGCCGTTGTCAACATCAAATTTCTTTTCATTTTTCTTTGCTTATTGAATTATTTGTTAAATTTGTGAAGAGGAAATTGGTTAACCAAAATTCCCTTCCACAAAGATAATTAAATAAATGAAAAAATCACATTACTGTCTGACTGCGATTTTCGCATCTTTGATGATTGTTCTGACATGCTCCTGTGATGGCTCTGCGGTGGACATTACGGATGAGGGGCAGGAAAAACCTTCTGGCGGCCAGGAGCCGGGGACTCCGGATGAAGGAGACCCGGAAGAAGACGGCGGGGAAGGTGACGCCGGAAGTGATGTGCTGAATGTGTCTTCCGTTGAAGAGCTTGAGGCTCTGACCGGTGTCGAGCCCGGCAGCACAATCGTATGGGCGGACGGAGAATATGCGGATGTCCGGATAAGCCTCGACTATCAGGGGACGGAGAGCGAGCCGGTGACATTCAGGGCCGCCACTCCAGGGAAGGTCACTTTCACCGGGGCATCTTCGCTTGTCGTGCGCGGCAGTCACATAAATGTGGAAGGATTCCGTTGGCAGTCTCCAGAACCTTCCGGAGAGCATCTCATCCGATTCTACAGCGGATCTTCATACTGCACCCTTTCCGACTGCGAGGTGGACGGCTCGATGGACGAATCCCGCGGAGAGGGAGCCACATTCAAATGGGTGTCTCTCTACGGCACGGGCCACACTGTCACAAGATGCAATTTCAACGAGAAGAAAGATATGGGGGCCTTGCTCGTGGTATGGCTCGAGGAAGGCGTGAAGGCAGGACATACCATATCCTGCAACAGGTTCGCCCGCACGGAAACGATATACGACAACTCCGGTGAGCCTGCCAACGAGCAGGAGATAATGAGGATAGGCGACAGCCAGCACTCTCTCCAGGACGGGGACTGCATCATAGAGCGCAACTATTTCTGGCACTGCAACGGTGAAAAGGCCGAAATCGTCTCCAACAAGAGTTGCAGGAATATTTATCGCGGGAATGCGTTTTTCGAGAGCTGCGGCACCCTGACACTGAGGCAGGGCAACGGCTGTACAGTCAGCGGGAACTGGTTCTATGGCAGCGATATCGAGCAGACGGGCGGTGTGAGGATAATAGGAGAAGACCATCTCGTGGAGAACAATGTCTTCGAGCGGCTCAATTCGGTGGGATACCTTTCCGCCCTGTGCATCTGTGCCGGACAGGAGAACGCCGCCCTTGACGGATATGCTCCGGTGAAGAATGCGGTCGTGCGCGGCAACACATTCATCGACTGCAACCTTGCCATGCACGTGAATTACGGGTCGTCATCCATGACTGTCCCTGTTACGGCCACCACGATAGAAGACAACATCGCCGTCACCCCTGACGGAAGCGGTTACGTGGTCAGATATGAAGATACCGAGCCTCAGGCTGAAATCACATGGAGCGGCAACACTTTCTACGGAAGGTTCAGGAACAATCACTTCAGTCTCACTTCAGTGAGCTCCCGCCCGGATGTGGACTCTTGCCTTGACGAAATCGAGGAAGTCGCTGCAGCGGCAGGCCCTGAATGGAAAACCAATAATTGACAGTATATGAGAAGATACAGAATTTTGTCCATAGCCTTGTTCATCGCATTTTCCTGCGCAGGCACTGTGCCGGAGGGCAATGGCGATACAGACACTCCGGAAGGCCCTTCCGGCGGCGACACCAAGGTCGAGGGAGCCTTGATTGCAGACGGCAACGATGAAGGCACATACGATCTCATAACTTCGTCCGGCTATAATTATGAGACCCCGGACAATTCCGGAGAGCATGCCAAGTCCCCGTTCCGCCACATACGGCAGAGCTATGACGGGCAGCTCGGCAAATGGGTGTTCGATTTCATCCTCCACATCGACAACGATGACGACAGAGGCAAGCCGAATGTCACCGACAGGCAGAGAAACGAGATAAAGACCGACGGCAAGTCGCCTGCGGACATGGTGGCGCAGGAAGGCGAAACCCTGAGGATGACATGGAAGTTTAAGCTTCCTGACGGGATGAAGACCACCACGAGCTTTTCCCACATACATCAGCTGAAGGGCATCGACAACTCCGAAGGGACAGCGGACGTGAGCATGCCGATAATCACTTTCACGGTGAGGAGCATGAGCAGCGGTGGCCAGCAGTTCCAGGTGATATACGTAGGCCCGACCTCTTCACACACTGGCAATGTCTATCTTGCAAAGCTCAATCTCGACGAATTTCTCGGGGAGTGGGTGGAGGCGACAGAGACTGTCACTTTCTCCGGCTCGGGAAGCTACGGACTCCAGATACGCAGAATCAGCGACGGCAAGGTGCTCCTTGAGGTTTCCGAGGACGGACTTGCACTCTGGAGAGATGGTTCCACGGGCATAAGGCCTAAATGGGGCCTGTACAGGAATTTCGGTGAAAACGGCAGCAATAAAGACCAGTTGCGTGACGAAACACTCAAATTCGCAGATTTCAGGATAGAAAAATTGGTATAATTGGTTTTTGTTTACTAACTTTACGCGTCGTTAATCATGAAATTGATGCCGAGTTCCACTCATTCTCCTCAAGTAGAGACTGTGATTAGACACATCCGTGCGCTCCTGGACTCCGGAAGGCTGCTTCCGGGGGACAAGCTTCCTGCCGAGCGCAGGATGGCGGAACAGCTTGGAGTGAGTCGGGCCCATGTGCGTACTGCATTCCAGAAACTTGAGTTCTACGGTATTGTAAAGACATATCCGCAGAGCGGCACCGTGATAGCGGAGCAGACTGTGCAGGTCCTTGAAGGGCTTATTTCAGACATGCTCCAGATAGACAGTTACGACTTCGAGTCTCTGGTGCATGTGCGGGTGCTTCTCGAGGTGGAGGCCATCCGGATGTGTGCGCAGCGGCGGACGGACAAGGACCTGACAGCCATGAGGTATGCGCTCGAGGAGTGTGACAAGTATTTCGGCACGGAGCGTCAGGTGGAGAAGGACTTCGCTTTCCATCAGTCCATAGCCCGCAGCGGGCATAATCCCGTGATAGCTTCACTCCTGCTTGTGATAACACCCGATGTGCTCACATACTATCTCCAGTACAGGGTGTGCAACACTCCGGGCGAGATCGTGTCCAACGAACACCACGAGATGCTGCGCTGCATAATCGAGCAGGACCCGGACGGTGCGGAGGCCATCCTCAGGGCACATTTCAAAGGTATTGTCGAATTTGCCAAAGAAGGCTGCAAACGTTAATATGAGCTATGAAATCCATGTCAATGATGATGCGGGCGTTGTTGCTCGCAGCTATGCTGTATTCATGTGACGGCACTATTGCCGGTCCGGATTCCGGAGATGGCACTGATACCACGGAGCCGGACTATGATGCCGTATGCACATTGTCCCCTCTCTTTTCCGACGGGGCAGTGCTGCAGAGGAACCGTGAGGTGGCGGTGACCGGGCGGACAGAGCCCGGGGCGGCTGTCCGTGTCTCAGGTTCGTGGAATGACGAAAATGTTGTCGTGGAGGCGGACCGTGACGGTAAATTCAAGGCCCTCCTGCGCACTCCGGATGCAGGCGGTCCGTACACCCTTGAAGTGAACGGGACCGTCGTGGAGGATGTGATGATAGGTGAAGTCTGGCTTTGTGCAGGGCAGTCCAACATGCGTTTCAGGCTCGACCAGTCCGACATGGACGGCCTGTCCGGAGACGAATCTCTCCCGGTCCATGCCTTCGTGGTCCATGCTGCCTCTTCGGAAAGCCCTCAGGAAGAACTCGAGGGAGGAAAATGGTATTACGGAAAAGTGGACGAGATAAAGGGGCGGGTTTCGGCCGTCGCCTACTATTTTGCGAGGACGCTCCAGCAGGAACTCAATATCCCTGTAGGGGTCATCGTGTCGGCTGTCAGCAGTTCATGTGCCGAGGAATGGATGTCGGAGGAATCCTTTGCCGGGCTCGACGGGAGTTACCGGGAGATGTACGAGCCGTCGAAGGAAGGCTGTTTCGCTTCGTGCTGGTACAACTCCATGCTTCATCCTCTTTTCGGATTCAGGATTGCCGGAGTGGCATGGTATCAGGGAGAAGCCAACGTCTATTGGCCCGACTCCTATCAGGATGTGATGGCAGCCCTCGTGAATGACTGGAGGTCGGGATTCGGAGACAGCTCCCTGCCGTTCTACATGGTGCAGCTGCCTTCATACAGGAACACCAGGTGGATTGACTTCAGACTGGTCCAGCAGGCCGTGGCAGACAATCTGGAGCACTCAGGCCTTGTCCCGACGATAGATACAGGGGAGGAGTCGAATATACATCCTGTCCATAAACGCCCTGTGGGAGAGAGGCTTGCATCCCTGGCTCTGTCCAATGTGCATGGTCTTGCGGGATTCCGTAAAGAGTGTCCTGCAGCAGAAAGCGCCGTGGCGGAAGACGGCTGTCTGCGTGTGTCGTTTTCAGGAGTGGACAAGCTGGTGTCAGCTTCCGGCGGCTCTCCAGGTTACTTCGAGATTTGCGGCGAAGACGGTGTGTACCATGATGCCGAAGCCGAGATTTCAGGGAACACCGTCCTTCTGCGCTCCACAGACGTACAGTCCCCTGTCGGAGCCCGCTATTATCACGTGGCTTTCGGCGAACCGGATCTTTTCACTTCGGACGGATGGCCTGTTCCCCCGTTCACTATATGATTTTTTCGGAAAATGTCTATCTTTGGCATTCCGAAAAAACGTCTATGACAGCAGATATATTCAGTTCATTTGACAGGGACCACCTGTGGCATCCCTACACATCCATGACCGACCCTCTCCCCACTTTCAAGGTGGACAGGGCTTCAGGCTGCGAGATAATCCTTGCCGACGGCACGAGACTGGTGGACGGCATGTCTTCATGGTGGTGCGCGATACACGGGTACAGTCACCCTGTGCTGGATAAGGCTGCCGCGGACCAGCTGAAGAAGATGTCGCATGTCATGTTCGGCGGACTCACTCATGAGCCGGCGATAGAGCTCGGCAGGCTTCTGCTCGGGATAGCACCTCCGTCCATGACTAAAATCTTCTATGCCGACAGCGGTTCTGTCGCAGTGGAGGTGGCCATGAAGATGGCTGTCCAGTACCAGTTCTCGACAGGAAATCCGGAAAAGTCCAATTTCGTGACCATACGCAGCGGTTACCATGGAGACACCTGGAATGCGATGTCCGTATGCGACCCTGTGACCGGTATGCACAGCCTTTTCGGGAGTGCGCTTCCTGTACGGTACTTTGTGCCGTCCCCTGCCTCACGGTTCGGAGGGGAATGGAATCCGGAAGACATCAGGCCTCTTCAGGATGTCATTGAGAAGCATCACGGGGAACTTGGTGCCATGATTCTCGAGCCGATAGTGCAAGGTGCCGGCGGCATGTGGTTCTATCACCCCGAGTATCTCAGGCAGGCTGCCCGGCTGTGCCGGGAGCATGACATCCTGCTGATATTCGATGAAATCGCCACAGGTTTCGGCCGTACGGGAAAGCTCTTCGCCTGGGAGCATGCGGGGGTGGAGCCTGACATCATGTGCATAGGCAAGGCCTTGACCGGAGGTTACATGACATTCTCTGCCGTTCTTGCCTCGGACAAGGTGGCATACGGAATTTCGGACAATCCTCCTCATGCATTCATGCACGGGCCTACATTCATGGGGAATCCGCTCGCTTGTGCCGTGGCCAGGGCTTCCGTCACACTGCTTCTCGAGTCCGGATGGCAGGAAAAGGTGAAGGAGATAGAGTCCGGGCTGAAAACCGGGCTGGCTCCTGCAGCGTCGCTGCCGTCTGTGGCGGACGTCCGGGTGCTCGGTGCGATAGGTGTCATAGAGATGAAAAAACCGGTGGACATGGCATATATGCAGAGACGCTTTGTCGAGGAGGGCGTGTGGGTGCGGCCTTTCGGCAGGCTTGTCTATGTCATGCCTCCGTATATAGTTTCAGGGGAGCAGCTCGACAAGCTCATGAAGGCTCTTGTCAAGGTTGCCTCAGAATCTGACCGTTGAAGCTGATATGAAAGGTAATGTATATTTTGTCAGCGGCATAGACACCAATATAGGTAAAAGCTATGCCACAGGCTATCTGGCCTCATTATGGAACAGCCGTGGAATACGGACAATCACACAGAAACTGATACAGACAGGCAACAGGGACATCTCTGAGGACATAGAGCTGCACCGCAGGATAATGGGGTGCGGAATGCTACCGGAAGACAGCTCGGGGCTTACCATGCCGGAGATTTACAGCTATCCGTGTTCTCCGCACCTGGCTGCGGAAATCGATGGACGTCCCATCGATTTCGGAAAGACAGACGCTGCGACCGAAAAGCTGTCTTCTCTTTACGATGCCGTGCTCGTTGAGGGTGCGGGAGGGCTCATGGTGCCTCTGACGCGTGATTACCTGACTGCGGACTATGTAGCGGACCGAGGCTATCCTCTTGTCTTCGTCACTTCCGGGCGTCTCGGGAGCATAAACCATTTCCTGCTCAGCCTTGAGGCCGCGTCAAGGAGGAATATCACTTTGCATACCCTCATATACAACATGTATCCTGCCGATGAGGATAAAATCATACAGCAGGATACCATGCAATACGTGCGTGACTGGCTTTCCGCCAATTTCCCTTCTGCGGAGTTCCTGACCATGCCGTGCATCGGGTTGGCCTGAGGAAGTATGCCGTCAGGAAGCTTCGAAATTCCTGCTTATCCGGCGGCGAACAGGGAAATGATGTTCAGTATGACTTTCGTGGCCTTTTCCATGCTTTCCACCGGAACGAATTCCAGTTTCCCGTGGAAATTGTGCCCTCCCGCGAAGATGTTCGGGCAAGGGAGACCCATGAAAGAAAGGTTTGCGCCGTCAGTGCCTCCCCTTATCGGGCTTATTATCGGGGTTATGCCTTCCATCTCCATGGCTTTGACAGCTTTCTCTATGATGTGGTAGTGCGGCTCCACCTCCTTTTTCATGTTGTAATACTGATGCTTTATCTCGACTGTGGCCACGTTGTCCCCGTATTTTGAGTTTATGAAATCCACACACTTCCTGAGTGTTTCCTTCCTTTTCTCGTAGAGGTCCATGTCGTGGTCGCGGATGATGTACGAGAATTCGGCATTCTCCACTGTGCCGTTGAATCCGGTGATGTGGAAGAAGCCTTCGTAGCCGTCCGTATATTCCGGACGCTGCTCTGCAGGCAGGAGAGAGTTGAGTTCCATGCCGATGAGTATGGCGTTGAGCATCTTGCCCTTCGCATAGCCCGGGTGTATGTTCCTGCCCTGGATGCGCACCGTGGCCGCAGCCGCGTTGAAGTTCTCGTATTCGAGTTCTCCGATTCTGCCTCCGTCCATCGTGTATGCATATTCCGCCCCGAACTTTGCCACGTCGAACCTGACCACACCACGCCCGATTTCCTCGTCAGGGGTGAAACCGATTTTTATTTCCCCGTGCTTGAACTCCGGATGCTCCGTCACATATTCAGCCATGCTCATTATTTCGGCGATACCGGCCTTGTCGTCCGCCCCGAGGAGGGTCGTGCCGTCCGTTGTTATGAGTGTCTGCCCCTTGTATCCTGCCAGCTCAGGGAAATCAGCCACTTTGATTGAAAGGCCGTCCACGCCTTTCAGCGGTATGTCCCCGCCATCGTATCCGGTTATTATCTGCGGCTTTATGTCCTTGCCTGACGCGTCAGGGGAGGTGTCGGCATGGGCTATGAACCCTACGGCCGGCACGTCTTTCCCGCAGTTGGACGGGATTGTGGCCATCACATATCCGTATTCATCGAGCTCTGCTGCTATGCCCATTCCTTCGAGTTCGTCTCTGAGCATCTTCAGCAGGTCGAGCTGCTTCATTGTGCTTGGCTGTGTCTCCGAGCAAGGGTCTGACTGCGTGTCAACGGAGACATATCTCAAAAATCTGTCTGTTATCTTTTCCATGATGGTAATGTGTTTGGTCTCATAACAAAAGCAGGCTTACGCCCATTACGGCCATCCCTGCCACGACTCCTGCTATCGCTATGTGATGCTTGCCGTACTTCTCGGCAGTGGGCAGAAGCTCGTCGAGGGAGATGTATATCATGATTCCTGCCACGGCGGAAAGAATCAGAGGGAATGCGGCTCCCGCACTTTCTATCTGTATTCCGGACAGAGCCGTGATGCCGTAGCATATTCCTGCGCCGACAGGTTCCGTGAGCCCCGACAAGGTGGCGTATAGCAGGGATTTCGATTTGCTTTTCGTCGCGTAATATATCGGGATGGCTACGGCAATCCCTTCGGGAATGTTGTGGACCGCAATCGCGAATGTTATCCCGGCTCCCATCTGCGCGTCGTTGAGGGCGCCGATGAATGTTGCCATGCCTTCCGGAAAATTGTGCACGGCAATGGCTATGGCAGACATCACGCCGAGCTTCTGGAGGGCGGCCTTCCCTTCATGCTCGGACCGGCTCACCATCCTGGTGGCGGCATTCCTGGAGTCGAGGCTGAGCCCTGACGCCTCGTGCGGATTCTCGTATTCTGGAATCAGGAAGTCTATAAGTGTGATAAGGCCCATCCCTGCGAAGAATGCCAGAAGCACGAGCGCACGCCCTCCGTATCCTTCCGCCATGGCAGCCTGGGCTTCCGGGTACAGTTCCGCAAGCGATATGAAAATCATCACTCCGGCCGAAAGCCCGAGAGCTCCTGCAAGGAAGTTGCTGCTGAGTTTCTTGCGGAACAGAATCATGGCACCACCGAGCCCGGTTGCGGACCCGGCAATCAGTGTCAGGAGCAGGGCTGTCGCTATCGGGCTCATCTGTTCTGCCGTCCTTTATCGCCGGCCTTCAGGGAAGACTTCACGATATATGCAATCAGAAGCAGGTACGGGATTATGGCTACCGGTTCCGTCCACACGGAAGGTGCCATGTACCAGTCCACGTCTGCAAATTTGAGTATCGCGCTCACAACTCCCATTAGAGCGCCTCCGGCAATGAACCCGGAAGCGATGAGTGTCCCTTTCTCGCGTCTTTCGTCATTGACGGCTGCATCCTTGCTCCTGCTGCCCACGAACCATGAGATGGCACCGCCCACGAGCATCGGCAGGTTCAGGTCGAGCGGTATGAACATGCCGAGAGCGAATGCAAGCGCCGGGACCTTGAAGATTGTAAGGATGACGGCGATTACTGCTCCGATTCCATACAGGAGCCACGGAGCGTTTCCACCGTTCATCATCGGCTCTATGACAGCGGCCATGGCATTGGCCTGTGGCGCCACGAGAGCGTTCTCACCCGTGAAACCGTATGTCTTGTTCAGAATCATTATCACCCCTCCGACGGTGGCAGCCGCCACCAGTGTGCCGAGGAATTTCCAGCTTTCCTGCTTTTTAGGGGTGGTGCCTATCCAGTATCCTATCTTCAGGTCTGTCACGAATGCTCCCGCCACCGAAAGGGCCGTGCAGACGACTCCTCCGATTATGAGGGCAGCCGTCATCCCGGCAGTGCCCTTGAGCCCGGCTGCCACCATCACTATCGATGCGAGTATCAGTGTCATCAGGGTCATGCCGCTGACAGGGTTGGAGCCGACTATCGCGATGGCATTGGCCGCCACTGTCGTGAACAGGAAAGCTATGATGCCTACAACGAGCACCCCTATGAGGGCGTGCCACACATTGTCCACGACTCCGAACAGAAAGAAAAGGAACACGGCCAGAAGGGTGATGCCGATACCGAAAATTATGATTTTCATGGAGATGTCCCTCTGTGTCCTTTCCACTTCCGTCTTCCCGTCTCCCTTTTTCCTGCTGAACTCGCCTGCAGCCAGCCCGAGGGCGGACTTTATCACCCCGAATGATTTCACGATTCCGATGATTCCGGCAGTGGCTATTCCTCCTATGCCGATATGCCTTGCGTATTCCGTGAATATCTGCTCTGCAGACATCTGCGATATTGTGCTCGTGACTCCCGTGTTCATAAGGTCAATCACGTCCGCACCCCAGACAAGGTTCATCAGAGGTATTATGACGAACCACACCAGGAAGCTGCCGCAGCATATCACGAATGCGTATTTCAGGCCTACGATGTAGCCGAGTCCGAGGACTGCGGCTCCGGTGTTGAGCTTGAACACGAGCTTCGCCTTTTCAGCAATGGTTTCTCCGAACGGCAGGATTCTCGAGGTTATGGTGTCGCTCCACAGCCCGAAAGTGGACACAATGAAATCGTAGAGACCGCCGACGAGGCCGCTTATCATCAGTGTCTTTGCTCCCTTGCCTCCGCTTTCGCCGCTCACAAGCACCTGGGTTGTGGCTGTCGCCTCCGGGAACGGGTATTTCCCGTGCATCTCCTTCACGAAATATTTGCGGAACGGGATAAGGAAAAGTATGCCGAGTATTCCGCCGAGCAGGGACGAGAAGAACACCTTCGTGAAGTCTACCGTCAGTTCCGGGTACTTTGCCTGCAGTATGTACAGGGCCGGCAGGGTGAATATCGCGCCTGCCACTATTCCGCCGGAGCATGAGCCGATGGACTGTATGATGACATTCTCGCCGAGCGAATTTTTCCTTCCGGCTGCGCTCGACAGACCGACCGCTATTATGGCGATAGGGATGGCGGCTTCGAACACCTGCCCTATCTTCAGACCGAGGTAGGCTGCGGCCGCAGAGAATATTATTGTCATCACGAGTCCGATGCTCACGGACCTCAGGGTGACTTCCGGATAAATTTTGTCAGGGGAGAGGAGCGGCTGGTATTTTTCGCCTTTTTTCAGTTCCCTGTGGGCATTTTCCGGAAGTGTCAGTCTTTTTTCGTCCATTTTCTATCCGAATTTCTGATTGCAACCTGTAAAGATAGGCAAAATAACGGAATTTCAATTCACCGTCCACGTAATCGCTCTGCTCGTTCCGCAGTCAGGCTCATGTCAGGACTTGCGGAATTCCGTGGGGGTCATACCGGTGCGGGAGCGGAACATGGTGGTGAAGTATTCCGCACTTTCGAAATGAAGGATGATGGAGATTTCCTTTATGGAAGCGTTGGTCCCCCGCAGCAGCTCCTTGGCCCTGTGGATTTTCATGTTTATGAAATATTGTGCCGGAGACTGACCGGTATATTGCTTGAACAGTCTTCTGAATCTGGTGTAGCCGATGTTCAGCCTGTCTGCAATCTCCGGCATCCTGATGTCTTTCTCGAGGGACTCGTTCATGATGTTCTTGCTCCTTTTCACGATGCCGAGGGCCTCGTTGTCTTTTCCGAGCGCGTTCCTGCCGGCTGTCATGAAGACGATGCCAAGAAGATGGTTCACCACCCCTGCGAGAAGCTGCTGGAAAAAAGGCTCCTGCCGGATTGCCGCATTTATAGCTTCATGGTAAAGGCCTGTTATCTGTTCGTTGTGCCCGATGTGGAAGACCGGAGAACTGGCCGAAAAGAAGCCGGCCTTCACGCGGTTGTCTATGTTGATGCCATGGAAGCCTATCCAGTATTCGTTCCACCCGGTGTCCGGGTCGGGCCTGTACGAGTGCCATTCTCCCGGAAACAGCATGAACATGTCCCCGCCCTTTATCTCCGTGCAGCCTGCGCTTTTCGTGGAAAGGATGCCGGCGCCGTCCACAATGTATATCAGCTGGTATTCAGGGAGTATCCGTCCATGTTCCGGGTCGAACATGTATTCCCTGTTGTGCTTTTCCGGAGGGTAGCTTTCCCCTGCGGATATTTTCTGATGGCCGACCGAGCATACCGTCAGTCCCCATTCCTTGTCCCTGTCATTTTGGGCGATATATTTTATAGGTTCCATGTCATGTGCCGCCGGTTGCCGGCAGGTGATATTTCCGTAAATATATTGAGAAACTGTCTGATTTTCAAAAAAAACGGAATTTTTCCGGCGCATTTTCCCGTGTGATGTCAAAAAACAGAGTCTGTTGGTCAAAAAACGAAGGTGTATATGTCATGATTACAAATATCTTTGCCATACATTGATATAACCACAGACAAGACAACACTGTAAACAGCCAGAATATGAAGAATTCTCCGACTCCGGGATGTTTTCTCGCTGTCGACATAGGTGCGACAAGCGGAAGGGAAGTAATATGCTTCCGGGATAATGACGGCAAACTGCGCTTTGAGGAAATACACCGTTTCCCGAATGCGATGCTCAACGTGTCGGGCCGTTATTACTGGGATATCTTTGCCATTTACAACTCCATTGTGGAAGGTTTCGCCAAATGCGCTTCAGCCGGGTATCGTCCGGAGTCTGTCGGAATAGACACATGGGGCGTGGATTTCGGATTCACAGGGGAAGACGGCACCATCCTCGGGCTGCCGAGAGCATACAGGGACCCCTACACGGACGGTGCTCCGGAGGAATTTTACAATATCGTCCCGAAAGAGGAACTGTATCGCCGGACAGGCATCCAGATAATGCCGTTCAACAGCATTTTCCAGGTATTCCGCCAGACACGGTCAGGTTTCTCGCCCATGAAGCACGCCTCCAGGCTGCTTTTTATCCCTGACCTGCTGGCCTACATGCTGACCGGCAGGATGGTCTGCGAGTACACCGTGGCTTCGACATCGCAGCTTCTCGATGTCCGTTCGAAGGATTTTGACAGCGGGCTGCTTGCCGCGGCCGGAATCACGCGGGAAATGTTTCCTGAAACGGTCATGCCGGGGACAGTGATAGGCGAGCTCGACAGCCATGTTGCCGAGAGGACAGGTTTGCACGGCGTGAAAGTGGTGGCCGTGGCCGGGCATGATACGGCATCTGCAATAGCCGCCGTACCTGCAGCAGACGGCAATTTCGCATATTTGAGCAGCGGCACATGGAGCCTGATGGGTATCGAAACCGACAGGCCGCTTGTCAGCGACAAGGCTTTTTCCATGAATTTCACCAATGAAGGGGGAGTGGAAGGTTCTGTGCGTTTTCTCAAGAATATTACCGGCATGTGGCTTTTGGAGCAGTGCAGGAAGGAATGGAAACTCTCGGGAAAGGACTACGGTTATGAAGAAATCATGACCATGGCCCGCAAGGGGGCCGGCTTCAGGGTGACGGTGAATCCTGACGACCCGTCCCTGGCCAATCCGGAAAGCATGACGGCTGCCATATCGCAGCTGTGCCGGGACAAATCCGGAAAAGCCCCTGCCGATGACTGCGAGATGGTGTATTGCATATTCAGGAGCCTTGCGGTCAGATATGGTGAGGTCCTGGACGCGCTGAAAGAACTGGCGCCGTTCGACATCGACACCCTGTATATAGTGGGCGGAGGAGCAAGAAATACCGTCCTGAACAGCATGACGGAGGAAGTGACCGGCGTGAAGGTGATCGCAGGTCCGTCGGAAGCCACCGCAATAGGAAACTGCATGCTCCAGGCGCAGGCGGCGGGACTGGTTAGGGACCGGAAAGAATACAGACGTATCATCGCAGGAATATATTAATTGGAAAGGGATTTCGAAGAAATCGTAACGTCAGTTCGCCGGAATCTCTGATATTGAACAGAATAATTCGTCGAACTGACGTTAACCATCAAAACCATAAGACAATGAAAAAGGACATCGCAATTGAAAAAGCCTATGATGCGGCACGTGACCGCTATGCCGCAATAGGTACGGACACTGAAAAGGCTTTGGAGACCCTTCAGAAAATCTCCATCTCCCTGCATTGCTGGCAGGCCGACGATGTGTCCGGCTTCGAGACAAAGGGAGAAGGCTCCCTGACGGGAGGAATACAGGTGACGGGAAATTATCCCGGCAGGGCGCGTGACATTGACGAGCTCCGGTCCGACATCCTGAAGGCGGCGTCCCTAATACCGGGCAGGCACCGTCTGAGTCTTCATGAAATTTACGGGGACTTTCAGGGCAAGGTCGTGGACAGGAACGAGGTCACTCCTGAGCATTTCAGGTCATGGATGCAGTGGGGTGAGGAAAACGGAATGAAACTCGACTTCAACAGCACGTCGTTTTCACATCCCAAGAGCGGAAACCTGACATTGTCCAGTCCGGATGAAGGCATCCGCAGATTCTGGATAGAGCATACCATGCGCTGCAGACAGATAAGCGAGGAAATAGGCAAATATCAGAACGACCCGTGCATCATGAATATATGGATTCATGACGGCAGCAAGGAAGTACCGGCTGGCAGGCTGGAATACCGCCGGATACTGAAGGATTCCCTTGACGAGATTTTCTCCGTGGAATACGCGGACATGAAAGACTGCATAGAGGCGAAACTTTTCGGAATCGGACTTGAAAGCTACACTGTCGGCTCATACGACTTCTATCTCGGATATGGGGCGTCAAAAGGCAAAATCGTGACGCTCGATACAGGGCATTTCCATTTGACGGAAAGCATCGCGGACAAGGTGTCGTCTCTCCTGCTTTTCACTCCTGAGATTATGCTTCATGTAAGCCGTCCGGTCAGGTGGGACAGCGACCATGTCGTGATTCTGAATGACGACATTACCGACCTTGCCAGGGAGATAATAAGGTGCAAGGCTTTGGACAGGGTGCATATCGGCCTGGATTATTTCGATGCCACAATCAACAGGATAGGCGCGTATGTGACGGGTACGAGGGCCACCCAGAAGGCACTTCTGCTTGCTCTGCTTGAGCCGGAAGGCGTACTTGGAAAATATGAGTCCGAAGGACGCTGCTTCGAGCGGCTGGCCCTTCAGGAGGAACTCAAGAGCATGCCTTGGGGTGCTGTCTGGGATATGTTCTGCCTCAGGAATGATGTGCCGGCCGGTCTGGATTATGTCGGTGATATCCTCAAATACGAGGCGGACGTGACATCCTTGAGAAAATAGGTCTGGTATGGAAAACCTTCTGGGCCTTTTGATTATCGCTGCCGGAAGTTTCGGACAAAGCAGCTCGTATGTGCCTGTCAACAAGGTAAGGCAGTGGAGCTGGGAGAGTTTCTGGCTTGTACAGGGTATTTTCGCATGGCTTGTCTTCCCGTTTGCCGGTGCCATGCTTGCCGTGCCGGAGGGCAGTACCTTATGGCGGATTATTGCTTCGGAGCCGGCATCGTCATGGTCGGCGATATGTTTCGGGGCTTTGTGGGGAGTCGGCGGGCTTACGTTCGGGCTCTCCATGAGGTATCTCGGCATAGCCATGGGGCAGTCCGTATCTCTCGGCACATGCGCCGCTTTCGGCACACTGTTCCCGGCCATCGCTTCCGGTACCGATCTTTTCAGCGGCGCCGGTCTCGCACTGCTGGGAGGAGTCTGCATAACTATGGCCGGAATTGCGGTTATCGGTTATGCGGGCAGCCTGCGTTCAAAGGAACTTTCGGGGGAAGAAAGGAACCGGGCCGTGAAGGAGTTCGCCTTGACCAAAGGTCTGGCGGTCGCTTTGCTCGCAGGGGTGATGAGCGCATGTTTCGCTCTCGGTCTCGATGCCGGTCCGGTGGTTGAAGACTCTCCCGAGTTGTTCCGGACATTGCCTGCCACTTTCCTGGTGACTGTCGGAGGATTTTTCACCAATGCCGCATATTGCCTTTTCCAGAATTTCAGGCACAGGTCTTTCCCGGATTATGCCAATGTCCGGGTGCTCCCGGTAAACATCCTTTTCTGCGCGCTGGCAGGTTTCCTCTGGTACACGCAGTTTTTCGGTCTTGGCATAGGGACCGGTTTTTTCGACAGCACATCCGTGCTTTACGCTTTTTCCTGGTGCATACTGATGTCGCTCAATGTGGTGTTCAGCAATGTATGGGGGCTTGTCCTCAAAGAGTGGAAAGGCGTTTCTGCCAGGACAGCATCAGTGCTTGTGGCCGGTCTGGCCATACTGGTGTTCTCGCTGGTTTTCCCTAACTTGCTTAAATGATGAATATTATGGATAACAAATCGGTACTTGAAGGACGTCCCGCCCTGGAGAGGCAGATAGCCGTGATAGCGGAGGTGGCCGGCTATCTCTGGCAGAAAGGCTGGGCGGAAAGAAATGGAGGCAATATTACGGTAAATATTACGGAATACGTCGACGACGGCATGCGTGCCCTCCCGGCCATCTGCCCGCCCGTGCGGACCGGGGTTGTCCTTCCGCACCTGAAAGGATGCTGGTTCTTCTGCAAGGGTACCGGAAAGAGGATGCGGGATCTCGCGAGGTATCCTATGGAGAACGGCTCGATAATCAGGATTCTGGACGACTGCTCGGGCTATGAAATCGTGGCGGACAACCCTGTGATGCCGACTTCCGAGCTGCCTTCCCATCTGTCGGTGCACAATGACTTCGTCAGAAGGGGACTTCCGTACAGGGCCTCGCTCCATACCCATCCGATAGAGCTTGTGGCGATGTCGCACGCGGAGAAGTTTCTCCGGAAAGATGTCCTGACCAACATACTATGGAGCATGATTCCGGAGACCAGGGCATTCTGTCCGAAGGGTTTGGGGATAGTGGAATACCGGCTTCCCGGCTCGCTCGCCCTGGCCGAGGGTACAATCAGGGAACTGGAGGATTACGATGTCGTGATGTGGGAGAAGCACGGAGTCTTTGCCGTGGGGCCGGATATAATGGAGGCATTCGACCAGGTGGATGTTCTGAACAAGTCTGCCCGGATTTATATCGATGCGAAATGCATGGGTTACGAGCCGGACGGAATGTCTCAGGAGCAGATGCATGAAATGGCCGTAGCTTTCAATCTTCCGGAATGATTCCGGGCAATTGTCTTTTGCAGATAATTGTTGAAAATATTTCAAAAAAAATTTGGAAGTAATTAAAAAGTCCGTATCTTTGCAGCCCGTTTGAGAAATAACGGACTGAAAAGAGTTCATTGACATACTGGAAACAGATAACGAGGTAAAAGAAGAAGAGGTCTGAAAAGACAATTTCACAAGGCGAGA
>CALVDM010000009.1 GCA_944326335.1 uncultured Bacteroidales bacterium
CAGGTTCTGCGACGAGCCCCCGGCGAGGGGGCGAATGGGGGTGGCGCCCCTTGAAAAGGGGCTGTCGCCACAGCGACTGGGGTTTAAGAAATCCGGATTTCAAGGAAATCCTTAACGACTGTTCGACGAATTCCCTGGTCCTGAGCAACATAAATTCGTCGAACTGACGTTAAAATTAACTGTAAAACAGAATCTGATATGAAAAGCGGGGCGATATACATTTGCATTCTTGCAGGCATGCTTGTGTGCTTTTCTGCCGGAGCCCAGAGCGGGAAGACGAGAACCATATCGGGAATTGTCTATGATGAGGACAATGAACCGATGACCGGTGTCTTTGTCTCCGGCCAGGGGACGGATGCAGGAGGCCTGACTGACAACAAGGGTGAATTCATGCTTGCCGTTCCCGATACGGTGAAATTTCTCGATTTCAGCATGCTCGGCTACAAGGAACTTTCCATGGCGCTGACAGGCAAGGATTTCCTGGAGGTCTTCATGGAACCTTCCGACATCCAGCTTGATGAGGTGATAGTGATAGGATATGGGACGGCAACCAAAAAGGACTTTACCGGCTCCGTGGGAACAGTAAGCGTGCAGGACATTGCAAAGGCTCCTGTAGCCTCTCTTTCGGATGCTCTTGCAGGAAGGATAGCCGGAGTGAATATCTCGACTTCAGACGGACAGCCCGGACAGTCGGCCAACATAGTCATCAGAGGCGCAGGCTCCATGACGCAGACCAACGCCCCGCTATGGGTGGTCGACAGGGTCCCTATGGAAGATTTCGACCCTTCATCCATAAGCACTGAAGACATAGCCTCAATCTCCGTCCTTAAGGACGCCTCGGCGATTGCAATATATGGTGCCAGAGCCGCAAACGGTGTGATTGTCCTGACGACGAAGCGCGGGACCTCAGGAAAAACGATAGTGGATTTCAGCGTCAAGGCCGGTTTCCCGAGGATAACACGCACTATTGAGATGATGGATGCGTATGAGTATGTGAGGTATCTGAATGAATATGATCCTGACCGTGCAAGACGTCTGTATTTTAACGACGGGATGACCCTCGAGGACTACAGGAACGTGGACAGCATCGACTGGCAGAAGGAGATTCTGAAGAAAAATCCTGTCACCCAGATTTATGACTTTTCAGTCTATGGAGGCAACAATGCGGTGCAGTACAGGGCGTCCGCTTCATATTATGACCAGGACGGTATCCTGGACAATTCCGGTTACAGCTCCCTCAGAGGCAGGGTCATGCTCGACGTAAATCTCTACAGGAATCTCAAGATGGGGATTACCATTTCCGGCAGCCGTCACGAGGATTACGGACAGCTTGTGGCAAGCGACGGAATCAACACTACGACCCTGACCAATCTGCTGTATCGTGTATGGGCATACAGGCCGTATAGCCCGAACGGCAACCTGATGGAAGAGTTCATAGATGACGACATGTTCTCCAACAATGATTTCAGGATAAATCCTATCCTGTCCAATGCCAACGAGTATAACCGCAGGATAAGGAAGGACATCAGCGCGTCCGTGACCTTGGAGTACAAGCTCGGCAAGAACCTGACATTCTTTGTCATGGGCGCAATGAATACCAGGGATTCTTCGTCCGAGTCATTCAACAATTCACTGACAGTGAACGGAAGCCCGTACAACTACAGGAATACGAGAGGTCAGTGGGGTTCGGTCAGCGGCTCGGAAAGGACGATACTGACAAACGAAAACACGATATCGTACCGGAAGTCTATCCGCCAGCATGTCATTGATGCTGTGGCAGGGCTTTCCTTTGAGCGCGGCGATATAAAGTCTAACGGTTTTACGACGACAAATGTCCCCAATGAGGAGCTCGGAATCAGCGGGCTCGGAATGGGGATTCCTTATCAGACCAGCTATTCGTCAAGCTACTACACGATGATGTCCGCATTTGCCAGGCTCAACTATTCATTCGGTTCGCGTTATCTGTTTACCGTAACCATGAGGGCAGACGGTTCGTCCAAGTTCGCGCCTGGACATAAATGGGGTTATTTCCCTTCCGGAGCCTTCGCATGGAATGTAAAGGAGGAGTCCTTCATGAAACATGTCCGTCCCGTATCCACACTGAAACTCAGGCTAAGCTATGGAGTCACGGGAAACAACAGGATAGGCTATTTCGACTACATCGCTTCCATGGCGACTTCAATAAACAACGATTACTCGTTCGGAGGCGACACTCCGTCTACGGGTACCGGGCTCAACAAACTCGGGAATCCCGGCCTGAAGTGGGAAAGCACGGCCCAGTTCGATGCCGGTCTTGAATTCGGGATGTTCAAGGACAGGATATTGATAGAAGCCGACATCTATAACAAGAGGACGTATGACCTGCTTCTGAATTCCCAGATTCCTTCGCAGTCCGGCTACACGTATGCCATGCAGAATGTAGGGGAAATACGGAACTACGGTCTCGAGCTTTCGCTCACCACCAGGAACATCGAGACGAGGTCCTTCACCTGGACTTCACAGTTCAACATCAGCTTCAACAGGAACAGGGTGCTGAAACTGAACAATAATGCTTCGAACAGACTGGACTTTCCCCGTTTCCAGACCACTTACAACAACACTCCTCTGTACATCACGGAAGTCGGGAAACCGATAGGGATGTTCTACGGCCTGAAATTCGACGGTATATACCAGTATGACGATTTTACGGAAAAATCTGACGGCATATATGTGCTGAAACCGGGTATCCCGGACAATGGAGCTGCCGTGAACCCAGGATACATAAAGTACCGGGACATGAACGGGGACGGGACGATAAACGACTACGACCGTGTGGTGATAGGCAATCCTAATCCGGTGCACACGGGTGGCTTCAACAACAACTTCACGTACCAGTCCATGAGGTGGGGGACGGTGTCGCTGAATATTTTCCTCCAGTGGTCCTACGGGAACGATGTCTTCAACGCGAACAGGCTTGTGTTCGAAGGCAACGGCCTTTCTGCCACGGGACTCAACCAGTATGCTTCCTATGCTGACAGATGGACTTCTGAAAATCCGTCAAACACTCTTTTCTCGACCAAGGGAGGCGGGCCTCAGGGCTACATCTCGGACAGGACTCTCGAGGACGGCTCGTTCCTCAGACTCAAGACTCTCGAGCTCAGCTACGGCTTCCCTCAGAGACTCCTGAGAAAAGCGAAAGTCTTCAGGAGCATATCCGTGAATTTTGCAGCCCAGAATCTCTTTACATGGACAAACTATTCGGGACTCGACCCTGAAGTGTCCACAATGAACAGCGTACTGACTCCTGGATTCGATTTCTGCGCCTATCCGAGAGCCCGCGTATTTACATTCGGTTTCCGTCTAAGATTTTAATCAGCCGTATTATGAGACACAATAAATCATACATGCCGCTACTGGCAGTCGTCCTTTGCACGGTCTCCTGCTCGGATTTCCTTGACACGAAGCCGCGCGGGACCCTGTATCCGGACACCTACTACACCACTGAAGCCAACCTTGAGGCAGCCCTGACAGGTATATACAGCAATCTCGGCAACTCCAACCTCTACGGGAACAATTTCGTGAGCCAGCTCGGAAACGATGCGGACGAATCCTACTATTTCAGAAGCACATACACGTACGGGCCGGTCATATACAACCACACTTCATCGAGTGCGAACATAGCCAACTTGTGGCAGATACTCTACAACGGCATCGGAAGAGCCAACATGCTCCTGTACAGGATGCCCGATGCGGTCGATGTGGATAAGGCTGTCAAAGACAGGATAAGGGGAGAGGCTCTGTTCCTGAGGGCATATTTTTATTTCCTCCTTGTGGAGAATTTCGGTGCGGTGCCCCTTGAACTCGAGCCGGCCCTGACCCCGGAAAACCTGGACAGGGAGCAGTCGGACATAGCCACGATTTATGACAGGATAGTCAAGGACATGACCGAGGCGGAGAGCCTGGTCCAGTCCATAGACGAGATAGGACACGGAGGTCGAGTGAGCAAATCAGCCGTCAGGGGGATACTCGGGCGCGTGTATCTGACTATGGCCGGCTATCCTCTCAATGACAGGAGCAAGCTCGAAGAAGCCCGCAAAGTCCTGAAGACACTCATAGAAGGGAAGGAATACAGGCATTCGCTGAATCCGGACTACAACCAGGTCTTCATAAACTACGCCCAGGACAAATACGACATCGGTGAAAGCATCTGGGAAGTGGAATTCTGGGGAAACCGTACGGATGCATATCAGGAAACAGGGACCATCGGCGGTCTCAACGGGATAGCAAACAACTATGACAACGAAATCGGTCTGGCGAGAGGCATGTATGCAGCTACGGGGACCCTGTATAAGAAATATGAGGAAGGTGACCTCCGCAGAGACAGGAGCATAGCGCCGTTCACATATCATTCCGTCGAAGACCCGGAGAACCCCGGAACCTATGTCACCACCAAGTCGTTCGCCTTGCCGGAGCATATCTGGAGACGATATCCGGGGAAATATCGTCGCGAAGAGGAAATACTGAAACCGAAGGCCCCGCAGGAAACTCCAATCAATTTCCCTCTCCTGCGGTATTCCGATGTCCTGCTCATGTATGCAGAAGTGGAGAACGAACTCGGCAACGGTCCCAGTGCAGAGGCATACGATGCTGTGAATCAGGTGCGCAGACGGGCATTCGGCAAACTGATGCCTGGAGCATCCAATGTGGAGGAGCACGATTTCAAGAATATGACCTATGAGGAATTTGCTGTAGCATTGCGCGATGAAAGGTCGAGGGAGCTCTGCTTCGAGTCCCTCAGGAAATACGACCTCATCCGCTGGGGCATCTTCGTGCCGACCATGCGCTCCGTCCTCGATGACATAGAATTTGATTCGGCTGCCATTTCCGACGTGAACCAGAAACCGCCGGCCTTCGCTTCAAATGCTTTCAGCAATGTCTCGGAAAAGCATCTGCTGCAGCCGATACCTTCAAAGGAACTGTCTCTGAACAGGAAACTGAAACAGAATGAAGGGTGGTGACAATCCATATTAAAGTAAAATCCATTAAAACCCAAAAACCATGAAAAGAAGTTTTATACTATTGGCATGTATGGCTGTCGTTACGATGGCGGCTTGCGACAAGACAGAAACAGACACGGGCAAGGAAGGGCAGGAGGAGACTCCTGGTCCTGGAGGCGAGGAAGAGAATCCTGGAGACGAAGAGCAGGAACTCGCTTTTGACGTCACTGCAGCGGACAAGACATACGCAGTCGGGGAGGAAGTCGTCTTTACCCTGAGCGGGAATGCCCACGAGATAGAATTCTGGTCCGGTGAAGAGGGCCACAGGTACGAGTACAGGGACGGGCACAAGGTCGATATAACGAAAGTGCAGCTTGAGTTCACGAACAATCTCAGCAATTCCAGGTCTGCTGAAGGCAGGGTCTTCGAGACCCGCAATATCTATGTCTCCACGGACTTCAACGGGGAAAGGACAGTTGCCGAATCTATCAACGCCGCCACCTGGACGGATGTGACGGACCTGTTCACCCTGGCCACATCGTACAACAAGGAAAACCCTACGGAATCCGGGACAGGCGACCTGACGCAGTATGTTGAGGCTGACAAACCGTTTTATCTGGCATTTTATGCGAAGACTGCCGCATTCAATGTGGCAAGCGAAGGCCCTTGCTGGCAGGTGTACACTCCTGAACTGACCGGAGAGACCGAGGACGGCGAGCCGGTAATGATAGGCGAGATGGATTCGGAGTCCGAAAACAATTTCGACTTCACCATTTTCAATATCGATGACGAGAACAACAGTCTCGGAAACTCCAAGGTCGGCGGGAACTATTTTGTGCTCCAGCTCGGGACGGGACCTGTGACAAAGGCACAGGGCCTCTGGGCAATCTCCAGGGAATTGAACGCCGGGTACATCCAGCTGGCTCCGGAAAGTTGCAAAATTGTAAAATACGACTGGGAGCAGCCTTCTCCGGAGACGTTCACCTATGCCTTCGATGCTGCGGGAGAATATGATGTGGTGTTCATAGGCAGGGATTCCGTGACAAGGGAAGAGATAGTGAAACATGTAACCATAATTGTAGAATAATCCATGTCCCGTTTTAAAATTTTGATACCCCTCCTGTTGCCGGCCGCTTTTGCGGCCTGCGACAGGATGATGGATGCAGATATTCCGGTGCTGGAAGTTTCCGTGCCCCGAAGCACATTTGCAGCCGGAGAGCCTGTCACTTTCCACTTTTCAGGAGAGGCTGACATCATCTCGTTCTGGTCGGGGGAGACGGGGCACCGATATGAATACAAGGATGTCGGTGAGGTTGTTGAGCTGTCTGCCGTGCAGCTGAGTTTCTCCACCCTTGTAAGCAATCTTTCGGGAGGTAAGAAATTTGACAGGAGAGTGCTGATGTCCACGGATTTTGACGGCGACAAGGCAAATCCTTATGACCTGCTGGATGCATCCTGGATCGATATCACGTACAGATTCCAGTTTGCCACAGAGTATTCGGAGACACCTTCCGGTACAGCTGACCTGACTGGATACCTGAAAGACAGCCATCCGATCACATTCGCCTTCGTGTACAAGTGCTATCCTTTCGACTTCGAGGGCAATTCCCCTACGCTTCAGATAAAGAACCTCATAATAAGAGGCTGCGGGCCTGGCGGCTATGAACCGATTGGCGACGTGTCTACGACATGGCTGTCTGCCGGATTCGATATCACCGATTTTTCCGCCGGAACTCCGTACGAGGGGATTTCGGAGGTCCGCCCGACGCATATCGTCATGGCAGGAGCAGCCGGCCCTGTGGACAAAGGCAATGAAATCTGGGCCGTATCCTCGCCTGTCAATCCTTTCATTTTCGAACGGCAGCCGGAAGTCCCGGAAGCAGTGAAGGCCTATTCTGACGAGATGCCTCAGGAGTATGTCCATACATACGACGATCCAGGAGAATATACCGTCGTCTTCACGGCAAAGAATGCCACAGCGGCAGATGAGGAAGAGACCTTATGCAAAATCAATATCACCATTACAGAATGAAACGTACAGCAATTCTCATGGCCATCGTGGCTGCAGTCCTGTCTGCCTGCTGCCGCAGCGAACCACCGATGTCCGAAATCGTTGCAAAGGGCCTGGAAAGGGCCCGTATCCAGTCCGAAGCCATGGCGGAATCCCTGGAGGGCAAGAAAGGGCTCCTTCCACGCTCGGCCGATGCCGACGGCCATCTTGTGACCTCCGGCTCGGAGTGGTGGACGAGCGGTTTTTTCCCCGGCTCTCTATGGTATCTGTATGAATACTGCGGGGACGAGCGGCTGCTCGGGTATGCACAAGAGTATTCCGCCCGTGTGGAAAAGGAAAAGTACACGACAGGCAACCACGATGTCGGCTTCATGCTCTACTGCAGTTTCGGCAACGGTTACAGGCTCACCGGAAATCCTGCCTACAGGGATGTCCTGCTGCAGGGGGCGGAATCCCTGTGCACAAGGTATAACGGCAATGTCGGCCTCATAAAGTCGTGGGACGACCATGCGGACGAGTGGGAATATCCTGTCATTATCGACAATATGATGAACCTTGAACTCCTGCTTTGGGCCTGGAAGACCACAAAGGATGAGAAGTATCGCAGGATAGCCGTGAACCATGCCGACAAGACTATGCAGAATCATTTCAGGCCCGACTACAGCTCATATCATGTGGTAGGATACAATCCTGAGACAGGGGAAGTCACGGACAGGGCTACAAATCAGGGCTACAGTGATGAAAGCTCCTGGGCGCGCGGGCAGGCCTGGGGACTGTATGGATTCACCATGATGTACAGGGAGTGCGAAGACCTGAAGTTCCTGGTTTTTGCGGAACAGATAGCGAAATACATACTGGAACATCCCGGAATCCCGGAAGACGGAATCCCGTACTGGGATTTCAATGACCCGGAGATACCTGATGTGCCGAGGGACGCTTCGGCTGCAGCCATCATGGCATCTGCATTCATCGAACTCGGCACCCTCACAAAGAACGAATCTCTGGCCGAAAAATGCAGGAGCAGGGCTGAAACTATCCTGCGCACCCTGACTTCGGAAAAATACCTGGCGGAACCCGGAACAAACGCCGGCTTCGTCCTCATGCATTCAGTAGGGAACATGCCTCTCGGGCTGGAGGTGGATGTCCCGCTCGTATATGCGGACTATTATTATATTGAAGCGCTCATGCGTTATAGGCAAATATTTCTTATGGATTGAGAATTCTGTATAACTTTATGTCCTGTATGAAGTACAGGTACTTATTGACGGTGCTGCTACTGCTGTTGCATGGCGCAGCCTTATCCGGCGTCCCTGTCAAACAGTTCAGGTTCGGGACTGTGGGCAGGGAGGCCGGTCTGTCCCATGTCACGGTCAATGCCGTATGGCAGGACGGTCTCGGCAGGATGTGGTTCGGGACCAGATACGGCCTTGACAGTTATGACGGGAATGCCATACGCTCCGACTACACCGACAGCCATGGCTTCTCGATACCGCTGGTGCACAGCATCTCAGGCCATGAAGGTGATGTCATGTACCTTCGGGCGCACAATTCTCTCGTAAGGTTCGATGCGAGGACGGAGACATTCCGGGAAATAGCTGAAAAGCATATCCTTGCTGTATCTGCCGGAAAGGATTGCATCTGGTTCTGTGCAAAGAATTCCGTGTTCCGTTACCTGCCGGGAAAAGACGAGATTGAATTTGTGGCTGAAACCGGGGCTGAAATCAGGGATGCAATCTATTGCATGACAGAGGACAGGAACGACAACTGCTGGATAGGAAGTTCCGCAGGCGTTTTCCGTATCGGTCCGGACGACAAGGTCACTACGGAATATCCTGACATTTCGGCCAGAAGCATATTCGAAGATTCGTCCGGAAACCTGTGGTTCTGCACGACGGACAAAGGCCTTTTCGTGAAGACGCCTGAAGGCTCCATGCGGAGAATCATGGGCGTGGACGGAGACATTCGCTGCATCTGCGAAAGCAATGACGGGAATCTGTGGATAGGTGCGCGGGAGAAAGTGTATGTCCTGAATCCCCGGACGGACGAGATTTTCAGGGCTGTCCCGGATGCCGCATCCGGGCAGGCGACACTGAATGGGTCGGTTACGGCCCTGTACAAGGACAGGCAGGGAACAATATGGATTTCCACTTACTTCGGAGGCGTCTGTTATGTGAATCCTGACGTATCCGGATTTGAGTATCTCACACCTCCGGCAAGGAGAAATGGCCAGAGCCCTGTGATAGGGAAATTCTGCCAGGACACTTCCGGCCTGGTGTGGATAGCCACTGAGGGGGACGGCCTGTATTCGTATGACAGGGCTGCCTCCAGGTTCCGCAGCTATGGCTGGGGCAGCAATCCCAACATGAAGGAACTGTTCTACGACATCCGCAGGAACTGCCTGTGGATAGGCTTCTACGAGAACGGGATGGACAGGTTCGATATCGCCACAGGAAAATTCCACAGCTACGGTCTGCGGAGGAAGAACCTGAAAATAATGGAATGGAAGGACCGTTTCCTGATAGGCTCCAGCCAGACTCTTTCTGTTTTCGACCCGGACAGGCCGCAGCAGGACCCCGAGCCGTTCTTCAAGGACAATGACGACATCACGGTCATGAGCCTGCTGTCTGATGACGAAGGAAATATATGGATAGGTACCAATCAGGGCGTTTTGCGTTATACCGAAGGTGAGGAGACAAGTGTTTACAGAAATTCCGTTAATGATGACAATACCATAAGCGGAGATTTCATCACGGCGATGTCGCAGGACAAGGACGGGAACATCTGGCTTGTGGCCATGGGCAAGGGACTGAACAGGTACAATCCGGACGACGGCACATTCGTCCGCCACACGACATGGTCGCACGGGCTGGCGGACAACAGCATCACCGCCATGGCGGTTTCGGGTTCCGGATGTCTGCTTCTCGGTACCGGCTCTGGACTCACTGTATTCGATCCCCGCTCCGGAAGGACCGGAAACTATGATACCGACACGGGATTCCCGTTCCCGGCTGTGAATGAAGGTTCCCTGTTCGAGGCGGCCGACGGGACAGTGTATGCAGGCGGGGTAGGCGGTTTTGCCGTCTTTACGGAAAAATCGCTCAGCCGCTCCGTATCTCCGGACAATATCTGGTTCAGCGAACTGTACATAGACAATGAAAAAATCCTGCCTGGCGGAAGCGACGGAATCCTGTCTGAAAGCCTGCCATATACCGACACTCTCAGGCTCGGTCCGGAGTGCCGCCGCATTTCCCTGAAGACTGCGATTGACAACTACATAAGTCACAACAGGATAACGGTCCAGTACAGGCTTTCCGGACATGCGGACGACTGGATGGTGCTGCAGACCGACCAGATGATAACCTATACCAATCTCTCTCCCGGCAAATATCTGCTCGAGGTCAGGGTTATGGAGAACCCGGAGATATCCGGAAGACTGCATCTCTTTGTCGAACCTCCGATATATGCAACATGGTACGCATACCTCTTTTATCTGCTGCTTGCCGCACTGGCGGTGTATTCAGTCTACAGGGAGAGCAAGACAAGGATGCAGATGAGGGCGGCACTTGAATTCGAGAAACTTGAAAAGGAGAAAACCGAGGAATTCATCAGCCACAAACTCGATTTCTTCACCAATATCTCGCATGAACTGAACACGCCGCTGACCATGATAATTGCGCAGATAGACACTGTCCTTGGGTCATATTCCATGTCGGCTCCACTGAAAAACAAACTGCTCAATGTCTACAAGAACACAAAGGACATAAAGAATCTGATAAGCGAACTGATAGAGTTCAGGAGGCAGGAGGAGAATGACGTAAGCGTGCATCTGTCCAGAACGGTTCTCCCGGAGCTTGTCGAAAAAGTTTATGCAGACTTCAGCGAATATGCTGCAGAAAAAGGCATCGAACTGAGGTATGTACCTGCGGTACAACATCCTGTAGTCCTGTGGGCGGATGCGGAAAGTCTGCGGAAGGCAATCAACAACATAGTTTCAAATGCCCTGAAATTCACTCCTGCCGGAGGAACCGTCATCATCGGAATCCATGATGACGGCACGGAAGCGTTCATTTCTGTCTCTGATACAGGCCCCGGGATTCCTGAAGACAAAATTAGCCATGTTTTCGAACAGTTCTATCAAGTCAATTCAGGGTCCGGCCAGGGCGGATTCGGAATCGGACTGGCTTTTGCCAGGAATATAGTCTCCGCACACAATGGCCGGATATCGGCCAGGAACAAACCTGGCGGGAGGGGCGCAGTCTTTGAAATCGCGCTTCCCGAGGAAAAGACATCCGCGGCGGGCGGCAACAACTTGCCGGGAGGGGAGCCGGCACAGCAGACATTCAATGAGGACGCGGTCCGTAAAAGATTCAAAATTGTCATCATAGAGGACAATATAGAGCTTGCGGACCTGCTGGCATCCGAATTTTCGAAACTGTATCATGTGACTGTGGCTCATGATGCTGAAGACGGACTTGAGAAGATAAGGAAGACACTCCCGGATTTGATAATATCCGACATCATGTTGCCGGGTATGTCAGGAACCGAGCTATGCAGAATCGTCAAGAACAGCATGGACACATCCCATATACCGCTGGTCCTGCTCACGGCGAAATCCGCAGTCAGGTACGAACTGGAGGGGCTGAACGCCGGTGCGGATGACTATGTCACCAAACCTTTCGACATATATCTTCTGCTTGCCAGGTGCAACAATCTCATGAACAACAGGAAACTGCTTCAGGAAAGGTATTTCTCCAGAAGCGATACGGCTTCTCAGATGGTCGCGATGACACCTCTCGACTATGAGCTCATGGACAAGGCGACTTCCTTTGTCCTTGCAAATATCGAGAATGACAGCCTGAACATAGATACTTTCGCCAGGGAGATGGGGATGAGCCGCACATCCCTGTTCAACAAGATAAAAGGCGTGACCGGAGTGTCTCCGAACAGGTTCATCCTCAACATGAAACTGAAAAAAGCATCTGAAATGCTTCTTGAAAATCCGGAGATGCCTGTCAGCGAGATAGCATACAGGTTGGGTTTCTATTCCCCGAAATATTTCACATCCTGCTTCAAGAAACTTTTTTCCTGCACGCCTTCGGAATTCAGGAAAAAGGGGTGAATTCTAAGTTAAAATAAATTTGGTTTTAACTTAGAATTCACCCTCTCCTATGTATTGTATCCGTTCCTTTTTATCAGAAGTTGAAGTAGCGTGCGGCGTTGTTGTACGATATGTCCTTGACCATCTGGTGGATGAACGCCATCTCGCTCTTAGGCAGCTTCCCTTTCTCCAGGTCTTCTCCGAGTACGCTGCAGAGAATCCTGCGGAAATACTCGTGGCGAGGATAGGAGATGAAACTGCGCGAGTCGGTGAGCATACCCACGAACCTGCTCAGGAGCCCGAGTGCGGACAGGGCGTTCAGCTGCTTGCGCATCCCGTCCTCCTGGTCGAGGAACCACCATCCTGAACCGAGCTGCATCTTGCCTGCCACGGAACCGTCATTGAACGTGTATGCCATGGTCGCAAGGACTTCGTTGTCCTTAGGGTTCAGATTGTAAAGTATGGTCTTTGTGAGCTTGTCTTCCTTTGCGAGCCTGTCAAGGAACTTGTGGCCAGCCGCCGCGCACTGGACATCGTGGATTGCATCGTAGCCCGTGTCCGGCCCGAGGATGTTGAACATCCTGGTGTTGTTGTCCCTTATCGCACCTATGTGGAACTGCTGTGCCCAGCCTTTTTCCCAGTCCATGCGTGCGAAATCGAGGAGCATTGCGCTTCTGAACTTCAGCACCTCCTTTTCTGTCAGGGCTTCTCCCTTCAGACCCTTCCTGAAAATCGCATCTATCTCCTCCATCTCGAAGTCTTCCGCATAGAATGTCTCGAGTCCGTGGTCGGACAGCCGGCATCCCATGGAGGCGAAGAAATCGTGCCTCTTCTTCAGGGCATCGACAAGGTCCTGATAGCCTGTAATCTGCACACCGCTGACTTCCGAAAGCTTGCCGACATACCCGGCATATCCGGCTTTTTCTATGGCCATGGCCTTGTCAGGACGCCATGCCGGCAGCACCTTCACTCCGAAAGGTTTCTCCTGTATCTGCCTGTGGTATTCGAGCGAGTCCACAGGGTCGTCGGTCGTGCACACTATCTTCACGTTGAACATCTTCATCAGCCCCTGTCCGCGGAATTCCTCAGTCTGGAGCTTTTCGGTGCAGGTGTCGTATATCTGCCTTGCCGTCTGCGGGTTGAGCTGCTCGTACACTCCGAATACACGGGCGAGTTCGAGGTGGGTCCAGTGGTAGAGCGGATTCCTCATGGTGTAAGGCACGGTTTCGGCCCATTTTTCGAATTTCTCGTAGCTGCTCCTGTTCCCTGTGATGAATTCTTCAGGGATTCCGTTGCCTCTCATCGCCCTCCATTTATAGTGGTCCCCGCCGAGCCACACCTCAGTGAGGTCCTTGAACCTGTAGTTGTCGGCAATCATCTTTGGCACAAGGTGGCAGTGGTAGTCTATTATCGGCATTTTCTCCGCGCTCTCATGATAGAGCTCACGGGCGTAGTCGTTGGTGAGCATGAAGTCGTCATTGATGAATTTCCTGTCAATGAGCCCTTCGATGTTCTCCTTTACTTTTGAAAAAATCTTTTCCATTGCTTGAAATATTATCGGTGTTCTTTTGGTTCTTTTTACAAATATCGCCTTAAAGGGAGTCTGCAAATATCAAATTTATTCAAAAAACTTGGAATATTTAACATAACGGGAACAAATATAGCAAAATGCCCGTGACCGGACACGGAAAAAGATTACATTTGCCTTGGATTGTAAAATTCCTGTGATTAAGGAAACAAATTGAACTAAAAAACAGCATATCATGGAAAGATTGAACAGAAAGAATGTCCAGGCGGTGAAATATCCCGAGAAGATAATCCAGTTCGGTGAAGGCAACTTCCTCAGGGCTTTTGTGGACTGGATAATATGGAAAACCGACAAGGCGACGGACTTCAATGCAGGGGTCGTTGTCGTGCAGCCGATAGACAGGGGCATGGTGGACGTGCTCAACGAGCAGGACGGTCTCTACCACCTCAATCTCCAGGGTATAGACAAGGGGACTCCGGTGGATTCGCTCGACATGATAGATGTCATCTCCAGGGGCATAAATCCATACAGGGATTTCGACAGCTATATCTCCCTTGCGGAGAATCCGGACATCCGTTTCGTGATTTCCAACACCACCGAGGCAGGCATAGCGTTCGACCCTTCATGCAGGCTCGAGGACAGGCCGGCATCATCGTATCCCGGCAAGCTGACGCAGCTGCTGTACCACAGATACGAATTTTTCAAGGGCGACAAGTCCAAAGGCCTCCTCATCTTCCCGTGCGAACTCATTTTCCTTAACGGGAAGGAACTCAGGAAATGCATCCGTCAGTATATCGACCTGTGGAATCTCGGTGACGGGTTCCGGGACTGGTTCGAGACCGCCTGCGGCGTATATTGCACACTTGTGGACAGGATTGTGCCGGGCTATCCGAAGGACAACATAGATGAACTGCTCGCCCGTGCAGGATATGAAGACAGGCTGGTTGTGAAGGCCGAGATATTCCACCTCTGGGTGATAGAGGCACCTGAATCCGTGGCAAGGGAGTTCCCTGCAGACAAGGCCGGACTGAACGTGCTTTTCGTGCCGAGCGAGGCTCCTTACCATGAGCGCAAGGTCACGCTTCTCAACGGGCCGCATACCGTCCTTTCGCCGGTCGGCTACCTGTCAGGACTCGATACCGTAAAGGAATGCGTCGAAGACCCTCTCATAGGCAAGTTCGTGAGAAAGGTGATGTATGATGAACTTATAGAGACACTCGACCTTCCTATGTCGGAGCTTAAACAGTTCGCCGATGCCGTGATAGAGCGTTTCGTCAACCCATACGTGAAGCATTTTGTCACGAGCATAATGCTCAATTCCTTCCCCAAGTACAAGACGAGGGACCTTCCGGGCCTCAAGACCTATCTCAACCGCAAGGGTACCCTGCCTCAGGGGCTTGTGCTCGGCCTTGCCGGAATAATAACCTACTACAAGGGAGGCAAGCGCGGAGACGTGGACATAGTGCCTGCGGATGATGCCGCAATAACGGGTCTGCTCAAGGAACTCTGGGCCGGAGGCGATGTGGCAAAGGTAGCGCAGGGCGTGCTCGGGGCGGAATTCATCTGGGGCGAGGACCTCAATGAAATACCGGGTCTGACCGACATGCTCACGGCCCAGCTGGAACTTATCCGGACCGAGGGCATGAGGAAGGCAGTGGAATCCGTGGTACTTTGACGATTTCATGCCATGGCTGCGATTATAAAGATAAACCACGCGGACAATGTCGCCGTTGCTGTCTCGAATGTGACAGCCGGCGAAGTCTGCCAGGTGGGGCCGGAGGAGGTGACCGCAACGGCTGATATCCCGGCAGGACATAAGATAGCCCTTGAAGACTTGGCGGAGGGTGCGGATGTGATAAAATACGGCTACCCGATAGGGCATCTGCTCGAAGCAGTGCCGAAAGGTGGGCTTGTAGACCACCGTGTGCTGAAGACGAATCTCGAAGGCATACTCGAGTACAGGTATTCCCCGATACCTGCACATGTGGAGAAATCCTCGGTGACGGCCACGTTCAAAGGCTACAGGCGCGCTGACGGACAGGCGGGGATAAGGAACGAATTGTGGGTGATACCTACCGTGGGGTGCGTCAACGGCATTGCCGAGGCCATCGCGGCAGATTTCCGCAAGCATCTCCAGGACTATCCGGCCATAGAGGATGTGAAGGCTTTCACACACAACTACGGGTGTTCCCAGCTCGGCGGTGACCATGAGAACACGAGACGCATACTTGCAGACATGGTGCACCATCCGAATGCGGCCGGCGTGCTCGTTGTCGCTTTAGGATGTGAGAACAACCAGCTCGAGGCATTCAGGGAACTTGCAGGTCCGGTCGATGATTCGCGCGTGAAGTTCATGGAATGCCAGAAAGTGGAGGGGGACGAGGTCGGATACGGCTCTTCCCTGCTGAGAGACATCGCTTCCGCATCTTCGGAAGACAAGAGGACCGAAATACCTGTCTCGGAACTGAAGGTCGGCCTCAAGTGCGGGGGCTCGGACGGTTTTTCCGGCATCACGGCCAATCCTCTTCTCGGCAGGTTTTCGGACTGGATAGTGTCCCAGGGCGGGACCACTGTCCTTACTGAAGTGCCGGAGATGTTCGGTGCAGAGACCATACTCATGTCCCGGTGCATAGACGAGAAGGTTTTCGGGAAGACCGTAAGCCTGATAAACGATTTCAAGGAATATTTCATGGCCAACGGCCAGCCGGTCTACGAGAACCCTTCGCCGGGTAACAAGGCTGGCGGAATATCTACACTCGAGGAGAAGTCTCTCGGATGCACCCAGAAGTCCGGGAAGTCGGCTGTGATGGATGTCCTGAAATATGGCGGGCGTCTGACGACGAAGGGGCTGAATCTGCTCAGCGCGCCGGGCAACGACCTTGTGGCGGCTACGGCCCTTGCGGCTTCGGGGTGTCAGATAGTGCTGTTCACCACCGGACGGGGCACGCCGTTCGGGACATTCGTCCCTACTGTGAAAGTCTCCACCAACAGCAGGATAGCCTCGCAGAAGCCCGGATGGATAGATTTCAATGCAGGGGTGATTCTCGACGGCAAGCCTGTCGCTTCCGTAGATGACGAATTCATAGATTTCGTGCTGTCTGCGGCGTCTGGTGAGCGGACAATGAACGAGAAGTCAGGATATTCGGGAATCGCGATTTTCAAGACCGGGGTCACTCTGTGACAGTGGCTCCGGAAATCATGAAGTCCGATATGTAGCCGGTGGCCTGATTCCATTTGAATCCCCTGTAGTATTCATTCAGCGAGTACATCGTGCTTTCAGACAGGACTGCGCTCGGAAGGTACATGCTAAGGCCGCAGAACGTGTCTATCTTGAGCCTGCTGCCCATGAAATATTCTGTATTCGCCTTGTACATGACGCACTTCCCGAGTGCGGCATCGAGTCCGTCCACGTCATCCTGCCCGTCTGTCAGCTGTGCCATGATGTCCCTGAAGTCGTAGAACCATCTTGACGCATAGTTCAGTTTCTGCACTTCGGATGCGTCTATCGCGGGTATCTGCCCTGCGTGCCTGCTGAAAATTTCGCCGGCTGCCTGAGCCAGCCCCTCGAGTCCCGAACAGTCTATTACCGAAATCAACGCAGACTGCTCCATACCCGAAAGGGAGTTGTAGTGGTTGAAATAATCCTCGGCAACCCCGGTGATGTCCGATGGCTCCGTCCCGAGAAGTCTGTATATTATGTCCGTATAGACCATTCCGTCCGCAAGTATCTCCTCAGACGAGAACACGAGATGCCTGCATACGTCCTTAAGCTCATACGCGACCTCGACTCCGCCAGTGAGGCAGGCATCGAATATCAGATACTCCAGCTCCATAGGTATGGCGGAGGCGAAATCCTTCACATCCATTTCCTCTCCGGTCCCGGCATCCTGCCCTATGCTCCTTTCCTGACCGTTTCCGTTGCCGCTTCCGCCGGACATCAGTATCGTGCTCCCGTTGCGCGGAAAGTTCGGAGGCAGCCATCCTGTGGCGTGGGACGAGAATATCATCCCGTATTCTTCAGACGGATAGTTGTCGCGGACATATTCAAGCACGGACCTGAGTGTCTCCGGGTCCACTGCGCTCGTCCCCTCCGGCCATGTGCGGACGGTATCCCGTACGGCAATGCCATCCCTGTTCCGGTATATCCTTATCAGACAGGGCTGTACTTCGTCCCTGTAGTTGTAGTTGCTGACAGTATGGTGTGCAAATACGAGCAGATTGTCGTTGAAACTGTATCCTTCGGGAAGATAACCGCTGCAGATGTCATCGATATCATCCTGGAGGGCGGAGGACAGGCTGTTGTACCCTGCCGAGTACAGAAGCAGCGTACGGACCCGGGTCTCGGTCTCGTTACGGCTTCCGGTCCCTTCTCCCTGACCGTGTCTTGTCCTCGGATTCGTGTAATCCAGACCGAGGATGTCGCTGCATGACGACAGGACCGCTGCCGCCAGAATCACGAGTAATGTATGTCCCAATGCTTTGTCCATCTCCGGAATATGAACATGTATCCTTGCAAATATAGGGGCTATTTTGTTTTTTGTCAAAACAGTTTCTTATTTTTGTCGTCCGGAAGCTGCCGTCCGCCCTCCGCCGGGTGACGGATTCGCTTCGCGCAACGCGGAAGTCAAATTATTTAACGTGAATTCGATGAAATGAATGGAATGAATTTAAGAGAATTACCTCTATAGAGGACGAAGTCCGGCGTAAGTTCTCCCCTACGCAGGGGAGAATTTAAGAGGGGTGACACGAAAAAGGAAAGGGATTTCGAAGAAATCGTAACGTCAGTTCGACGGAATCTCTGATATTGAACAGAATAATTCGTCGAACTGACGTTATTTAGAAAGCAATAAAATGAATAAATCCGGAAAAATGATTGTTTCTTTGGGGACAGCAGTGATGGTGGCATCATGCGGGAACCCCGGGCAGAAGGCCGACGGGGATTTCAAGTATCTGATAGACGAGTTTGCGGACCTTAAAATCATGCGGTACCAGATACCGGGATGGGACAACCTGACTCTCAGGCAGAAGGAATACGTGTATCATCTCGGCGAGGCTGCAAAGTACGGACGGGACATAATCTGGGTGCAGAACTGCAAGGTCAACCTGCCTGTGCGCAAGGCAGTCGAGACCATCCTTGAAAAATATGACGGTGACAGGGAATGCAAGGAATTCCAGGACTTCACCGTCTATGCCAAGAGGCTTTTCTTCAGCAACGGCATACATCACCACTATGCCGAGGACAAGTTCTTCCCTGAATGTCCGAAGGAATACTTCAGGGCCCTGATGGAGGCATCGGGGATAGGAGAGGATGCCGACACCCTCATAGACATCATCTACAATCCTGATATCTATCCCCAGAGGAAGTCGACGGACAGGTCCAAGGACATAGTCGCCGCTTCTGCCGTCAATTTCTACGAGAATGTCACAAGGGAAGAGGTGGAGAAATTCTACGCTTCCGTCGTGGACAGGAATGACCCTACCCCTGTATCATACGGGTTGAACAGCAAGCTGGTGAAGGGAAGCGACGGAGTCGTGAGGGAGGAGGTCTACAGGATTGGCGGCCTTTACGGTCCGGCTCTCGAAAAGATAGTCTCCGAGCTCGGGAAAGCCATGGAAGTCGCCGAGAACGACACCCAGAAGAAATGCATATCCCTGCTTGCCGAGTATTACAGGACCGGAGACCTGAAACTCTGGGACGAGTACAATATCGAATGGGTGAACGACACTCTCGGCACGGTGGATTTCGTGAACGGATTTGTCGAGGACTACAACGACCCTCTCGGCAGGAAGGCCACCTGGGAAGGTCTCGTGAACATCAAGGACCATGAGGCTTCGAGACGTACCGAAATCATCAGCGAGAACGCCCAGTGGTTCGAAGACAATTCTCCGGTTGACAGCAGGTTCAGGAAACCGGTGGTGAAAGGGGTGTCTGCAAAGGTAATCGACGCGACGACTCTCGCCGGCGACTGCTATCCTTCCACGCCGATAGGCATAAACCTTCCTAATGCAGACTGGATAAGACGCGACCACGGCTCCAAATCCGTGACCATAGCCAACATCACTCATGCATACGACCGTGCCGCGCAAGAAGCCCCTAACAGCACTCTGCAGGAGTTCGCTTGGTCAGAGGAGGAAGTGGCTGCCGCCAGAAAATACCTTTCCCTGACGGACGAGATACATACCGACCTGCACGAATGCCTCGGACATGGTTCCGGACAGCTTCTTCCAGGCACTTCACCTGTTGCTCTCGGAGAATACAGCTCCACCCTCGAGGAGACGCGGGCAGACCTTTTCGGCCTTTACTACATCGCCGACCCCAAACTCGTGGAGCTCGGTATCCTTCCTGATGCCGAAGCATACAAGCCTCAGTACACCAATTACATAAGGAACGGGCTGCAGGTCCAGTTCACAAGGGTGGAACTCGGAAAGAAGAATACGGAGGCGCACATGCAGAACAGGAAACTCATTGCAGAGTGGTGCTATGAGGCAGGCAAGGACGGCAATGTCATAGAGAAGAAGGTGCGCGACGGCAAGACATATTTCGTCGTGAACGACTTCGAGGCTCTGAGAGGGCTTTTCGGGAAGCTCCTTGCGGAAGTGCAGCGGATAAAGTCGGAAGGTGACTATGCTGCAGGCAAGGCCCTCGTCGAGAAATATGCGGTGGACATAGACCCCGCACTTCACAAGGAGGTCAGGGAGAGGTATGCCGCCCTGGGCCTGAAACCGTACGGAGGATTCGTGAATCCCGAGATAATTCCTGTAGAGAAGAACGGCAGGATAGTGGACTACCGTGTCGAATACACGGACGACTATCTCGGACAGATGCTGGAGTACGGCCGGAAATATTCCACATTATAGGCGATGGACTACAGACGGATACTGCAGGAATACGGCTCGTACCTGAAACTGGAGAGGGCCATGTCCGCAAATACGGTCTCCTCGTATCTGTCAGACCTCGACCTGTTTTTCGGCGCATCTGGCTGTGACCCGGAATCTGTCACCATGGATGACGTGGTGTCGTATTTCTCGCTGCGCCGGGATATATCGAAGAGAACGCAGGCACGCATACTGAGTGCCTTGCGTTCTTTTTTCAATTATCTCATACTCGAAGGCTACATCAAGGACAACCCGTGCGACAGGGTCGAATCTCCGAAGTTAGGCAGGATTCTTCCGGATGTACTTTCTGTGGAGGACGTTTCCGCCATAATCGGTGCCGTCCCACTGAAAGACTGGCGCGGCTACAGGGACAGGGCCTTGCTCGAGGTGATGTACGGCTGCGGGCTGCGGGTGTCGGAAGCCGTGGGGCTGAAAATATCTGAGATATATTTCAAGGAAGGGTTCGTGAGAATCATCGGCAAGGGAAACAAGCAGAGGCTCGTCCCTTTGGGGGAGATGGCGGCCGAAGCCCTGGAAGACTATCTCGGGATGCGCCCGGAACCGGAGACGGCATATTCAGACATGGTGTTCCTGAACGCCAGGGGAAAACCGCTGTCGAGGGTTTCTGCATTCAATCTTGTCAAGGAGATGGCTGCGGAGGCCGGTGTGGAAAAATGCATATCACCGCACTCGTTGAGGCATTCGTTCGCGACTCATCTCATAGCTAACGGAGCTGATTTGAGGGCTGTGCAGGAAATGCTCGGACATGAGAGCATCCTGACTACCGAGATTTACACCCATATTGACGAGCGGACATGGCAGTCCGTAATCCTGAAGAACCATCCGAGGAACCGTCAGCCCTGAATGTCACTTCCCACCGTCCTTCGCCATGGCTGCGTTGTAGCAGTGGCGGCAGAGCGGCTCGTACACATCCTTTTCTCCGAGAACCACGAGATTCTCGTCATGTGAAAGCCTGTGCGAATTGTTGGCCGGACTTCCGCATTTCACGCATATCGCGTGCACCTTCTGCACATCTTCGGCCACGGCCATAAGGGCAGGCATCGGCCCGAACGGTTTCCCGGAGAAGTCAGTGTCGAGTCCGGCGATTATCACCCTGATGCCCCTGTCAGCAAGGGCCTGGGCAACTTCCACTATGGTGTCGTCGAAAAACTGAGCCTCGTCGATTCCTACCACATCCACATCGCTCGATAGCAGGAGCATGCTCGCGGGAGTGTCTATCGGTGTGGACGGGATGCTGTGGAAGTCGTGCGACACCACCTGGTCGTCTGAATATCTGACATCCATGGACGGCTTGTATATCTCGACCTTCTGGTTGGCGAACTGCGCCCGCTTCATTCTCCTTATCAGTTCCTCGATCTTCCCCGAGAACATGGAACCGCAGATGACTTCAATCGACCCTGCTTTTTTTACGCACTCTGAAAACATTTCTTATCGGTAATTCCAGGAAATTTCTTCGCGAAAATACTTCATAAAATTTATATTTAAAAATTTCAAAACAGTTTCTTAATTTTGTGGTCCGGGTTACGGATTCACTGGAATACCGGAAACAACTTTTGGAAGAATGGGCAAACTTTACATAGTCCCGACTCCGGTCGGAAACCTCGAAGACATGACATACAGGGCCGTGTCCGTCCTCAGGTCCGCGGACCTTATCCTTGCGGAGGACACGCGCACGAGTTCCGTACTGCTGAAGCACTACGACATCCACGGCAGGGTGGAGTCGCACCACAAGTTCAACGAGCACAGGACAGTGTCCGTCATAAAGGAGAAGATACTCGAGGGGCTTACGGTGGCCCTGATAAGCGATGCCGGCACACCTGGCATCTCGGACCCCGGCTTCCTGCTCGTGAGGACCTGTGTCGCCGAGGGCATAGAGGTGGAGACTCTTCCTGGCGCCACGGCTTTCGTGCCTGCACTCGTGAGTTCGGGCTATCCGTGCGACAGATTCTGTTTCGAAGGATTCCTGCCCGTCAGAAAAGGCAGGATGACACGGCTGGCCGAGCTGTCGGAAGAGAGACGCACCATGATATTCTACGAGTCTCCGTACCGGCTTGTCAGGACATTGCAGCAGTTCGCGGAGCATTTCGGCCCGGACAGGGGGTGTTCCGTAGCCCGGGAGATTTCAAAGAAGTTCGAGGAACACAGGCGGGGGACACTGGAAGATGTGGCGCAGTGGTATTCCGCCCATGAGCCGAAAGGCGAGATTGTCATAATTGTGGAGGGGGCTCCTGAAAAGGAGAAAGTGAAGGAGAAGGACAGATGGAAAATGAAAGACGCGGCTCCGGAGACGGAAGAAGGGGCCTGAACTCATCTTTTGCGGCAGGAATCGCCGCACTGGTTTTTCTTGTGACGGGCTATCAGTCGGCACTGTTCATACACAAGGCATCCGTGCTGAAGATTCTCGGGGACAGGGATGTGCCCGATACGGTCTTTGTCATGGACAAGACCCTTGCAGAAGCAGTGCTTGCAGAAGCACGGGCCGCCGGGACGGAACCCTCGCACGCAACAGTCAGGGGGAGGGAATCCGTGGTGGTGCACAAGGAGGCTGAACGTCCTCCTGAAACAGAGGCAGTCAGGATTAATGTCGCTCCCCGGCACGTGGAGACGTTCCGCTTCGACCCGAACACGGTGTCTCAGGAGGAGCTTGTCAGGCTCGGCTTTACCCCGAGGCAGGCAGCTTCAATCCTGAACTACAGGAGCAAGGGCGGGGTGTTCCGCCGCAAGTCTGATTTCGCCAGGTCTTACGTTGTTGCCGATTCCGTATATGAAAGGCTCGAACCGTACATAGACATACCGCTCGTGGATTTGAATCTTGCCGACTCGGCGGATTTCGACAGGCTGCCGGGTATAGGCGGCTACTTCGCCTCCAGGATGGTCTCATACAGACGGCAGCTCGGAGGCTCGTATTCGTACAAGGAACAGCTCATGGACATTTACCGTTTCGACAGGGAAAAATTCGACGCCCTGTCGGATCTCGTGACGATAAGTCCGGAAAACATGCACCCCTACCGGCTGTGGACTCTTCCGGAAGATTCCCTGAAACTGCACCCTTACATCGGCACTTATGCTGCAAGGGGGATAGTGATTTTCCGGGAGCATAACCCGAGGTCGTCCTGGACTGTGGATGCGCTCGAGGCGGCAGGTGTCCTCAAGCCGGAGATGGCTGCAAGGCTGGAGCGTTGCGTGGCCGGCCCGGAATGAGCCTGCCGGGCAGTCATTTCAGGAATGCGCGGATGAGCCTGTCTTTCAGTGCGGTGAATGGCTGGTATCTCATCGGCAAATCCAGCCATGACGGTTTGTCCACAATGCTTTTCAGGTGTGTGAACGTGTCGAATCCGAATTTGCCGTGGTAGCGGCCCATGCCGCTTTCCCCCACACCTCCGAACGGGAGATGTTCGGAAGCAAGATGGATTATCGTGTCGTTCACGCATCCTCCTCCGAAGTGCATCCGCCGCGTCAGCTCTTCCTTCTCGTCTTTTCTGCCGCTGAATATGTATGCCGCCAGAGGCTTTGGGTGACTGTTGACATAGTCCACCGCCTCGCCGGTGTCCCCATACGTGAGCACAGGCATCAGAGGCCCGAAAATTTCTTCCTGCATTATCCCCGGAGCGTCGCAGTCCCTGTCCCGGATGTCCCCGCAGCGGATTATCGAAGGCTCTATCTTCAGCGTGCCCCCGTCGCTTCCTCCTCCATGTACCAGACCGTCCCTGACTTCATCCATCAGTCTGCAGAGCCTGTCGAAGTGCTTCCTGTTGACTATCTTCCCGTAGTCCGGGTCGGTGAGAGGGGAGGGCCCGTACATCTTCACGATTTCCGCCCTGCAGGCCTCGACAAAGTCTCCGGCGACACTTTCCTGCACGAGTACATAATCCGGTGCTACGCATGTCTGTCCGCAGTTGAGGTATTTCCCGAAGACGATTCTTGCCGCAGATGTCTTCAGGTCATGCGACTGTGTGACTATCACAGGGCTCTTGCCCCCGAGTTCAAGGGTCACAGGGGTGAGATGGGCTGCGGCCTTTTCCATCACGAGTCTGCCTACAGCCTTGCTTCCGGTGAAGAATATGTAGTCGAATCTCTCGTCGAGCAACCTGGAATTTACATTCCTGCCGCCTTCGACCACGCATGCGAGACTTGAGGGGAGGGCTTCCCCTACAATTTTACTGATGACGGACGAGGTGGCGGGAGAGTATGCACTCGGCTTCAGGACAACGGTGTTGCCTGCGGCGACCGCACTTGCAAGCGGAGACATGCACAGCAGCAGCGGATAGTTCCACGGACTCATTATCAGCACTCTGCCGTATGGTTCGGGGATTATCCTGCTGGAGGCCGGGAACTGCGCAAGCGGGGTGTGCACCTTCTTCGGTCTGCACCATTTCCGGAGGTGCTTCAATGTGTAGTTGATTCCGGAGAGCGTCATGCCCACCTCTGTCATGTAGGCTTCGGTGCGGCATTTGCCGAGGTCTTCGTGCAACGCATCCATTATCAGGGACTCGTTCCCGGCAATCACGTCCCTCAGACTCTCGAGGGCATCCAGCCTGCAGGCGACAGACAGTGGCTCGTACATGTCTTATCCTCCGGTCAGAAAGGCTTGAACCCTACTGCTTTCCTGACTTCGGCAAGTGTGGCCGCCGCGCTGGCCCTCGCCCTTTCCCTTCCGGATGCCACCACCTTCGAGAGGTATGCGTCGTCATTGTATATGGCATCGATTCTCTCCTTTATCGGGAGGGTGACATTGCAGATGTCCTTGGCGAGCTGTTTCTTCAGGTCTCCGTAGCGGATGCTGCAGTCGTTCCATTTCCCGGTGAAGTATTCGACGGTATCCGGTGTGGACACGAGCTTCAGGAGTGTGAACAGGTTCTCTATGACTTCAGGCATCGGAGAGTCCGGCTCCGTAGGGCCGGAATCCGTCACGGCTTTCATCACCTTCTTCGTGATGGTCTTTTCATCATCGTAGAGGTAGATGCCGTTGCCGTTGCTCTTGCCCATCTTCCCTGTGCCGTCGAGCCCCGGGACCTTGACCGCCCCTCCAGGGAATGTCATGTTGCGTGGCTCAGGAAAGACTTCGGCCCCGTACATGTTGTTGAATCTCCTTGCGAATACGCGTGCAAGTTCGAGATGCTGTTCCTGGTCCTTGCCAACAGGCACCCACTGCGCCCTGTGGACGAGAATGTCCGAAGCCATCAGCACAGGGTACGTGAGCAGCCCGGCGTTCACGTTATTGGGGTTCTGGCGCACCTTTTCCTTGAATGTGACCGTCCTCTCGAGCTCCCCGACGTATGCCAGCATGTTCAGGAGCACATACAGCTCGCTGATTTCGGGCACGTCGCTCTGTATGTATATGGCGGACTTCTCCGGGTCGAGCCCGGCTGCAAGATATTCCGCAAGTATGGTCTTGACTCCGGCATGGAAGTCAGACGGATGCGGATGCGTGGTCAGCGAGTGCAGGTCCGCTATGAAGAAAAAGCATCTGTAGCTGTCCTGTATCCTGACAAAATTCCTCAACGCCCCGAAATAGTTGCCCAGATGAAGATGCCCGGTGGAGCGTATGCCACTCAATACTGTATCCATATCCTTTTGTCCTGTCAGTCTTTTATGTTTGCCATGGCCTCGCGTATCTTCGCCTCTATCTCATCGCTCAGCTCGACATTGTCCGTAAGGAGCTGCTTGACAGCCTCCCGCCCCTGTGCAAGTCTTGTGTCGTTGTAGCTGAACCACGAGCCGCTCTTCTTTATGATGTCGAATTCCACACCGAGGTCTATTATCTCACCTATGTGCGATATCCCTTCTCCGAAAACGATGTCGAATTCCGCTTTCTTGAAAGGAGGCGCGAGCTTGTTCTTCACGATTTTCACCTTCGTCCTGTTGCCGAGGGCTTCCTCCCCGTCCTTTATCTGCGTTGTCCTTCTGACATCCACCCTGACCGACGCGTAGAATTTGAGTGCGTTTCCTCCTGTGGTGGTCTCCGGATTCCCGAACATCACGCCTATCTTGTCCCTGAGCTGGTTGATGAAGATGCAGCACGTGTTCGTCTTGCTTATGTTCGCAGTGAGTTTCCTGAGCGCCTGGCTCATGAGCCTCGCCTGAAGCCCCATCTTCGAATCCCCCATCTCGCCTTCAATCTCGGCTTTAGGGGTGAGGGCGGCCACTGAGTCGATTACAATGATGTCTATCGCACCGGAGCGTATCAGATTGTCGGCTATCTCGAGAGCCTGCTCGCCGTTGTCCGGCTGCGATATGAGAAGGGAATCGAGGTTCACGCCGAGATTCTTGGCGTATGTCCTGTCGAACGCGTGTTCGGCGTCGATTATCGCGGCTATGCCTCCCTGCTTCTGTGCCTGTGCTATCGCATGGATTGCAAGCGTGGTCTTTCCGCTCGACTCGGGACCATAGATTTCTATGACCCTTCCGCGCGGATAACCTCCTATGCCCAGTGCATGGTCGAGGGCTATCGAACCGCTCGGAATGACGGAGACTTCCCATTTAGGCTGATCATCCCCCATTTTCATAATCGTCCCCTTTCCGTAGTCTTTCTCCAACTTGTCGATGGTCGCCTGCAGCGCTTTGAGTTTCGCGGCGTTCACATCAGACGTTTCCTTTTCAACTTCCTTAGCCATAAATGTTTGTCTTAAATTAAAAAACTTTCAAGGATTCTCTGCCGGTGCAGAATGACAAAGATAAAAAAAATGATGGAAATTTTCTTAAATTTGCGGAAATTGAAATCGCGACTGACGGACATGAAAACAAGATTGCTCGGGAAGACTCCGGAAGAATTGAAGAAGATAGTGGCGGAAGCCGGGCTGCCGGGGTTCACCGCCGTACAGATTGCCCGGTGGATGTATGTCTCCAAAGTCCGGACGATAGACGGGATGACGAATATCTCCATGGCCGGAAGACGGAAGCTGTCCGAAAGGTACGAAGTGGGCGTGACCGGATATTCCGACGTGCAGGTCTCCTCGGACGGCACAAGGAAATATCTTTTCCCGGTGAATTGTTCCATGAAGCGCGGCCTTGCCCTTGCCGATGACTGCATGGACCGTGACCTGGAACGCGGTGCCGTAGAGGCCGTGATGATTCCCGATGACGGCAGGGCCACGCTGTGCGTCTCTTCCCAGTCCGGCTGCCGCATGGGCTGCCGGTTCTGCATGACAGGCAGGCAGGGGTTCCACGGGCATCTTTCCCCGGCCGACATATTGTCACAGTTCATTGCCGTGGACGAGGCCGACAGGCTTACGAATGCGGTTTTCATGGGGATGGGAGAGCCTCTCGACAACTATGACAACGTCATGAGGGCCATAGAGGTGCTCACGGCGGACTGGGGTTTCGGGTGGAGCCCGAAAAGGATAACCCTCTCGACAATCGGGGTGATGCCTGCGCTGAAACGGTTCCTCGACGGGAGCCGCTGCCATCTTGCAGTTAGCCTGCACGACCCTTTCCCGGACGAGAGGCTGTCGATTATGCCCGTGGAGAAGTCCTTCCATGCCGTGGATGTGGTGGAACTGCTGCACCGGTACGATTTCTCGGGGCAGCGGAGGGTCAGTTTCGAGTACACGATGTTCGCCGGTTTCAACGACTCCATCCGCCACGCGGATGCGCTGGCAAGGCTGCTCAGGGGGCTGGAATGCCGTGTGAACCTCATACGGTTCCACAAAATCCCTGATTTCCCGTACGACTGTCCTCCTGATGCCGTAATCAGGAGATTCCAGGAGCGGCTTTCAAATGCCGGAATCCTGACGACCGTAAGGGCGTCCAGGGGCGAGGATATACTCGCGGCATGCGGGATGCTTGCAGGCCGGCATGCGGATTCGGCGGGCGGAAACAGATGAAGGACATGAAGAAGACGATACTGGCAGCGATATTGTGTCTGGCTGTCCTGCCGCTTCCGGCGGAAGGGCAGCCGGGCAGTGCCGGGCGGGGAAGCGGAAGCCTCGTGACGGCAGCCGATTCCGTGTCCATCGAGACCATAAGGTCGAGGATGGACGGGCTCGGCAGGCCTGCCGTCGCCCTTGTGCTCAGCGGAGGCGGGGCCAAGGGTGCGGCGCATATCGGTGTCATGAAATATCTCGAATCCATCGGCATGCCGGTGGACATGGTGCTCGGCACCAGCATGGGCGGACTTCTCGGCGGCATCTACGCCCTCGGCTATTCCGCCTCGCAGATAGACTCTCTCATCAGGACGATTGACTGGCAGATGGCCCTGAGCGACGAGGTGCCCCGCGAATACATTTCCTACGCAGGCTCGCGGTACAAGGAGACATACGTCCTGTCCATACCGTTCTACTACGATACGGAATATTTCAAGGCCCTTCTCGAAGACGAGATGAAATACGTGGACACCAAGAGGCATGAGGACATAGTGTCCGGAGGCCAGGAGCAGGAGAAGCCTTCCGACATGCTGAAACGGAACATAGTGGGGAGCCTACCTTCCGGTTATATCTTCGGGCAGAACGTGTACAATCTGATAAGTGCGCTTTCCGTGGGCTACCAGGACGAGATGAATTTCTCCGACCTCCCGATACCGTTCTCGTGTGCCGCCACCGAGCTTGTCAGCGGGACCGCGAAATACTGGCTGAGCGGGAGATTCTCCATCGCCATGCGTTCCACGATGTCCATCCCGGGCATATTCGCCCCTGTCAAGGTGGACGGGATGGTGCTCGTCGACGGCGGCATGAGGGACAATTATCCGACCGGGCTTGCGAGGGAGCTGGGGGCCGACATAGTCATAGGCGTCGAGGTCTCGGACAATCGCAGGCAGTACACCGACATCAACAACATAGGGGACATAATCAGCCAGGGCATAGACATGCTCGGACGCTCGGTCTACGAGCATAACATGACCCTCTCGGACATCAACATACATCCGGAGCTCGAGGGGTACGAGATGATGAGCTTCGACAAGGAGAGCATTGCCGACATCATCCACAAGGGGTATCTCGCAGCCTACCGTAACGAGGCGAAACTGCTCTCCCTTAAGGCTATGGCGGGTCCGGACACCCTTGTGCTGCACAACCGGAAGGCCATAGACTTCAACACTACCCCCGTGACAGTGTCCGGGGTGGACATACGCGGCGTGAGCGAAAAGGACAAGGCGATACTGATGAAGAAGATAGACATCAGCCCCGGGGATATCGTGAGCAGGGAGGACGTAGAGCATGTGGTGGCCGAGATTTTCGGGACACAGTGCTATGACTACGTGACATACGAGATGGAGGGAAGCACGGAGCCGTTCAATCTCGTTTTCAACTGCAAGCCAGGCCCTGTCCATCAGCTCGGCGTAGGGTTGAGGCTGGACTCCGAGGAACTCGTGTCGGTGCTTCTGAACGTGGGGCTGAATGCGCACAGGCTGCGCGGCTCCAGATATGATTTCACTGGCAGGATAAGCGTGAACCCGTATTTCAGATTCCATTATTCGTACGATGCGCCGAAGATGCCTACCCTGAACGCCACGGCTTCCGTAAGGTGGACGGACCTGAATTTCCTGAGTTTTCTGGATTTCTCCCCGACGCGCTTCAACCTGAGTTATCTGAACGTGAGGGAGGAGTTCTTCTTTTCCAACATGCAGTGGTCCCTTTTCGACTTGAGGGCCGGGATAAGGAACGACTACTTCAATGTCCGTTCGGCCATGTCTTCCGATGCCATATCCGGGGACTATGACCTCGGGCAGCTCAGCAACGACTACCTGTCCCTGTTCCTGAACGCGAGGAGCGACACATTCGATGACGGATATTTTCCGGCGCAAGGCTATTCGGTCGGCGTTTCATACGGCTGGACATTCGCCGGCTTCCCTCAGAGGTTCAACAATTTCCATGCGGTGCAGATAGACGGCAAGGCGGTCGTCCCCGGAGGCCGTGTGTTCTCCTTCATACCTTCCGTGAACTTCCGCTTCCTGCTCGGGGGAGATGTCCCGCTCGCATATATCAATGCCATGGGCGGTACGCTCGCAGGCAGATACGTGGACCAGCAGATACCTTTTGTCGGGGTGAACAGCGTGTCGGCGATGAGGAATATCCTCACCGTGTTCAGGACCGATTTCCGCTTCAGGGTGGCAAAGTCTCACTATGTGACCGCTATATTGAACTATGCCAGGGACAGCGACGACTTCAGTACATACACGAAAGGCCCCGGGTATTTCGGGGCCGGCGTGGAATATTCATACGATGCCTTCTTCGGCCCGATGTCGCTCAACCTGCACTGGTCGAGTCTTACGAAAAGGTTCGGGGCGTATCTGAACATAGGCTTTTATTTCTGACAGGGTATGGAGGAACAGTACAGGATGCTGCTTGACAGGTTGAGGACCGCTTGCGCGAAGAGGGAATATTGCGAACAGGACATACGCAGGAAACTGTCCGGTGTGCCGGAGGACGTTGCCGCAGAGATACTGTCTTCCCTGAAGGCGGACAGGTACATCGACGATTCCCGCTATGCTGCTGCCTACGCCAGGGACAAGTCCGCCCTTTCCGGATGGGGAAGGCTCAAGATAAGGTACATGCTTGCCTCCAGGGGCATCGGGAAAGAATGCATAGAGACTGCCTTGAAGGAGATAGACGGCGGAAAATCCCTTGGGAAGCTTTCCGCTGCCGTCGATGCAAAGGCCAGGGCCCTTAAAGACGACCCCCACAGGAAGCTCAAACTGCTCAGGTTCGCTATCGGAAGGGGCTATGAGTACGACGAGGTGAAGGATATCGTGGATTCCGCTATCAGAAAAACAGAAAAATGAGGAATATGGCTTACCGTAAACTTGAAAAAGAGGAGATAGAGGCCCTGGAGGCCAGAATGTGTTCCGCTTCCGACTGGAACGACGTGGAAGTGGCCGAGGGATTCTCCGTAGAGCATGTGCATTCCACAAGATTTTCCGGAAAGGTCCGGCTCGGGAGGTTCGGGAAGGAGTTCAGGATGCCGGGAGGGATTGTCAAGCACTCCGGCCTGTACAATGTGACGCTCCACAATGTGACTGTCGGGGATGACTGCAGGGTGGAGAATGTGAAGAACTACATCGCAAATTACGACATAGGCCACGACTGCTTCATAGAGAATGTGGACATCATACTTACGGACGGGACCACGAGCTTCGGGAACGGGGTCGAGGTGTCGGTCCTGAACGAGACAGGCGGAAGGGAGGTCATGATGCACGACTTCCTCTCGGCTCACCAGGCCTATGTGATGGCCCTCTACAGGCACAGGCCGGAACTGATTGAGGGACTGAAGAAGACCATCGGCAGGTATGTAGCCTCCGTGACTTCCGACAGGGGCACCATCTCCCCGCATGTGACCATAGTCGACGCCGGCTACATAAAGAACGTGAAAATCGGCGAATATTGCAAGATAGAAGGCACGTCCCGGCTGAGAAACGGGAGCATAAACAGCAATGTCCATGCTCCGGTACATGTCGGGGTGGGCGTTATCGGGGATGACTTCATCATCTGCAGCGGCTCTTCCGTGGAAGACCGCTCCACGATAACGAGGTGCTTCATCGGTCAGGCCTGCCACATCGGCCATACCTATTCGGCTTCCGATTCCCTCTTCTTCAGCAACTGCCACGGCGAGAACGGAGAGGCCTGCGCCATATTCGCCGGTCCGTTCACTGTCACTCACCACAAGTCCACACTGCTGATAGCAGGCATGTTCTCGTTCATGAATGCCGGTTCCGGCTCGAACCAGAGCAACCACATGTACAAGCTGGGCCCCATACACCAGGGGATAATGGAGAGGGGTGCCAAGACTTCCTCCGATTCCTATCTCCTGTGGCCGGCGAAGGTCGGTGCGTTCTCTCTCGTCATGGGGCGGCATGTCTCCCACCAGGACACTTCCGACCTCCCTTTTTCCTACCTGATTGAAAACCAGAACACATCCTATATCTTCCCAGGTGTCAACCTCAGGAGCGTGGGCACGATAAGGGATGCGCAGAAGTGGCCGAAGAGGGACAGCCGCACAGACCCGGACAGGCTCGACAGCATCAACTACAATCTCCTGAGTCCGTATACGATACAGAAGATGCTGAATGCGGTGAGAATCCTGAAGAATCTGGTGAAGGCTTCAGGGGAGACATCCGACACGTATTCCTACCAGAGCGCGAAGATAAAGAACTCTTCCCTGCACAAGGGGCTGAAGTTCTATGACCTCGCTATCAACAAGTTCCTCGGCAATTCACTGATAAAGAGGCTTGAGACTGTGCCGGACGGGGATATCTCTGCCATAAGGGAGAGGCTGCGCCCCGACACGCCTGCCGGAGCAGGGCAATGGGTTGACATTTCCGGACTCATAGCCCCGAAAAGCGAGGTGGACGCCCTGATAGATGACATAGGCAGCGGCAAGGTGTCGGATGTACATGAAATCAACAGGCGGTTCGCCCGGATGCATGAGAACTATTACACCTACGAATGGACATGGGCTTACGGCAAGATGCTGGAATACTATGGCCTCGACCCTGACAACATTACCATGGAAGACATCGTCATGATAGCAAGGAAGTGGAAGGAGTCTGTGGTGACCCTGGACAGGATGGTCTATGAGGATGCCAGGAAGGAATTTTCCCTGTCCGCGATGACCGGTTTCGGCGCAGACGGTGACGAAGACCAGAAGAGCAGGGATTTCGAGGAAGTCCGCGGCGGCCTTTTCGACTCGAACACATTCGTGCAGGCGGTCCTGGAGCATATCAGGGTGAAGACTGCACTCGGCGACGAATTTCTCGGGAGGATGTCCGGGGAGTGAATCAGAACCGCTCCCTGATGTTGTACTTGTTCCTGTCCTGGCTGCTGCGTGAAATCATTTCTGCAATGAACCCGGAAAGGAACAGCTGGACACCGACGACGAGGGCTACGAGTGCGAGATAGAACAGAGGCTGCTCGGTGACGGGGCGGAACTTCAGCCCGTGAGCCTGTGCCACCAGTTTGGATATTATCAGCCAGACTGCGATTATGCCTCCCGCAAGGAATGTAAGCGTGCCTGTGAGCCCGAAGAAATGCATCGGCTTTTTCCCGAACGTGCTCAGGAACCACAGCGACAGGAGGTCGAGGAAGCCGTTGATGAAGCGGTCCATGCCGAACTTGCTCTTCCCGTACTTGCGTTTCTGGTGGTGCACCGGCTTTTCCGTGATTTTGTCGAACCCGGCATTCTTGGCGAGGTACGGAATGTACCTGTGCATCTCACCGTAGACCTCGATGTTCTTCACCACCTCGTTCCTGTAGGCTTTCAGCCCGCAGTTCATGTCGTGCAGCTTCAGCCCCGTGATGAGGCGTGCGGTGGCGTTGTACAGCTTTGAAGGCAGATTCTTTGTCAGCCTGTTGTCCTGCCGGTGCTGCTTCCATCCGGACACGATGTCATAGCCTTGTCCGGTAATCATGTCGTACATCTGCGGAATCTCTTCCGGAGAATCCTGCAGGTCCGCATCCATGGTCACGACCACCTTTCCGGCGGCAGCCTCGAATCCGCAATACAGGGCGGCGGACTTCCCGTAATTCCTCCTGAAGGATATGCCGTGGATGTCGGCGTCCGTTCCGGCAAGTTCCGTTATCCTGTCCCATGAGCCGTCGGTGCTGCCGTCGTCCACCATTATGAGCTCGTAGTCGTATCCTTCGCGTTTCATCACGCTCTGTATCCATCTGACAAGCTCGGGAAGGGACTCCGCCTCGTTGTAGAGCGAGACGACAATCGACAGGTCTTTTGCATATTTCTGGCTCATGATGACGATATTATTTTCCGTTTTTGTCCATATAGGAAGAGAAAGGGTCCCTTTTGGGAATGTATCTCGAGAGAATCCACGACAGGATGGCCCCGTAGACGAATCCGTATATCAGGTTCGAGAAGAACATCACCTTTGGATAGAAGCCTTCTTTCCCTATGAGCTCCAGGGTGTCGGAATCGAGCGACCCTCCGTAGAGCTGGCGGATGAGTTCTATCTGCTGCCCGGCCATGTCAGGGTCCAGAAATACGACATCGAACAGCATGGCCGAAGAGAATATGAGGCTCGAGGTGAGTGCCAGCATGCGTCCGTATCTTGCAGTGTCCCTGTTGTCGGCATCCTTGTGTCCGGCCACGAGACGTTCCATGAAAAACTTCATCAGGAATATGCACCCCACGAACTGCACGAGCCAGATTATGAGGTTCAGCACTGCCATGCCGGCAGAGGCTTCACCCGTGGACAGCGTCTGGGACAAAATGCGGCAGAGTGCGGTGAACAGACCGAGCAGCAGGCCGTTTTTCGCCGCCAGATTCCATAATATCCTGTTTGATGCTGAATCGTTCATAAATTTCACTCTCAAGACGTCGCAAAGATAGAAAAAAATTGTATCTTTGCAGCCTTGTGGTTTAACTAAAAAAGATATGATAGACGTTACATTCCCTGACGGCAGCGTGAAGTCTTTCGAGAAAGGCGTCACCCCGTACCAGATAGCTCAAGGTATCAGCCCGAAACTTGCTGCGGAAGTGCTTGCTGCGGAGGTGACAGGCGGAGAGACTGGGGGAAAGCCTACGATATACGACCTTGACCGTCCTCTTCAGGACAGCTGCTCCGTGCGGCTTCTCAAGTGGGACGACGACGAAGGCAAGCATGTGTTCTGGCATTCTTCATCGCACCTCATGGCGGCTGCGCTGGAGAGCCTTTATCCGGGAGTCAAGTTCGGGATAGGGCCGGCAATAGAGAACGGTTTCTACTATGACGTGGACCTCGGTGACAGGCAGATTACGGAAGCCGACCTGAAGGCCGTCGAGGACAAGATGATAGAGCTTGCGAGGACGAAGGAAAGCTTCGTGCGCAGGGAAGTGTCCAAGGCGGACGCTCTCAAGGCATTCGAGGAGAAGGGCGACGAGTACAAGTGCGAACTCATCGGGGAGCTCGAGGACGGGTCCATCACATTCTACACCAACGGCAGCTTCACCGACCTTTGCCGCGGGCCTCATCTGAGGGACACATCCATGATAAAGGCCGTGAAACTCACTTCGATAGCCGGTGCATACTGGAGAGGGGACGAGAAGCGCAAGATGCTTACCAGGATATACGGGATAACCTTCCCGAAGAAATCCATGCTCGATGAATACCTGGTGCTTCTGGAAGAGGCCAAAAAACGGGACCACAGGAAACTCGGGAAGGAGATGGAGCTTTTCACATTCTCCTCGAGAGTGGGACAGGGGCTTCCGATGTGGCTTCCAAAGGGGGCGGAGCTGAGGGAGAGGCTCGAGAACTTCCTCAAGAAAATCCAGAAGTCCTACGGTTACCTTCCTGTAATCACGCCTCATATCGGAAACAAGGAACTCTATGTGACATCCGGGCATTACGCAAAATACGGGAAGGATTCATTCCAGCCGATTCATACGCCTCAGGAGGGTGAGGAATTTCTCCTGAAGCCGATGAACTGCCCTCACCACTGCGAGATATACAGGTCAAAGCCGCGTTCCTACAAGGACCTGCCCCTGAGATTCGCAGAGTTCGGTACGGTCTACCGTTACGAGCAGAGCGGCGAGCTGCACGGGCTTACGAGAGTCCGCGGCTTTACACAGGATGACGCACATCTGTTCTGCCGTCCGGACCAGCTGAAGGAGGAGTTCTGCAAGGTCATAGACATCATCCTGTATGTGTTCAAGACACTCAATTTCGACGAATACATCGCCCAGGTGTCTCTCCGTGACCCTGACAACAGGGAGAAGTATATAGGGACAGACGAGAACTGGGCAAAGGCGGAGCAGGCCATCATTGATGCTGCTGCCGAAAAGGGTCTCAAGACGATAGTTGTCCCGGGGGAGGCTGCTTTCTATGGTCCGAAACTCGACTTCATGGTGAAGGATGCCATAGGAAGGAAGTGGCAGCTCGGCACAATCCAGGTGGACTACAATCTTCCGGAGCGTTTCGAACTCGAATATACCGGCAGCGACGGGAAGAAGCACAGGCCTGTCATGATACACAGGGCGCCGTTCGGTTCGCTCGAGAGATTCGTCGCGGTCCTTCTCGAACATACCGGCGGAAAACTTCCTCTCTGGCTCACTCCTGAGCAGGTGAAGATACTGCCAGTCAGCGAAAAATATGTCGATTATGCAAAAAAAGTTTGCGAATTGATGAATAATTCCGATATTCGCGCCTCGATTGACGACAGGAACGAGACTGTAGGAAAGAGGATTAGGGAGAGTGAGCTGCAGCACGTCCCGTTCATTGTCATAGTCGGCGAGAAGGAGCTCGAGGACGGTGCCGTGTCTGTCAGAAGGCAGGGCGGCAAGGATGAAGGCGCCATGAAGGTGGAAGACTTCATCGCTCTCGTCTCCGGGGAAGTGAAGGAAATGTTGTCGTAAGACGTTATATTATTTTTGTTAACCAGGAAGTTGCTGCCGGACGCCGGTACGGCTTCCTATAACCGATTTGGAGGATTTATTTATCGCAGCGCCATTTAAACCATCCGCGCCCAAGTTTTCCGGGCCAAGACCTAACAATGGTCCTCAGGGTGCGGCTCGTCCCAACAACAGATTCGGCCAGAGACCGAGGAAGGACGATGACGGATTGAGAATTAACGAAGAGATTACTGCCCCGAAAGTCAGGCTTGTCGGTGACAATGTCGGTGAGCAGGGAATATACTCTACTTCTGAAGCCTTGAAGAAGGCTGATGAACTCGGACTTGACCTGGTTGAAATCACTGCAAAAGTGGATCCTCCGGTTTGCAAGATTATAGACTACCAGAAGTATCTGTACCAGCAGAAGAGGAAGGCCAAGGAGATGAAGGCCAACTCTACCAAGGTGGTCATAAAGGAAATCAGATTCGGCCCCAACACCGATGAGCATGACTTCCAGTTCAAGCTGAAGCATGCAATCGGGTTCCTCCAGGAAGGCGCGAAAGTGAAGGCTTCGGTGTTTTTCAAGGGAAGGGCGATTCTCTATGTTGACCAGGGCGAGAAGCTCCTGCTCAGGTTTGCAGTCGAACTCGAGGAGTACGGGCGTGCGGAGCAGATGCCGAAGCTCGAGGGCAAGAGAATGATGATGATGATTGCTCCCGTGAAGAAAAAGTAGTCCGGATATCCGGAATATTAATATTAACTCAAAAAGTTCAGCTATGCCAAAGACAAAGACCAACTCCGGTTCAAAAAAGCGTTTCACGCTTACCGGAACGGGAAAAATCAAGAGAAAACACGCTTACAAGAGCCACATTCTCACAAAGAAGACGACAAAGCAGAAAAGGAATCTGACTCATTTCGGGACAATAGCTCCTGTTGATGAGAAGAGAGTAAAGGCTTTGCTCGGATTGTAGTTCATTAATTAATGTCAAACTTGGAACGCAGTTGAGAAGCTCCTGAAAGGGACACTGCCTCCATAAAACAGTTAGATTTATGCCAAGATCGGTAAATTCAGTTGCCTCAAGGGCACGCCGCAAGAAAATCCTCAAGAAGACCCGCGGTTACTTCCTGTCAAGGAAGAATGTTTGGACGGTAGCGAAAAACACCTACGAGAAAGGTCTCACTTACGCTTACCGTGACCGTAAGACCAAGAAACGCAATTTCCGCGCTCTCTGGATACAGAGAATAAATGCTGCCGCACGCCAGTACGGTATGACTTATTCCCAGTTCATGGGCAAACTCGGAAAGCAGAACATCGGTCTGAACCGTAAGGTACTCGCAGACCTTGCTATGAATAATCCTCAGGCTTTTGAGGCTATTATAAATTCTGTAAAATAGTTCTTTGAATGGGCTGGAAGGAATTTTACCACAACAGATGGACGAGGTTCGGTTTCTGGGCCTTGCTGTATCTTTTGTGGGTGATCTGGCTCGGAAATTACTGGTGGCTTCTTGGCCTTGTCGTCATCTTCGACCATCATATCACCGGAAAGGTGAAATGGATATTCTGGAAGAAGACGTACAAGGAAGGGGAAAAGCGCAACCCGGTGTACGAGTGGATAGATGCCATCGTATTTGCTGTGATTGTCGTCACGTTCATCAATATTTTCTTTTTCCAGGCGTTCAAGATTCCTTCATCGTCGATGGAAAGTTCCCTCATGACCGGGGACCATCTTTTCGTCAGCAAGCTGACCTACGGGCCGCGCGTGCCGCAGACACCCCTTACAATACCTTTCACGCATAATGTGATTTTCGGGAAAGAGTCCTACTCGACCCTTATCCAGAACAGATACAGAAGGCTGAAAGGCTTCAGGGAGGTGCGCAGGGGCGACTATGTGGTGTTCGGCTTCCCCAACGGGGACACCGTGCTGACAAAGGTGCCGGCAGAGGATTACTATGCGATGTGCAGGACTATAGGCAGGGAGAATGTCATCTCGTACTATGGTCCGGTCAAGGTCCGTCCGATGGACAAGAAGGACCATTACGTCAAGAGATGCGTGGCCGTGCACGGAGATACCCTCGAGGTCAGGAACGGACAGGTATATGTCAATTCCGAGCCTCAGGAGACATACCCGGGCCTGCAGAACTCCTATTGCGTAAAGACTGACGGCCAGCGGATAAATCCGGTGAACCTGGATGCTCTCGGACTCAATATCTCCGAACTGTGGTATGACCCGCAGCTTCCGGGATATCCGTACATGCCTCTCACGGCCGGGCGTCTGGAGAAGGTTTCCGGCTATCCCAACGTTGTGTCGGTCGAGCAGAACATCGATGTGTATCCGCCGGATGACCCGGACTCGTACCTGACGATTTTCCCTTTCTCGAAAGACTACAGGTGGACGAGGGACAATTACGGTCCCTTGTGGATTCCGGAGAAAGGCGCGACTGTCGCGCTGGATTCCGTGAGCCTCCCGCTCTACAGCCGGATAATCACCGCATACGAGGGGAACACGCTTGAAGTCGGCCGGGATGGCAGCATTCTCGTAAACGGGGAGGTCTCCACGACATACACATTCAAGCAGGACTATTACTTCATGATGGGGGACAACAGGCACAATTCCCTGGATTCGAGATACTGGGGCTTCGTCCCGGAAGACCATATAGTCGGGAAACCGGTGGTGATATGGCTCTCGACAGACAGGAACAAGCGTTTCCCCGCGAATATCAGATGGAACCGTTTCCTCAAATTCGTCTGATTTCTTGTATTTTAGATTTTTTTTGACGATATTTGCAGCCCCTTGCCGGGATTTGGGCGGTTCATGTTGAAATAGAAAAATTAAAAAGGTTAGATACAATGGCAAAGGTTTGTCAAATTACAGGTAGGAAGAGGATGGTCGGAAACAATGTTTCCCACTCCAAGAAGCGCACTAAGCGTATTTTTGCTATCAATTTGAAGACTAAGAAGTTCTGGTCTGAAGAGGAGCAAAGGTTCATTACGCTCAAAGTTTCATGCAAGGGTATGAAGCACATTGAGAAGAACGGTTTGGATGCAACTGTGAAAGCTGCACAGAAGAAAGGATATATCAACATTGTTTAATTGCGTGGATTATGGCAAAGAAAGCAAAGGGTAACAGGGTGCAGGTAATTTTGGAGTGCACTGAACAGAGGGAGAGCGGTGTACCCGGCATGTCGAGATACATCACTACCAAGAACAAGAAGAATACAACTCAGCGTCTGGAGCGTATGAAATATAATCCGTACCTCAAGAAGGTGACTCTTCACCGTGAGATAAAATAATTGAGAGGGATAGATTATGGCAAAGAAAGCAGTTGCAACCTTCAGTGCCAAGTCAGGCGCTAAGACAATGGTGAAATGCATCCGCATGGACAAGTCGTCCAAGACAGGTGCATACATGTTCAAGGAAGACCTCGTTGAGGCTGAGAAAGTGAAGGATTTCTTCGCAAAGAAATAATGCGGACATCTGTCCGGACATTGCGGGAGGGTGATAAAAGATTTTATCACCCTCTTTTTTGTTCGATATTGCGAATTTTCGTAAATTTGAAAGTTTTATCCTGATACTTGTTATGGGCATATTCGACAAAGGCGTACAGAAGACCAGAAAGAGTTTTTTCGAGCGGATATCCAGGGCCGTTGCAGGCAAGTCGAAGATAGACGATGACACGCTGGATTCAATCGAGGAGGCTCTCATCGCTACCGACATGGGGGTCGATACGACACTGAAGATAATTGACAACCTTGAGGAAAGGGTCATGAAAGACAAGTTCATGACCTTCGACGAGCTTGTGGACCTTCTTCATGACGAGATAGGCAAGCTGCTGGATGTCACCGGCAGCGAGACTCCGACAGAGCCGTTCGACTTCTCCAGGAAACCGTACGTGGTCATGGTCGTCGGGGTGAACGGGGTAGGCAAGACGACCACGATAGGAAAACTCGCCTCCCGGCTCAAGGCGCAGGGGAAGAAGGTCCTTCTCGGTGCGGCGGACACTTTCAGGGCTGCAGCCGTGGACCAGCTTGTAATATGGGCGGAACGGGCAGGCGTGGATATCGTGAAGCAGGGAATGGGGGCGGACCCGGCCTCAGTGGCATACGACACCGTGAAGTCTGCTGTGGCGAAGGGTGCCGACGTGGTGCTTATCGATACTGCAGGTCGTCTGCACAACAGGGTGGACCTCATGAATGAGCTCACGAAAATCCGGAATGTGATGAAGAAGGTGATTCCTGATGCACCGCATGAAGTGCTGCTTGTGCTTGACGGCTCCACAGGGCAGAATGCCTTCCAGCAGGCCAGGGAGTTTTCACGTGCCACCGAGGTGACGTCGATGGCCGTGACAAAACTGGACGGGACCGCAAAGGGCGGTGTCGTCATCGGCATTGTGGACCAGTTCAGGATTCCGGTGAAATTCGTCGGCATCGGGGAGGGCGTTGACGACCTGAAGGTTTTCGACAGGAAGGAATTTGTGAATTCATTGTTTTCGAAGGAAGATTTGAAATAGTAAAAACACAGTATATGAAGGTATCTTACAATTGGCTGAAGGATTATCTCAAATGTGATCTCAGTCCGGAGGAAATAGCTGCCGCATTGACATCGATAGGTCTTGAAGTGGATGCTGTCGAGGAAGTGGAGGAAATACCGGGAGGGCTTGCCGGCGTAATCGTGGCGGAGGTCGTGGAATGCACGGAGCATCCTGATTCGGACCACCTGCATGTCACCAGGCTGAATACTGGGGCGGAAGAGCTCCTGCAGGTAGTGTGCGGCGCCCCTAATGTCGCTGCCGGACAGAAGGTGCTGCTTGCCACAATCGGCACTGTGCTCGGTGAGGATTTCAAAATCAGGAAGTCCAAGATAAGAGGGGTGGAGTCTTTCGGGATGATATGCGCCGAGGACGAACTCGGGATAGGTTCCTCCCATGACGGCATCATGGTGCTTGACAGTTCGGCTGTCCCGGGGACTCCTGCAAGGGAATACCTGAAACTGGAGAGTGACTCCGTCATAGAGATAGGCCTTACAGCCAACAGGGTCGATGCCGCATCCCATATCGGGGTGGCCAGGGACCTCTATGCATACCTGAAACTGAACGGCATACCTTGCTCTCTCGAGATTCCGGACGTGTCTGCATTCAGGGAGGGAGACGAAGGCGCATGTTCTCCGGACGGGAGTGTGGACGGGGCTCTCCCGGTGGAAGTCCTTGCTCCTGACGGCGCACCGAGGTATTCCGGCACCACTGTCACTGGCGTCAAGGTGGCCCCTTCTCCTGAATGGCTCCAGAAAAAGCTTCTTTCCGTGGGGCTGAGACCGATAAACAACGTGGTTGACATAACCAATTTCATACTGATGGAAATCGGGCAGCCTCTCCATGCGTTCGATGCGGACAAGATAAAGGGACACAGGGTCATTGTCCGCAGGGCTGAAGAAGGGGAGAAGTTCAGGACACTGGACGGGGTGGAGAGAACACTTTCCGCCGAAGACCTCATGATTGCCGATGTGGAGAAGCCGATGTGCCTTGCCGGGGTGTTCGGGGGAGAGGATTCCGGAGTGACGGACTCGACAGTGAATGTGTTCCTTGAAAGTGCATATTTCAATCCTGTGTCGATACGCAAGAGCGCGAAAAGGCATGGTCTGAGCACCGATGCTTCCTTCAGGTACGAGAGGGGAGCCGACCCGCTCGTGACGGAATGGGCCGCAAGACGCGCAGCCCTGCTTATATGCAGCATTGCAGGCGGGCATGTGACGGGGAAGGTCCAGGAGTTCTGCCCTGAGAAGATAGGCAGGAAGGTGATTGAGCTCGACTATGACAGAATCGAGGCTTTCGTGGGGAAGAAGATAGGGCATGACGTGATAGAGGATATCCTCGGGTACCTTAATTACAGGTTCATCTCGAGGGAGTATGACAGCGACGGGACAGTGAAAGGTTCCGTGGTGGAGGCTCCATCCTACATGATTGATGTCTATCGCGAATGCGATGTCGTGGAGGAGATTCTCAGGATTTACGGCTACAACAATATCGAACTTCCGTCGAATGTGAGGATGTCGGTCAGCTCGACTTCCAGACCGGAACCGGAGAAAGTCAGGAACGTCATATCCGATTTCCTCGCTGCGAACGGTTTCAACGAGATAATGAACAATTCCCTCACCAGGGCAAGCTATTACGAGAAGCTCGAGACATTCCCTCCGGAGAAATGCGTCAGGATACTGAATCCTCTGAGCTCAGACCTCAATGTCCTCAGGCAGACGCTTCTGTTGAGCGGTCTCGAGGTCGTGGCCTACAACATCAACCGCCAGGAAAACAATCAGAGGCTTTTCGAATACGGTTCGGTCTATTCCTTCAATCCTGGAATGGACGGAAAGACTCTCGACTCATACAATGAAAGTACGGCATTCTCGATGTTCATCACCGGCCCGGGAGAGAAAAGCTGGAGGACAGGGCAGCGGAAAAGCGACTATTTCGAGCTGAAGGGAGTCCTTGAACTCCTGTTCAGACGTTTCGGAGGCAACATATATTCGATGGAGTGTACACCTGCACCGGCAGACATCTTCTCCGAGGGACTTGTGTACAGGCTTCCGGGAAGCGCACGCCCTCTTGCGGTGATGGGTACCGTGGCACCGGCAAGGCTACGCCAGTTCGGCATAAGGCAGAATGTGTATGCCGCTGAAATAAGCTGGCCGGAGCTCTTCGAACTTGTCCGGAGGGACAGGATAAAGTACAGCGAGATGCCGAGATTCCCGGAGGTGAGGAGAGACCTTGCACTTCTCCTCGACGAAAATGTCACCTACAGCGACATTTACAGGTGCGCGTTCAAGACTGGAAAGAAACTTCTGAAGAGCGTATCCTTGTTCGATGTCTATCGTGGCGACAAAATCCCGAAGGACAAGAAGCAGTATGCTTTGAGCTTCGTCCTGCAGGATGCTGACAAGACGTTGACGGACAAGGATGTGGAGAATGCAATGTCGCGTTTTGTGAGTGCCTTCTCAAAGGAGTTCGGAGCTGTCCTCAGGTAAAAGCTATGGTCAGGCGTCTCTTGAAATACGCAGTCTTGCTTGCCATCGCCGCAATGATGGTTTCATGCGGCGCGCGCGACGGGAAGGTGATTCCCAGAAAGAAACTGGCGAAGATATATGCGGACATGTTCATGGCCGACCAGTGGATTCAGCAGAACTACACTGTCTCAAAGGTGGCTGACACTTCCCAGGTCTATGAGGCGATATTCGAGGATTACGGTTACAGCTCGGACGACTACAGGAAGAGCGTGGCCTATTACATCCAGGACCCCGACCGGTTCGCGAGGATACTGAGGCAGACTGTCTCCATCCTCGATGAACGCATTTCCGACGACAAGGCGGAGCTACGCAAGATGAAATCCGAAGAATCAGCGAAGACCGATATCACATACAGGTTCGACTTCGACAGGATATGGATTTTCGACAACGGTTTCCCTCGGCTTGCCGACAGGGACAGCCTCGACTATTTCACAGACAAGGGGGAATATTTCATCCTCGACCTGAAGCATCTCGTGGAGCCGCTGGAATACGATTCGTCGGTGTATTTTCCACAGGATTCCCTAAAAGTGACCGGAAATGAATAGGATTGCCGCAGAGTATCTTTATACCGGGACAAGACCGGAGCCGTTGAGGAACGGTTATGTGGAATACACGGAGGACGGGACCATCGTGTCCGCAGGCGTATGCCGGGACCCGGCTTCGGAGCAGGATTTCCGGAAAGGGGCCCTCATGCCAGGCTTCGTGAACTCGCATTGCCATCTGGAGCTTTCCCACCTGAAGGGCAAGTTCAGGAAAGGGACCGGGATGTCGGGGTTCATAAACCAGATAAACGAACTCAGGGACTTCACTTCCGCCGAAAACAGGATGGCAGAGGCCGCCAGGTGGCTCGATATCCTGTGGAGACAGGGAGTCTCGGCAATGGCTGACATAAGCAACTGCGACGAGACTTTCATGATGAAATCCGCGAGTCCGCTCTACACGAGGACTTTCCTCGAGGTTTTCGGGACAGAGCCGGAGGATTGCGGGCAGGTGATTGCCTCCGTACGCAATCTGGCGGAAAAGGCCGCGTCATACGGCATCGATGCGGCCCCCACCCCTCACGCGTGCTATACCATGAGCCCGGAACTTCTTACGGCAGCCTCAGCCGAAGGTCTGGCTGCAGGGTATCTCTCCTATCATTCGGAAGAGAGCTGCGAGGAAGACGAGCTGATGGAGAGCGGGACTGGACCTCTTGCGGAGAATTACCGGGGCCGCAATCTCAGCACGCCTCCGGTGACGGGACGCCAGTCCCTGTTCTATTTCATAGACAGACTCCTGAAGGTGCATCAGCCGCCGTTCGACGAACACATCCTTCTCGTCCACAACGTGTGCCTCACCCAGGAGGGGATAGACTATGCGTCCGGATATCTTAAGAATGTATGGTGGGCAGTGTGCCCGCTGTCCAACATATTCATACACAATTCCCTGCCTCCAATCCCACTCATGAGGAAAAACGGGCTTAAAATCACTTTGGGAACGGATTCATTGTCGAGCAATGACACCCTCGACATGGTCAGGGAGATGTATTGTCTCCAGCAGGCTTTCCCTGAAGTGCCGCTCGGCGAGATTGTGGTATGGGCCACGAGGAACGGTGCGTGCTTCCTTTCGAAACAGGAAGAGCTCGGTTCTTTCACGGAAGGTCTCAGACCAGGTATCGTCTGGGTGAAGGATATCGCTCCCGACGGCCGTCTGACGGTTGACAGCGTGTCTGAAAGAATAATCTGACAGTCTTATGCTAAGGTTCCATAACATTGCTTTCGGGCCGATACACAGCAGACGGCTCGGCTCGTCACTCGGCATCAATCTCCTGCCGGAGAACGGGAAACTGTGCAACTTCGACTGCATATACTGTGAGTGCGGTTGGAACAGGGACGGCACCGGAGACCGTTCCATGCCTTCTGCCGGTGATGTGTCCGAGGCTCTCGAAGCAAAACTTTCCGGATGTTCTTCGCAGGGCGTAAGGATAGATTCCATAACCTTTTCCGGGCACGGTGAGCCGACTCTCAATCCGGATTTCCCTGAAATCATGGATATCACCGTCTCTCTTAGGGACAGGTACTATCCGGAGGCGGCTGTCTCAGTGCTTTCGAATGCCACGACAGTGTGCCGCAAGGATATTTTCGAAGCCCTCAGGAAGGCTGACAATCCGATAATGAAGATTGACGCATCCTTTGCAGATGGAATTGCTGTCGTGAACCGCCCGTCGGGACATTACGACCTCGGGGATGTGGTTTCGGGACTTCTCGGGTTCAAGGGCGATTTCGTGCTCCAGACCATGTTCCTCCGCTCACCTGATTTCGACACGTCATCAGCCGCGAATCTGCAGGGATGGATGGAGCTGGTCAGGAAACTCAGGCCGAGGGAAGTCATGGTCTATACGCTCGACAGGGAGACTCCGGAAAAGGACCTCGTGAAATTCTCCGTTGAGGAGATGACAGGTCTGGTCAGGCCTCTTGTCGATGAGGGTTTTCACGTGCAGATAAGGGGGTAGGCTATGCGTGTGGTGATACAGAGGGTCCGGAATGCTTCGGTTTCCGTTCCGGCAGAGAATTATGAATCGGGGATAGGGGCCGGTCTTCTTGTCCTTGCAGCTTTCGTGGATGACGACACTGACCTGGACCTGGAATGGACGGCAAGGAAAATCTGCGCCCTGAGGGTGTTTGACGACAGTGCCGGTGTCATGAACATATCCCTCGCGGACACCGGCGGAGACATCCTGTGCATAAGCCAGTTCACACTGTATGCCTCCACGGCCAGGGGAAACAGGCCTTCATATATCAAGGCTGCGAAACCGGACGTGTCGCGTCCGCTGTATGGCAGGTTCTGCGACATGCTTGAAACTTATTTGGGAAAACCGGTCAAAAAAGGTATTTTTGGGGCGGACATGAAAGTTTCCCTCGTGAATGACGGACCTGTCACGATAATGATTGATTCTAAAATAAAGGAATGACTATATGGATAATCTTTTGAAAAAGTACAATTACAGTCCGGACAAGGTGGCCATCGACCACGGACTTGAAATGATAGCATCCAATATAGACAATGTGATGTCACCGGATGTGCTGAAGCACTGCCTTTCGATGCTCGACCTCACTTCGCTGAAAACAGACGACACCCCTGCCGGCATAAGAAGGCTCGTGGAGAAGGTCAACGGGTTCAGGACGGAATTTCCGGACTATCCTCTTCCTGCATCCGTGTGCGTATATCCGAATTTCGCGTCTGTCGTGAAGGAGGCACGTGCTTCCGGAGATGTGCATGTGACAGTGGTTTCCGCATGCTTCCCTTCGTCGCAGAGTTTCCGTGAAGTGAAGCTCAGGGAGTGCGAGCTGGCTGTCCTCGGAGGAGCCGATGAGGTGGATATCGTGCTGTCTCTCAGCTCATTCCTTTCTGGAGACTATGATGCTGCGTCGGATGAGATAAAGGCTGTCCGTGAGACCATTGACAAGGCGGCTGCGGCATCTGGCAGGAAAGTGACCCTGAAGGTCATTCTGGAGACGGGATTGCTGCTGAAGCACGAACTCATTGCCATGGCCTCTTTCCTTGCCATGGAGGCCGGCGCCGACTTCATAAAGACTTCCACGGGTAAGGTAAGCGTCAACGCAACACCTGCAGCGGCATACGTGATGTGCCAGTGCATATCGGAATATTACAAGGCCACAGGCCGCAAGGTCGGCTTCAAGCCCGCCGGTGGCATATCAACATCGCTCGATGCCGTATGCTATTATTCCATAGTCTCGACGATACTCGGCAGGGACTGGCTTGACAAGAGCCTTTTCCGGTTCGGTGTCAGCCGCCTGGCGAACACCATGCTTTCGGACATAGAGCAAAGAACCGTGAATTATTATTAGACAGGCTTAAGGATAATGCATCGCATAAGAAGCAGTCCTGACACCTTCAAATAACGATTAAAAGGCGTTTAATGACCGTTGAAAAGGTGATTGAACGCCTTTTGCTTTGCAGACATGAAAAACTCCTTAAGGTGCGGTGAGTACGGGGCCTTGATGGATTATAGTGATATTATTATGTATCGGACTGTCATTTGATCAGAAAAGACTTATGTAAATTTGTAGAAAGAAGCATTCGCATCCATGAACCATCCGACAATCAATAAAATTCTGCATATAGTTTTATTCACATTGATGCTGACTTTAATATTAGCGGTTTTTATTCCTGTTTTCTTTTTTGACCAATTCAGTATAGGAGGAATGTCAATGTCCCCTGCCCTTAAGTCAGGTGACCATATCATGGTCAACAAAATCCTTTTCGGAGCCAGAATATATACCGGCTATGATTTTTCTTCACCGGTTTTGGAGAGTTTCAGAGTGCCTGGAACAAGAAAAATATGCCCCGGTGACATAGTCGTATTCAATAATCCCCGTGGCCGCAACAGAAAGAGAATAGAATTCAGAATAAACTATGTGTATGTAAAACGTTGTATTGGTTGTCCCGGCGATAGTGTAGGCATAACCAACGGATACTATACAAACAATCATTTTTCCCAAATACTGGGGTCCTACAGAAACCAGCTGGAATTGAGCATGACGCCTGATTCGGTCTTGAAAGAGAGAGGAACGTATATTTCAACGATTCCATATATAAAAGAACTGGGATGGACAATCCGGGACTTCGGACCCATATACATTCCAAAAAAAGGAGACACCATAAGCATGAATCCTTTTACCGCGAAACTGTACTCTATGCAGATTGAATATGAGACCGGCTTTAAGCCCATTGTCATGGATGGTATTGTACAACTGGACGGAAAGACAATAGACACATATTGTTTCAGAGGCAACTGGTATTTTTTTGGAGGTGACAATGTATTGGATTCAAAGGACAGCAGATATATAGGTCTTGTACCGGAAGAATATATCGTGGGAATAGCGACAAGAAAACTATACAACAGAAATCCGGATACAGGAAAAAAGGACTTCAGAATCTTTTTTGAAAAAATATAGACAAAAATCATGACTTCTGTACTGACTAGATTTATATCGGCTATAGCCGTACTGGGAATCCTATTCACGCTGTTTTCTTGCTGTAAGTACGAAAAGGACATCAGGACTGTTCTCCATTATGCAGGAAACAACCGTGAAGAATTGGAGAAAGTTCTGGAATATTACCGCAATACAGACGGTAATAATCTTAAATATAAAGCTGCGGAATACCTGATAAAAAACATGACACTTCATAAGTCATATCCGGCAGAATTATATATGGATTATGCGAGAGAACTTGATTCATTATTCACAAATGAGACAAGTCCGAAAATCATAGTGCAGAAGACAGAGGAGATCTCGGAAAAATATCGTCCCCGAATGAAGGCGGAATATGATATCCGCACCATTACGGCCGATTATCTGATCTGGAATATTGAATATTCCTTCAGATTATGGGAGACCAGCACTTTCCTTTATCATCTTGATTTCAATGAGTTTTGCGAATATGTACTTCCGTACAAATGTGTAGAACTGCAGCCCATCACTCGTTGGAAAGAAAAATACAATGGTGTGCGTCGAGGCAATTTGGATGTCATGACATATCTGCATGATTTGAAATACAATGCAAGAAAAGCTGTCGAAGTCATACAGGTACCAATGGCAGACAAGGTATTTACCGGAACAAGACCGGTGGACTGCATTGAACTTGTTGATATGAGTGCAATGATGAATATGCAGGTCGGTACATGCTATGAGCGTTCAATACTGGGCATGATGAATTGCAGGAGCAAGGGAATACCTGTATCTTTGGATATGGTTCCGAACTGGGGGGACAGGCAAGACCCTCACTTTTGGAACAATGTCAACATGGAGAATAACAGGAACATTGCGTACAGTCCCTTCACTTACAATCCTGGTGATGCAAATAATCTGGATAGGGTATATGCAAAAGTATACAGATACTCATACAAGCCCGACCCTGTCATGTTGGATGCTATTATTGATGATGGATTTCTTCCGAGACTTTTTTCGAATCCATTTCTTAAGGATGTCACCGCTGAATATGCAAAGACAACGGACATAAGCATTAGAATTCAGTCTCCAAAGAAGACTGAATCCAAATATGCATATCTATGCGTATTCAATAAAGATTGGCAGCCAATCGCTGTAACAAAAATCAAACACGGGAAAGCTGAATTTCTGGAGGTTGGAGTTGGTGTGCTATATCTTATTGTATCATACCAGGACGGTGAAGCCAGACCTTTGAGCAAGCCTTTTTTCGTAAATCTTAAAGGAGAAATTTCTGAAATCACAATAGACAAGTCCAGGACAACAGATCTGCATATTACAAGAAAGTTCCCGGCATTCCGTCATATTTTCAAGATTTATGACAAATTAGGCTCTTTTACAATAAGCGCATCTAATTCAATGCATTTCTCAAAAAGTGATATCTTATGCTCCACTCCTGAAAATGAACTGTTTTCCGGCCAGTTCACCCAGCGGGATACCACTGCAAAAAGATTCTGGAAAATCGGACATCATGACAATGATATATGCTATTTGGCAGCAATATATTTCCATGATGCGGATACGGATTCCCTTCTGACAGCAAATATCGTAAACCCATGCAGTGATTCGGACGGCAATCCGAGTTCAAATCTCACAGACGAAAAACTGCTTTCATATTATGCACTTCGAAAAGAAAGTGAAGATATAATTTTTGATTTCGGCCAACCGGTCAGGATAGGACGGATAACATACATAAAACGCGGGGACGGCAATAATATACGTCATGGTGATACGTATGAACTTTATTATTGGGATGACGGATGGATACTCCATGACAGACAATTGTCAAAGGATATCAGCCTGGATTTCAAGGGACTTCCCTCAGATGCCCTGTACTACATAAAGTGCGTCACACGAGGAAAGCAGAACCGGATATTCACGTATCAGGATGGCGAGCCAAGATGGTATTGACAATATGAAGAGATATCGAATAAAGGCTCAACAAATAATATCTGCGGCTTTATGGCTGGCAGAAGCTGTTGCTTTAGCTCTGCTGCTCAAGCATGTTTCTGAACCAGGCAATACATCATATCATACCTATACCCTATACAAGGATACAGTATTGGCATTCATCATTTCCTTGCCGATGCTGGTAATGAATATAAGGAAAATAGTATGGGGCTCTACTGATATACTCATCCTGTCCTTGGCAGGTATATATTTCGCATGTTCTATTATAAACCGAAGTATTGCTGCGAGTGTCGCCCTGCAGGAGGCATTCCCGTACGCGGTGCTTTATTTCTGCATAAGAGTCTTCATCTGTTCCGGAAAAGGCATTTCCGCAGCATATCTTGTAGTTATTCTGAGCCTATGGTCATGCTGTGAATCCTCAACCGGTCTTTTGCAGGCATTTGGATACAGGCCATCCGGACATTCCGCATTCGGAATAACAGGAAGTTTCCAGAATCCCGGACCTTATGGAGGTTTCATTTCCATAATGATGTCCATCTCCATAGCATACAGTATACGGTTTGGAAAGTCTTGGAAATATGCATATTCAATACTGCTCAAGGCAACGAGTGAAAAAAAACGCCGGCATACATATCTCAAGTGGATTGTCATGAGGCTTATGCCATTGGTCAGTACCGCAGCAGCGACCTTTCTCGCATTTCTTGTACTGCCGTCATCCAGGAGTCGCGCAGGATGGCTTGGCCTTTGTTTCGCATTGCTGTTGTTTGTTTGCAGAGGAAAAAAATCCAAAAACTGGTTCAAACAGCATAAGGCAGCAACAGTAATGCTCCCATTTGTTGCTGCACTTGTATTTACAGGTACTTTCCTCATGAAAAAGGATTCGGCTTTGGGTAGATTGCATATATGGAATATGGAAATACATGCAATCGCTTCTGCACCGCTCATCGGCAATGGCCCGGGAACGGCGCTTGGAGCGTACGGGAAAGCACAGGAAGCATACTTTCGAGGTGAAAACCATAAATCATGGGAAACAAGAGTTGCCGGATGTCCGGAATATGCATTCAATGAATATCTGAAAACAGGGATGGAGACAGGCATACCGGGACTGCTGCTCATTGTGTCAATATCCATCGTATCTCTAATAACTTTGCTGAAAACCGATAGTATATTTGCATACGGATTAGCAGCAGCTCTGGTTTTCGCATTTTTCTCATATCCTCTTTCTGTAAAGCAATTGACTGTATTGTACACATTTCTTTTCGGGGTCTCTGAGTATTATGGAAGAACGGGAGAAAAGCCTGCGGCGATGATATACAGACCATTCAGATATTGCATATCAGTATTAGTGGCTTCTGCATTATTGTTTGCCATACTTCCGCTAGGACATATATTTTCGGAGAGACAGGACTCCGCTGAAGTCTGGTCCATGTCCCGTCATTGGACAGGGCCAGGTTTTTATATGGAAGCGGCAGAAGAACTGGAGAAAATATATCCTGAAATGTCGTGGAACTACCGCTATCTTTACGATTATGGCTACGCACTTCACAAAGTCGGGGATTATAGCAAAAGTACAGAGGTTCTTCTCAAGGGGACGGAATTGTCATCCGATCCTATGTTCCATAACATAATCGGAAGAAACTACGAGTCCGTAGGTCTTTACAAAGAGGCAGAGAAGGAATATCTCATATCACATTATATGGTACCATGCCGGCTGTATCCTATGGTTCTCTTGTTCGAAATGTATTCAGTTACAGGTCAGGTAGAAAAAGCCGAAAATACAAGAAGGGCTATTATGAATATGCCTGTCAATCCGAAAAACAAGACTATGACGGGACTGAAAGAAAGAATTGAAAAATAATGTTATCGATTTGTACTATTCTGTTATTCGATTGTCAATGACAAAAAATACATTTGTCGATAGAAAAAGCATTACCAAGAACATGAATAAACTATTTGTACTGTTAGTCATATTTTCAATGACATCCTGTGCCGAACAACAAATATCCAGGACACTCAAGAATTTCCGGGCATCAACGATCACTATTCCGGAAGACCTGCAGAAAATTCACCGGAGGAGCCAGACCACAATTGAAGGCTGCGACACAGGAACACCTGTCATGATTATCTACAATGACTCATTGGAGTGCAGTTCGTGCAGAATAAGTCACCTTATCGATTTTCTTGACCTTTATGAACTTTCAGACTCTCTAGGGACATTCAAGGTCATGACTATATTCTCACCGCTGGAGTATGAATATGATGATGTTCTGTCGAAACTAATTATCAACAATTTCGAGTATCCTGTATACATTGATTTCAGCGGAACATTCAGACAGCAGAACAAGTCCATTCCAGAAGACCGGAGATTCCACAGTTTTCTCATCAACAGTGCCGGACACCCTGTTTTCGTCGGAGATCCGACAGCAAGTGACCAGATGTGGACACTATTTCTAAAATCGCTTGAAGATATCGGAAAAGACTGTCAGGAATGACAGTCGCACTTATTATTAACAATTAAATTTTCAAAAAACATGAAAAAGAAAATTATTTTCGCAGCGGTAGCCGTATTCATGGCAGCATCTGTTTCCGTTTTCACCTACATCAGCAGTGAAAGAAACGCAATGGATGAACTGTTCAACGCCAACGTGGAGGCACTGGCACAAGATGAGATTGTTGTCGGACCTTTGTGTATGGAATGCCCTAATGCTGCATGTACAAGCCTTGGTGAAGTCTATGTGGAGAATATCAGAGCATGAAAATAACCCTGTTTCTGGCCAATGCTGCTTTACTTTCAGCATTGGTCATTTCCTGCGTTAAGGAAAAAGACCATTTCCTACGAACACTTTCACTTGCTCCTGTACCTCTTGAAGCCGTTGATTCAATAAATATAGACCGTTTCAATCTGTTTCAGGCGAGAAGCGTAGTCGCACTTGACAGCAGTTGGATATTATTGTCTTCAGTTAAGGGGGACTACAAACTTATGTTCTTAAATCTCTGTACATCGGAACATTTCTTTGCAATCAGAAAGGGCAGAGGCCCTGGAGAAATGATTAACGGGAACAGTCTTCACAGATATGGCGACGGGGCGGCATTCTATGACAGCAATAACGCAACATGTGTGAAGATTAGCCTTAATAAGACAGCAGCAGGATCTTCTATAGCAATTGATACAATAGGTGTTTTTAATAGTGGCCCTTCGAAACCTGTATTTATGACAACTTGCGGGTCTGGAGGATTCATATCAGGCAACCTCACGGATGACAAAGTCTGGTATTCCTATTATGACAGCACTGGTTGCATACTGTCTGATATCGATATGCTGCAACTTGATGAATTTGCCGCCGGAGGGGATACAAGAATTTCATGGATGCTGAGTTCCGTATATACATCCGACCCTGAAGGAAAGAGAGTATGTGTTGCTAACGTAATATCCCCTTCGCTATCATTCTCCAAAGTGGATGCAGGAATACTTCGGGAATATAAACGGTATTCAAATGCTCCATGTGGTATAACAAACGGAAGGGTGACCGGAGAATTCAGGAGTGCCTTCAACGGTATAGACTCAGATGACAAATATGTCTATGTGTTATATTCAGGAAACAGGATACGGGGAGGGACACTGCCGTCAAATGAGTGCAGACACCTTATCGTATATGACTGGGACGGCAATCCGGTAAAGCGTTATATTTTAAACAGGAATGTATGTTCTGTGCATATTGACAGCGGCACGCTATGGTGCGCCAGCACATACCCTGAAAGTTGCGTGTACAGGTTCGATATGCCAAAGCCTTAAGATGCCGGCGAATAAATAAATTAAAGCTATGATGAAGCATATTCTGTATTGTATAGGTTTTTTCCTGATAGTTTCCGCATGCGGACCGGAAAACATAGTGCAGGATGCCAGGATTAGGCTCGCAAGGCCGGAACAAAGGCTCACTATAGAAAAGGATTCCACATTTGACGAGAAATTCCCACAGACATTACACATCGGGGACATATTCATGGCAAATGATTCAGTCATGCTCCTGTATGACATGTCGGCATCCGGGAGCGGAGGATACTTCTATAAGGCGTATTCTGCTGAGGACTATTCCTATATGGGAGAATTCCTGAGGGAAGGAAGAGGGCCCGGGGAAGTCTTGTCTCCAGATTTATGTGCTACATTCAGAACATCACAGGACGCCAAGACAAGATGCTACATATTTGAGAAAATGCTTTATCAATCATTCAGCATAGACCTGTCAGAGACTATTGACAGCAAGGTCAGCATCATGAAAAAAATCTCGGAATTGCCCGTTAATACATTATATGCCAGGCCATATCGGGATTCTCTGCAGTTTGTAATAAACATAGAGAACGACAATTTGATATCCCATATCATTGACACAAATGCAGAAAAACTGAAAACATTCAGACTGTATCCGGAGGATATCTCTGCTGAACGGTATCTTCCCCAATTAGGGAACAACGTATTAATTAATGAGAATCTTGTTGCATTGGTAATGCTCGCCATTCCGCAGATAAATTTCCTGAATCTTGAGACTGGCGCCGTCAATTCTGTCGCGGTGGACAGAAAATACAGGGACTGGAGGAATATTCTTACAGCTGCGACAGACATACCGATGTATATGAAATCAATACAATACTACAATAACGCTGAATCGACAGCTGATTATATTATGGCATTATATCTGGACAAGAAGATAGATGACATAGTCAAAGGAAGGCCTGGCCCGTCCCCTCATATCCATATATTCGACTGGGAAGGGAACTTTCTGTACGCTCTTCAGATAGACGAGAATATCTCAAGAATTGCATACGACTCCGGACGAAAGTTCATGTACGGTCTGGATACCGATGAAGGCAGAATATACAGATATGACCTGTCCGGACTGTTGTAGACTGATACGTCTCGGATACCAGTGCAGGGTATGTAGATAAAACTGTACGGCCGGATTAAGTGCCAGGGCCATTAATGCCAATGTATTTATATGACGGAACTGAAGGAATTGACAATAATGTTATCGATTTGTACTATTCCGTTATTCGATTGTCAATGACATAAAATACCTTTGTATAAGGAGAAAGGGCTGTTATGAGATGGACTCTGTCGCTTTTTGCTTTTAGTGATTACTGCATTTTATGAAAATCAAACGATATTATCTTATTCCCGCCCTTTTGCTGGTGTCATCATGTAACCATCAGGGAATCATTGATGATGCACCGGTTGAAGTGTGCAAACCAGATAAAGTTGTGTCAGTCGATATTGACACAACTTTGCATTGTACTTTCCCGGAAGTCCTGAATGCTTTCATGATACAGATTGTCAAAGATTCCATTCTTGTTTTCCAGGAGCATACCAGTGGCAATAACTCCTGTTATTTCAAAGCGTATTCAACAAATAACTTCGAATATCTGGGAGAATTTATCAGAAATGGCAGAGGCCCGGGGGAAATGTTGCGCCCTCACATTGTCAGATGCTGTTCATCTGAGGAATACTTGAATATAAATATTAATTCTTCAGAAAAAGCATATTCTGTCGATGTGGAAAAGACACTTGAATCGGGGAATCCTGCCATTGTCCGGAGTTTTGACCTGCCTTCAAGCACTGTTGATTGGCTTCCTTTGACTGGCGACAGACTATTTACATTACAATCCGAAGAAAGGCATTTTACAATCAAGGTTCTGGATGGAAATGGGAAAACGTTGAATACTTTTAATTTCAGTCATGATATATCTGACGAAAATTACTTAACATATCTAAGTAGCATACTGACACGAAATGGAAAGAGCGGGAAAGTCGCTGAAATTATGATATTTTTCCCGCAGATCAACATATTCGACACGGATAACGGCGCTGTGCGTTCTTTCGCGGTCAGCCGGGCATACAGGAACTGGAAGTCCGTTATAAGCCGGCAGATTAATCTTGAGACGACGACACAGTATTATGCTGATGCGGCAACAGGAACGGACTACATATTCGCCGCCTATAAGGACGTTCCGTTAGAACAGATAATAAAAGGCGGGAGTGGCACGTCAATACATGTCTTTGACTGGGACGGGAATTTCAAGTATGACATTAAGGTAAGGGAAGATATCAATTACATGACATTTGACAGAAGGACAAAGAAACTGTACTGCATAGAGAAGCAGGAAGGGAAGATTATACGCTATGACCTGTCCGGACTGCTGTAGGATATTGCTGTCATGAATGATATTGTTGACAATTAAAACTCGTGAAAAAGAAAATTATTTTCTCCATGTCGGTCGTATTCGTGGCCGCAGTTGTATTCTGCCGCTGTACGGGCAGCACAGGGGATATTGACGGGACTGTCATACCGTTCAGGGAAATGCAGGAAAGGACATACAGTGATATTGCGGGGAAAATTGCCGGAAGCATCAGGTACATAGTGTACAATGCGACATCGGAGGAACAGCTCTTTTCCGAGCCGGACAAGGTCATATTCAGGAATGGCATGCTGTACATACATGACTGGCAGAACAGGAGGATAATTGCTGTCGGAGAACACGGGAACTTCGTGTCCTCACTGGACAAGAGGGGACGCGGTCCGGGGGAATACCTTCAGATTACCGATTTTGATGTTGACGGCAGCGGCGGCATATGGGTCATTGACGGTCAGAAGGACAGACTGCTGCATTATGACAGCGGCATGGCCTGCATTGGAACCAGAGAGCTGCCTTTTGAAGCCAACTATATCAGATGCCTCGGCAACGGGAATTTTCTTGTTGGGCTCACATCATGGGACACCTCGGAATATGGCGGGAGAAAGGTGCTTGTGACAGATATGGACCTGAATGTCTCGGCGGAGCTTATGGAATATGATGAATTCACCGACCCCAACTATGCCTTCCCTTCCGCCGGATTCGTAGGGAAAGGAGACAATGTACTGTATCACCAGCCCATAGATGACAGCGTGTATGAAATAACCCCCGAAGGAAAGATTACCGAAATCTACAGGTATGATTTCGGTGCCAGGACAGTCCCTGATGAAATGAGGGCGGACATTGAACGCCACAGGGATGAGTTTGACAGATACAGGACTCTGGTCAAATCGCAATATATTGATGACAGAATCATTGCCGGCAGCATACTTGAAGGCCGGAAAATCAATGATTTCATAATAGACAGGGAACGCGGGACAATCTATCTTCAGGATGACTTATTCAGGTCAATATCTGTCATAGGGATATCGGACGGGCACATCATATTCCGGATATCTGATAATGACGACAGTTTTGAGCCCCTTCTTCCGGAAGATATCCGTATCCGGCTTGAAAACGGGAATGACATCTTAGGAATTCTGGATGTGAGCGACATTCCAAGACTTATTTTTGAGTAACTTTACAACTCTGCTGACTGAAACTTTCTGATGAAAACCGTACACTCATACATACCTGTACTTGCATGTGTGCTCGCGCTGAATGCCGGTCCGACGGCAAATGCACAGCGTATGACCCTGGACGAGGTGATTGCCACAGCTCGCGAAAGGTCCGTACCGGCACTGGCCGCCAAGTCCACCTTCATATCAAGCTACTGGGAATACCGTTCATACAAGGCCAGCAGGCTTCCCTCACTCAGCCTTTACGGCAATCTCGCCTCATTCGACAGGTCGCTACGCCAGCTGCAGAACTATGAGACAGGAGATCTTGTCTATACCAGCAACTACAACATGCAGAACAGTATAGGGCTTGCGATAAGCCAGAATGTCACATTCACGGGGGGAACGATTTCTCTGTATTCCGACCTTTCCAGAATAGACGAATTCGGCAGCCAGAGGCACAAGACATGGTATGCACAGCCGGTGTCATTCAGTTATACACAGCCGATTTTCGCATACAACCAGTTCAAATGGGAAAAGAAGATATCCCCGAAGGAGTACGAACGTGCCCAAAGGGAATACATCGAGTCCATGGAAGAAGTAACCATCCAGGCAACTGAACTGTACTTCAGTCTCCTTATTGCTCAGATGAACCACGATAAGGCCGTCTCCAACTACGGCAACACCAGAATGATGTACTCGGTCGCGACTGAAAGGCTGAAATTGGGAAGTGTGACAAGGGATGAATATCTCCAGCTGGAACTCCGGATGCTGAATGACAGCATCAGCATAAACGAGACATCCGTCAGGGTCAGGGAGGAACAGATGGCCCTCAATTCGCTTCTCGGGTATGACGAGAAATGTGAAATCACACCTGTGCTTGAAAGCAGGCTGCCGGACATTTGGATGGACTACGACATGGTCATGGGAAAGGCTCTGGAAAACTCGTCATTCATGTTGGAAAATGAAATCAAGACCCTTACGGCAGAATCAGACATAGCCAAGGCGAAAGCTGACCGCGGGGCACGTGTGTCTTTCAATGCGAAATTCGGTCTTGGCAATTCTGACAGCATGTTCCGCGAAACCTACCGCAATCTCCTGGACCAGGAAGTGTTCGGATTCACATTCAGCATCCCCATCTTCGACTGGGGACTCGGGGAAGGGCGCGTCAGCCAGGCCAAGGCAAAGGCAGACGTTGTGAAGGCGGAAGTGGAACAGGCGGAGAACGACTATAAGAGGAAGGTATTCACCGCAGTCGGGCAGTTCAACAGCCAGAAAAGCCAATGCACGGTGTCAAAAAGGGCATCGGAAATAGCGGAGGAAAGATATTCGCTCATAATAGACAAGTTCCGCAGCGGAAACGCCTCAGTAATGGACCTGAATACTGCCAGGCAGGAATACGATGAGGCGATGGACAAATATATGAACGATGTAAGCGACTTCTGGAGCATCTACTATGAAATCAGAAAGATAACATTGTATGACTTCATGCGTTCGGAAGACATCGGTGTCGATTTTAATGAACTCCTCAAATAAGGGTTATGAAACATAATGCAGGATATGTTACAGCGGTGCTCTCATCGCTTGTCATTGCCGCCTGCGGCGGAGGCGAAATTACGGACAGCGGCCTGAGGCAGCAGTATGCCGGGCAGCAGAATCCCGTTGATGTCATCATACTTGAAGAGAAGGACTTCTGCCACCAGCTGGTCTCGAACGGAAGACTGTCGGCCGCATCCAAAAGCCAGCTGACATTCCTCTCGGCAGGGACGGTGAAGGCCGTCATGTGCCGTGAGGGAGACCGCGTCATGAAAGGGGATACCATAGCCTTGCTTGAGTCGGCAGATAAAGAATATGCTCTCGAGGCTGCGGAACTGGCATTCAAAAAAGCCGAGCTGGACATGCTTGACGAGCTTGCCGGGTACGGATACGGTGGAAAGGCTGCCGGGGACATCCCTGAAGAGATGCTCTCCATAGCAAAGCTCCGTTCCGGGTATTCAACGGCAGAAAATGCTCTGAAGCAAGCCAGATATGAGCTGGACGGATGTTTCCTGATCTCGCCGTTTGACGGCAGGATTGCGGACATGAAACTCTCGGCATACACTGCGGCGCCGTCGGAACCGGCATGCAGCGTCATTGATGACACCAGACTGGAGGTGAGGTTTCCTGTACTTGAGTCGGAATACCTTTTCGTGGAGCCGGGACTCCACGTGAAGGTCACCCCATATGCGGATGCCTCCATAACGGCGGAAGGACGCATATCCGGAATCAACCCCACTGTGGACGAGAACGGTCAGATAATGGTCACGGCAGTGATTGAAAATCCCGGAAGGCTCATTGACGGGATGAATGTCAGGATAACTGTGGACAAGGCTACGGAAAACCAGCTTGTGGTACCGAAAAGCTCCGTCGTCATAAGGGACAATGAAAACGTCCTGTTCAGATACAGCGGAGGTCGGGCCAGATGGACATACGTCAATATAACTGACTCCAATTCGGAGAGTTATTCGGTGGAGGCCAACAGGGAGAGGAATGCGGAGCTGGCCCCCGGAGACACTGTCATAGTGTCCGGAAACCTCAATATCGCCGACGGTTCGGAGGTCACAATAAAAGACTGAACAGATGCTGGGAAAACTGATAGACAGACCGGTAACCGTGACCATGGGACTGCTTGCAGTCATAGTCCTGGGCATCGTGTCGATACGTCTGCTTCCGATCTCACTGATTCCGGATATAGACATTCCGGAAATCGCTGTCCGCGTGTCCGCCCCGGAAATGTCGTCAAGGGAACTGGACGAGACTGTAATGCGTATTCTCCGTCAGAGCCTGATGCAGACAAGTTCGCTTCGGGAACTCAGAAGCGAGGCCCGTGACGGAAGCGGAACGGTGCGTCTGACCTTCGCCGAAGGTACGGATATGGACTACGCCTTCATTGAAGTGAACGAGAAAATTGACAGGTCTATGGGCAGCCTTCGGGACCTGGGGAGACCGCAGGTCCTGATGTCAGACGCGTCTGACATACCGGCTTTCTACCTGAACCTTACCCTTAAAGACCCGGATGTGAAATTCGAACAGCTGAGTTCCTTTGCCGAGGATGTGTTGGCAAAGAGGATTGAGCAGCTTCCTGAAGTGGCGATGGTTGATGTCAGCGGATGCGTGCATCCGGAAATCCTTGTCCTTCCGGATGAAGATGCACTGCGGCAGGCAGGCCTTGATATGGATGGCTTCGAAAAGGCGCTCATGGCGGCAAATGTAAGTCTCGGCAGCCTTACCATCAGGGACGGCGAATACCGCTACAATGTGAAGTTCCAGTCGTTCGCATCCGATGTGTCCGACATTGAGAACATATTCATTGATTGCGGCGGCCGCATATTCAGACTTAAGGATCTTGCCGATGTCAGACTCGCCCCTGCCGAGAGGACCGGACTTGTCCGTTCGGACGGTATGGAAGCGGTGTCCATGGCGATAATCAAGCAGAGCAGCGTGAAGATGTCGGCACTCAAATCACGGATGGAAGAACTTGCCGGGAGATTGGGTGAGGACTATCCGGAGATAGGGTTTGCAGTCACAAGAGACCAGACGGAACTTCTGGAATATTCCATCAACAATCTGATACAGAACATCGTAACCGGCATTATTCTGGCCTGTATCGTGATATTCCTTTTCATGCAGGATTTCCGATCTCCGGTACTTGTGGCGCTGACAATTCCGACTGCGCTTATTGTCTCGATGCTCGTATTCCACATCGCAGGGCTGACAATAAACATCATATCACTGTCCGGACTTATCCTCGGGGTGGGTATGATGGTAGACAACACGATAGTGCTCACAGACAATATAACGTCCCGATGGCAGCGAGGCGAAAGCCTCAGGAAAGCTGTCCTGAAGGGAACTTCCGAGGTGATGGCCCCCATGCTGAGTTCTGTGCTGACAACATGCGTCGTGTTCATTCCCCTCATATTCCTGAGCGGAATAGCCGGAGCCATGTTCCATGACCAGGCGATGGCCGTGACCATAGTGCTCCTGACTGCGCTTGTCATAACTGTGACTGTCATTCCGGTATATTACTGGCAGTGGTACAGGAGACTCCCGTCATTCCGGCCGAGTCCCTTGCTTTCACGGTTCTCATTCAGCTGGGCCACAGGCGTATATGAGGGTGTACTGAAATGGCTTTTCCGTCACAGATGGGTCGGATGGGCATTGTTTGCCGTCTCTGCAGCCGGAACTGTCCTGTGTCTGGTCCTTATGCCGAAGACCCGGCTCCCCGAAATCACATATACGGACACAATGCTCAGCATTGACTGGAATTCGAATCTTTCCCTGGAGCAGAATACGGCAAGGGTCGGGATTCTTGAAAAGGAAGCAGGAAGCAGTGCCTTGCAGATAACATCAATGGTCGGACAGCAGCAATTCATCCTTCAGCACGGTCCGGACATCGACATGTCCGGGGCAGCCGTCTACATCAGATGCGCTGACGGCAGGTCTTTGGACGCCACAATCGGAAGACTGTCCGAAACGCTGCGCTCGCACTGGCCCGACGCCATCTTCTCATTCGGGACATCGGGAAATATCTTTGACATCGTGTTTGCGGAAAAGGAGGCAGGACTGGTAGCGAGACTGAGACCGGTGTCAGACCCGGAGATTCTTCCGGAAAAACTGGAGAAGGTGCTTTCTGACATAAGAGAAAGCCTTCCTGACATGGACATTCCGGCGCCTCAGATGAAACGGGATGTGCTGTATGTCGCCGATGCCGAAAGGATGGCGCTTTACGGGGTGAGCTATGACGCCATCCTTACATCGCTGAAAAACGCATTGAACGGAAACGAATTGTTTTCCATAATTCAGGGGAACAGGAGCATCCCTGTAGTAATGGGGCTGGACAGGAAAGGGCTCAGCGAAATCATTTCAGGGCAGTCTGTCAGGGCAGGAGACAAGGAAATCCCGCTTTCCGCAGTCATGTGCCAGAGCTGGGAGGAAGACCTGAAGTGCATTGTATCAGGTCCTGAGGGGGTATTCTATCCGCTGGAGATAGAAGCCGAAGGCAGGCGGGCAGTACGCATCGCCATGGATACAATACGGGAGGCGGTCGGCAGGAACGGGGACTTTGAAGTCGATTTCAGCGGCTCATATTTCTCCAATCTTAACATGGTGAGAGAGATGATCATGATTCTGCTGGTTTCACTTGTCCTGCTGTACCTGATTCTGGCGTCGCAGTTCGAGTCTCTTGTCCAGCCGCTCATAATACTCTCAGAGATAGTGACAGACCTTTTTTTCGCCCTTGCCGTCCTGTGGATATGCGGAGTCTCGGTCAATCTCATGTCACTTATCGGGCTTGTCGTCGTGTGCGGCATTGTCATCAATGACTCCATCCTGAAGATAGACACAATCAACCGCCTGAGGAAAAACGGGCTTGGGTTGCAACATGCTGTCATGGAGGCGGGTCAGAGAAGGCTCAAGGCCATTGTAATGACTTCGCTCACGACAATCCTGTCCGTCTGCCCTTTCCTGGCCAGGGGAAGCATGGGCGATGACCTTCAGTATCCTATGTCCCTCGTGATAATAGCAGGTATGACCGCCGGAACGCTCATAAGCCTGTTTTTCGTACCGCTGCTCTATTATGAAGTCTACAGGAAGAAATAGGGGAATCCCGTCCTTTACGGTACTGCTGTTGATGACTGCCATCGCCTTTGTGGGAGTGGCCGCACTGCCTTCGCTGGATGTGCGCTATTATCCGGAGACTTCAGGCAGGAGTATAAACGTGACCTTCCGGTGGCCGGAAGTTTCCGGGAGGACCGTCGAGGCGGAAGCGACATCAAAAATAGAGGGAGTGTTGTCCGGGATAAGGAACTGCAGCTCCATATCTTCGTCCTCCTCCACAGGGACCGGGAAGGTCAGCCTTACATTCGACAAGGGAACGGACATGCAGGCTGCAAGGTTCGAGGTGGCATCAAGGATAAGGAACCTCTATCCAAGCCTTCCGGAAGGGGTGTCGTATCCGGCCATATCTCTCGGGGTAAGGGGCACGTCATCCAGGACAGACATGACTTTTGTGTTCAGAAGTCCGCTGCCGTCATACGAGATAGGGAAATATGTCTCTGAACATGTTGTCTATCCTATTTCCTCTGTGGAAGGCGTGGAACGGGCGGAAATAAGCGGTGACATCTCGTATGAGATGGAAATACTTTTCGATGCGGCAATGGCGGAAACGGCCGGTATCACTGCAGGTGATATAGCCTCAGCCTGTTCCGACTATTTCAGGACGGATGTCGTGGGGCTTGCGGAAGATGACGGGGCAATGACGGCCATAAAAGTGCGGGGAGGAAGCACTGATGCCGGGAGGCTGCAGGAGATACCTGTCACCAATTCCGCCGGAAGGATAGTCCGGCTGGGTGATATAGCCAGCTTCAGGTACATTGAGTCGGAACCGGATTCCTACTTCCGGCTCAACGGCCTGAACACGATTACACTGAATATAGGCACTTCTCCAGAGTCGAACCTGATACGGGTGGCGTCTGAAGTGAGGCAGAGAATGGAACAGCTCGGCAGGGCATTCCCTGAGGAAATTTCCGTAAGCCTCAGCTATGACTCGTCGGAACACATGTCCGAAGAGTTGCATAAAATTGCAGTGCGGACTCTCCTGTGCATACTGATTCTGCTGGTTTTCGTGGCAGTCACATACAGGTCATTCAGATATCTTGCCATAATATTCTCTACACTTTTCGTAAATATTATGGTGGCGGTCGTAATCTACAGGGTGACGGGACTTGGAATACACATATACACACTTGCCGGTATCACCGTATCGCTCGGTATCATCATCGACTCGTCCATCGTAATGGCCGATCATTATTCATACTACAGGAACAGATCGGTCTTTCCCGCTCTGCTCGGGGCCACAGCCACCACTGTGGGGGCGCTGTGCGTCATCTATCTGCTTCCTGAATCGGAACGGAGAAACCTCGGGGACTTCTCGAAGGTCATAATAATCAATCTAAGTGTTGCACTTGTCACGGCGTATGCCTTCATCCCGTCACTGATTGACAGGTTCCCGCCGGACAGGAAACAGACATCCGTCACCATAGGTCGGGTCAGGAGGACGATAAGGTTCAACCGGCTGTACTTCCGCTATATAGAGGCGGCAGCAAAGCGGAAATGGATACCGGTCCTCATTCTCGTTGCCGCATTCGGACTGCCTTTGTGTCTGCTGCCGCAGAAAGTTGCGGAAAAAGTTCCGGAAGACAGACAGAATATCTTCCAGAAGGCATACAACAGCATTATTGGCTGGAGGCCGTATGCGGACAACAGGGCAGTCATAGACAAGGTGCTCGGCAGTTCCTTTGCCATGTTCAACCGTGCACTCAACAGAGGGGACTTCTACAGGGAGCCTGGGAGGGACATGCTGTATATTCAGGCCGGGATGCCTGAGGGATGCACTGTCGCGCAGCTCAATGATGTAGTGAAGAGCATGGAAAACTTCCTCGGCAAGTTCAGTGAGATAGAATCCTTCACCACAAGTATCCGCTCATACGACAATGCGACGATAGAGGTCACTTTCCGGCCGGAATATGAGAATACGTCCTTCCCGGCGGAGCTAAAGAGCCAGGTGACGGCAATGGCGACAAACTTCGGAGGGGCGAACTGGAGAGTATGGGGAATAAACGAATCATACTTCAACAACAATGTAACCATGAGTTACAAGAACTGCAGGATAATCCTCCGCGGATATAATTTCGATGACCTGTATGGATACGCCACAGAACTCATGGAATACCTGTCCGGGAACATCAGGGTATCGGCCCCGGAAATCATGGACGGGATGTACGGACTTGCCGGCAGCGAGTTCAACGTAGAGTATGATTTCGGAGCGGCCGTTTCCCGCGGGGTGAATCCATACCACTATTTTACGGCACTTGAATCGCATCTTTATGACAAGAGAGCCGGTTATGTGAAGTATGACGGGAACATCATACCTGCCGTGCTCAGATCGTCGGACAAGGATTATTTCGACCTGTGGCATATCACCAATACGGGCATATCGGTGGACAGCACCCGTGTGAAAATGTCCGAGATAGGGAAAATCGTGAAAAGACACTCGGGAATAACCATCAACAGGAAGAACCAGTCATACGAGATTGTGGTAGGGTTCGATTTCATAGGAACGTATGCACTGTCCAGAAAATTGGTGGATGAGGCTGTGAAGAGGATGAACGACGAAGTGCTTCCTGTCGGCTACAAGGCTGAGGAATACGGTTTCGGAATACCCGGCATGGAACGGAAGCAGTATGCCGGACTCCTGATGATTGTCATAGCAATTATATTTGTCATGTGCAGCATGATTTTCGAATCACTGCGTATGCCGTTTGCCATCATTCTCATGATTCCGATATCATTCGTGGGAGTATTCCTTACCTTCGGACTCTCGGACTTCGTCTTTGACCAGGGAGGATTTGCCGCAATGGTGATGCTAAGCGGAATAGTCGTGAATGCAGGCATATACCTTGTGAACGAATACAAGGATATCAGGAGGAGACGGAAAGAGAAAAGAAGAACGACGGAAGGGTATGAAGTCCGTGACTATATCAGAGCATACAATCACAAGATACACCCCATCATGCTTACTGTCATATCCACAGTGCTCGGGCTTGTGCCGTTCCTTTTTGACGGTCCGGACGAGGTGTTCTGGTTCCCGTTTGCCGTAGGGACTATCGGCGGTCTGCTCTTTTCACTGATTGCGTTCGTTTTCTATATGCCGCTGTTCTGCTTCCGCAGGAAAAGGTAAGATGCAAAAAAAACGTGACCCGGAAATGATTTCGAGCCACGTTTTTTCATACCTCCGCCGGATGGTTACATTCCGAACGAATAGAGGTTTATTCCGTCGAAAATACAGCTTGCGAGGCCGAGCACTATGATTCCCGCGAGGCAGAGTATGAGACTGAGCCTTGTGCTGTTGTCGCTTCTGAAGTTGGCGACAGGGGAGTCGTTTGGCGTTATGAACATGGCCTTCACGACGAGCAGATAGTAGTAGAGGGATATCACGGTGTTTATGAGGGCTATGAATACCAGTACGTGGAAACCCTGCTCGAATGCCGCCGCAAATATGAAGAACTTCGAGAAGAAGCCTGCAAACGGCGGTATTCCCGCAAGCGAGAACAGGGCCAGAGTCATTATCACCGTGAGTTTCGGATTTGTCCTGTAAAGCCCGTTGTAGTCATCCATGCAGACCTTGCCGTCGCTGTTCTGCTCCACTGCGGATATTACTCCGAATGCAGCGAGATTCGCAACCATATACACGAGCACATAGAAAATAAGGGATGTCATGCCGTAAGGAGTGCCGCTGATGACTGCAAGCATGATGTATCCTGCCTGCGATATCGAGGAGAACGCGAGGAATCTCTTCAGGTTCTTCTGACGTATGGCGAAGAGGTTTGCCACCGTGATGCTGAGCACTATCACAATATAGAGCATGAGCTGCCAGTATTCAACCATCTGCGCGAACACCTTCACGAGAACAACCATCAGCGCGAAAGCAGCTGCAGCCTTGGAGACCACCGAAAGATAGGACGTGACGGTGGTCGGAGCCCCCTCGTATGTGTCTGCCGTCCACAGGTGGAACGGTACGAGGGAGATTTTGAAGCCCAGGCCGGTGAAGAAGAACGCCATTGCAAGAATCTGCAGGGCATTTCCGTCCAGAGCCGGAGCCATATCCTCGAAATACAGGGTGCCTGTGGTCCCGTAAAGGAACGATATTCCATAGAGCATGAGCCCGCTTGCGAACAATGCACTCAATATGTACTTCGCTCCGGCTTCTGCGGAGTTATGCCTGTATTTGTCGAATGCAACGAGGCAGGCCATAGGTACCGAAGCCAGTTCGAGTCCTATGAAGAACATCATGAAATGCCCCGAGCTTATCATGAAATCCATGCCGAGCAGAGTCGAAAGCGTAAGCACGTAGAATTCTCCTCTCTTGAACGTTGTGTCCTCTCTGCGGAGCCATGAATCAGCCTGCAGGAACACTATGAGAGTGCCTATCGCGAGTATGCTCTTGACGATGCCGGCCACCGGTGAATATACGTACATGCCGCCGAACACTTCACCTGTCCCCTGATGGTACGGCACCACAGTACCTGCGATGAACAGCAGCATGAGAATGCAGGTGAAACAGTGGAAGAACTTCCTGCCCCGTTCCCCTGCAAGCAGGTCGTACAGCAGGACGGCTATTGCCACGCCCACAAGGGCGATTTCAGTGTACATGTATGAAAATATGCTTGAGTAGTCCATCTCAGTTCAGAATATTGGAAATTACAGGTAAAACACTTTCGCTTATCATGTCGCTCATCCAGAGAGGGAAGAGGCCGAGTCCTGCCACGGCTACGATGAGCACGATGACCGCGAGCCTTTCATCCCAGGTGGCGTCCGTCAGTTTGAGGTGTGCGGGATTTTCGCATGTGCCGTACAGGATTTTACCGATGAGTCTGAGGATGTAGACCGCGGTGATGACTATGGATGTGCAGGCGATGACCGTCACGACCCTGTGGAATGTGTCGTCAACCATGAACGCACCGTTGAAGATGGTCATTTCGGCCACGAAGCCGCTGAGTCCCGGAAGACCGAGGTTCGCAAGTCCTGCAATGACGTAGCAGACGGAAAGGAACGGCATTATCTTCATCAGGCCGCTCAGTTCGCGTATGTCCCTCGTGTGGGTCCGGCCGTATATCATGCCGATGAGCGCGAAGAACAGGGCTGTCATGAGTCCGTGGCTGAGCATCTGGAGCACTGCGCCAGTAGCTGCCGTTGTGTTCATCATGAGTATCGCGAAGAGGACGAGCCCGCAGTGCGATACCGAAGAATATGCGTTGATGTATTTGAGGTCTGTCTGCACGCACGCTGAGAACGCTCCGTACACTACCGATATCGTGGTGAGGATTATGAATATCCAGCTGAGTTCCTGTGCGGCTTCCGGCAGAAGATACATGGCTATCCGGAAGCATCCGTAACCTCCGAGCTTCATCAGCACTCCTGCATGGAGCATGGACACTGCGGTCGGTGCGGATGCATGGCCGTCAGGGCTCCATGTGTGGAACGGGAACAGCGCACCGAGCACCCCGAATCCGATGAAGATGACAGGGAACCATATCCTCTGCATATTCTCGGGAATGTTGTGCAGGGCCGCGATTTCCGTGATATCCATCGTGGTGGCTCCGGCCCCGAAATAGATGCCGAGTATGCCTATGAGTATGAGGGCGGACCCTCCCATGAGCATCAGGGTCAGCTTCATTGCCGAGTATTCCTTCCGTCCGGTGCCCCAGACACCGATGAGCAGGTACATCGGGATGAGCGCGACTTCGTAGAACATGAACATCGTGAACAGGTCGACGGATATGAAGAATCCGAACACACCTACGCTGAGCAGACAGAACCAGAGGAAGAATTCCTTCACGTCAGTCTCCATCTTCCATGATGCGAATGTCCCGGTGAACACTATTATGGCCGAAAGCAGTATCATCGCGACCGAGATTCCGTCGACCCCGACCGAATACTCGATGTTGAGCGGCTTGTACCAGCTGAAACTGTCGGTAAGGAGCATTTCCGCAGTCTGTCCGTCGGCCCTCATCCCGAGATATATGGCTACAAGGGCTATGGCAAGTCCGAGAAGGAGCGAGGCTCCGGTCACCATGACCGCGTGAATCTGTCTGGTGTTTCTCGAGACCCACAGTCCGAGCATCATCAGCAATGGAATGGCCGGGAAAAGTGACAATATATTCATATTTCTATGTCTGTTTATCAGTCAGTCAATAAATTCAAATGAGCAGGAGTATGATGGTGATGCCGAGAGCGCCGCCGAGGAACCATATCCCGTATTTCTGTACGTTGCCGCTCTGCATGTACCTGATTGCGTACGAGAGCTTGTTGGACACGGTCGCGAGCATATTCATGAATCCGTCGACAACGTGCCTGTCGAACCATGCTACCGGCGTGGATATGCAGGCGAATATGATTCTGTGGGTTATGAACTGGTAGACCTCGTCTATGTAGAACCTGTGGTAGGCTGCCTTGTGAAGCCCGCTGAAACGGGATGCAAGGCCGTCTGCGACTTTCCTGTCCTCCCTCATGTACATCCACGTGGCGATTGCTATTCCTGCTGCGGCAACGCAGAGGCTGATGGCAGCCACGGTCCAGTCTATGTGGATGTGGTATGCCGTCCCGTCGCTCGATACGAATTCCCCGAACGGTATCCAGCCGGCGCACAATGTCACTGCAGCGAGAATCACGAGCGGAACGGTCATGGTGGCCGGAGCCTCGTGAGGAGTGTGGGCGTCATGCAGTTCCCTGTTCTCCTTACCCCAGAATATGCTGTAGTAGAGCCTGAACATGTAGAATGCCGTGAGCCCTGCAATGAATGTCATCACCCAACCCATGACAGGGGAGAATGCGAAGCATGCCGCAAGTATCTCGTCCTTGGAGAAGAACCCGCTCAGCGGCCATATCCCTGCAATGGCGAGGCAGGCCACGAGGAATGTGACATGGGTGACAGGCATGTATTTCCTGAGCCCTCCCATGGCCGACATCTCGTTCGAGTGGACTGCATGGATGATGCATCCCGCCCCGAGGAAGAGCAGGGCCTTGAACATCGCGTGTGTGAAAAGGTGGAACATCGAAGCCATGTACCCGAGACCCCCGGCATGAGGGTCGGCGGAAGTGCAGACGCCGAGAGCCACTATCATGAATCCTATCTGCGATATCGTACTGAATGCGAGCACTCTCTTTATGTCACTCTGCACGCACGCGACGACTGCTGCGTAGAGTGCCGTGAACGCGCCTACATAGGCCGTGACGTGCAGCACTTCGGGAGCGTATCCGATGAAGAGCGGGAACATCCTTGCCACAAGATAGACACCTGCCACCACCATTGTGGCCGCGTGTATGAGTGCGGACACAGGGGTAGGGCCTTCCATCGCGTCAGGCAGCCAGATGTGCAGAGGGAACATCGCACTCTTTCCCGCACCTCCGATGAACATGAGCCCGAGGGCGAGTGGCAGTACAACCTTGGCTGTCCCTATCACGGAAGCGTCCGGTGTGAAAGAGAACGACCCGGTGTAGAATCCGTAGATGAGGATACCGACCAGGAAACCCAGGTCTGCGAATCTCGTGACGATGAATGCTTTCTTGGATGCTGCAACAGCTTCCTTCCGGGTGTAGTAGAAACCTATCAGCAGATAGGAGCTGACACCCACGAGCTCCCAGAAAATGTACATCTGGAAGATGTTCGTGGCCACCACAAGTCCCAGCATGCTCATCGTGAACAGCGAGAGGAATGCGTAATACCTCTGGAAACCCCTCTCTCCCTTCATGTAGCCGAAGGAATAGATGTGGACCATGAACGAGACGGTGCTTATGACCACGAGCATCATCACGGAAATCGGGTCGAGCAGAATCCCGAGGTCAATCTGGAGATTGCCTCCGAACGGAAGCCATTCGGCATTCCATGGAATCTGCGTCGGATAGATTCCGTCCGCATTCCTTCCGGCCCCGAAATACGAGAACGCGGTCCAGTAGCTGAGGAGTGCCACAATGCCCGTGACGACTGTGCCGAAAAGTCCTGCGGCCGCAGGCTTCAGCTTCGAGTCGAGAAGTCCGATGAGAATGAAACTCAGCAGCGGAAGCAACAGTATCAGAATCGTATATTCCATATTCTCAAAATTTTACCACTTCATCTTGTCCAGATTCTTCACCTGGATGTTGCGTATGTTACGGTATATGTTGATGATGATGGCTATTGCCACAGCGGTTTCGGCCGCGCTTATACCGATGGCGAAGAGGGAGAAGAAGAACCCCTCGAGCTGTCCGGGGAACAGGAAGCGGTTGAACACCACGAAGTTTATGTCAACAGAGTTGAGTATCAGCTCCACTGCGATGAGCATGGCGAGAAGGTTCCTTCTTGTCAGGAAACCGTAGATACCCACGAACATCATTATTGTGGAGACAATCAGGTAATATTCCATCTGTACCATAAGAATCCCCCTTTATCTTTTTCTTGCTATCAAAATTCCTCCGATTATGCATGCGAGAAGAAGCACGCTTATCACCTCGAACGGAAGTACGTACCCGTATTTTTCCGTGCTCATGAGAGCGTAGCCTATCTCCTTGACCGGAAGTTCCCCGTGCTCGAATACCTGGTTGAGGAACTTGTGCTTGAGCATCACGAACAGGCATATCCCCATGGCGGCAAGGGTGGCCACAAGGCCTGCGAAGAACTTGCCTTTCTTCAGTTTCTCGGCCTGGTCTCCCTCGCTTGAGGTGAGCAGTATCGAGAACACGTAGAGTACGGTTATGCCGCCTGCATAGACAAGCAGCTGCACGGCTCCGAGGAAGGAATAGTTGAGCTGGAAATATATGCCTGCCGTCCCGATAAGGACGAAAAGCAGGTATGTGGCTGCCCTCAATATCCTTTTTGTGGTCACAGCCAGCACCGAACTCACCACGATGAATACGGCGAGGACGGCGAAAACTATTAAATCGAGTGTTATGCCCATGGTCGTTACTTGTTCAGAGTTTTGACGAGTTTGCTTCTTGTGAATACGGCATGCTCGAAATTCGTCGAGAACCTGATGGCGTCATGCGGGCATGCGTTCACGCAAAGGTGGCAGAACATGCATGACCCGAGGTCGTATTCGTATTTGACGAGTCTTTTCCTTGATTTTCCCGTCTGCGGGTCCTGTACCGTCTCGGAAGTTATCCTTATGCTCCCGTTCGGACAGGCCATCTGGCAGAGTCCGCACGCGATGCACCTGTTGTTGCCGTCCTCGTCGTGCGGCATGGTCAGCTCTCCGCAGAACCTGTCGTTCATCTTGAGGACGGCCCTGTTCTCCGGGTACTGTTCGGTAATCTTCTTGGTGAAGAACTCCTTGAAAGTGACCTTCAGCCCCGTAAGAAGCGACCCGAGTGCCTGAAAAATACCTTTGAAATATCCCATAATGACTAAAAATGCAATTTGAATACAACGACAATGACCATCAGGAGCAGGTTTACAAGCCCTATCGGCACAAGATACTTCCATTCGAGGGTAAGTATCTGGTCTATCCTGAGCCTCGGGAAGGTCCATTTTATCCACATCAGGAGCCATACGATGAAGAATGCCTTGGCGAAGAACCAGATGAAGCCCGGGATTGCATCCATGACGGCGTTGAATCCGTCGAGCCCCGGTATGTGCAGAGGCATCCATCCGCCGAGGAATATGGTGGCCGCGATGCTCGAGATTATGAAAAGGTTCACGAATTCAGCCACATAGAACAGTCCGAAATGCATTCCGGAGTATTCGGTATGGTATCCTGCCGTGAGCTCCGACTCAGCCTCCGGAAGGTCGAACGGCCCTCTGTTCACCTCGGCGTTCCCTGCTATCAGATAGATTATGAATGCTATCACGGCAGGTATGTGCCCCTTGAAGATGAACCATCCGTCAGCCTGCCGCATGACTATCTCGGAGAACTGCATGGTGTCCGTGAGCACGACTATCGTGAGTATCGACAGTCCCACGGACAGCTCGTAGCTTATCATCTGTGCACCGCTTCGCATCGCGCCTATGAGCGAGAACTTGTTGTTCGAGCTCCATCCGGCGAGCAGGATGCCGATGATTCCTATGGACGATGCGGCCATGAAGAACAGTACGCCGACATTGAAGTCCAGAATCTCCATCCCGCGGCTGATTGGTATGCACGCGAAAGCCGTCACGGAGGCTATTATGACGAGATATGGCGCCAGATTGTACAGGAACTTGTCGGAATGCCTCACCGTGATGATTTCCTTGGTGAGCATCTTGAAGACGTCGCAGATGACCTGTATGCTGCCCCACGGCCCGACCCTGACAGGTCCGAGGCGGCACTGGAAGGCAGCGCAGACCTTGCGTTCCATGTATATCATTATTATGGCTATCACGACATACAGCAGCAGGAGGCAGACCCCGATTATGACACACTCTATGAATATCGCGAGAGCTTCCGGCATCAATGAGGTCAGCTGTGTATGAATCCAGTTTGTAACTATACCGAAATCGAACATATCTGTCTTTCTTTTATCTGTCAATGTCAGGAATTACATAGTCGAGAGTACCGCCGATTGCGATAAGGTCGGCTATCTTGGCATTTCTTGCGATGGTGTCCACGCACGACACGAGCGGGAGCCCGGTGGAACGGAACTTCACCCTGTACGGATACTTGTCCCCGTGGCTCTCGATGAAGACGCCGAATTCTCCGCGGCTGCCTTCCACTGCCGAATACCATCTGCCTTCAGGCAGTTTTATCAGCGGCTTCACCTTCATCTGGTATTCCCCTTCCGGGATATTGTCGATGAGCTGCTCAATAATTTTCAGGCTTTCCTCTATCTCTTTTATCCTCACCATGTAGCGTGCGAAGCAGTCTCCCTCCGTGAAGGTAATCTCCTTGAAGTCCACCTTGCCGTACATTGCATAAGGGTGCCTCTTGCGGACATCGCATGCCCAGCCTGAGGCCCTGCCCGTACCGCCTGTCGCCCCGAACGATATCGCATCCTCCCTCGAGAGCACGCCGGTGCCGATGAGCCTTTTCCTTGCAATCACGTTCCAGGTGAAAATCTCGTGGTATTCGTTGATTTTGGAGCGCATGTACACGATGAATTCTTTCACCTTCCTGACAAATTCAGGGTGGATGTCGGCCTGGACTCCTCCGATTGTGTTGTATGTCTGGATGAGGCGTCCGCCGGTTGTCTGCTCGAGGATGTCGAGCACCTTCTCCCTGTCCCTGAATCCGAGGAAGAACACCTCGAGTGCGCCCATGTCCTGGCAAAGGCAGGCAATGAAGAGCAGGTGGGAGTCTATCCTCTGCAGCTCATCCATTATCGTCCTTATGTACTGTATCCTTTCAGAAACTTCCAGTCCGAGAGCCTTTTCTATGCACATGCAGAGAGCGTGGCGGTTCTGCATCGCCCCGAGGTAGTCTAGCCTGTCAGTGAAGCCGAGTGTCTGCGGATATGTGCTTGTCTCGCAGAGCTTCTCTATGCCCCTGTGTATATACCCGCAGTGCGGGTCTATCTTCTTTATGGTCTCTCCTTCGAGCGACACGCGGAAGCGGAGCACTCCGTGCGTGGCCGGGTGTTGAGGCCCGATGTTTATCACATATTCATCTTCCTCGAAGAGCGGATGTCTCTTCAGTATGTAGTCTCCGGACGGGGTCATCTCGTAGCTGATGGAATCTTCCTCCTGAGGTTCGTTCTCCATGTTCAGAGGATTCGTCGCAGGGTCATAGTCCTTGCGCATCGGATATCCTTTCCAGTCGTCCCTGAGGAACAGTCTGCGGAGGTCCGGATGGCCTATGAACTTGATTCCGAAGAAGTCGTACGCTTCCCTCTCGTTGAGGTTGGCCCCTTTCCACAGGTCGTGGACGGAAGGCAGGCTCGCATTCTCCCTGTCCTTGTCCGCCGAAGCTATGACCACGTTCTCTCCAGTGGCGGTGTTCTCGAGGTGGTACACGCATCCGAGCCCTTCCTCACCCCAGTCCATGCCTGTAAGGCTGCGCAGGAAGTCGAACCCGGCCTCGTTCCTGAGGAATTCGGCTGTCTTCCTCAAGGATGAAGACGGAACCTTGTAAAGTCCGTCTCCCTCTTCTGACCACACGGCATCAAGGGCAGCCAATCTGTTTTTCAAATCTTTCTCCATATCCAACTGTCTTTATGCCAATCCTGATTCATCGTATTCCTTGAAGTCCTCACCCGTGTTGGTGTCGGCCCTCATGAGCTTCTCGTATTCCTTCTCGCTGATGCTCTTGTTGATTCCTCCGAGGAATCTCTGCGCCTTCACCTTGCGCTGGAGCTGCATCAGCCCGTAGAGCATCGCCTCCGGACGCGGAGGGCACCCCGGGATATACACGTCCACAGGGATTATCTTGTCCACTCCGTCCACGACATGGTATGATTTCTTGAACGGACCGCCGCTTATCGCGCATCCTCCGGTGGCAACGACATATTTCGGGTCAGCCATCTGGTCGTAGAGACGCTTCAGTACCGGCGCCATCTTGTGCGTGATGGTCCCTGCCACCATTATGAAGTCGGCCTGCCTCGGTGAAGACCTTGCCACCTCGAACCCGAACCTCGCGAAATCGTACCTTGCGGCCCCGATGGCCATGAATTCGATTCCGCAGCAGCTCGTGGCGAAGGTGAGCGGCCACAGACTGTTGCTGCGACCCCATTCAATCACGTCGTCAAGGCATCCCACTATGACATTCGTCCCGTTCTCGCGGAGCTCCCTGAGCATCCCTTCAATATATTCGTTGTCGTTGAAATCCTCGTATTTCATCGACTTTATATCGACTTTCCTTTTCATATACCCAAAAAGTTTATTTCCATTCGAGAGCGCCTTTCCTCCACGCGTACGCAAGTCCGAGGACGAGAATCAGGAGGAAGAACAGTACGCTGACAAGACCATAGATCCCCAGGTCCTGGACCACGACGGCCCATGCGAACAGAAACACCGTCTCGACGTCGAACATGAGGAAAAGGATGGCGTAAAGATAATAACCGACCTTGAACTGCATCCATGACTTGCCTCTTGTAGGAATGCCGCATTCATAAGGTTCGCCTTTCTGGGCGTTGTAGGACCGCGGTGCGATTGCCTTTGCGATTCCTATTGCGGCAGCTACCATTATTATGGCTATCAGTATGACGACTACCAGTAATATGAAGTTCATAACAATGATGTTTGTTGTTTTCAACTACGGAATCAGGCCGCGAATTTACACAAAAAATGTCAATACCTTGAATTTTTCGGAAAATTCTTCTTTTTAAAACGGATAAACCCGCATCGCATTGAAAAACACTGAATAAGAGACCATGCAGCCGTTTTTCCCGACATTAAACGTCTTATGCTTCATAACACGGATAGCCGCCTCTACATTTGCACCGTAAACAGAGCCGGAGGGCGCGTCCGCCCATTCCGGCCAAATAAAGGATATCATGAAAAAATTATCGGGTTTTTTGGTATTGTGTGCAATGCTGTCGGCTTGCACCAAGGTGGGGATGAATGTCGGTGCAGGAGAAGCCGGAGCGGCCGCGCAGGCTGAACCCGTGCCGCATGGCATGATTGTGCTCGGGGATAAGCTGGAAAATCCTTACACGACTGAAAATGTCAGGGCTGCCTTCTCGGCCGTCTATCCCACAAAGTCGAGGAACGAGGTAAGTACGACGCACCTCTATGTCAGATTCCTCCCTGAAAACGAGCAGGAGTTCGACCTCCTGGAATCATCGGGGCTCGACCTCGTGGACTATCCTGTCGACTATGAGATTCTTGTGGACGGGGATTACTATCATGACCCTTCCATCCCTGAGGGAGAGATAACATGGCAGTATGCGGTGGTCCCGCACGACTATGAATTTCCGGATGTGCGCTATGAAATCCTTGACGAATGCAATATCACGGAGTACGACCAGCCCTCACGGGCCTCTGACGGAATAGACTGGGAGGCAGTGGAGCGTGAGGCTTTCCGCCTTTCCGGCAATGAGGGACTGCTCCAGCCGGAGACGAAGGGAAGCCGGGCGAATCCTTCTGGCAGAATCACTATTGTGGATGACAGCGCAAACGGAGGAAAGCCGTTCGGCGTGGCCGGGGTCAGGATAAGGTGCAACTCGTTCGTGAAGTTCTCCAATACCTACACGGACCGGGACGGCTACTATACGATTCCCAAGAAATTCTCGGCGAAACTCAAATACAAGCTCGTGTTCAAGAACGAGAAAGGGTTCGCGATAGGTTTCAACCTCATATTGCAGCCGGCTTCGGCATCGTCGCTCGGGAAAGGCCCTTCCACCGGACTCAATGCGACCATCACGAAAGACTCCGACAGGACACTTTTCCTGCGCTCTGTCGTGAACAATGCCGCATACGACTATATTTCAAGGTGTTCGGAAGATGACATGGACCTCACTCCGCCTCCGGGGGACCTGAGGATATGGCTCATGTCAAAACTGGATGCGAGCAGTGCGGTCATGCTTCATCACAAGGTGGGGGTCTCGCACTCTCTCGTAAAGGATTTCCTCGGGGTGTTCGCCTCTCTCATATCCTTCTTCGCTCCGGATGTGACGATAGGGACCGCGGAGATGGACAGCTACAGCGACGCATACAGGGCAGTGTGCCACGAGCTTGCACATTGCAGCCATTTCGCCCAGGTGGGCAAGGACTACTGGAACAGATATGTCGAATACATACTGAGGTCATACGTGAACACCGGAGGAATGACATACGGAGACGGTACGGACCAGTATGCAGGCTACTGCGAAGTCGGGGAGATGTGGGCCTACTATGTCGAAAGCACCATGTATCAGGAACGATACGGCGGGCCTCTGCCGCAGTTCGGCACCGGCTACTGGTTCAGTCCGCAGATTTTCAGGTATCTCGACCAGCGGGGACTTTCAAGGTCTGATTTCCTTGAAGCGATGCAGCAGGATGTCACGAATGTGACTGTGCTGAAAGACAGGCTGCTGTCAATGTTCCCGGACAAGTCGGAGATGATAAGTCAGGTGTTCCTAAGATACCGTTGACATGAGGAAGATACTGGCGGTGGTGGCCGCGCTTCTGTTTTCGCTTCCGCAGGAGGCTGAAGCCCGACGATTCTCGGTCTCCACCAATATCATCGGCTACCTGAATCTCGGAACCATGAACATGGAGGCGTCTTACGGTTTTTCCAGGCATTGGAGCCTGAATGCCGGAGTGAAGTTCAACCCGTTCACGTTCAACAATCCGGTGAAAGACTCACGGATGCAGAACAGGCAGCAGTCGTACGAACTCGGAGTGAGGCTCTGGCCATGGCACGTCTTCTCCGGATGGTGGATAGCGGCAAAGGCCAAGTATCAGGAATACAACCGGGGAGGGATTTTTTCCCCGGACACGGAGGAAGGGGACGGATACGGGATAGGCTTTTCCGCAGGCTATTCCTACATGCTCCATCCGAACCTGAACCTCGAATTCGGTGTCGGCCTGTGGACCGGGGTCAAGAAATACACTGCCTATGACTGCCCCTCGTGCGGAGTCACGACAGGCAGCGGCACAAAAGGTTTCATAATGCCTAATGAACTTTTATTGTCTCTCGTATATGTCTTCTGACAGGAAAACAGCAGTGGCCGCCATCTTTCTGGCCGTTTCGTGCCTCCACTCATGCATCCCGGCCGTGTACTCCGGGATGTCCGCAGCGGGGCCGGCTCCGGCACTGTCCGTTGCCGGTGACACTCCGGATGAGACCGTCCGGAGCCGCAGCGGTGACCGGCCGGTGGTGGACTCGCTCAGAGTGTCTTCCGGACCGGTGATAATGAACGCGGTGCGCGACAGCGGAACAGGGGAGATGACGGCTGTGGATGTCATAGAGGCTTCGAGGATTGTCGCCCGCTTCAGGAATGTGGCGGAACGCATGGGCCGGGTCTCGTTCGCGTTCGACATCACTGTGCCTGAAGAGCTTATCTCCTCGCGGTACCAGCTGAGATTCTTTCCTGTGGTGGAAGCCGGAGACAGCATCATGCATCTTGAACCGGTGCTTATAACCGGAAGCGGCTACCGTAAAAGGCAGCTGAGAGGATACGAGCGATACCGCAACTTCATTTCCTCCATTGTCACCGACAGCACGGATTTCATAAGGATAAGGCAGCTTGAGACATTTCTCGAACGCCATTTCCCCGAGATTCATGCCATGAAGGGCGATTCCACCCTTATCCCGGAGCCCCTTGCAGGGAATATTTTCGGCGTGAGCCAGTACGCTGCCCTGAAGCATTACACCGACAATGCCCGCAAGAGAAGGAATGCGTGGAAGGTGGAGCACAGGGATGAGGTCTTCAGGAAGCTTGTGAAGTCACCGATGGAGAGGAACGCAGTGCTCGACACCGTCATGTCTTCCGGAGAAGGAGGCCTGGTGTACAGGTATTCGCATGAGATGGCGTCTGCTCCGGGGTTGAGAAAACTGTACGTCAGTCTTGAAGGCGCGGTATATCTTGACGGGGATTTCATGGCGGCTGTGCCGGATGCAGGGAAGCTGACATTCTATGTCAGTTCCATGTCCACCCTTGCGGACTATGCCCCGAGGTATGTGTTCAGGGTGCTTGACAGGGTGGTTACAGACAGCACTGAGGCATTTCTGGATTTCTGCCAGGGAAGTGCGGCCATAGACACTCTTTCTGAGCGGAACTCTTCGGAACTGTCGAGAATCAGGAGCTGTTTCAGGGATGTGCTGTCCAGGCGGGACCTTGTGCTCGACTCGGTGGTGGTTACCGCATCCTGCTCTCCTGAAGGCAGCTGGGAGTACAACAGCAGGCTTGCCAGAGACCGGTCGGAGGCTGTCAGGGAATGTGTCGCCGACATGGGGAATGCATCTGTGGCCTCCATGGTTGTCACAAGGTCTGTCCCGGAGAACTGGGACAGGCTTGCGAGGCTGGCGGCTAATGACACGTCGCTCGGAAGCGCATGCAGGAATACGGTATTGGCGGCAGCCGGAATGCGGGACAAGGATGAGGCTGAGAGGATATTGTCCGGACTGCCGGAATACCGTCATCTCCTTGAGAAACTCTACCCTGAGTTGAGAACCGTGAATTTCAGGTTCCACATGCACAGGGCTGGGGTGAAGAAGGACACCGTGCACACCAGGCAGCTCGATACGGTGTACATGAAGGGGCTGCAGGCGATGAAGGAACTTGACTACAGGAAAGCGGCAGGCCTGCTTCTGCCGTACAGGGACTACAATGCGGCTCTGGCCCTTGCATCTTCCGGCTATGACGGGCATGCCCTCGACATCCTGTCCGGGTTGGGAAAGCATGACGCCAGAGCTGAATATCTGGAAGCGTTGCTCCTGTCCAGGGCAGGGGAGAGGCAGAAGGCTGTGGAGTGTTTCATGAAGTGTCTCGGTATGGACCCTTCCATGCGGCACCGTGCCAATCTCGACCCGGAGATGTCCGAAGTCGTGAAGGCATGCGGAAATATGTTCTGATTATTTTTTAACAACCAAACAGATTGATATGAATTCTATTGAAACAGTAAAGACAAAGGCGGTGCTGTCCGTATCCGTGGTTCTGGCCGCCGCTTCGTGTGAAATGTTGCCTGCAGGGCATGAAACAGGGATGGGGCAGGACAGGATTCCGGTGGAGGTGACTGTGCCGCAGACCATGTCCAAGGTTCTCGGGATAGCGGATGAGGACAAGGTGAACAGCCTCCAGGTGTATGTGTTCAGGGAAAACGGCATGCTCGATGCCTCGTCTTCCGGTGACGGCAATTCGCTTGTGGTGGAGTGCAATTCCGGAGACATGGAGTTCGTGGCTTTGGCGAACGCTCCAGTCTTGACAGGCATTACTACAAGGTCTCAGCTGCTCGAGGCCAGGACCCTGCTCCAGGACAATTCCGTGTCCGGATTCGTGATGTACGGCTCTGCAATGAAGTCGGTTTCTCCGGGGAATGACAATGTCGATATAACGGTGGCACGCTTTGCAGCGAGAATATCGGTGAAAAAGGTGACCAATGCACTTGGCTCCGGCGCGTATCAGGATGTGGACATTGTCCTTAAAAGGATATATCTCGCCAATGCGGCCGGAGACATCAGATATTCCGGGACAGGTGAGCCGCTGGTGTGGCTCAACAAGTCCGGAGTCTGCACGGACATCCCTGCCATGCTGAGCAGCGGCGACCTCGGGTCCGTGTCCATAACGAACGGTGAAAGCTACGGGACAAGGCATTATTTCTACTGCTACCCTAACGGCACACAGGAAGACACGGCTTCCCCGGAATGGTCTCCGAGGTACACGAGACTTGTCCTCGAGACTGAAATTCTTGGCAAGACATTCTACTATCCGGTCAGCATACCGGACATAAAGGCCAACCACACCTATGACCTGGAGGATGTCAGAATCACGAGGCTCGGCTCCACTTCTCCTGACATCCCTGTGGAAACCGGCAGTGTCTCCGTCACCGTGCATGTCAAACCTTGGGATGAAGGCTCATCCTCCGAAGTCATCATCTGATGGATGGGCTCATTTCCATCTGCAGGTCCGGATTGCTGCCCCGGCTGGCGGCTGTCGTTGCTGCGGCCGCCATGATTCCGGGATGTTCGATAAAAGAGGACAGAAGCGCGTGTCCATGCTCCTTCATCCTGGATTTCAGCGATGTCGAACCTGCCCTTGTGGAACGCTCCGCCGTTTTTGTCAGCAGCGATGAGGGGCTGGTCTTCCGGGATATGGAAATAGCACCCGACATGTCTGTGGACGAATCCGGCAGATGGATATACACGGCCTCCGTGCCCAGAACCGGTGTCCGCCTTGGGGTGGTGTCCGGTGACAACAGCCTCTATCTGCCGGGGCAAGGTCTGCTCATTCCTCTGGGCTCGGACTGCCCTCCGGTCTTCATCCACTATTCTGAAGCGGACGCATCCGCGGATGAGAGGGAGCAGCATGTCATGCTGCACAAGGATTTCTGTGAGATTACCGTGAATATGGAATCTCCGCAGGGGTCCGGTCCGTTCCGGCTTGTCGTGAGGGGCAATGTCTGCGGACTGACGGAAGACAGGAAGCCTTTCACAGGGGATTTCTCATACGGGATGTCCCTTGACGCTGACGGATGCGGCACCGTGCGGGTGCCGAGACAGACCGACAGCAGCCTCCTGCTCCAGATATGGGACGGAGACCTGGTGCTGAGGGAGTTTGCCCTCGGGGAGTACATCGTGGAATCAGGTTATGACTGGTCGAAGGAAGACCTTGAGGATGTCGATGTGGAAATAGACTATGCCAGTTCATCCATAACGGTGGATGTGGCAGACTGGTCGGGTTCTTTCGGGTTTGAAGTGGTGATATGAGAAGATAAAATCAGGTGAAGTCCGTAATCTCTTTTTGTATTTAAATTTTTTGTATTATCTTTGCACCACTTTACTGAGGCGCAGGTGGCGAAATTGGTAGACGCGCTACTCTCAGGAGGTAGTGC
>CALVDM010000010.1 GCA_944326335.1 uncultured Bacteroidales bacterium
GTCCGTGATCGACAGCCTGCGGAACATGATGGCCTACTTCCGCAAGCGGCTCTTCGGCTCCATGAGTGAGAAGCACCGAGCCGTCAAGGGGTACATCTGGGCGGTGAGGGATGCCGTGTTCGGTGACGTGTACTTCCACTATGACATGGGCTCGCGCAGCGGCGAGACCGCGAGAAGGCTGATCGGAGGCTATCGCGGAACAGTCCAGACAGACGGCTACGAGGTATATGAAGCCTATGAGGGAGCTCCCGGGAAGCGGATGATAGGATGCTGGGCGCACGCGAGGAGGAAGTTCGTGGAGGCACTGGATGAAGACAGAAAACATGCAAGCGAGGCCCTCGTGTATATCGGCAGGCTCTACGGCATCGAGAAGGAGATGCAGGAGGCGGGACTCGATGCCGAGGCAATACGGAAACGCCGTCAGGACAAGTCCTATGAAATCATCCGGGAGTTCGAGAAATGGATGGACTCCGTGTCAAACCGCTTCGCACCGAAATCCAGAATGGGGAAAGCCCTTGTATATACCTACACCCTGCTGCCGCGACTAAGCCGCTACGTCCTTGACGGCAGATACCACATCGACAACAACAGGGTGGAGAATGCAATCCGTCCGCTGGCCATCGGCAGGAAGAACTATCTCTTCTGCGGTAACCACGATGCGGCCGTCCGCGCGGCAATCGTATACTCCCTCTTCAGCAGCTGCAAGGCTCGCGGCATAGACACCCGCACCTGGCTGGAAGGCACTCTCAAAAGGATCCCAACAGAAAAGGACATTGACTCGCTACTGCCTTGCAACTTCCGAAAGTAGCAGGGTAATACCCGCTACTACCCAATAATAGCAGCGACTACCTTGATAATCCTTGGTAATCGCTGCAAATCTTATCTAATTGTACTTTGTCGGAGGCTTACCACGTAGTGGCCAAATATGCGCAACGGCATATATTTCCCTGTTAATAAACTTGAATTTTCGAGCACAATAACTTAACAATCGTAAGAATAAACTGTTAAAAACAGATAATTTGGAGCAGCAAAATTTTAATATTCCAATTTCTAAAGAAAAAACGCACACATAAGCAGTTCTGTCAAGTAAATTTGCAATAACAAACAGATAGGCAAGAAACCGGTTACTTGTCCGAATTAAAAAGGACTTCATCATGAAAAGATTATTAATCAGGACAATCGTGCCTGCGACGGCATTGATGTTCTTTCAATTGCCATCTGTTTCACAAAACAGGTTCACCGGCAGTGCCGGTGTGGACATAGTCAGCAACTATGTATGGAGAGGTCAGGACCTCGGAAACGTGAGCATACAGCCTGCACTGTCAATATCCTATGCCGGAGTCTCGCTGTCAGCCTGGGGTTCGACGGGTTTCACGTCAGGCGACACGAGGGAGGTGGACCTGACCCTGGGGTATTCAACCGGCGGATTCAGCATCTCGGTGACAGACTACTGGTTCGACGGCGGTCCGGGATATTTCCACTACGGGAACGGCAGGACAAACCACACGTTCGAGGCACAGGCAGGCTATGATTTCGGGTTCCTGGCCGTAAACTGGTACACAAACTTCGCAGGAAACACGGGGCTCAAGGCAGACGGAACGAAGGCATACGCATCCTACATCTCGGTTTCCGCACCGTTCCGTTTCGCAGGGCTTGACTGGGATGCCGTTGTCGGGGCGACACCATGGCAGAACGATTTCTATACAGGAGGCGGCAACTCGCTCTACAGCAAGGGTAACACAGGAGGTTTCGCAGTATGCGAAGTGGGGCTGAAGGCTACAAAGAGTTTTCAGATAACGGACAAATATGAAATACCGGTTTTCGTGCATCTCGTCTGGAATCCCTCCACGGAGAATGTGCATTTCGTAGCCGGAATAAGCATATAACCCGGAAGCAATTCTTTAACCACTCAACAATCCAAACAGTACAGCTCATGAAAAAAATTGAAGCAATCATCCGCAGGAGCCGGTTCGAGGACGTGAAACAGGCCCTGCTCGCAGCTGACATCGAATGGTTCTCGTACTATGATGTCAGGGGTGTAGGCAAGACCCGGGAAGGCAGAATCTACCGTGGGATTGTCTATGACACAAGTTCCATTGAACGCATCCTGCTCTCCATCGTAGTGAGGGACAAGAATGTGGAAAAGACCATCAAGGCGATAACGGAAGCGGCAAGGACAGGCGAGATAGGCGACGGACGCATCTTCGTCATCCCGGTGCACGACGCCGTAAGAATCAGGACCGGAGAACGGGGAGATATCGCGCTATACAATGCCGAACAGGAGAAATGACCCCGTCAAACACGGAATATCAAGAACTTGACACGAATTTTTAAAACGGACGACAAATGACACACTTTCTGACTATGGATACAGGCAACACCGCCTGGATACTCACTTCCACGATGCTTGTCCTGCTGATGAGCATCCCCGGCATAGCATTGTTCTACGGAGGTCTGGTAAGACAGAAGAACGTGCTCAGCATCATCATGCAGACCATCTTCCTTGTGGCAGTGGTAAGCATCCTGTGGGTAGCGGTAGGCTACAGCTGGGTATTCGACACAAGTTTCAAGGACAACGGCAACCCTCTCGCCTTCCTCATCGGAGGATTCGGGAAAGCCTTCATGCACGGGATAGGCACTGACACCCTGAGTACGGGGAATATCCCGGAACTGCTTTTCGCCATGTTCCAGTGCATGTTCGCAGTCATCACACCTGCACTGATCCTCGGTGCATTCGCTGAAAGGATAAAGTTTTCAGGATATATTATGTTCATCATCCTCTGGGTGATACTGGCATATTTCCCGATGGCGCACTGGGTGTGGGGCGGAGGATTCCTGCAGGAGATGGGAGCGATAGATTTCGCAGGCGGTACCGTGGTGCACATCAATGCGGGAATATCTGCACTCGTGATGGCGATAATGCTCGGGAAAAGAAGCGACTACATGGCCGGACACCCTATCTCGCCGCATAATGTGACATTCGTTTTCATGGGTACGGCATTTCTCTGGCTCGGATGGTTCGGGTTCAACGCAGGAAGCGGACTCGCGGCCGACGGCATTGCCGCGAATGCTTTCATGGTCACGCACATAGCCACTGCAGCGGCTGCCGTGACATGGATGGTCATTGACTGGGTATTCAACAAGAAGCCGACAATCATAGGCACGTGTACAGGGGCTGTCGCAGGCCTTGTCGCCATCACTCCTGCAGCAGGGAGCACGGGACTGGCAGGGGCATTCTGCATCGGAGCCGTCACTTCAGCGATATGTTTCTGCATGGTAGCCATAGTAAAACCGAAACTCAGGTACGACGACTCGCTCGACGCATTCGGAGTCCACGGAATAGGCGGCATCGTCGGCTCCATCCTTACGGGCGTGTTTGCCACACAGTCGATAACCGGCAGCGACGGAGTCCAGGGAGCATTGTACGGGGACTGGCACCAGTTTCTCGTGCAGGTGATTGCCACTGTCGTCGCCATAGTCTTCAGCGCCGCAGTCACATTCATCCTGTTCAAGATAGTGGATTCCACTGTCGGCCTGCGTGTAGACAAGAGGGTCGAAGAGGAAGGCCTGGACATATATGAACACGGAGAGTCTGCATACAACAGATAGGTACGAACTGAATCTTTTTTTACTATCTTTGGTCCGACAGCATAATTGATATACACAGACAAGCCATGAAAAACAAAGCACTACCAGCACTTGTCCTGCTGCTCGGACTGTCATTGTCCTGTGCACAGGAAAGGAAGACACCTGGCGACGTTGAAGCGGTCAAGGAAGCGGAAGTCTTCACCCTTGACTCGCCTGAGGTCAGGGAATTGTCTTCGATCAGCGGGCGTTTCGCAAAAGCATTCGAATTCCTGCAGCAGAATGACCCTGACTCACTTGCATCCGGCATTTACGAGCTGGACGGGAAGAATCTTTACGTGAATGTCCAGAATGTGTCCCTGAAGGACAGCTGCGATGCAAAACTTGAAGTACATGACAAGTATTTCGACATCCAGGTGCCTGTCTCGAAGGCAGAAAAGTTCGGGATAATGAAGCGCGCCGACCTTATGATGCCGGAATCAGACATGGACACGATAAACGACATCCGGTTCTTCCTGGACCGCTTCACTGAAATCCGTGATGTGAATCCAGGGGAAATCATTGTTCTCTCTCCAGACATGGCCCATGCACCGTGCATCGGAACCGGAGACCAGAAAAAAATCGTAATCAAGGTCAAGGTCGACTGACAGGCGGATGGAGAGGATTGAATCTGTCATATCACTGGTAAAATCATTGACAAAGGCGGAGAAAAAACACGTAAACCTGCGGATTGTCCAGGGACACGAAAACAAGGACTACGTTGTGGTTTACAGGATAATCTCCAGTTCTGCCAAACCGGATGCCTGCCATGTCAAGATGGAATTCATCCAGGCCTGCCCCGGCAGTTCGTTTCCTGTGGCAGTGAAACATCTCTATTCAAGGATGCTTGATGTCCTGTCCGAGCTCGGTAAAGGCAAGGACAGGACTCATGATTTGCTTTCCGACATCATGAAAGCAAGGATGCTCTATGAACGCTCACTCTACGCAGAAAGTCTTGAACTGCTGGCAGACGTGTCTGAAAAGGCCAAGGAGTCAGGGGATTTAGAAATACAGCTGATTGCGCAAAAGACAGATTTGGAATACCGTTATCAGCTCAATTTTTCAATGATAAGCGAACAGGAACTTTTCCATAAGCATTTCATAATAAACGACCTCCTGAGCAGAACCAGAGAGATATCAGAGCATTCGACACTGCTTAACCTGCTGAAATACCGCATGATGCATACCGGAAACATCCGGACGGAAGAACAGAAGGCATCCCTTAACGACCTTGCGATAAAGGAATCGGGCGCAATACTGGCTTCGTCACGGACGAATTTCGAGCTGATGCGTAACCATCTGATGTTCCAGGCCAGCTATCTCATGGGAACAGGCCAATATGAAGACGCCCTCGATGCATACAAGAAGCTCAATGACCTGTTCGAAAACAACCCGAGGTCAAAACTGAACCCTCCGATATATTATCTTTCAATGCTTGAGGGAGCATTGGACAGTCTCCGCTCCATGGGAGATTATGCGAATATGGGATATTTCCTGTCGAGGCTGGAGAAAATCATCCAGAACACGTCGCAGGAATTCAGGCTGAACGCGACATGCCTGATGTTCCAGTACAGGCTTTTCCCTTTCATAGACAGAGGTGACTTCCAGAAAGGCGCAGATATCATGGAGGAGTACCGGGACATACTGTACAGCAGGTATTCTGAACTTTCACCGTTACGTAAAAGCGAACTCATACTGTACACGGCCATCGTGCATATCGGCCGGCAGGAATACAAGGAAGCCAGGGCATGGATAAAGAATGCGAACATCGACCACAACATACGCTACACCCCGGTAATGAAGACCATCCGGCTCATTGAACTCATCATATACTATGAGCTCGGAGAAAAGGACATACTGCAATACGAAGCCAGGTCGATAAAAAGGAAATTCTCATCTCACAACGAAAATGCGTTCAAGACAGAAAAACTCATAATATCATTTGTCAACAGGACGGAAATTCCGGTAAAGCAGAAAGACAGGGAAGAATACATGAAAAGTATCGCGCCAAAAATTGCTGACATAAGAAGAGACAAATATGAACATCAGCTATTATATCTCTTTGACTTTATATCTTGGATAAAGTCAAAGATATTACACATTCCTTTATCACAAGCAATTAACTTGAAATAACATATATTTGAAATTATATTATAGACAGGATTTTGAACAAAAAGTCCTGTCTTATTTCGTTACATTTGTTCCGGAGCGGGTAACCAGGCTCCTGACACAACCATATATAATAACACTATATCGCCATGATTAGAAAAGGATTACGTTTTTTTGTAGCCTTAATGCTGTCTACGGCATGCGAAGGCTATGTGGTTCAGTACAATCCGGACGGATACAAAAATCCTGACGATGACCCCGGCACTGAAGAACCGGTTACTCCTGATGAGAATCCTGTAACTTTCGAAGCTACGGCAACGGAAAAATGGATGGACACCGATATGATTGCGATGTATGCCTTCGATGACGGAATGCAGAATTATTACTGCGAGGCCATCGGCATCAGTTCCGGCATCGGGGAAGAAACAGCAAGTTTCGCTTCGGTCAGAGATGCGGAGACATGGAAAGGGGAAACAGCGAATACAGTCACTTTCGCCGGATATTATCCCGCAACCACCGTCCCGGCGACCGTTTCAGGCAGCAAGATAGAGACAGAGATCCCATCTGTCCAGAGCGGCGACTCTCATGCTTTCGGTTTGAATTTCGGGAAACAGGAAGTTTCCGTCACAACGCTTGATTCCGACAAGAAGGTCTTCGTGGATTTCCATCCGCTTTCGTCAAGCATCACCCTCTCCCCTGTCCTTGCTGCCGGGATGTCAGGGACTCAGCTCAGCATCTCGGAACTAACCGTCACAATACCTGAATCAGACATAGCCGGGAAAGTGCAGTTAGACGTACAAAGCGGAGAAATCTCCACTGCATCCGGAGCCTCTTCCTCTGTCACGGCAGTCTTGGGCCAGCCCGTAAATGTGACCGCCTCAACTGGAGACGGGAACGTTTCCATAGCCATAATCCCTGTCAGCGCATCCTGTTCAGTCAACATTTCAGGCAAGACATCCGATGGGGAGACGGTGATATTCAAAAGTGTCAACGTGCCGGAGAACAGTCTTTCAGCAGGTGCCGCATTCAATGTAACTGCTGAAATAACAGACATGATACAATGCGCCAACAGCTACATGATAGACGCAGACAAGATGCCTGAAGACTTCAAGTTAGGTCTCCAGCAAGCTGTCGACGGAAGCCAGGCCATCGCTGACCTTGAAGGGACAGGGACAGGTGTGGAAAAAATCATTGCAAGCGGGGACTGGGAAATCGTCACATTGTGGAAGACATGGCCAGGTACGGAAAACATCACTGAAAAGAGCGGATCAAGGAGTAATGCCGTGGCCGTACTGGAGTTCCCTGACATAAGCAACGGGAACAATGCCCTCATCGGTCTGAAAGGCAGGACAGACGGGAAAATCTACTGGAGCTGGCATTTCTGGTTCACAGACTATAATCCTGATGCAGCGTCAGAGGCCGAGATGAACGGACAGGTCCATACATACTTCGGAGATGCGTTCGCATCCCTTGGCAAGCATCACGGGAAAGTGATGATGGACAGGAATCTTGGAGCCACAATCACAGGAGTACAGGGAGCCATTTCACAACCTGCGACAAACGCGGAAGCAGCTAAATACTACGGACTTCACTACCAGTTCGGCAGAAAAGACCCGTTCCCTGGCTCGGCAGACGGAACTGCAGGCAACAGAGTGACACTTTACGACGCTTCAGGCAACCCGATAATACCAGCCTCGGAAGGAAGTGCATCCACAACCCTGCTGATGTCAGTGAACAACCCTTCCAAATTCTATTTCAATGCCGGGAAAAACTGGCTCGGAAACGAAAGTCTTCAGGACCTCTGGGACTCCTCCGGAGACTCCAAATCGGTATTCGATCCATGTCCTGCCGGATGGAGGATGCCGTTGGGCGCAGGTGACGGTGACGGAGACAGTCCCGGATACAGGAATATATGGGCAGGCTGGGGCAAGAACAGTCCCAGTTCGATAGGTTCGGGAACAACACCTGAGTATGCAATATGGAAAAGCGCAGTCGGCTCAGAAAAAGGCACTGCCGGAATCCTTTACTATTACCCTGATGACAATACGCAGGCCTGGTATCCTGCTCCTGGAATCATCGAACAGGCAGACGGAACTTTCAAAAATGTAGGAGGGGCGACAGTAGTCTGGAGCGCGACCAACAGGTTGTCGAACACCACTGATGCCAGAAGACTGAATGCCAACGGAAGCAAGGTGGAACCGTCAAGTTCCAGCAAGCGTGGCGGAGGCTTTAACGTAAGATGTATCAAACTATAACATCACGGCAGTGGAACAGATAAGACATCCCAAAATCCTCATCGTGGGGAGCTGCAATACCGATATGATTGTCAGGGCGGACACATTACCGGTCCCTGGAGAGACAATACTCGGGGAGTCCTTCATCACGAATCCAGGCGGCAAGGGTGCGAATCAGGCAATAGCTGCCTCAAGGCTTGGTGGAGACGTCTCTTTCATTTCCAAGATAGGCAATGACCTGTTCGGACTGCAGACAATGGAGATACTCAGAAGCTCGAACATCGATTCAGAATACATATTCACGGACAGGAAAAGCCCGTCCGGGGTTGCACTCGTGTTCGTGGATTCTGTCGGCGAGAACAGCATAGTCGTCGCTCCCGGTGCAAATTCTTCCTTGTCCAAGGAAGACATCAGAAAAGCCGCATGCAAATTCAAGGAAGCGGACATTGTCCTCATCCAACTGGAAATACCTGTCGGAACTGCGGAATATGCAGTGGAAATGGCTATCGGCTACGGGAAAAAAGTTGTGCTGAATCCGGCTCCTGCAACAGCTTTGGACGCCTCATTCCTTAACAACGTCAACACAATCCTCCCGAACAGGATCGAAGCGCAGATGCTGTCCGGGATAAGAATAACGGATGAACAAAGTGCTTTCTCCGCTGCAGAGGCGATAAGCTCGAAAGGCGTAGAGAACGTAGTCATCACCCTCGGCAAGGACGGAGCCTATGTGTACTCCCCTGACTGCAAGACGATAGTGAAAGCTGCAAATGTACATTCAGTGGACACCACAGGTGCCGGGGACACTTTCTGCGGGGCCTTCTGTGTATATCTCGCCGAAGGCAACAGTATATACGACTGTGCACGATTCGCCAATGCTGCAGCCGCATTGGCGACGACGAGGGTCGGGGCACAAAGTTCAATTCCGTACAGGTCCGACATTGTCATATACTGATGCCTCATAGAATAAAACATTTAAAATGGATAAAATGAAAATAGCTGTAATAGGCAGTTCAAACATGGACATGGTCGTACAGGTGGATCATCTTCCGCTTCCAGGAGAAACCGTTTCCGAAGCAAGGTTCGCCCAGACGTTCGGAGGCAAAGGCGCCAACCAGGCTGTTGCCGCCACACGTCTTGGAGGGGACGTGACTTTCATAACGACTCTCGGCAGAGACATGAACGGAGAGATGATGAGGAAACAGTTTTCGAAGGAAGGAATGAAAACGGACTATATCCTCGAAGACCTTACTAATCCTACCGGGATAGCATTGATTTTCGTCGAGGCGGACAGCGGACAGAATTGCATAGCCGTCGCCCCGGGAGCCAACCATTCGTTGACACCCGACAGGCTTCCGTCCTTCGCTCAGGCCATAAAGGAAGCGGATATCGTCATGATGCAGGCTGAAATACCATACAGGACAATTGCAGACATAGCTTCGTACGCGTCACAGATGGGAAAGAGAATCATATACAACCCCGCTCCGGCAAGCAAGATAGACCCGGAACTGCTGAGCACGATAAACATCCTTGTGATGAACGAAATCGAGGCGTCAGTAGTTTCAGGGATAGAATACGAGGAAGGGAAGCTAAGCATGATAGCGGACAGGCTCCTTAAACTCGGGGTCGGGAATGTAGTCATCACTCTGGGACGCGACGGAGTCTATATGAAAAACAACTGTGAAGAAATCAGACTGCCATCGTTCACGGTAGAAGCTGTGGACACGGTAGCTGCCGGAGACACTTTCTGCGGAGCTCTGGCTGTGAAGTGCACTGGAGACAACGTGGACAGGAATGCGTTGATATTTGCCACAGCAGCTTCAGCAATCTCTGTGACCAGACATGGAGCGCAGCCTTCAATACCGACTTCCGCGGAAGTTGAAAATTTTCTTGAAAGAAACATAAACACGAACTAAAACCAGTTATATGAAAAGCATTATGATGTCCATATTGGGTGCATTGCTCGTGCCAGTAGGAATCTTCGCACAGGACTCTGTAAAAGGGAATGTCAGAGACAATGCAGGACAGCCGCTCCCCGGGGCTGCCGTCATCGTGACCCACGACGGAAAGCAGCACGGAACAGTTACGGATATCGACGGGAATTACACCATCGATGCCGTATACGGTGATGAGATTGAATTCAACTATATCGGTTTCGTGCCTCAGAAAACCACAGTGACAAGTGCGGTAATCAATATCACGCTCTCGGAAGACAGACAGGTTCTCGACGATGTCGTTGTGGTCGGATACGGAACGCAGAAAAAGGTGAACCTGACAGGCTCGGTAGCCGCAGTGTCATCCGAAGTCCTTGAAAACAGGTCCACGAACTCTGTTTCACAGATGCTTCAGGGAGCAATGCCTAACGTGAATATATCGATTCCGAACGGTTCCCCGGGGAAAGGAGGTACCATCCGGATAAGAGGTGTCGGCTCCATCAACTCCAGTTCTCCGCTCGTACTGATAGACGGCATTCCTGGTGACATAGACCAGATAAGCCCCGACGACGTGGAATCCATATCGGTCCTGAAGGATGCGTCCTCGGCAGCGATATACGGAGCAAGGGCAGCATTCGGAGTCGTCCTGGTCACGACAAAAGAGGCAGAAAAAGGGAAAGCCAATGTCAGCTACAACGGATACTGGTCATGGTCTGTCCCTACCGTATCCACCGATTTCGTCACTAGCGGATATGAGCACTCCTACATCTACGACACTTCATACATCGGCAGGAAAGGGTACATGGGAGCCGCCACAGGTTTTACCGAAGCCGATTATGAAGAACTGAAAGCCAGACAATACGACGAAGTGGAAGATCCGTCCAGGCCATGGATTGTGGAGACCGTGGAAAACGGAAGGACGAAATACCATTATTACGGGAACTTCGACTGGTGGAAATACATGTACAGGAGCAACATGCCATCCCAGTCGCACAGCGTGAACATATCCGGAAGCAACGACAAGATTTCATACTACATTTCCGGAAGCTTCTACACAAAGGACGGACTCATACGCATTGCAGAAGAAAACTACAACAGGTTCACCCTGAATGCAAAGTTTTCAGCGCAGGTGTACAAATGGCTGAAAATATCCAATATGACAACCTTCTTCAGTTCCGTGCACTCATATCCTGGCGGCAACAGCGACAACGGAGCCTTTGCGAGAACGAACATAAACGGTTCTCCGGCATACGTCCCGATAGGCTATGACGGGAACTGGACAGGCCTTATGGCCAGCGGGAAATACCTGAGCGAAAACAGATTCCAGGACATTGCCCAAGGCATATCGAAAGGACAGAACAAAGACAGACGATTCAGAAATACGTTCTCGTTGAGCATCACTCCGCTGGAAGGCCTCAGCATAAATGCCGACTACACTTTCGGATTTACCATGGAAGACAACTGGAAAAGGCAGGCGCTCGTTCCGGTGTCCAACGGATATGCAGGGGAAACCACGATGTCCACATCGACAGACCATAAGGTCGACTACATAAACAAGAACATGACCTATGACCCTTCGCATGTCGTAAATGCCTATGCCACTTACTCGAAAAGCATCAACGACACGCACAACTTCTCCGTGACGGCAGGCCTGAACTACGAGATACAGCGATACACGGACCTGCTCGGCTACAGGACAGACGTCCTCTCTGAATCATTGAACGCTCTGGACCTCGCCACAGGAGGGGTATCAGTGGATGACGACGGTAAAATCATTGGAGAAATAAGGGCTCAGGGAGGAGGTTCCGCCTACGAACTGTTCGGTGTATTCCTGAGGGCCAACTATAACTACAAAGAGCGTTATCTCGTCGAGTTCAACGGCCGGTACGACGGTTCGTCGCGATTTCTGAAAGGCAACAGGTTCGGTTTCTTCCCATCAGTTTCCGCCGGATGGAGACTCAGCGAAGAACCGTTCATGGACAACATACGGCACATCATCAACAATGCGAAGCTGAGGGCATCGTACGGCATGCTGGGAAATCAGCTCGGGGTCGCCACCTATCCTTATTCGACAATATCCCAGACACAGTCTTCATATATCATCGACGGTTCCTTGGCATACTACCTCACGACACCGGCTCCGGTTTCAGCCTCCTATACCTGGGAGAAAGTCGCTACGACAGACATTGGCATAGACCTGGCTCTGCTGCAGAACAGGCTTTCATTCTCGGCCGACTGGTTTATAAGGAACACTTCAGACATGTTTGTGGAAGGCGTGACTCTTCCTGGTGTCTACGGCGCCGATCCGCCGGACCAGAATGCAGGAAAGATGAGGACGAAAGGATGGGAGATATCCCTTTCATGGCGAGATGATTTCAAACTGTTCGGCAACGTCTTCAACTACGAGGTGTTCGGCTCGCTGGGCGATGCCCGCTCGTTCATAACAGAATATCAGGGAAACGACACCAAACTTCTTTCGGATTATTATGAGGGCATGGAAATCGGTGAAATATGGGGGTTCAGGACAGGCGGTCTGTTCATGTCGGACGAGGAAGCCTCACAATGGACTTCTGCCATCGACCAGACCTATGTCATGAGAGAAATATACGAGCAGAGTATGGGTGAATGGGCAGTGGCCCGCGGAGGTGACGTGAAGTATCTCGACATTGACGGAGACAAGAAGATAACCGACGGGGCGAAAACCCTCGATGACCATGGCGACATGGAAATCATAGGCAACTCCACTCCCCGGTACAACTTCGGTTTCGGACTGAACCTTAATTACTTCGGCTTCGATTTCGGCATAACGTTCCAGGGCATCGGCAAATGCGACATTTACCCGAACAAGGAAATGGAAAAATTCTGGGGACCGTGGGGCCGTGTCAATGCTGCATTCCTTCCTGAAGGCATTGCGAACAGGGCATGGAGCGAAGACAACAAGAACGGATACTTTCCTCAACTGGAACGTGGAGGTTCCGCATATCAGGACAGAGGTCAGATGACCACGGTAAATGACAGATACCTGCAGAGTGTCGCATACGTGCGCCTCAAAAATCTGTCATTCGGCTACACTCTACCACAGAAATGGACGCAGAAAATCAGGATAGAAAGACTCAGGATATATGTGGCTGGCGACAACCTGTGGTACTGGTCCCCTTTCAGAACAAAATACATAGATCCCGAACAGGCGATGGCCTCGAACGACGGACGTATATACCCGTTCTCCAAGACATTCACAGTCGGCGTCAATCTGAATTTCTAATGCACATAAATGACAACTGACATGAAATACCACTACATATCCAGAAACATATTCCTCGCAGCCTTAGGCATCTGCATCATGAATGCCTGCGACCTGGATCAGTTCCCACAGGATTCCCTTGCTCCGGAAAACACTTTCAGGACGGAGACGGAACTGAAATACTACATCAACGGCCTGCTCCCGATGATGACATCCTATGTGGAAAGCGGAATCATCGAAACGGCGGACAACGGAATAAGACCGGAACTTCCGAATTACATGACAGGGAAACGGAGTTCCAAAGTATCCGCAGGAAGCTGGAGCTGGACGAATCTGAGGAAAATCAACATTTTCTTCCAATATTCGCATAATTGCGAAGATGCTGATATCAGAGCAGAATACGAAGGCATGGCCCACTGTCTCAGGGCATGGTTCTACTACGACAAACTGAAGACTTTCGGCGGTGTGCCGTGGTACGATTCCGTGGTACCTGATTCCGGACCGGAACTGTACAAACCCCGTGACAGCCGAGACTTCATAGCTGAAAAAATACTCGAAGAAATAGACATCGCCGTCAGAGACTGCCCGGAAGAAAAGAAACTCAACGAAATAACAAAATGGACAGCCCTGGCTTTGAAAAGCCGGTTCTGTCTTTTCGAAGGTACATTCAGAAAATACCACGGACTGCAGAATGCCGACATGTACCTTGAAGAATGTGTAGAGGCATGCGAAGAACTCATGACTTCCGGCTACACCATTGACAACACGGGAGGAAAGAACTACGCATACCGGGACCTTTTCGCACAGCCTGCGACTTCCGACGCCTCCATGACGGAAGTCATCCTCGCAAGGTCCTATTCAATTCCTCTCGGTGTCAGACACAATACGAACTATACCATCATCAATGTAAGCGGCCAGCAGCTGGGACTCAACAAGACGCTTGTCGATTCCTATCTCATGGCCAACGGAGAGCGGTTTACCGAACAGCCCGGCTATAAGACGATGACACTTGCCGAAGAATGTGAAAACAGGGACCCGAGACTGAAACAGACGATACGCACCCCTGGATTCATACGCGTAGGGGCAACTGCGACATCTGTGGAAGATATGCAGGATGCCATGATAGTGTCGAGAGGATACATGCCGATAAAATATCTCCAGTCCGCAGAACATGACGCCCAGACCCAGAACGATAACGACATCATTGCATACCGCTATGCGGAAGTGCTCCTTAATTTTGCAGAAGCCAAAGCCGAACTCGGGTCGCTGTCCCAGCAAGACATCAACAGGTCAATAAAGCTCATACGTGACAGGGTAGGAATGCCGAATCTCATTCTCGAAGACGCCAACAGCAATCCGGACCCTTATATGGAAGCCCAGTATCCTGATGTCTCCGGGAACAACAAAGGCGTTATCCTGGAAATCCGCAGGGAAAGAAGGATAGAACTGGTGATGGAAGGTCTGCGGTATGACGATATCATGAGGTGGAAGGCAGGCCGGCTGTTCCTGGAGCCGTTCCGCGGAGCTTATGTCCCTGAGGTCACCACTTCCATAGGATATTCCCTGAGTGCGTCAAATCCTGACGCGACCGATTTCTGGTTCTATACGACAGGGAACAAGCCGGCGGAAGCTACTGACGGCAATTCTCTTGAGATAGGAAAGAATGTATTCCTTGACAACAGCTCTTCAGGCAATATGATTCTGAGCAATCACGGCACAAAAGTATGGGATGAGGACAAGGACTATCTTGCCCCGATTCCTTCGGAGGAACTGACAAAGAATCCTGCACTGGAACAGAATCCGGGATGGGACAGACCTTAAATGAATACTAGATGAAGACTACGACATATATAATACTGCTTGCAGCCCTGTCTCTGCAATCGTTCCAGGCGATATCACAGGATGCCGGCTCCGGAAGGAGGATTCTGGAAAACGGTGTAATACTCCCTTCGACATGGCCTCCTGAGATAGAGATGAACTATTCCCCGATGAATCTCCCGTATCTCAAGGAACGGATGGAAGTGCTGCCTATCGACAGAGGCCGACAGCTTTTCGTTGACGGCTTCCTTATCGAAAGCACCAATCTTGAGAGAGTGGCGCACAAGCCGGAAAAACTTCGTTCCAATCCTGTACTGTATCCTGAAACGGAACTTGAAAAAGGAATCTACGGCAATCCGGGAGCTACAGCCAAGGATGGCGGAATCTGGTGGGACCCGAAAGACGGGGTATTCAAGATGTGGTATGAAGCCGGTTGGCTGTACAGGCTTGCTTACGCCTACAGTTACGACGGACTGCACTGGATACGTCCGGAACTCGATGTCGTCCCGGGAACAAACCAGGTGATTGAAAATCTGTTTTCCGATTCCTCCACAATCTGGCTCGACCACGACACGGACAATCCGGAGCAGAGATTTAAAATGTTTTTCAGGTCTCCGAACTCTATTCCAGGTTCGGATGTCAGATACAACTACGGATGGTGCATGACATCGCCAGACGGAATCCACTGGAGCGAACCGGTGAAAACAGGGCCTTGTGGAGACCGTAGCACCATATTCTACAATCCGTTCCTGAAAAAGTGGGTCTACAGCCTCAGGAATTCCGGCAATGTCAACAAAATAAAGATAGGAAGATACAGGAACTACCATGAACATGAGGATTTTCTCAAGGGGGCTGAATGGAGCAGGGATGACCTGCATTTCTGGCTCGGGGCCGACAGTCTCGACAAGGCTGACCCTTATATCGGGGACAGGCCGCAGCTGTACAATCTGTCGGCTGTGGCTTATGAAAGCATAATGGTAGCTCTGCCGCAGATTCATCTGGGCCCCGGCAACGAAGTGTGCAGGGAAAGAGGAATACCGAAAATCACCGAGCTGAAGATTGCATACAGCAGGGACGGATTCCACTGGGACAGGACAGACCGGGACACATTCATCGCCGCCGAAAGGAAGGAAGGGTCGTGGGACAGAGGATATGTCCAGTCCTGCGGAGGTCTGTTCACGATAGTCGGGGACAAGTTGTGGTTCTACTATATAGGCTTCAGGGGCGGAGAACGGATAAGCGACACGCTGGAATGCAACAGCATGCATTACGGAGGGAGTACAGGCATAGCCGTATTGAGGAGAGACGGTTTCGTGTCGCTGTCTGCCGGAGAAAAGGAGGGATATGTCACCACAAGACCTGTAAAGTTCAACGGAAAATGGCTTTTTGTCAATGTAGACTGCCCTGAAGGAATGCTGAAAGCCGAAATACTTGACATTGACGGCAACGTCCTGGAAGGATACAGCGCAGACAGATGCATACCTGTCTCAGACGACAGCACAATCCGCTCCATCAGATGGAAAGGGAAGAAAAACCTTGCGGACATTGCAGGAATGCCGGTACGATTCAGATTCTACATTACCGGAGGCGACCTTTATTCTTTCTGGGTAAGCCCGTCAGAAAACGGTGAAAGCAACGGCTACAGCGCGGCCGGCGGGCCTGGGTTCACAGGAAGCACGGACACCGAAGGAATCAGGGCATACAAGGTTGCCGAACCGTACAACAGACTGATTGAAGAACTCGATTCAAAAAATTAAGGAACATTAATATGGCTGATACAACAAAAAAACTTATTGAAGGCATAATAACACCGATGATCACATCGGTTTCAGACAGAAAGCATATCGATTTTGACGGGCAGGGAAGGCTGCTGGACAGGATAGTGGCAGGCGGAGTCAACGGAGCTTTCATATTGGGGACGACCGGTGAAGGCTGCAGCCTGTCTGAAAGGATGAAACAGGAACTGATAGAATTCACCGTGTCGCATGCTCGCGGCCGGGTACCGGTGTTCGTCCACATAGCCGACTGCTGTCTGGAGAACAGCATTGCGCTGGCATCTTTTGCTGAACGGAAAAATGCCGACTACCTTGTCTGCGCCCTTCCGTTTTACTTCGGGCTTACCCAGGAAGAAATATACCGGTACTACATCGCGCTCGCAGACAATGTGGCACTGCCGCTGTTCCTGTATAACATACCGGCACAGACAAAAATGATGATTTCAGCCGGAACAGTCAAAAGGCTGGCTGCACATCCCAATATCATCGGAATAAAGGACAGTTCAGGGAACGGGACATACTTCAACACTCTTCTGTCTGAAGTTAAAGGGAAATACCCTGATTTTTCCATACTTGTCGGCCCGGACGAAATGTTGGCTTCCACAATGGGTACAGGAGGCAACGGGGGCGTCAACTCCGGCTCAAACCTGTTCCCGGAACTATTCTCGGCCCTGTTCAAAGCCTGCAAGGAAAACGACCGGAAGAGAATCATCGGGCTGCAGAAAATAGTCATGCACGTCTCCTCGGGGATATATTCAGTGGACAGTTCGCCGATGTCCTTCCTCAAAGGACTGAAAACGGCTCTTTATCTTGAAGGCATGGTTTCAGACTGCATGTGCGAACCTCTCGGAAAGGTTTCAGGTGCTGACATCGAGACAATCAGAGAAAATTTATCGGCAGTTAAAAAGGAAATCGCAGAAACGGTTTAGAGTATGACCCGACTGACAGAAAAGAAATTCTACCCGTGGCTCGTCGTGGCGCTGCTCGTTGTAGTGTCTCTGATGAACTATCTTGACAGACAGATGATAGCTACGATGAGACCTTACATGTCCGAAGACATACCGGCATTGGAAGATGCAGGGAATTTCGGCCGGCTGATGGCTGTTTTCCTGTGGATATACGCTCTGATGAGCCCTGTTTCCGGTATAATAGCCGACAGGCTTAACCGCAAATGGCTCATTGTAGGCAGTCTTTTCATCTGGTCGGCAGTGACTGTGGCCATGGGCTTTACGGACAGCTTCAATGTGCTTTATGCCCTGCGGGCTCTCATGGGAGTCAGTGAGGCTTTCTACATCCCTGCGGCACTGTCCCTTGCCGCTGACTACCATCAGGGGGCGACGAGGGCAAGGGCCATGGGCCTGCTCACTTCCGGAGTATATCTCGGACAGATTTTCGGCGGATTCGGCGCAAACGTGGCAGCAGGAGCGGGATGGCACCACACCTTCCTGATATTCGGCGGAGCAGGCATCCTTTACAGCATCATACTTATCGTCCTCCTGCATGAACGGAAAACGTATTCTCCAGATTATACGGAAAAGCCGAGTCTTGCAAAGGAGTTAGCAGGCACGATAAAAGGGTTGGGGGTATTGTTCACAAATATCGCCTTCTGGGTGATGCTGTTCTACTTTGCCGCCCTGAACCTGCCGGGATGGAGCACAAAGAACTGGCTGCCGACAATGATGTGCGACACTATGGCATCCCTTCGCGGCATCCCTCATCAGGAAGCCATGACCATTGCCGGACCGCTTGCAACCACATCCCTGGCCCTGGCGTCATTCGCAGGTGTCTTTATCGGAGGCTGGCTGTCGGACCGGTGGGTAAAAAAGACACTGCGTGGCAGGATATTCACAAGCGCGACCGGTCTGTCAATGATCATTCCGGCACTGATTCTCATAAGCTATGGGCACTCTATTCCGGTACTCGTATGCGGGGCGGCGATTTTCGGACTCGGATTCGGCATGTATGACACCAACAACATGCCTATCCTCTGCCAGTTCATACCATCAAGACACAGGGCGGCAGGATACGGATTCATGAATTTCGTAGGCATAGCATCCGGAGCCCTGATAACAACGTCTCTCGGAAAGGCTATGGAAAGCGGCCACGGGAACATGATATTCGCTGTCATGATTGCGGCCGTTGCCGTCTCCGTCATTCTGCAGATTACCGTATTGAAACCAGACACTCTGGACAAAAAGGAAAACATTTAAACAACCAGCCATGAAAACGAAACACCTTGCTTACCTGAACATTCTCCTTTCCATGGTTCTGACATGCTCTTGCTTGGAAAAGGAGAGCCTGTCTTCCACAAACCCGTGGGACAAGGAGGAAAATACGGGAAACAATGAAGACGACAATCCCGGCACAGCCACAGAAACGCTGTACAACGGAATAGTGATGCCAGACGTCTGGCCTCCGAGGGTTGATATGTTCTCCACGGAGCCGATGTACATCCCGTATCTTGAAAACCGGCCGGAAACGGTTCCAATAGACGTCGGACGACAATTGTTCGTGGACGATTTCCTGATAGAAAGCACTGATTTGAAGCGCGTATGCCATCAGGCTGTAAAATATTCCGGCAATCCGGTATTCTTTCCTGAAAACATCTTGGAAATACCTTCCGGACACTTTCCCGGTGCCGGACCTAAAGATGGAGGTATCTGGTGGGAACCCCGCCAGAACCGGTTCATGATGTGGTACGAAGCTGGCTGGCTGAATACCATGGCTTTGGCTACGAGTCCTGACGGACTGGAATGGGAACGTCCGTCAATATCAGGGTCTGCAAACGAACTTTCCTCGCTGAAAGACCTCGTTCCCAATTCATGCGCTGTCGTACTGGACTATGACGCACCCGATGCTGAAAGATACAAGATTTTTTTCAGACAACCGAACGCCCAGGCAGACAAAATGAATGCTTGCGGACATGCGATGGTATCGTCCGACGGCATAACATGGACAGGCAGGACAATGTCAGGCAGTTGCGGAGACCGTAGCACGATGTTCTACAATCCGTTCAGGAAAAAATGGATATTCAGCCTCCGGTCCAACAGGACAATAGGCTATCCCAACAGCGACAGGGTGAGATACTATCACGAACATGACAATTTCCTTGAGGGGGCTGCATGGGATGGCTCAAACACCGTATTCTGGTGCAGGGCGGACAAGTATGACACGGCTGACCCTGAGATAGGCCAGGCTCCGCAACTTTACAATCTGAATGCAGTCGCATACGAAAGTCTGATGCTGGGTTTGTTCCAGATACTTATAGACGAGAATGATGTTGCCATGGCGGCAGGGAGGCCAAAGGTGACAGTCCTGAAAACCGCTTTCAGCAGAGACGGATTCCACTGGTCCAGACCGGACCATGAACCGTTCATAGACGCGACAAGAACTGTCGGGAAATGGGACAGAGGGTACATACAGTCCGTAGGGGGCATCTGCGCTGTGATGAAAGACCAGCTATGGTTCTGGTATATCGGATTCAAAGGAGATGAAAACAGGCCTGGACATTCAGCATCCCTTCATTCCGATTTTTCCACAGGCATCGCATACCTGAGACGCGACGGCTTCTGCTCGATGTCCACAGACGGGACTTCCGGAAATTCCGGAGAGCTGATCACCCGTCCGGTAACGTTCAGCGGCAGATATCTTTTCGTAAATACGGACTGTCCTGACGGTTCGCTGAAAGTGGAGGTATTGGACAAGGACAACAAAGTCATCTCCGGCTATTCAAGAAATGAATGTACGGCAATCAGTGAAAACAGTACCATAACACAGGTGAAATGGTCAGGTAAATCTGACTTGTCCGGCCTTTCAGGACAAGAAATCCGCTTCAGATTCATTCTCGAGAACGGTGAACTGTATTCCTTCTGGGTAAGTCCGAGCGAAAATGGTGAAAGTATGGGATATGTTGCCGGAGGAGGTCCGGGATACACCGGAAATATCGATGACAAAGGCATAACAGCCTATAATGCAGCCTCGTCAATACCGCCTCTGCAATGATTGATTACCATGGTATTATATTGAAAAAACCGGAGCGTCGGATGACGTTCCGGTTTTTTCTGCTGCATGATTCATCCTACTGCGCAGCTGTCTGGCCCTGTGCAGCTGCCTGACGGGCGGCCATGACAGACTCGAGAGTCTTGTCGGCCGGGATATTGAGGGCCGTACGGGCCTCCGGAGTGAGATTTATGCTCTGCACATCGTCGACATAAAGCAATGTGGCTGCATCGAATACGTATATCACGCCTTTCTCCTTCGCAAGATTCCTTACGACATCCTGGGCCTTCTGGTAGATAGGGGCCATGAGAGTGTTCTCGAGCTGGCTCATGTCCTGCTGTATCGCCTGCTGGAATTCCTGGATTCTCGTCTGGATATCGTTGAGTTCGCGCTGCTTGCTCTCCCTGACGGCAGGAGTCCAGGTGGCCTGCTTCTCGTTGTACTGGTCATACTTGGACTGGAACTCGGAGAGCATGCTTGAATAAGTCTCCTGAGCCTCCTTGTTGGCTGCCTCATACTGGACCATCGCAGAATCAGCCTCCGGCATGAGCTGGACAAGTTCAGAGAAATTCACGTGTGCAAACTTTGTCTGCGCCGATGCAGCAAAGCTGAACATTGCTGCAGCCGCTGCGATAATAAAAACCTTCTTCATATTGCTTTATTCTGTTTAATTTAACTTCATCATAACAAAATCAGAACTGCTGTCCGATCACGAAGTGGAACTGGCTTCCTCCGTTCACAGGGTCGTCGAATCCCCAACCCCAGTCGACTCCGAGAAGTCCGACCACAGGAAGGAACACCCTGACACCGACACCTGCCGACCTCTTTATCTGGAACGGATTGAAATCCCTGATGTCCGACCAGCAGTTACCTCCCTCGAGAAATACGAGTGCGAAAATAGTGGACTGCGGCTGGAGCACAACCGGATATCGGAGCTCGACCGTAAACTTGTCATAGACATTTCCCGAATATGCATATCCCTGGGTGCTGTACTGGGTCATGGAATAAGGAGTGAGGGAATAGTTCTCATAACCCCTCAAAGCGATGACTTCCTGTCCGTACGTATTGTATCCCGACATACCGTCACCTCCCACGAGGAAGCCCTCGAAAGGAGAATATCCCCAGTTCCTGTTGTAATATCCGAGATATCCGAACTGCGCCCTTGCCATGAGGACGAGGTCTCCGACAAGCTTGGTGTAAATCGTACCCTTGAACGACCACTTGTGGTACTCAATCCACTTGTACCTGTCTCTCGAGCTCTGGAGATTGTAATCAATATCCCTCCATGAAGACTCTCTCACAGGATGTCCCTCGGCATCGAGCACACCCTTGTTCTTCTTCCTGAGCAGGGAATAAGGAGGTGTCAGCTGGAGCGAAAGACTGAACTCGGAACCCTGGCGCGGATAGATGACCTGGTCCGTGGAGTTTCTCGACAGGCTGATGGTATAGCTGAGGTTGTGGGATATACCCGTGTCGAAGATAAAGCTGCCCGGCCACTGCTGCAGCCTGTATGTCTGCCAGCTGAGCTGGTTGTACAGCACGAAATAGTTGTCCGGCCACTTCAGGCGGTTTCCTATCCCGGCAGCGATACCGTAGACCTCGAAGAACTCGTCATTGTTGAACACATCGAATATAGGATAGGAATTGGTCTGCCTCGAATAGTAGGCCGAAATGTTCAGGGATGTAGGTTTCTTGCCGAAGAGCCACGGCTCCATGAAACTTGCCGAGAGGCTCGTGTAGTAAGTTCCGTTTGTCTGGAACCTTATGGCAAGATTCTGGGCATCACCGAGAGGCACAGGTTTCCACGCGGACTTGTCGAAGAACCGCCTTGTGGAGAAATTGTTGAAGCTGACTCCGACTGTGGCCACGAAAGTGTTTCCGCCCCATCCTCCGGAAAGTTCGAGCTGGCTGGACGGTTTCTCTGTCACGTTATAGACAAGGTCCACAGTGTTGTCGAGCTGGTTCGGGATTATCGAATATCCTTTGGCAGGGTCTGCAATGGCCTCTGCGTCGAACTGTCCGAGAGAGGCGATTTCCCTTATGGAACGCTCGAAGTCCGTCTGACTGAACAAGTAGCCTGGCCTGGTGAATATCTGACGGCGCACCACCCTTTCGTTCGTGAGGTCGTTGCCGTTGATTATGATGTTGTTGAGCGTGGCAGGCTTGCCTTCCACAATACGCATCTCGACATCCACCGAATCTCCCTCGATGTTGAGTTCCACCGGCTGGATGGAGAAGAACAGGTAACCGTTGTCCCTGTATAGTTTGGACACGTCGTATTCGTTCTGTTTCCCTCCGCCGAACAGCCTGTGCTCCATCGTGACGACATCATACACATCGCCTTTCTTTATCATCAGGACCCCGTTGAGGTCGTCCGTGGAATAGACCGAGTTCCCTGTCCAGGTTATGTTCCTGAAATAGTATTTCTTGCCCTCGTCTATCTTGAAATCTATCTGCAGCCTTCCCGGCTCAACATAATATATCGAATCCTTGAGGATTCTCGCGTCCCTGTAGCCGGCCTCGTTGAAGGCGCTTATGAGATTCTTCTTGTCGTTCTCGTACTCTTTCTCGTTGAACTTCTTGGAACTGAAGAAATTTATAAGCCTCTTGTCCTTGGTCTTCTTCATGGACCTGACAAGACGGCCTTCCTTCACGCTCAGGCTGTCTCCGAAGGTTATCTTCTGTATCTTGACCTTCGGACCCCGGTTGACACCGAAATTCACGGTTATGGCACTCTTGATGAGGCTGTCGCGCCTGGTGGATATCTTGACTTCCGTCTGGAGGAATCCCTTTTCCTTGTAGTATCTCTTTATTATGTCTGTGGAGGTCTTGGCCACATAGTCTGAAAATTCGCCACCTCTCTTGAGGTTCAGCCGCTCCTGGAGTTCCTTCTGCTCACCGGATTTCACTCCGGAAAAAGTCCATCTGGAGACGCGGGGACGCTCCACCACGCGTATCTTGAAAAAAGCGGTATCCGTCCCGGGTGCGATGGAATCGACCACCATGGTGACATCCTCGAAATATTTCTGCAGCCAGAGCCTTGTGACCACAGCGGAAAATTCCTCACCGGGCACAGTCACCTGGAAACCAGGCTGAAGACCGGAAATCTTGAGAATCTGGTCTGAATTGATATACTTGTTGCCTTCAACAGAAATCCCACCGACAATATACTCCTTCGGATTGTTATAATCAACTGTTATTCCCTTTCCGCTTTCCTGTGAATAGAGCCATAAAGGGCATGCGGACAGGAGAAGCAGAAAAGAAAAAAAACGCCCGGTCTTCATTTTGCGATAAAATTCAAGATTACAAATATAAGGTATTTATTTCACTTTACCATAGCGTCTGTCCCTTTTTGAGTACGATTGAAGGGCGGCCTTGAACTCCTGTTTTCTGAAATCCGGCCACAGCACATCGCTGAAATACAGTTCCGAATACGCACTCTGCCAAAGCATGAAATTGCTGAGCCGCATCTCTCCGGATGTCCTGATTATGAGGTCGGGGTCGGGGATGCCGGCTGTAACGAGATACCTGTCAAGGGCATGCATGTCCATGTCGTCCGTATCCAGACCGGGATTGGCCGCAATGTCCTCCGCCAGCCGCCTCGCAGCCTGGAGAATGTCCCACCGGCCGCTGTAGCTCAGAAAGACCGTCAGGGTGAGCCTTCCGTTCCCGTCGGTCCTTGCCATGCAGTCGTCTATGGCTTCATTCAGCTCCTTCGAGAGGCGCCTGCGGTTCCCGAGGACTATAAAGCGTATCCCGTTGTCGAGGAAGTTCGACAGCTCCCCGAGCATTGACTTGAACATCAGGTGCATGAGGGCATCAACCTCGTCTTGCGGGCGGCCCCAGTTCTCCTCCGAAAAAGCATAGAGCGAGAGGTATTTCACCCCGCATTCGACTGCGGCTTCAGTGCATGCGCGGACACTTTCCACGCCTTCTGCATGGCCGGCCACCCTCTCCAAGCCGCGCTCCTTTGCCCACCTGCCGTTGCCGTCCATGATTATCGACACATGGACAGGTGTCTTAGAAATATTTTCTTCCATAGATATCTATCTTCCGTTTCTGATGTCCTCTCCCCAAAACAGTTTGGTGGTAAGAGCTTTGATAAAGTTCGACTTGTTGAGGCGGATGCGTTTCAGCGAAAACTGTGCCATCGATATTTTCATCCTCAAATCGGTGGATACTTCCTCGCTCCTGTTGTCTATGGTAAGGAAGACTTTCTCGTCCCTGGCCCTGAGCGACAACGTAATCTCGGAGGTGTCCGGCACCACAAGAGGCCGCACGTTAAGGTTGTGCGGAGATATCGGAGCGACAATCAGCACTTTCGACTCCGGCATGACTATGGGGCCCCCTGCACTGAGGGAATAGGCTGTCGAACCGGAACTCGTGGCCACGAGCAGGCCGTCGGCCCAGTATGTCGGGAGAGAGCTCCCGTCTATGCTCACATCCACTCCGAGCATTGCCGGACCTGCCCTGTGCACCGTTATCTCGTTCAACGCATAAGGATACATGTCCTCTATCGAATGCCCGCTGAAGAAATCGGCATGCAGAAGGGTTCTCTCCTCCACGGAATACCTGCCTGCAAGCACATCTTCCACCACCTCGTCCGGTTTGTTCTCCGACAGGAAGCCGAGCCTGCCGAGATTCACGCCGAGCACCGGGATACCGCTGTCGCCTACTATGACCGCAGAAGACAGGAATGTCCCGTCCCCGCCCACACTCACCAGGATATCGGTCCCTTCCGCCACTGACATGCCGTCAAGGAGTTCATAGACATCGCATCCTCCCGACCTGAACTTCCCTATCAGGCCGAGGTATCTCGCATCATGTTCGAGTCTTCTGTTCCTCAAGTAAACCGCTACTTTCATAATGATTTCCACGAATCAGCCTTCAAAATTACATTTATTTCCATGAAGCTGACCAATAATCGTTTAAAAATTTCGGAAAAACTCAAAACATTCCTATTTTTGCCGTCTGTTTGAACAGATGTTTGCCAAGAGATGACCAGATTAAGCGTAAACATAAACAAGATAGCGACTTTGCGGAATTCGCGCGGAGGCGACATGCCTGATGTGGAGAAAGCCGCCGTGGACTGCGAAAGTTTCGGTGCAGAAGGGATTACCGTCCATCCGAGACCTGACGAAAGACACATAAGATATTCCGACGTAAGGGCAATCAAACCCTTGCTGAAAACCGAATTCAACATAGAAGGCAACCCTATAGCACCTTTCGTGGACCTTGTGAAGGAAGTGAAGCCGGCTCAGGTGACCCTCGTGCCGGACGCTCCAGATGCCATAACGTCCAACGCCGGATGGGACACCCTGAGGAACAGAGGCTTTCTCAGCGAGATATGTTCGGAATTCAGGAATGCGGGGATAAGGACATCCATATTCATAGACCCTGTCCCGGAAATGGCGGAAGGCGCGGCTGCATGCGGCTGCGACAGGGTCGAGCTTTATACGGAAGCATACGCAAGGAAATACCGTCAGGGCAGGGAAAATGCGATAGCCGAATATCTGAAGACGGCTGAAAGGGCGCGTGAGTGCGGGCTCGGGCTGAATGCGGGGCATGACCTGAGCCTCGTGAATCTCGAGTATTTCATCCGCACCATCCCATGGACAGACGAGGTCTCCATAGGGCATGCCATAATCTGCGATGCCCTGTACATGGGACTTGAGAAGACCATCGGCTTGTATCTCGACACCATAAGGAGAGGTTCCCCGACAAGCAAATAAATTTGCGCACCTCACTGCTTCTTCCTATTTTTGTAAGACATGCGCCCGGAGTGCAGGGCGCGGCTTTATATAAGGCATGATATAACTTGAAATAAAACAATTGTAAATGAAAAACGTATCACTTTTCGTCAGCATCATCGCTGTCATCATCGCAGTAGCTGCGGGTGTATTGTCGTTCACAGGCAAGCCGCAATCGGCAAATGGCCAGGCAAAGGATGCTTCCGACTCGACGGATGTCACGATGGCAACATCCGGAATCGTCTATGTGAATCTCGACAGAATCATCCAGGAATACGACATGGCGAGCGACCTGGGAGCGGTCGTAGAGACCAAGGTCAAGAACATCCAGGATGAGGTGAACAGGAGAGGCAAGCAGCTCGAGAACGAACTGATAGACTTCCAGAACAAGATAAACAAAGGGCTGATAACCCGCTCCGTGGCGGAAATCCAGGGGCAGGATCTCCAGAAGAAGCAGGCTGACTTCAACGAGTACGCCAACCAGAAGAACAATGAGGTGATTGAGGAGCAGACCGTCATGATGAACCAGATTGCCGACGCAATCAAGACCTTCATAGACAAGTACAACGAGGACAAGAAATACACCATGATTCTCACCAACCAGAGTGGAGTCCCTGTGATAACTGCCGATCCTTCCCTCGACATCACCGACGATGTGATTGCGAAGATAAACGAGGAATACATCAAGGAGAAGAACAAAAACAACAAGTAATTGAGAATAGCGATACTGTCCTGCTTCTACCCGTACAGAGGTGGAATATCCCAGTTCAATGCATGTCTGTTCGAGGAACTGGGGAAGACGAATGTCGTGAAGGCATTCAACTTCAGCAGGCAGTATCCCGGTTTCCTGTTCCCGGGCAGGACACAGTACGTCACGGAGGACGACGAGGCTGCAAAGATAGAAAGCACGAGAATCCTTGACTGCGCCAACCCTTTCACTTACCGCAAGACCCTGCAGGCGATAAGGGAATGGCAGCCGGACCTTCTGATTGTCAGATACTGGATGTCGTGGTTCGCACCGTCATTGGGATATGTCACAAGAGGCATGAAGGGCCGTTGCAAGGTCATATCCATCCTCGATAACGTGGTCCCGCATGAGCCGAGGTTCTTCGACGTCCCTTTCACGAAATATTTCCTGAAGGGAAGCGACGGATGTGTCACGCTTTGCGAAGCTGTCGCGGAAGACCTCAGGAAACTGCGTCCCGACATCAGGTACAGGGTGCTGCCGCATCCGCTTTACTCTCATTTCGGAGTGAAAAAGGAGCGGGAGGAGGCAGAAGACAGGCTCGGACTCGAGCATGGGAAGAGGAATATACTTTTCTTCGGGCTCATAAGGGCGTACAAGGGTCTCGACATCCTGCTCGAAGCGTTCGCCGGACTCGGGGATGAATACAGGCTGATAATAGCCGGTGAGCCATACGAGCCGTTCGATACCTACGATGCCTTGATTTCGAAGGCCGGGAAAGAGAGGGTGCATACCTACCTTCACTACATAAAGGATTCCGAGGTCGCCGACTACTTCTCTGCCGCGGATGTGGCTGTGCTGCCTTACAGGAGCGCGACCCAGAGCGGCATCAGTTCAGTGTCATACCACTTCGAGGTGCCGATGATAGTCACCGATACAGGAGGACTCAAGGAAACCATCGGGGACAGGATGACCGGTCTGGTGGCCGAGGAGATTTCCCCTGAAGCCGTACGGAAGGAGATAGAAAGATACTTTTCCGACCCCCTGATAAGGGAAAAATGCATAGACAACATACGTAAAGTAAAAAAGGAACTCTCGTGGGAGACATTCTGCTCCGGACTGACAGAGTTCTGCAATACATTATAGAACCGATGAGACATCTGTCATATATTCCGATACTGCTCATCCTCCTGACATCACCGTCAGCCATGATGACTGCCCAGGATTACACTCCTGTTCCGGTTACCATATCGAAAGAGAAGGTGAAAGTGGACGGGAAAGTCTACTATTCGCACATCGTGCTCGAAAGGCAGACGCTGTATTCGATATGCAAGGCATACAATGTCACAATCGACCAGATTTACGAGGCCAATCCAGCCGTAAAGGCTGAAGGGCTGAAGAAAAACGCCATAATCCTGATTCCTGCTGCAGACAGGAAGCTGCCCAGGGAGACCGTAAAGGAAACCGTGGAGAAGTCCGTGGAGAAGCCGGCCTCTGAAAAAAGAGAATGGAAGGAAGGCGTCGACTATGTCGTGCACACTGTAAAGTGGTACGAGGACCTCGACGTGATTGCTGACAGATACAATGTCACCGTCGATGCCATCATGCAGGCGAACGGCCTTACGGGACGCAAGCTGACAAGAAGACAGAAGCTGAAGATACCTCTGAACCCGGAAATGACACAGTCTGAAGCAGTTGTCACTGATACCGTCGCCACGGCAGGTACACCGGAGACAGATGCCGCCTCGTTGCAGCCGGTTGCCGTCAAGGGCCGTGACAGGATAAATGCAGTGCTGATGCTTCCGTTCAACGCCTCCGGCGAGAGGCCGAGAAGCGGAAGCGTCGATTTTTATTGCGGTGTGCTGATGGCCGCCAGGCAGGCCGGGGAAAACGGCGTGAATATAGACCTGAGCGTATATGATGTAGAAGACGGGCTGCTTCCCGTATCGAAGGAACAGCTCTCAAAGAGCGATGTCGTGATAGGGCCAATCTCCGCAACCGCGATTGCAAGGCTTCTTGCCGAGTGCCCGGCGTCCACGAATGTGGTCTCGCCGCTTGACCACAAGGCTGAATACCTTGCCGCCAGCCACAGCAATTTCATCCAGGCTCCATCCTCGTCACTCGTCCTGTACGAGGATCTTGCCAGATGGATTAAGGAAGAAAGAAGCGGAAGCAGCGAAAAGGTCATAGTCATATACGAGAAAGGCTCGAGGGACATAGATGGACTCGGCACCATGAACAGCATTCTTGAGAAGGACGGCATAGCCTTCAGCACGTTTTCATACAGCATACTCGAAGGCAGGGATGTGCAGAGTCCGCTCATGGCAATGATGACCAGGGAAGCCGCGAACAGGGTGCTCGTGATGTCAGAGAGCGAGGCGTTCGTGAACGATGTGGTCAGGAACCTGAACCTTCTGATACACGAAGACTATGAAATAGTGCTGTACGCCCCTTCGAAAATCAGGAGTTTCGAGACCATAGAGGTCAACAATCTCCATAACACAAGGCTGCACACTTCCCTTTCCTACTATGTGGACTATGAGGAAGATGATGTAAAGGACTTTGTCAGGAAATACAGGGCACTGTACAGCGCGGAACCTACCCCATACGCATTCCAGGGCTACGATGTGGCCACTTATTTCTTCAGGATGTACTCGGAACACGGGAAAGGATGGGCTGAAGCCCTCGGGGCGGACAGCGCGTCAATGCTGCAGACAGAGTTCAAATTCAGGAAAGAGTCGCCTGAAGGAGGCTATGTAAACACCGGAGTCAGACGCATCATCTACGGGCCGGACTACTCTGTCGAGATTGTAGGGGACTGAGATTTCACTCCCCGAGCAACGACTTCGCGTTTGCGACAGCGGCTTCAGTGAGCACGGAGCCGCTCAGCATCCTGGCGATTTCCATGACCCTCTCCTCCCCTGTCAGACGCTTCATCTCGGAAACGGCACGCTCCCCTGAAGTTGTTTTCCTCACGACATAATGTGCAGAACCTTTGGCGGCTACCTGCGGAAGATGGGTTATGGCGAACACCTGCATGTGCCGTCCCATGTCGCAAATGACAGAACCCATCTTGTCAGCCACGCTGCCGGACACGCCCGTGTCTATCTCATCGAAAATCATTGCAGGCATATTGGCATATTCTGCCATGATGGCTTTCAGGGCGAGCATTATCCTGGACATCTCACCTCCTGAAGCACATTTCGCTATGTCTATCGGAGCCTTTCCCGTAGATGAAAATTCATAGGTTACCGCATCCTCGCCTTCCGGTGTCTTTGCAGACTTCTCAAGGCTTATCCTGAAATCCGCATCCGGGAGCTCCATGGAATGCAGAAGCCCCTTTATGGCGTCAGCAAGACGTGAGGCTGCCGGTCTCCTTGATTCAGAGAGAGCGGAAGCAGCCTTGTCGAGTGCAGAGGATTCCGCCTCGAGCATCCCTGCGAGCTCCGCCCTTTTCTCGTCGGAAAGTCCGACTCCGGACACAGTCTCCGCAAGCGAATCACGCACTCCGATGAGTTCCCCAACAGTCCTGCATGAATATGCCCTCAGGAGGGAATAAAGCATCGACAGACGTTCCTCGACCTCCGGGAGACGGTCTCCCGACACCTCCGTGGACGCGTTCACATCTGCAAGTTCGGAAATTATGTCGTCCAGTTCAAGCCTGCAGCTCTCCAGCCTTTCCGCAATGGAGGACACCTCCGGCATGTATGAGGATATCTTCTCGAGATGTCTGGACGCGTCCCGTATCAGCCCGGTGACAGACACCTCCTCCCCGCCTGCAGGCACTGCCTCGAGAAGGTTTTCAGCCGCGCACAGGGATTCCTTTATCTCCTCGGCGTTCGCGAGCTGCTTCTGCTCCTGCTCCAGCTCCTCGAGCTCGTTCTCCCTGAGGTTCGCAGCCACGAGCTTTTCAAGACGGGAAGTATTGTAGTCGAGTTCCGCACGCGATGCGGCAAGAGTCTTCTCTAGCTGCTCGAGTTCTCTTCTGATATCATTGAAACGGCGGAAATGTTCCCTGTACGAGTCCAGAAGGAGTCCGTTCCCGGCGAACCTGTCAAGCAGGGAAAGCTGGAAATGCTTGTCGGACAGAAGCATGGTCTGATGCTGCGAATGTATGTCTATAAGCCTTCCAGACATGGACGACAGCAGCTGCTGGGTGACAGGGAAATCATTCACGAACGCCCTCGAGCGGCCCGTAGGATTCACCACCCTGCGTATCACAATGTGTCCGCCGTCCCAGTCGAGGTCGTTGTCCCGGAATATCCGGACGAGCTGTGCATCGTCACTGCCTGCCTCGAACTCGCCCTCAACCACGCAGTTTTCCGAAGACTCTCCTATCATGGAACTGTCGGCCTTTGCTCCGAGCAGCAGGGACAGGGCCCCGAGCAGAATTGACTTTCCGGCTCCGGTCTGACCCGTGATAATGACAAGACCCTCCGGAAATTCGGTCTCCAGAGAGTCTATAAGCACATAATTCCTGATGGAAAGCCGTCTCAGCATAGAAAACTATTCTTCGTCTTCCTTCTTGGCCATCCTGTAGAAAATCTCATTATTCTCGAACTCGGCAATGGCTACAAGGGCCGGCTTAGGCTGTTTTTCGTAATATTTCGAAATCTCTATCTGCTCCCTGTTCTCGAAAACTTCCTCCATGGTGTCCCTGTCGTTCTTGAAGTCCTCAAGCTTTCTCGTGAGTTCCTTCTTCTCGGCAAGGGCTATCTGGTTGGCCCTTTTTGAAAGGATGACAACGGATTCGTAGATGTTTCCGGTCGGGGCTGCGATATCGCAGAGATTCCTTGTAATCGTGTTTGTAGGTACTTTCTTATTCATGATAAAATTATTTCTCCATTTAATTATACATGCAGAAACAATACGGGTTTCAATTTTTTCTCTTTTTAGAGATTTTTTCCGTTTTTTCGAGTTCTTTCTTCAAATCCCTGGAGACTTCCCTGCTCTCCTCCCCGACATAGCGCCCGAGCTCCCTCTGGGCTCTCCTGTAAAGGATGTCGAGCTCCCTGGAATATTCCGAGTCGGGATACTCGCCCTTGAAATTGAGATAGTCGTCCACAAAAGTCATGTAACGCTCCTTCTGTTTCTGATGCACGCTCAACTGGGCGTACTTGTAGGATGACATGGCGATGTAATACAGGATGTCCTCCCTGTACATGTTCTCTGAATCGTCCTTCAGGACATTGCGGAAAGCCACCCTCGAGGCTATGTAGTCCTCCATCTTGTAATATAGCCTCGCCGCCTCGTAAGCCTTTGTATCCAGCCTTTCCTCCAGGTCCTCCATCATCTGCCGGCAGGCATCCATGTGGACCGAATTAGGATATTCCTGCATGTATTCGGATATCGCATTCATGGCCTTGTATGTAGGGTTCTGGTCCAGTTCATACCTGAGAGTGGAACGGTACAGACAATCCAGGCGGAGGAATCTCGCCTCCGGTGAGAACGGGCTGCGCGGGAAATATTCGAGGAAGTGGTCGAAATTTGTCTCTGCAGTATAGTAGTCACGGAACCTGTAATTGCTCAACCCCCAGTAATACTGGACAGTGTCGTCCTTCTCGGTTCCTGTCGTGAGTACGGAAAGCGACTCGAACAAGGCTGCCGCCTTGGAGAACTTCCGGTCGTTGTAATAAGCGAAGGCAGCCTCGTACTTCTCGTCCACGTCGTTGCTGTTCAGAAGCATCTCGTACTGCGACTTGCACGAGAACAGGAGGCAAAGCCCCGAAAACAATATCAATATTCGTCTCATCGGCGTATAGTTATCTGGAATTAAGGAATTTCTCCGCATCAAGGGCCGCCATGCACCCCGAAGCAGCGGCAGTCACCGCCTGTCTGTATGAAGGGTCCTGCACATCACCGGCAGCAAAGACGCCCTCGACATTGGTCCTCGAAGATTTCCCTTCAGTGATTATGTAGCCGTTGGCATCTGTCCTGACCCAGCGCGAGAAGAGTTCGGAATTGGGATGATGCCCTATCGCAAGGAAGAAACCGTCGACCGCTATGTCGAATGTCTCCCCGTCCTTCCGCTCGATGCGCACCCCTGTGACTCCGGAAAGGTCGCCGAGGACCTCCTTCGTGTTGCAGTTCCACAATATCTCGATGTTCGGTGTATCCATCACCTTCTCCTGCATGGCCACTGAAGCCCTGAGGACATCCCTGCGGACAATCATGTAGACCTTCTCGCATATTTTCGAAAGATAGGACGCTTCCTCGCAGGCCGTGTCCCCGCCGCCTACAACTGCCACCTTCCTGTTCCTGTAGAAGAAACCGTCGCATGTGGCGCAGGCCGAAACACCCATGCCCTTGAACTTCTCCTCCGACTCGAGCCCGAGATATCTGGCATTCGCGCCCGTCGCTATTATCAGGCTCTCCGCAAGGATTTCGGTATCCCCGTCAATGACTATCCTGAACGGGCGTGAGGACAGGTCGGCAGAGGTAACGGAGCCGCGGCGAAGTTCCGCACCGAGCCTCTCTGCCTGCTGCCGCATCGCATCCATCAGGGACTGTCCGGCAATGCCGTTCCCGAATCCGGGAAAATTCTCGATATCAGTGGTCGTGGTGAGCTGGCCTCCCGGCTGCATCCCCTCGTAAAGTACGGGTGAAAGATTTGCCCTTGAAGCATATATGGCTGCCGTATATCCCGCCGGGCCACCCCCGATTATCAGGCATTCTATCTTTTCCATGTCGTGAAATATAGATTGCAAATATATTCATTTTATCTTTTACTTCGCAGCTGCACAGGATTTTTCTGACGGCTCGGCGATTGAGGGAACACGCCTGCGTATAATCCTGTAGACCGGCGCTATCAGGAAGTCCGGCAATGTGGCCACCAGCGGAAGGAAGATATGGTTCACGAGCCCGGGCATGAGGCTTTTCCTGCCTTTGAACATGGCCCTCAATGCCTTTCCTGCGGCTTTCTGCGGAGGAATCATCACCGCTATCCTTACGGCGAGCCGCCTGAGGGAGGGTTTCAGAGGATAAAGCGGGGTGTCTACAGCCCCGAAGAACGCCGTCGTAACACTCACACCGCTGCCTTTGCACTCGATTCTCAGGGAACGGGAGAAAGCCTTGATGAAGCGTTTCGTATTGGCATACATGCCGATGGCCGGCCACGGCATCCACGCCGCAAGGGACGATATGTTCAGCACGTAGCCTCTGCCACGTTCCTTCATGCCTGGGACAAATTCCCTGCACAGCATCAGCGGTGTGTAATTGTGTACCATCATTATCGCCGAGAGTTTCTTCCTCTCCGCCGCCGCTATCTCCCTTACGAATAAAAGGCCGGCATTGTTTATGAGGATATCGACGGCCATGCCTGCCTCATGCACCCTTGCCGCTATCTTTTCTGCGGCATCCATCTCCGACAGGTCCTGGCTCAGGGGCATCACTGTGAAAGCATCGGGGACAGTCCCGCACTGCTGAGCAACCTTTCCGCGCACATCCCTGACAGTATCCTCGAGCCTGTCTGCCGAAAGGTCCACGAGCACGAGATTGTAACCGTTGCATGCAAGCATCTCCGCATATATCTTTCCCATGCCACCGGCAGCCCCCGTCACAAGAGCCGTGGAGTTATAGCCTCCATACGGGATATCTTTATTTCTCATTGCGTCTCAGAAAATTACAATTTTGAATATTTCAATTTTATTTTGTACAACGGGCTTTTTTTCTTATTTTTGCCCGGTCAATTCACAATTATGAACGCCCAGTCACAGAAACCTGATATAGAACAGTTCAAGAATGTCCTTAAGATGCATTCGCTGAAAGCTACGCCCCAGAGGCTTGCGGTACACGAAGCGATGCTGAAACTCGGACATGCATCGGCGGACATGGTGACAGAGGAAATCCGCAGCAGCGGCAATGTCAAGGTCACCGTGGCTTCCGTGTACAACATACTCACGAACATGGCCATGCTCGGCATATACCATCACAGGCTGAGCGCCAACAACAAGATGTACTTCGACGTCAACACTTTCAAGCACCTGCACATCTACGACTGCGAGAACCACAGGTTCAAGGATGTCGTCGACAACGAGTTCGTGGAGATGGTCGAGAAATATTTCAACAAGCGCAGATTCCGCGGCTACAGCATCGAGCACATCGACATACAGCTTGTAGGCCGGCCGACAAGGCGCAATGCTAAAACTTCTTCAGGAAACATTCTATAGTGTTTTCCATAAGGCAGCAGATGGTCATCGGACCGACACCGCCCGGCACAGGAGTGATTACGGACGCCTTCGGTTCGACGGCTGCATAGTCCACGTCCCCGCAGAGTTTCCCTGTCTCCGGGTCCCTGTTCACACCCACATCTATCACCACTGCGCCGTCAGACACCATGTCGGCAGTCACGAAACGCGGCCGGCCTATCGCGACCACAAGTATGTCGGCCTCCCTCGTCACTGACGGAAGGTCGGCTGTCCGGCTGTGGGCAATGGTGACCGTCGCGTTCTCATCAAGCAGCAGCTTGGCCACCGGAAGGCCCACGATATTGCTCCGGCCTATGACAACGGCCCTCCTGCCCTTGATTTCCACCCCTGCGAACTTGAGCATCTTTATGATTCCCTTCGGAGTGCATGGAAGGATGCACGGCTGTTTCTGCCACAGGGCGGCGACATTCAGAGGATGGAATCCGTCCACGTCCTTATCCTTCGATATCGTCTCTATAACCTTCGCTTCCGAAATATGCGGCGGAAGAGGGAGCTGGACCAGTATGCCGTCCACGCTGTCGTCTTCGTTGAGCCTGCGAATCAGTCCGAGGAGTTCCTCCTCCGTAATTGTGTCCGGCTTCAATATGGTGGTGTTCCTTATGCCGACGAATTCGGAAGCCTTCGCCTTTCCTTTCACGTAAGACGCGCTCGCAGGGTCGTCTCCGACAAGGATGACCACCAGATGGGGCACCCGTCCGTATTTTTCCGGGAATGTGGCCACTTCAGCCCTCATATCCTCCTTCAGCCTCGCTGAAAGTTCCTTACCGCTTATAATCATGACATATCAGATATTACATCCGGCCAACCGCGTGACCGGCTCACGAAGTTATGAAAATTTCTGACAAGTTATATCTTTGCAACATTTTATAACTTTGCGGCAGCAAACAGGAAGATGAAGATGAAAGACAGGATAAAAGTGGTGGCATTCGATGCCGACGACACGTTATGGGAGAACCAGACGTATTTCGACGAGGCGGAAACGAGATTCTGCGGAATCATGTCAGCCTACGGTGACCAGAGGCATGTCAGGGAGGAACTGTTCGGAACGGAAATGAAGAACATGGCCAGTCTCGGATACGGGGTGATGGCCTTCACACTGTCCATGATTGAGACGGCCCTGCGCCTGAGCGGGGACACCATACCTGCGTCCGGAATCCATGAAATCTACAGCATCGGACGTGAACTGCTCGGGAATCCGGCCACTCCGTATCCTGGCGTTGAAGAGACTCTCGGGACGATTGCCGGAACCAGACCGTACAAACTGATAGTCATCACCAAGGGGAACACCACGGACCAGGAGAACAAACTCGAAAGGTCCGGGTTGAAAAAGTATTTCAGCCATATAGAAATCGTCCCTGACAAGACGGAAAAAGTCTACAGGGAAATCGTTGACGCCCTGGGCATAAAGGCCGGGGAGTTTCTGATGGTCGGGAACTCTTTCAAGTCGGACATCGCTCCGGTGCTTGAAATAGGCGGTTACGGCGTGCATATCCCTGCCAAAAGCACCTGGCAGCATGAGGTGACCGAAGAGTTCGACCATCCGCACCTGTCCAGGGCAGGAGACTTCAGCGAGCTGACGGGGATAATCTGACCGCCGGCCTAAAGCACACGCCAGCCTATATCCTTGCGGTAGAAGAGGTTGTCGCACCGGATGCAACCGACTGCCTTCAGGGCATGTGCATGGGCGGATTCCAGACTATCCCCGGAACCTACGACCATAAGCACACGGCCTCCGGCAGTGACCAGTCTGCCGTCTTTTTCCGCCGTTCCCATGTGGTATATGCGGATATCGCCCAATGCTTCCGCCTCGGCAAGCCCGTCTATGGCATATCCTTTTTCATACGGGCCCGGATAGCCCTTGGATGCCATCACGAAACCGAGAGTCGCCCTGGCCGACCATGCGAGCCGAGGCATCGGTGTCCCGTCGACAACGGCGGAGAAGACATCGTAAATATCGGTTTCGAGGCGCGGCAGGACCACTTCCGTCTCAGGGTCTCCGAAACGGCAGTTGAATTCGATGACCTTCACTCCGGAAGGCGTCTTCATCAGTCCGCCGTAAAGCACGCCCTTGAAAGGACGCCCTTCAGCGACCATTCCGGCGGCGACAGGCTTCATAATATGTTCAAGAGAATACTCGATATCCTCGTCAGAAATCAACGGGACAGGAGAATATGCGCCCATACCTCCGGTATTCGGCCCCTTGTCTCCTTCAAAAGCACGCTTGTGGTCCTGGGACACCGTCATCGGCCACACCTTTTCCCCGTCGACAAAGCACATGAAGGAAAATTCAGGTCCCGTAAGGAATTCCTCGACCACGACCCTGCCCTTTCCGAACTTGTCGTCCAGAAGCATGTCCTTCAAGGCTTCCTCCGCCTGAGCCATGTCCTCAGCTATCACCACACCCTTTCCGGCAGCAAGTCCGTCATACTTCAAGACCACAGGGAATCTGCCGTCCCCGACATATTCCAGAGCCTGTCCGTAATCATCGAAAGTCCTGAATGCAGCCGTAGGAACATTGTACCTGGCCATGAGCTGCTTGGCGAAATCCTTGCTGGACTCTATCGTTGCAGCGGCCTTAGTAGGGCCGAAGATGCGCAGGCCTGCGGCATTGAACACATCCACGATGCCTGCTGCCAAAGAAACTTCAGGGCCGACGACCGTCAGGTCTATCGCATGCGCAATGGCGAAATCCTTCAGTTCATCCACCTGCGTATCCTTGAGCGGCACGCACTCAGCCTGGGCCGCAATGCCGGCATTCCCTGGCGCACAATAGATTTTCCCTACCTTCTGCGAGCGGGAGAGCGCATCCACTATCGCATGGCATCTTCCGCCTCCTCCGACTACCAATACTTTCTTGTCCATCATTTCCTGATTTATCACTGGAGCCACAAAAATAATGATTGTAATCGATTCCGTCAATATCTCCTCAGATTCATCAGGTAGCCGCCCGGTCTTTCCTTAGAAACCGTTCCCGGATTCAGCGTACCTGAATTTCATAAATCCGTAAATACGTTAGCGCAGACTCAAATTCAAATCAAATGCCCGGAGCAGAAAAATCTGTCTTAAGGAACTCCCGGAGATGCAGATGCCCGATTCCGGGATATTCCGGAATACCTCCGCTGACAGGATCCAGCGACACGACATATTTGGGATAATTGTCGCGTATGCTCTGCAGATTGCCGAACTCACGCTCTATCGTGTTTTCCGAACCGAGCAGATAGGTTGCCTGTACATACATTTTCCGATCTCCCTTTGTGGCGACAAAATCCACTTCACCATTGCGCAGTATTCCTACGTTAAGACGGAATCCCTGCGCTACAAGATGGTGCCATACCACATTCTCGACAATTTTCTCAATACTGCCTCTCAAGTTGAATCCGCAAATCAGGTTACGCAACCCGTGATCAGTAAAATAGTATTTGTTGTTCTGCTCAAAAATGCGTTTACCATGAATGTCATAGCGGGATACCGGCGTTATAATCAAGGCTCCGCAAAGATATTTCAGATATGTTGCAGTCAGAATTTCCGACACTTTTTCCCCGTGTGACTTCATCGTATTGGCTATATTGCGCACAGATATAAGTTTTCCGATATTGTCTGCAACAAATGATGCCAAATTTTCGATGAACGGCACATTACGGATTTCTTCCCGCACAATGACATCACGCATAAGAATGGTATTGTATACTCCCTGCAGATAATCTGCCACTTGTCTTTCGTCGTCCAAATCGTAGTGACACAATCCCGGAAGCCCTCCCACACGAAGATAAGTCTGAAAACTCCGGTCATTTTCATCCAACCCATGAAATTGCAGAAATTCCCTGTATGTAAGACTATGGACTGGTATTTCGACATAACGTCCTGACAAGCGCGTGCTCAATTCCGATGAAAACACGTATGCGTTGCTGCCGGTCGCCACAATCTGACATCTGTTTTCCGCATGAAGACTCCTCAAGGCATTCTCATAGTCAGGAATATCCTGCACTTCGTCTAAAAGAAGATAATTCTCCCCTTGTTCAGGAAGATGCGTCACTACATAATCATAAAGATCATCAGCGCTGACTATATCTTTGAAAGCATGCAGTTCCTTGTCTATGTAGATGACATTCGCCTGCGGGGAATTTTTTGACAGCCATAGCTGCAACTGCTTGAGCATATAACTTTTGCCCACTCTCCGTTGGCCGACAAGAATGATCATTGATCCTTTGTTGAGCAACGATACGATATGGTCGAGATAAATCGGACGATCAATGACTGGACACATAAAAATATAAAGTACAGTTTATTACATTTAATTTCTTTGTCAAATATATAAAATATACTTTAATATTTTTACAATTTTTCTGCTTTTTTTAACACGCTTATCTGAATCACAAATTTATCACAAGACAGTATTCCGGTCGGGGGATGACCGTATTTGCAGCGATGTTGCGGATAAACGGGATTTTCATTACTTTTGAACTGAATATAAGACCTATAAAGGCATCAAGCCTAAAACATCGCTATTATGAAGAAAATGTTCCGGGATTCAGCGTACCTGACATTTATTAGGGCTGTATCCATAATGACGCTGATTGTCCCGATGTTCTTCTCTTGCAGGCAGACGGAAGAATGTTATTCGGGAGAAGACTGTTTCGATGTCACGATAGAGACTTTCGCAAAGCCGAAATATGTCTTCAACTCATACGCATTCACTGAAGACGGGACGGGATATGCCGCAGTTACCCTGATTACAAGAGACGGGCTGGGCAGCACACGGTCGTTCGGCTTCGTGAAGACGGATGACAAAGGAAGGACCTGGCAGCGGATAGAACGGCGAAAGGGGTACTGCGAGGAAATATGCGCTTTCAGGGATTGTCTGTATTTCTTAGTGAGACATTTTTATGAAAATCAGGACAGCATCCGGCTTGTCGACCATGCAGATATACTGAAATGCTATCCACAGGACAATTTCAGGGTCGAACGCGTTTCAAGGTTCGACAAGGGCAGTTATGGAGATATCAACGATGTATATGGGTTCAATATCTTCAACGACTCCACGTTTGCCTGTATAATAGACAAATATGAAGTTTCGGACTCCCTGGTAATCACCAAAGATTCCGGCAGGACCTGGAGCGGGATAAGCCTTCCCGGAAAATTCTCAGGCTTATGTTATTTCACATATTCCGACAACTGTATTTATGCTGCGGTGTACGAACCTGAAACAGGGCAGCAATCTCTGTTTGTCAAGGATATTGTGACCGGAGATGAAAAGGTATTCTATTTCAAGGATTATCTTTTCGACATTACCGCTGCGGGAAATCTTTTTACAACATATCCTCAAATGACATTCTGGAAATATGACGGGGAGAATATGGAAAGGATATCCGCATTCAACTGGAACCCCCGTCGGGGGTACGGGACATACCACCCTGAGTATCTGGTCAAGAAAGGTGACCTGGTAATCGGTACGGCCCTCCAGTACATAGGGAAGAAAGGGATGAAAAGCTGTATTTTCGGTTCCATTGACGGAGGGTATCACTGGAAGCCGCTCCTGATGGCTGATGACATAGGTTGTGAGAGTGTAGCTGCAATCAATGCGGACGAGGACTCCGATTCACTGTCCGTGCTGTTTGCAAGAGGCAGCATAGATTCCCCTCGGACACTCAACATCCTGACCCTAAAGAAAAAGCCGGGTTATAATGAGGATAGCGTGAAACATATTTCTGACACTATTCCTGACACCGAATCAGGTTCATTCAGTGAAGCCGAAAAGGAAGTATATGATTTGCTGCTGAAGCCATTGATAAAATATTATGAAAAACATGTTCCGGGATTCAGCGTGCCTGACGTTTATTAGAGCTGCGTCCATAATGACGCTGATTGTCGCGGATTCATTTGACGATTTAAATAGTTTTGAAAATTTCAAAACAGTTTCTAACTTATATCGGATATAATTCATGTCACCTATGAAAGTGAATATCAAATCAGTCATCTTGCTTCTTATGGCGGCTTTCTTCGTCCTGCCGCTTCCGGCACAGGAGGAAAAGACCATTAAGAGAAAAGTTGCCATAAGCAGATTTTCAAATGAAACGCAATACGCCAAAGGGCTTTTCTATGACAGGGAGAACGACCCCATGCGGAAACAGGCCATGGATATCCTTTCTTCCAAATTGGCGGCAAGCGGGAAATTCATCCTCCTCGAACGCGACGACCTGGACCTGCTGATGGCGGAATCCTCGGATTCCATCAGGAAAGTGAATGCCGACTACATCATTCTCGGTTCAATCACGGAATTCGGACGTAAGGCGGAAGGGCAGCAGAAACTCTTTTCATCCACAAAGACCCAGACAGTGGAAGCCGGTGTAAGTATCAGGCTCGTGGAAGTTTCCACGGGGCTTATCATCTATTCCGATGAAGCGAAAGGTTTCGCAGAGACCACTTCCAAGACCACGCTCGGCATAGGCGGGGCTGCAGGTTTCGATGCCACCCTCAGCGACAAGGCCATCTCGGCAGCCATAAGCCAGCTTGTGGAGAATATCATAAACAAGTGCATGGACAAACCGTGGAAGTCATACATCCTGTCTGCCGAAGACGGGACTTACATTATTTCCGGAGGTGCAGCACAAGGCATAGCATCAGGGGATGTTTTCCATGTCTACAGGAAAGGCAAGGTCGTGACCAATCCGCAGACAGGAATCGACATCGAACTTCCCGGCACGAAGACAGGAGAGGTTACAGTCCTGTCCACTCTGGGGGACACTCCGGAGAATGAAATATCCCTGTGCTCGTATGAAGGCGAAGCTTTGGATACGGAGGATTTGATGAATTATTACATTTCAGACAAATAGAATCATGAAAAGGATATTACTGGCAATGGCGGCGGTCTTGTGCCTGGCAGGCTGCGGAGTCGGCTCATATACGATTTCTTCAGGCAGGGCCGATGAAGGATATCTCACCTTTATCTCCGACAAGGCATACAATATTAAAGTAATCGTCGATGAAACAGAGTACAGCACAAGCAGCGTGAAAAACAAGGCGTACCGGAAAGACAGGAAGATAAAACAGACGGTAAAGAATACGGTACGCGTATCTCCCGGCGCCCACGAAGTACAGGTAATAAAGGGTGGCAAGGTCATTTTCTCAAAAAAACTCTTTATCTCTGCGACAGAGCATAAAATCATCGACTTGTTATGAAGCGTCTCCTGCCCGTTGCATTGGCGGTCTGCATCCTTTCATCATGCGGAGTCCAGTCCCTGTATTACTGGGGCGGGACAAGCGGCGGAGTGACCGGCTACGAAAATCTTGCATACAAGGACTACAAACTTCAGACACCGGAAATGATATGCAAGCTCGTATGCATGTATGAAGACATGGTCGGGAATCCCGGGGGGACAAGACACATGCCTCCTCCCGGCATCTGCGCAGAATACGGCTATCTCCTGCTGATGCCTGCCACCGCCGCAGCTTTCACGGAAAATGCGACACCGGCCCAGCGACGGTTCTTCGCCGCAACAGACTATTACGTGTTTTTCTCCGAAAGGGGGCGGGAAATGCTCAAAAAAGAGGTGGAATATTATCCGGAATCCAGACAATTCGTGGAACCTCTGATAAAAAGACTTGCAGACCGATGAAAAAGTGGATATACATTCTTGCAGCAGCAATGCTGACTGCCTCATGCGGCCCGACCTCCCAGCTTACGAGAATCACGCAATACTCCAAAATGTATGAGGAGAAACCCGTCACTCTGCTTATCATGCCTCCTATCAACAACACTACTGATGTGGAGGCGAAGGAATTCCTGTACTCTTCCATCAGCAGGCCTCTCATCGAGGCAGGGTACTATGTAATCCCTCCGTTCATGGCGATGGATGTTTTCCGTGAAGAAAGCGCATACGATGCGGAGCTGTTCGTGGAATCTTCCCTGGCACCGTTCCGGGTTTTCTTCGGGGCTGATGCAGCCGTATTCTCGGAAATAAATGCCTGGACAAAAAAAGGATTCGGAATCGAAACCGACATACGGTATTTCATAAAGTCCACACATACCGGGGAAATACTTTTCGACAAGAGATGCGAGCTGTACCTCGACCTCAGGATCAGTTCCGGCTCGAATTCGATAATCGGCCAGCTGATAGACCTGACGGCGTCCGCCATCAATACCGCCGTCACTGAGCACATAACAGCTGCCAGAAAAGCCAATTACTACATTTTCAAAGACTTGCCGCGAGGGAAATACAGCCCTGACTACCTTCAGGACCAGGATGCTGCGGCAGACGCGAGCAGTATTTCAGCCACGGTAAGATAGATGATTTTGCCGGAACCGGCACAGATGCGAGGCGCGCGAAAGTGAGAAAACCGCAGCATACTAACGTATGTGAGGATTTTCGAACTGAGTGCAACGCAGCAGATGTACCCTTTATTCCGAAATAATTAATGTTTGAAGTGACGCATGCCGGTAAACAACATCGCAATCCCATTCTCATTCGCCTTCGCGATGGAATCATTGTCACGGATGCTTCCGCCAGGCTGGACGATGGCTTTTACGCCGTATGAGGCTGCCAGGGTAACACAGTCGTCAAATGGGAAGAAAGCATCGGAACCCATTACGAGACCCAGGGTTTTCACATCGATGCCGCGTTCCTTGCAGGTCGCTTCGGCCTGCTTCAAGGCTATCTCGGCAGAGCCGATGCGGTTCATCTGTCCGGCACCGACGCCCATGGTCACGCCATCCTTGACTACTACGATAGCATTTGACTTGATGTGCTTGACAATACGCCATGCGAAATTGAGGTCGGAGAGCATATCGGAGCAAGGCTTCGTTTCAGTGACGCACATTTCAGGTTTCACCTCGATGGTATTGATATCCTGATTCTGTGCGAGAAGTCCGCCATTGACACTGACATATTGCATGCGGGGACTGTTGTCCCTGGTCATGTCCACTTTGAGCAGGCGGAGATTCTTTTTGGTGCGGAGGACTTCAAGAGCTTCTTCCGAGAAGGAAGGGGCCATGATGATTTCAAGGAAAACAGGTTTCATGAGTTCCGCAGCCTCCTTGTTGATTTCCCGGTTCGTAGCCACGATTCCTCCGAAAATGCTGACCTTGTCGGCATCGAAAGTCTTCTTCCAGGCCTCGACCACATCCTTGCCCACGGCTGCGCCGCAAGGGTTCATGTGCTTCAGGCCGACACAGAACGGCTCGTCGAATTCACGGACTATGTTCAAGGCTGCATTCGCATCCTGGATGTTGTTGTAGGACAGTTCCTTTCCGTTGAGCTGCTCGGCAGTGGCGAGAGAGTACGGCACCTTTTCCATGGAAGCATAGAACTTGGCTTCCTGATGAGGGTTTTCGCCATAACGGAGTCCCTGCTTGAGGTCGTATTCGAGGAAAAGCTTCTCGTTCAGCCCGGCCTGCTTCCTCATGTAGGTAGCAATCATCATGTCATATTCCGCAGTGTGCGTATAAGCCTTGGCGGAAAGTTTCAGACGGGTCTGAGGGGTTGTATTCCCTCCGGCCTTGATTTCGTCGAGCACTATGGCATAATCCTCCGGATGACATACCACTGTCACGTCTTTCCAGTTCTTTGCCGCGCTGCGCAGCATCGAAGGCCCTCCGATATCGATATTCTCGATAGCGTCATCCATTGTCACATCCGGTCTGGAGATAGTCTGCCTGAAAGGATACAGATTCACGCACACCATGTCGATATACTCTATCCCGTTTTCCTTCAACTGTCTGCGGTGGCTCTCCAGGTCGCGTCTTCCGAGCAGGGCACCATGCACTTTCGGATGAAGGGTCTTCACGCGTCCGTCGCAAATCTCAGGGAAACCTGTCACTTCACTGATGTTGATGACCTTGAGCCCTGCCTCCTGGAGCAGTTTCATCGTACCTCCTGTGGCAATGATTTCCCAGCCGAGGGAAACGAGCTCCCTGGCGAATTCCACAACGCCAGTCTTGTCGCTCACTGAAAATAACGCTCTCATTTCAAACTCCTTTATTTCATTATGATATTTACACCTTCCCTATCGGTAATCCTGCCTATGACAGAGGCCCTTTCACCGTGACTCTCGAGAATCGATATGGCTTTCCCTGCTTCAGATGCATCCAGGGCCAATACCATCCCTATGCCCATATTGAAAATGTTAAACATCTCCCTGTGGGCGATTTTCCCGTATTTCTCGAGGAACCTGAAGACAGGAAGGATTTCCCAGCTGCCTTCCATGATTTCTATCCCCTGCCCGTCATGGAGGATGCGCGGTATGTTCTCGTCGAATCCGCCTCCGGTTATGTGCGCCACACCATGCACGTCGCACTGACGGATGACATCAAGTACCTGCTTCACATATATCCTGGTCGGAGTGAGTGCCACTTCCCCGAGGACAGCACCTCCGAGTTCAGGGTAGGAAGCCTTCAGGTCCAGGTTGTTGTCCGAGAAAATTTTCCTCACGAGACTGAATCCGTTTGAATGGATTCCCGAAGAGGCTATGCCGACAAGCACATCCCCGACTTTCACTTTCTTCCCGTCAATCAGCTTCGATTTTTCAACTACGCCTGTGGTGTAGCCTGCAATATCGTATTCGCCTTCCGAATACATCCCCGGCATCTCGGCAGTCTCCCCGCCCACGAGGGCACAGCCTGCCTGACGGCAACCTTCCGCCACGCCTGAGACTATGGCTTCGATTTTTGCCGGTTCATTGCGGCCCACAGCCACGTAGTCGAGGAAGAACAGGGGTTCCGCGCCTTGTGCAAGGACATCGTTCACGCACATGGCCACTGCATCTATGCCTATGGTGTCGTGCTTGTCCATGGCGAATGCGATTTTCAGCTTCGTGCCCACGCCGTCCGTACCGCTCACCAGCACCGGCTCCTTTATGTCAAGGGCCGAAAGGTCGAACATTCCTCCGAACGACCCGATGTTCCCCATGACTCCCGGGCGGGAAGTGGAGGCGACATGACTCTTGATTCTGCGGACGACCTCATATCCTGCTTCGAGGTTCACTCCGGCTTTTTCGTAACTTTCTGCCATAATATATAGTCGTTAATATTTTCCTTCTTCCGCGGCCGTCATTCCGTGCAGCCCTTGCCGTGTCTCAGAATTTACCGTCCTTGTTCGCTTCCTCTATGCTTCTGTAGAGCGCGGTCGGATAATGTCCGTTGAAACATGCCAGACACAACTCGCTCCGTCTTGCCGCCTTGAAAAGGGCAGCCTCCGAAAGGAATGACAGGGAGTCGGCTCCGAGACTCTCCCTTACCTCCTCCACGGTTTTCCTGGCACAGATGAGTTCGTCATACGTGGATATGTCCACCCCGTAGAAGCACGGGGTCTTTATCGGAGGACTCGCTATCCTGAGATGGACTTCGGATGCGCCGGACTCTTTCAGCATGCCCACTATCCTGCGTGAAGTGGTGCCGCGGACTATCGAGTCGTCTATCAGCACTACCCGCTTCCCTTTCACTATGGTCTTGACTGCCGAGAGCTTCATCCTCACGCCTTTCTCCCTCATTGACTGCGACGGCTGGATGAAAGTCCTGCCTATGTACTTGTTCTTTATCAACCCCATCTCGTATGGTATTCCGCTCGCCTCGCTGTAACCCATGGCGGCACTGAGGCTCGAGTCAGGGACACCGACCACTATGTCGGCATCGGCCGGGGCCTCCTCGAAGAGCAGCCTGCCGGACTCCTTGCGGAAACTGTGTACGTTGCGGCCCTCTATGTCGCTGTCCGGACGTGAGAAATAGATATACTCCATGGCACACATCCCGTTCCTCCTGAATTCGGAATATTTCCTTGAACGGATGCCGTGGTGGTCTATGGTCACGACCTCACCAGGCTCGATGTCGCGGATGAACTCGGCACCTGTCACGTCGAAGGCGCATGTCTCGCTGCTCACCACATACCCGTTTCCGAGCCGCCCGAGGGACAGGGGTCTCAATCCGTACTTGTCCCTGCACACATAAAGCCTGTTGGCGGTAAGCACCAGAAAGGCGAAAGCCCCTTCCAGCATGTTCAGGGCCTCCTCTATGGCAAGGATTCTCGGAGCGTTCCTGTCGTAGGACTGCTTCTTTATGAGATGGGCGAGGATTTCGCTGTCCGACGAAGACTGGAACAGGCTTCCGTGGTTCTCGAGATAGCGGCGAAGTTCCGACGAGTTGACTATGTTCCCGTTGTGGGCGAGGGCGAAATCCCCCGTGTTGTGTCTGAACAGGAACGGCTGTACGTTCTCTATGCCACCGCCTCCGGTGGTCGAGTAGCGGACATGACCTATTGCCATCGAGCCCTGCAGACCGGATATCTTCCCTTCGTTGAACACTTCAGTCACAAGCCCTTCTCCCTTCACCCTCCGGAATGTCCCGTCCTGGCTCACGGCGACGATGCCGCATCCTTCCTGGCCGCGATGCTGCAGGGAATGCAACCCGTAGTATGTCAGCGAGGCAGCATCAGGGACTCCATATACCCCGAACACCCCGCATTCCTCATGCAATTCACGTCCGTCGAACATATCTTCCATATTCCTTTCCCTCATTTTCGCAAAACGGTGCGGAGTCTTCCGCAGATGGTGCGGTACGCCTCGCCTACCTTGCCCATATCCCGTCTGAAGCGGTCACGGTCAAGTTTCTGCATGGACTTCATGTCCCACAGCCTGGCATTGTCGGGGGTGAGCTCGTCGGCAACCACGATGTTTCCGGAGCCGTCTCTTCCGAACTCCAGCTTGAAGTCCACAAGCTCGATATCCACGTCTTTCAGCAATGAAGACATGAGCCCGTTGATTTTCCCGGCATATTCATATATCCTGGTTAGCTCCCCGTATGTCACGAGGCCGAGAGCCACCGCATAATGGTCATTTATGAGAGGGCTCCCCAAATCTTCGTTCTTGTAGAAAAGGTCGAATATCGTGTTTTCAGGCTTCATCCCTTCCCTTACACCGAGCCTTCTCGCCATGGAACCGGCAATGATGTTCCTGACCACGACCTCCAGCCTTATCATCTCTACCTTGCGGCACAGTATCCTGCGGCTGTCGAGCTGCCTGATGAAATGGCTCTCCACACCGTTCTTCCCGATATACTCCGCCACCATCGATGCTATCGAGGCATTTATCTCCCCTTTTCCGGAAATCTCCGCCCTCTTTATACCGCCGAATGCCGTTATGGTATCCGTAAATTCAACTGTCACACAGTCCGGCTCCCCGGAGCGGAATACCCTGAACGACATACCGTCGAATAAAAGCTCCGGCTCCATCCTACAGTCCCCTGAAATATTTGACGGCATTCGAGAAAAGCGGCTGTTCAAGCTCCTCCTCGATATTCCTGAAGGTGTTGTTCTCATACCTCTCGGTGTGCCCCATCTTTCCGAGAATCTGTCCGTTCCGGCTTATTATCCCTTCTATTGCGTAGTATGAGCCGTTCGGATTGTACGGAGAGTCCATGGTGACCTCTTCGGACACAGGGTCGACATACTGGAATGCCACCTGACCGTTCGCGAAAAGCTCCCTTGCCATCTGCTCGCTCACCACGAACTTGCCTTCACCATGGCTCACGGCAATGGTGTGAAGGTCCCCTATCGAGAATCCGTCGAGCCACGGCGAATTGACTGAAGCCACACGTGTGGTCACCATCTGGGAGACATGCCGGTTGATATCGTTCCTGAAAAGCGTCGGGGACTCTTTCGTGACCATGCCGAGCCTTCCATAAGGCAGCAGTCCGGACTTGACGAGGGCCTGGAATCCGTTGCATATTCCAAGGATGAGCCCTCCCCTGTCTATCAGAGCATGGACGGCTTCTGCGATATCCTTGTTGTTCAGGACATTTGCTATGAACTTCCCGCTTCCGTCAGGTTCGTCCCCTGCAGAGAATCCACCGACAAGTGCCAATATGTGGCATCCGTCTATATGTTCCTTCATCTGCCTTATCGAACGGAATATGTCGTCGCTGCGCAGATTGCAGAACACGCTCATCTGCACTTCGGCCCCGGCCTTGCGGAACGCCTTTGCGGTGTCGTAGTCGCAGTTGGTCCCCGGGAAGACAGGGATATAGACCACCGGTTTCTCCACCGGCTCTCCCCTGTACCGCATCTCGCTCTTCTTCACCTTCAAAGGTCTGACACCTTCCATACCTGCAGGGACAAGCTGTCTGTGCGACGGTTCGCATGTGTCCGGATATATCCTGGCGAACTTCGCCCCGTTGGCATACATGAGCTCGAATATGGACATCCTGTGCCCGTTTATGCAGAGATTGCCGTCCTCACCGGAAGTCACTTCACCGAGACAGACAGCCGACGGATGATCGAGTTCCTTTTCAGACTCCACGAGTATCGAACCGTAGCTGTAGTCGAACAGCGTCTTCTCGTCCACCTGCACATCCACTCCGAAAGCGTTTCCGAAAGACATCTTGCACAGGGCTTCCGCAAGGCCTCCGAAACCGATTGCATAGCCGGAAACGATGTTTCCCTCCGCAATCTGGGATTCGACGAATCTGAAATTGGATTTCAGCTGCTCCACATCCGGCATCATGTTCTTTTTGGGAGTGTGCCTTATGAGATAGAGCCTGTTTCCCTCCCATTTCAATTCCGGAGAAATCACTTTTCCCGCATTCACGGTAGTGATGCCGAAAGCCATGAGCATTGGAGGCACGTTTATGTGCTCGAATGTCCCGCTCATGGAATCTTTCCCGCCTATGGACGGCAGCCCGAGCTCAATCTGCATCTTCAGGGCTCCGAGCAATGCGCTGAGCGGCTTTCCCCATGAGACAGGGTCCGGAGTCATCCTCTCGAAATATTCCTGGTACGAGAATCTCATCTTCTCGTAGGATGCACCTGCGGCGACTGTCTTGGCACATGCCTCCACAATCGAATATGCCGCGCCGTGGTAAGGACTCCAGCTTGCTATGAAAGGGTTGTAGCCGAATGCCATGATGCTGGCAGTGTCGGTATATCCGTCCACAGGGAGTTTCTGCACCGAAACCTGTGTCTCTGTGGTCTGCAGGCAGCCGCCGAACGGCATCAGCACAGTTGAACGGCCTATGGTGGAATCGAACATCTCTATAAGTCCCTTCTGCGAGGTCACGTTAGGGTCCTGGAGATTGTTGAATATCTTTTCTTCGAGAGAATCCCCCGGGACATCCCTCACGAACGGAGACTTCTCCTCGACCGGGGCAATCTCCGCCCTGGAATAATGACGGGCTCCGGCACTGTCTATGAACTCACGGGAAAGGTCCACTACAAGCCTGTCCCTGTTGTACATGCGCATCCTTCCGGTGTCCGTGACATCGGCGACATGGGTCACCTCCACATTCTCGCTGTGGCAGAAGTTCTCGAACGCCTCCCTGTCTCCAGCCGCTATGACCACGGCCATCCTCTCCTGGGACTCGCTGATTGCAAGCTCTGTGGAATTGAGCCCGCTGTATTTGACAGGAACCCTGTCGAGGTATATGTCAAGCCCGTCGGTGAGCTCGCCTATCGCCACACTCACTCCGCCGGCGCCGAAATCGTTGGACTTCTTTATGAGACGGGTGACTTCCGGACGGCGGAACAGCCTCTGGAGCTTTCTCTCCTCCGGGGCATTACCTTTCTGCACCTCGCTTCCGCATGTCTCGAGCGATGCCTCCGTGTGTTCCTTGGAGGAGCCTGTGGCACCTCCGATTCCGTCACGGCCGGTCCTTCCGCCGAGCAGCAGGACGATATCTCCCGGCACAGGAGACTCCCGGCGCACATTCCCGGCCTTGACTGCTCCGACCACAGCGCCTACTTCGAGACGCTTTGCCACATAGCCGTCATGATATATCTCACGCACATGGGTGGTGGCGAGACCTATCTGGTTCCCGTAACTCGAATATCCGTGCGCCGCCTTGCGGCTGATGACCTTCTGCGGAAGTTTCCCCGGCATGGTCTCGGAAACAGGCTGATATATGTTCCCGGCTCCGGTGACACGCATTGCCTGATATACATAGCTTCTGCCCGAAAGAGGGTCGCGGATGGCTCCGCCGAGACATGTTGCGGCTCCGCCGAACGGCTCTATCTCAGTAGGATGGTTGTGTGTCTCGTTCTTGAACTGCAGAAGCCACTTTTCTGTCTTCCCGTCCACGTCCACATCCACGAATATGCTGCATGCGTTGTTCTCCTCGCTCACTTCCATGTCGTCGAGAAGTCCCTTCTTCCTGAGGTATTTCGCACCGATTGTGGCGAGGTCCATGAGATTGATACCGCGGTCTTCCCTCCCGAGCTCCTTTCTGAGCTTAAGATACATTGAGTATGTGCCGTCTATCTCCTCCTTCATGAAGGATTCGTCCACCTTCACATCCTGCAGTTCTGTCGTGAATGTGGTGTGGCGGCAATGGTCGCTCCAGTATGTGTCGAGTATCCTGAGCTCTGTCTCGTAAGGGTCGCGTCCTTCGGACATGAAATATTTCACCACCTCCCTGAGGTCGTCAGCGTTCATCGCGAGCCCCATCTGCCTGCAGTATGCCCCGAGAGCATCCTCCTGCATGGCCGTGAAGCCTTCAAGCACTTTCACAGGGACTACCGGTGCCTGCTCGGTGTCGGTAAGCTGCGACAGGTCCTTCTGCCTCGATTCGACTGCGTTGATATAATAATGTCTTATCCTGTCGATGACCTGGTTGTCCGTGTCCGGAGGAAGGATGATGAGCTTCGCGCTCTTGATGCGGACATCCGCTTCAGGATCTATCAGTTTCACGCATTCCACTGCAGAAGCGGCACGCTGGTCGAACTGTCCGGGAAGATACTCCACGGCGATGTATTTCGAGCCGCTCAAGTCGCACTCATCGGAGACCATGTCGGTCACGACTTCGCCGAACACGCTGTACCGGCTTTTCTCCAGCAGCTCCGGGGTGAAACCGAAAAGGTCATAGACATTCAGCAGCCTGAGCCCTCCGAGAGAAAGCTGCAGGTTTTCATTGAGTTCATTCAGAAGGCTTTTCGCCTCCACCTGAAATTCAGGATATTTCTCGACAAAGATGCGGTAATTCTTCATGTCCGTAGGGTTATGGAAGGTTGGGTGTCTCAGATTGTGGCCTCGAGAACCTTCCTCGTCTGTTCCTTGCGGAATTCAAGCAGTTTGTCGGCAAGGGAGGAGTCGCTGAGCGCAAGAATCTCGACTGCAAGCAGCCCGGCATTCTTCGCGCCGTTGATGGCCATGGTCGCCACAGGTATTCCACCTGGCATCTGCACTATCGAAAGGAGTGAATCCATGCCTCCGAGAGCCTTTGTCTGGATAGGTACGCCTATCACGGGGACAGTAGTCATCCCGGCAACCACGCCTGCGACATGTGCCGCCCCGCCTGCGCCTGCTATGATGACGCCGATGCCGCGGTCTCTGGCCGATTTGGCATATTCACACATGAGATCCGGGGTCCTGTGGGCGCTGATGACCTTCTTCTCGTATCCGACACCGAATTTCTCAAGAATCTCAATCGCAGCTGACATGATCTCATAGTCGCTGGTCGAGCCCATAATGACTGCTACTTTCATATCTTTAAAAATGTAAATCCGACGAGTTGATTGCCCAGACAATCATGCATCCCCGATGCACGCGCAAATGTAGTGAAATTTTCCGAAAAAAGTCCCTTTTTCCGAGGTTATGACTATCTTTGCGAGATGTATATCCCATCTTTGGAATTATGAGAGATTTATATATAACCAACACACTGTCGAGGAAGAAGGAGCTTTTCGTGCCCCTGCATCCCGGTTTTGTCGGACTCTACGTCTGCGGTCCGACAGTATATGGAGACGCGCATCTCGGGCACGCCAGACCAGGAATCACATACGATGTCCTCGTGAGGCTGCTCCGCCACCTGGGATACAAGGTCCGCTATGTCAGAAACATCACCGACGTGGGGCATCTCGAGCATGACGCGGACGAAGGCGAGGACAAAATCGCAAAGAAAGCCAGGCTTGAGCAGGTGGAACCCATGGAAGTGGCCCAGGAGTACACCCTGAGATATCATGAGGCGATGCGCCTGCTGAACGTGGCTCCCCCGTCAATCGAGCCGAGGGCTTCAGGGCACATCATAGAGCAGATAGAGCTCGTGAAGAAAATCCTGGATGCAGGATATGCGTATGTGAGCAACGGCTCCGTGTACTTCGATGTGAAGAAATACAACGAAAAGCACCGCTACGGGGTGCTTTCGGGAAGGAATCTCGAAGATGTGGTGAGCGGGACGCGCGAGCTCGACAGCCAGGGGGACAAGCGGGAGCCGTACGACTTCGCGCTCTGGAAAAAGGCCTCACCTGAACATATAATGAGATGGCCGTCCCCCTGGAGCGAGGGATTTCCGGGGTGGCATCTGGAATGTTCTGCCATGAGCGGCAAATACCTCGGGAAGGAATTCGACATACACGGCGGAGGCATGGACCTGATGTTCCCGCACCATGAATGCGAACTTGCCCAGAACACTGCCTCAAGAGGCGAGGGAGGGGTCAGATACTGGATGCACAACAACATGATTACCATCAACGGAAAGAAGATGGGGAAATCCTACGGGAACTTCATAACCCTCCAGGAAATGTTTGACGGCACGCATCCTATCCTGACACAGGCGTACTCGCCCATGACAGTCAGGTTCTTCATACTCCAGGCACATTACCGCAGTACGCTCGACTTCAGCAACGAGGCCCTGCAGGCTGCGGAAAAGGGCCTCAAAAGGATAATGCAGGCTGCAAGGGACCTGAAAGAAACCGGAACCCGCACTCCGGGCGAGGCAGACGGGAAGGTCTCGGACGAGGTGGAGGGCATCATCGGAAAAGTCTATGACGCCCTGTGCGACGACCTCAACACTCCGGTCGCCCTCGCGCACATATTCGATGCGGTAAGGCTCATAAATTCCGCGAAGGACGGGAAGACCGGCATTTCCGCTGCTGACCATGAGGCATTGACCCGGCTTTTCGACGACATCGTCTCCGGAGTGCTCGGACTTGAAGACGAGGAAGGCAGCGGAGGGAAAGCCGCCGAAACCCTGTCGGGGCTCATGGACATGGTCCTGGAACAGAGGAAAATTGCGAAAGACGCCAGGGACTGGGCGACGAGCGACAAGATACGCGACAGGCTCAAAGCTCTGGGAATCACCATTAAGGACACGAAAGAAGGCACCGAGTGGTCTTTCTGATACCGGAGTTACCTGGCGGTAATGAGGATATGAGCGACGCAGGTCTGACGAAATTATTACAAAATAGAAACGGGAAATGAAGTTTGTCTCATGGAATGTCAACGGCCTGAGGGCCTGTGCCACAAAAGGTTTCGCTGAAAGTTTCAGGAAACTGGATGCGGATTTCTTCGCGCTGCAGGAGACGAAGATGCAGGAAGGCCAGCTGGAGATGGAGTTTGAGGGATACAGGTCTTACTGGAATTACGCCGAGAAAAAAGGTTATTCGGGGACAGCGGTATATTCGAGACATGAACCTCTGGATGTGAGATACGGGATAGGTATAGATGAACACGACCATGAAGGGAGGGTAATTACATTGGAGATGGAGAAATTCTTCTTTGTGGACGTGTATGTACCGAACTCGCAGGATGAACTTGCCAGACTCGACTACAGGATGAGATGGGAAGACGATTTCAGGGAATATCTCAAGAGCCTCGACAGCAGGAAACCGGTTATAGTGTGCGGCGACATGAATGTGGCACACAAGGAGATAGACCTGAAGAACCCCAGGACAAACAGGAGGAATGCCGGATTCACGGACGAGGAAAGGGGAAAATTCTCGGAACTTATCGGAAGCGGCTTCACCGACACGTTCAGATATTTCTATCCGGACATGGCCGGCATATATTCCTGGTGGTCATACCGGTTCAAGGCGAGAGAGAAGAATGCCGGCTGGCGCATAGATTATTTTCTGACGTCACGCAAGCTGGATGACAAGCTCGTGTCCGCGGCGATACATACGGAGATATACGGTTCCGACCATTGCCCTGTCGAACTGGTTGCAGACATCTGAAAATCATTCTGAAGCATGAAAGGACCAGCATTCCTTTTCGACCTGGACGGTGTCATTTTCGACACGGAGGGCCAGTACAGCATATTCTGGAATCAGATAGGCGAGGAATACCTCGGAGACAGCGATTTCGCCTCAAAGATAAAGGGAGAGACCACAGCCACATCGCTGAAAAGGTGCTGCCCTGACAATGACCTGGAAAGGGAACGCCTCAGGCGCAGGCTGTACGACTTCGAGGCGCAGATGAAGTTCGGGTACATTCCGGGGGTGCAGACGTTCTTGTCGCGTCTGAAGGAGAAGGGCTACCCCACCGCCATAGTCACAAGTTCCAACAGAATCAAGATGGCAGTAGTCTACAAGGCGAGGCCGGAGATACCCGAAATGTTCGGACACATACTGACAGGAGACGACTTCGGCCGTTCCAAACCGTTTCCCGACTGCTATCTGCTCGGGATGAAGGTCTGCGGGACTTCACCTGAGGACACGTTCATATTCGAAGACTCGTTCAACGGGCTGGAATCGGCTCGGAGCTCCGGCGGACATGTCATAGCCCTTGCAACCACCAACAGCCGGGATGCAGTGGCACCGTATGCCGATATGGTCATCGACGATTTTTCCGGGCTGAGCCCTGAAGACGTGATACTGAAGGCAGGAAAACGTCAATAGCCCTCCTTCAAGTCCATGCCCGACGGTCTCTGGAATGCCTTCAGGCCGAATTCCGGAAGCATGGCTATGAAATGCTCCATTATATCCGCCGCGATATGCTCGTGCGGCACCCATACCTTCGTGGAAGTGAAGAAATAGAATTGCAGAGGCAACCCCTCCGCAGTGGGCTCGAGCTGTCTGACGAGCAGCATGAGGTCATTGTTCACATCAGTGCGGTTGCGCAGATAGTGTTCTGCGGCAGCCCTGAACAGGGAAAGGTTCACCGTGTCCGTGCCAATCACGAGCCCCTCAGCCCAGTCCTGCCCCGCGAAACGTCCGGCTTCCTCCGGCGTGCAGAAGCGTATGGAGTTCATGTCTATCCGCAATGCCCTGGCAACCCTCCGGCCGCCGCTCTCCCTCATGCCCCTCCAGTTCTTGAACGAGTCGCTGACAAGCACATACGGCGGTATGGTGTTTATGGTGTTGTCCCAGTTCCTGACTTTCACGGTGTTCAACGTCACTTCCTCCACCTCCCCGTTGATGCCGTACTTGTCCATCATTATCCAGTCCCCGGGCCTCAGCATGTCATGCGCGGAGAGCTGCACCCCTGCCACGAGACCGAGTATGGTATCCTTGAAGATGAGCATCAGGACCGCCGCGGATGCGCCCAGCCCGGCAAGAAGGGTGGTGAAATCCTTGTCTATGAGGACACCGATTGTGAGTATGGCCCCGACACATACCACAATGACCTTCACCATCTGGTAAACCCCCTTCATGGGCTTGTTCTTGAGCGCTTCCGACTCGTTGGACAAGGCATATATCGAATTGACGAATGCGCATGCCAGACTGCATGACACGACTATGATATATATGGAGAAACCCTTGTACAGAAGCCTTCCCCACTGGGTCTGCTCCGGGAAAAGCATCGGCATGGCCACCATGAAAGCTATCGGAGGTATCAGATGGAAGACATTGTGCAGCACCTTTGTGTCAGTGATGTAGTTGTCCCACTTGAAGGATGTCCTGTCCGCCACCTTCCTTATCAGCGGGATCAGCAGCTTGCAGCAGAGAAAATCTGTCAGATATGCGGCGAGCACGATGACGCAGGATACGACTATGCGCATCTCCATGCTCATCCGGATTATTTCCGTGGCGGTCTGTTCTGTCATTATTTTCCTTATCTTTGGACAAAGGTATCAATTTTATCAATACTTCTATGAAATATCTCATTTTGACGCTTGCACTGGCCTGCGGGATGCTGGCATCCTGCGGCAATGCACAAGACAGGACAGACATGGAAAAGAATGAAACAGTCGAGAACCTGAAGACACGCCGGTCAATCCGAGCATATCAGGACAGGATGCCTCCGAAGGAAATCCTTGAGCAGATTGCAGAAGCAGGCACGTATGCACCTACCGGCAAAGGGTCACAGTCGCCGATAATAGTGGCAGTGACCGACAAGGCAATGCGGGATAGCCTTTCCAGACTCAATGCGGCTGTCATGGGGACAAAGACGGACCCGTTCTACGGGGCGCCTGTCGTGATGGTCGTGCTGGCAGACAGGAAATACCCGACGTACCTGTATGACGGGGCACTTGTCATGGGCAACCTTCTCAACGCCGCTCATGCCCTCGGACTCGGCAGCTGCTGGATACACAGGGCAAAGGAAGTGTTCGACACCGAAGAAGGGAAGGCACTCCTCAAATCATGGGGCATAGAGGGAGACTACGAGGGCATAGGGAACTGCATCCTCGGCTATCCGGCCCAGGAAGCCCCCGCACCGAAGGCAAGGAAATCCGACTACGTGCGTTTCGTGGAATAGGGCGGTCATGGAGAAAGTTTTTTTCATCGACGCCACCATGAGAGCCGGCTCGAGGACAAGGATGATAGCCGGGCCGCTGCTGGAGGAGCTCGGCAAACGTTATGAGATAGAAACCGTAAAGCTGGACGGGGCCGGTTTCCCGGCAGTCGGGAGCCGCATCCTGCAGGACAGGGACAACGGAATTGTCCCTGAGGAATATGCCGGGATGTCAAGAAGAATAGCGGCGGCCGACAGGATGGTGATTGCAGCTCCGTTCTGGGACATGAGCTTCCCGAGCGCATTGAAGGTGTTCTTCGAGAACATGTCCCTGTTCCATATCACTTTCGACAGCGACGACAGGCATTGCTACGGGCTGTGCAAGTGCTCCAAGGTGTTGTATATCACCACGAGAGGCATGGACATCCACACAGGCGACGAACTCGAGCAGGCCACGCCTTACATCAAGGCATTGAGCCGTCTTTGGGGACTCGGGGAACTGTATGTGGTGTCCGCTGAAAACCTGGACTACAGCTCTCCGGCGGAAATCGAAAGGAAAATCGCCGATGCCATAGAGCGCGGGCTGAGATTGTGCCGGGATTTTTAGCCGCCCTATGGGAAGGAGATTCTTCATCCGGCAATCCATGCCGGAAGATATCGGGAGCATAATGCCGATATATGATACCGCCCGCAGGTTCATGGCAGACAACGGAAATCCGGGACAATGGACAGGAGGCTATCCGTCCGAGACGCTTATACGGTCTGAAATAGCGGCAGGACACAGTTTCCTGTGCGTGGACGATGACGGGAAGGTAGCAGGGACTTTCTGTTTCATCATTGGCGAAGACCCCACCTATCGTGTAATGGAACAAGGGGAATGGCTCGCCGACGGACCTTACGGGACCATACACAGGCTTGCATCTGGAGGGATTTCAAAGGGCGTTGCATACGCTTGCATAGACTGGTGCTGGGAAAAGATACACAACCTCAGGATAGATACCCATGCGGACAATCTGGTGATGCAGTCGATTCTGGACAGAGCGGGCTTTGTCCGCTGCGGAATCATCCGGACCGATGACGGCTCACCGAGAATAGCATACCAGAGGATAGAGTCCGGCCTCCGGAAATGACAGGACGGAGTGCCGGAATCCGGATTAAAGGAGACATGTCAAACCGAAAAGGGAGGGTGGTCCGAAAAAATTTTCCGGCCACCCGCCCTGGGGTTATAGGTTATATTCCCGGATTGACCGGAATATGCTGTTTATCACTGGAAAATCACTGTTCCTGTGTAATTTATTGTTACGGTAACTCCTGAGGAATCTGTAAGAGAGCCGGTGATGGTATAGGTCCCGTCTGCGTTTTTCACGATATTGAGATTTCCTCCTGATATTGTCCCTTTAGCCACATCATTTTCGTATCTATAACTATCTTCCGGGCTCAAGGTCCCCTGTGCTCCAGTTGATGAAACGGTATATTCCCCTTCTATTGTTCCCGCACCGTAAGTATACACGTCATTAAACATAATGAACGTGGTCATATTGGACATATCAGTATCAGGAGAGAATGTAAAGCCATAATTATTTCCATTCCACACAGTTGCCAATACTGTAGCCACAGTAAACTCTCCTCCAGTCACCGGAGGATTGTCCTCACCGCCTTCTCCGGCTTCCTGTGTGACGGTGAAACTGCCGGTTACGGCAGGCTGACCTTCCGCATAGATATAGGAAACCGTAATAGTGGCAGTCCTGGCTGATGTCGTCGTATTCTCCTGAATGTCAGAACATATATCGAAAGACAACCCGTCACCTTCGGACCAAGAACCGTCGAATCTCGGTGAAATCCAGCTCTGGTCAGACTCGATTGTAAGTTTGCCACCGTATGGTTCAAATTCATCATCGGTTATTCCCGACATGTGTACGGTCGAGTAAGCATAATGATTCGCTTGGCTACCGAATTCGGTTTGGGTACCGGAGAAGTCGAACACAGGTGCTTCAGGCTCTTCCACCCCTGCCCCTGCCTCCTGAGTGACAGGCACATCGACACTGATTGTCTGCTCCGTGCCTTCTCTGTCCGTATAGGCATACGTGAACGTGAGCTTGCCGGAACGCTCTACATTATCCTTATTCTCTGCGATGCCGACAGTCATTGAGACGAAACCGCTTTCATCGGGTTCTGCAGGGTTATTGTAGGAAGGCACCGTAATCCAGGAAGGTGAATCCGTGGTCAGGGTCACCTTTCCTCCTTCGACAGGATTCCTGACAGTTGCGTTTATGAAATAATATTCTTCACCTTCGGCACCGACATTGATTTCCGCCTCACTGGCGGTAATCTCCGGCTCGGCCACTTCTCCCGTACCTGCAGCCTGAGTGAGTGTGAAGCTGTCGCTGGCGGTGATTCCGTCACGTTCATAAGTCAGGGTGACAATCGCCGTCCTTTCTTCAGCAGTGTCATTTGCAGCTATGTTGAAGGAAAGCCATCCTACTACCTGGTCTGTAACAAAATCTGTAATCCATTCCACTTCCCCGCCATCAGGTGTCGTGGCAGAAGCAGTGAGATAGTTGGCCGATGTCACATTCGTTTCCAGATACCTGATTTGAGCACGGGAAGACGTCTCCGGTGCGTCGTATTCATTCAGGTCCACCTTGCTCACCTCATCTTCCACAAAGCGGATGGACACTCCGGAACTCTGGAGGACAGTCACGGTCTTGGTGACTGTGGTTTCCCCGTACTTGTAGGTGAGCGTTATGACAGCCCTCCTTTCCGAGCCCGTATCGTTGGCCAGGACATTGAAAGAGACTTCTCCTTCGGCAGAAGTGTTGTCAGCGATTGTTATCCCGGTGAGCCATGCGGCCTCTCCGTCCTCGAGCTGAGGAATCCAGTTAGTCACTTCAGCCGAAATGGTCCCGGCCTCTACCTGGTCGGCGCCGAGCACCTCATACTCTATGGAATGCCCGCCGGCGGCAGCAGTGATATTGAGGTCCTGGGCACTGATTCCGACCGAGGCTGTATTCCCCGGCTGTGTAATCTGGATGTCATCGCTGACGGTTTCCCCGTCTCCGTATGTATAAGTGATTATGAGAGTCGCGGAACGGGCTTCCCTCTTCAGATTGGAGTCCACGTCGTATGTTACCACACCTTCCGTCTCATAGTCCGTAACGGTAATCCAGTCCTGTGACTCAGGGTTGAAAGCCACGGAAATCACGCCTCCATCCACAGGATTCTCGAGGCTGTAAATCACCGTAAGCCCTTCCTTGTTCTTGTGGTCGGCGATAGTGACATCTTCTGTCTCTATGGTCAGAACCGGAGGAAGCGAATCGTCTTCCTCGACATCAGCTTGCTCGCACGAAGTGAAAGCAAACGCGGCGCATGCCAGTGTTGCGGCAAGAGCCTGAAAATAATAATGTTTTTTCATAATGTAGTGTTAATTATGTTTTATGCCTGTAAAATGTCATTCCACCGAACCGTCCTGCATCTCGTTGAAGAAATCCATCTTCAACGGCTTGCCGTCCGCAAGGGAGAAATCGAATTCCACCATGAAAAAGCCGTTGCCGACATTGTTCACCGTGAATGTGCCTGCCTGCGGCTCGCGATACTCGGAATAGTAGTGTCCGGAGTCGCTGTATATCAGGATATAGTCGTCGTTGTGATAAAGGTCATCGCCTTCAAGGCTGATGTCATGCTGTTCTCCGTCGGCCCAGTAGGCCTTACAGCCGAATATCACGAACGAATCCGTATCTTCACCAGGATTGGCAGGTGAAAAACGGAACATGAGATAACTGTCAGACACGCTGTACACAGCAGTGCGTATCTCGGATGCCTGCCCGTCGAATTCGTATGTGCCGAGAACATCACCCTCGACAACACCGGGGTTTCCACCGTCGGATGTGTCCTCACCTCCGTCGGCAGCCTTTTCGCACGACACGGAGACAGCTCCGGCAACTGAAATCAGCAGGGGCAGGAATATGTTCAGAAGTGTTTTTTTCATGTCTAAATCGGTTTTTGTCATTCGGCTATTGTCAAAACTCCTGAATAATAGCCTTCAAGGGTGTCCTGGCCTTTCTTCAGATTATAGAAGCTCAGAGTTATCGAGCCGTCGCCGACGGAGGCTTCGATGGTACCTGTGGAGCTTTCTTCCCCGACATCGCTGTAAACCCATCTCACTCCGCGGTATTCTACATAGAAGTTCGCGTCTTTGAGCATGGAGAAGCCGTAGACTGTCCCGTCGAAACAGATGGACGGCGCGACAATGAGGATATCCTCCGATGTCATCTCACCCACATCGGTCTTTCCGGCGGATGCCGACAGCCAGAGTCTCCAGCAATCGTTGCCGTCATCGTCCGAGATGCCTGTATCCTTGTCCAGGATAGCGGAAAGTATGGTCACAGGGGCCTGTCCGTTGAATACGAACGCATTTTCAGGAGTCTCGACAGCCTCTTTCGACGACTTCGCGGTCCCTGAGAAATCGATATTCATGCTCATCCCGTTGAACACTGCGACTATCTGCACCGAGAACACCTCCGGAGAGGATGCCGAACGGGACATGGTGAAGAATCCGGTCGGGACGGTGCCGCTTTCCGAAGACACCGAAGACGTTGTTCCCGCCACATTGTCATGGTAGTTGATTTCATAGAATCCGCCTGCGTCCGCAAAGTCTGTACGCATGCCGTCGAACGCATCGGCATCCACTTCTATCTCGACATAACTGCTGGCGATGTCGAGTTCGTTGAAATAGTCTATAGCTGCAGACGTGATGAAGAGGCTGACATGGCCGTTGTCCGGATTCTCCTCATAGAATACAGCCCTGACGTTGTCCTCGTCCCCGTTGATGATATAAATCCCGGATGTCTCCTCCGGCTCTCCGTGCTCCGCCACTGCCTCTGCATCAAGTGTGAGAATCTCACCCGTAGAGAAGACCACGGTAAGTTCCACATGGAAGGAACCGGAAGCGGGGTCATACTCTATGCGGACCGTACCACCCTCATAGGTGCCGGTGTCGGAAGAATCCCAGATGAATGAGGACCCGTCTGCGGCATTGTAACCGGATATTTCAATATCCTCCTCATCCATGAGGTTGCAGTCAAGACCCGTGGCGAGCGACTCGTCGAAATAAAGCCAGATATAGCTCGGGCTTCCCTCCCCGTAGAATGCATCCATGTCGGAAACATCCGTGGACGGAGTGGCGAAGAATGACACTTTCCCGCCGTCAGTGACAGCGAATGTCTTCCCCACCGGTGTTTCCGTATCCGCGTAGCGGAAATAACCGGCAGAGCCTCCGTTCACTTCATTGCCTCCGTCAGACTTGTCGCATCCTGACAGGGTTGCCGCCGCAAGAGCGAGAGCGGCGGCAAATTGAATGGCTCTAAAAAGTTTCATCGCCGTCATTCAAAATAGTTCCTGTCCACGGCCGGTATCGGCTCCCGGAATGTCCATTTGCAGGTGACATCGAATGCCGGGTCACTGCAGTCTGTCAGTCTGATTTCGAGCTCATGGGCATCTCCGTCCCTTGTGACTGTGATTGTGCCCCCGGAAAGTCTCGCATAATTTGTCCACGCACCGTCCGTAAGTTCCTGGTACCAAGTACCTGAATTGTCCGTGAACCTGTCAGGTACGCCCGGCACAATCCTGAAAGGGACAAGTTCAGTGCTCACTATACCGCCGGCTGCATTATACATCGGAGCCATCTCGTATGTCCCGGCAGGGATTCCGTCGTTCATGTCATCCGTGCCGCTCACAAATACCTCGACCCTGAGGAGCCTGCCTGTTCCTGCCGGCCAGTCTGCCGTCAAATCCACGGTCTCCTCCGCCATGAACAGGACGAATTTCTTGTACGGTTGCTTCAAGTCGGACGGGATTCCGTAGCTCGGGCCGTAATCGAGAATCTTGGCTTTTGTCAGGGAAGTGCCGTCGATTTCAAGGTCGGCAGTCAGTGTGGAATTGGGCACTGACTCATCCGGGCCGGAACCTGACCTGTCCACAGGGTCGAGCGGTCCGGTGTAGTGCACATAGCGTTTTTCGTAGTCGGTCCCGACAAGGACGCCTTCGATGGTCCATGAGCCGTCACCGTTGTCCGTAATCGTGAATGACCCCTCTCTGAGCAGGTCGGCTTCGTATTCCGTGGAACCGTCGGAAATTTCCGCGAAGAAGGAATCCTGATGCAATATGATTTCCTGGCCGGGGATGCCTGCATCCACTTCTTCCCCCGGAATGAATGTCCCGGCAGAGAAATCACCGTATCCGCTCTGAGGGCCGTATGTCCCGGCTATCCTGCCCAAGTCCGGAGTCTGCTCCGGATTGTATTCGGCGTTGAAGCTGAGGCTTATGCTCTGGCCCGGACCGACAGGGTAGCCTCCGTCGGTCTCCATGTCGGTATAAAGGGTGAGTATCCAACCGTCGGATTCTGTCAGGCCTTCGGAACCGTAATACACAAGGTTCGCATTGACATACTCCGGGCTTCTCTCGATTATGGCAGGGTCCCCGGGTGTGCCGGTATTCCCGTCACCATCTCCCCCGTCCTGTTTTTCACATGCCATGGCCAGAAGCGCGAGGGCCACGACCGGAACTTTAAAAAGTCTTGTCATAAATCGTCAATTTTAGAGTTACAGTAAAGTTTTGTCCTTAAAGGAATTTTCCAGGGACAGTGAGAGAAGAAGACTTCATGGACACGTAGTCGATACTGTTCTCCAGGACAGACTCAGGTATCTCGGTCCTGTAGTACACGCACTCCTCCAGCCCGGAAGTCATCACGAGGGTCTCCCCTCCGTCCAGAAGGCTCACTTCGTATGTGTTCCACCGCGTACCGTCGGAATATGTGCCGTCGGCCGTGGTGCCGCTGACAGTCCATGTGCCGTAGTATCTGACGAAGCGTGTCCCGCCGGAAAGTCTCTGGTATGTCTCGAAATTCCCGTCACCGGAAAACGAGACGAATACATCGAGATTCTCGTCTTCGAACACGTCGTCTGCAGGCACACCGTTGAGTGTCTGGAGCCGCCATTCTCCGGTGATGTCGACCAGCGCAGGTTCCACGCCTTTCTCACAGGAGAAGGCGAGGAATGCGCATGCAATAGAAATGATTATGTCCCGGACCTTTCTCATGCCTATCTTGCCATCTTGTAAGACATCCCGGAAGGGTTGCAGATGAAGGCTGCCCGGTCTGCCGCATGTATGGACATACGGCCCATGCCGGACGAAAGCCTTGCGGCAGATGAAGCGTTTCCGCCGTCTTCCTCTACACGCGTCATCGTGAAAGGCATTGAAGGTGTTTCAATGTCGAAGAGGGAGAACATGCTTCCTGCAATCCTTGCCATGAATTCCATGTTCTCAAGGGCGACAGGCTCAGTCGCTTCGTCATCGTCATAGTCCACCGTAGTGGCAGTGACTGTTGCCGTGTTGCCGTCAGGGTTCATCTGCGCTCCTGCCAGAGGTCCAGGAACTGCCAGAGGAAGGTCCTCCCCGTCTTCACCGCCACCAGAGACAACTGCCGTCCCGTAAAGCCCTATATAACCGTATCCGGAGGTGCCGAAATCAGCCTCCATCATATCGTAGCCGTAGAACATCAGCGAGCCTGATGTTGTGCCGGCAGAAGCGGAAGCCGGCATGAAGAAGGCGCTGAACGAATATGCAGACACTTCCTCACCGTCAACGGTCCCTGACTGCCAGCCGTCCACGATGTATATTCCACCTGCAGACTCCCCGTCGATATCCACGTCATCAGAGTCAAGGTCTCCGATAGCCGCAGAAACGGTGATTGTATTCACCGTACCGTCCTGGTCCTCGCACTTCCAGGTGCCGAGCCAGCTGTTGTAGTCGGGGCTGCCCGCAGGAGCTTTCAGGGTGATTGTCTCGCGGGCATACAATCCGGTATATTCGCCTTCGTCAGTCATGCCTATGACAGTCATATAGTAGTCTCCCGGCTCGGATATGTCATACTCGATATCCGTGGAGCCGTCATAGAGCAAATCCTCCCAGGTAACAGTGATGCCTTCCTGCGCGTATGCCTGGATGATTTCGATTTCGACAATCTCCACGCATTCTTCTATGAACTCTTTCATGCCTGCGTCATCATCCTTGAAATTCTCGTCTATTGTTGCCTTGTCAAGGAACATGGTGAAGAACTTCTCGCCGGAAGAAGCATTGTCGTCCACATGGAAGAGGTCATAAGGCGTATAGTAGTCATCGAGGAAGCGCCCGGTGTATGATACGCTCCAGTCCGGATTCTCTTCGATGACCCCCAACTGGCGTTCTGTCGTGAACCGCACCGATACAGGTGTGCCGTAGACCGTGCCGTCCGAAAGCACGCCGGCCGCCACAGCGAGGTATTCTGTCTCAGGCTCGAGTCCGCTGAACGTCACGGGCTTGTTCCCGTACTGCAGGGACGACTCGAGTTCGCCTTCCCCCTGAAGTTCCACAATTTTCAGTGCTACAAGGTCTGCAAGAGGAGTGGTGAAATCATCGGTCCAGAACGCAAGCCACGTCGTCTGTTCGTCTCTTGCACTCGATATGACTGCCCCGCGGGCGGAATCGCTCTCCACGGAGGTAATCGATATCCTGAAGGTGGCATCGGTATCCGCGCCGGCACCCGAACCGTCCTTCTCGCATCCCGAGAGAACCATGGCCAGTCCGGCAACAGCTGCTGAAGAAAAAATCTTGAAAATCGTTTTCATCTTATGATAATTGTTGTTGTATTCCACTTAAAACATTCTTTGCCGTAAATCCCCGGTCCGGCTACAGCCAGCCGCCGTTTGATGAGGAGACATTGCGCACTATCACGGAAATTTCCCTCTTGACTTCCGTGCCGCCCATCGAATTTCCGCCTCCGAGGTGGTCTCCCCCGCCTATCGCAGTGACGGTCATCTTCGCCGCGCCGGTGAGCAGAGGCCATATCACGAGCTTGCCGTCGCGTATCTCAGGGTCATCCACAAGGCCTATCGCTTCCTTGTCCGGCTTCGAAATCTCCACTCCGATGTAGGTGAGCCCCTCGGAGCCGCTTCCGAAGAAGGAGTCGAGGGATATGCTCTGCTCGTCACCGGCCTTTACGGTGAGGCAAGGCGTGCCTTCAATGTTCATCAGGAGTTTCCACGCATCGATATATCCTGTCCCCATGTTGCCGCGGTATTTGTTCAGGTCCACCGGGCCGAATCCCTGGCTCTGGCCGGGAGCCATGGTGACGGAGTACCTTGTACCGTGGCAATACCGGTCTATGTCATTCACGGAAGACAGGAGCAGGGATGTAAATTCCTCCCTTGTGAAAGTCTTGCCGAGTTTTTTTGCATACGACAGCCCGAGAGCCGCCACTCCCGAGACATGAGGGCATGCCATGGAGGTGCCGTGCATATAGCCGTAGTCCCTGGCCGACATCTCTCCGGTAGGCTCTCCGTCCTCACCCACAAGCGGGAGAGACACAGTCGGAAGGGTGGACAGTATCTGGACAGTCCTGCTGTAGACCCCGTCACCGTAATCCTCGCCTCCCGGAGCGGCTATGTTGCAGCCCGGGCCGTAGTTGGTATAGTAGGCCGGCCTGTTGTCCGCAGCGAAGGCTGTCACCGAGATGCAGTCCTTGTATGCCCCCGGATATGCGGACATGCCTATGGCGTCATTGCCTGATGCGAAAATGGCAAGTCCCCCGTCCGTGATGACCTTCCCCCGCCTCGGCATGCTCACGAAATACCTTATGGCCGCAGCTGTGAGCTGATTGTCGGCACTTGCCACGAAACGGTTGTCGGATGTGTAGACACCTGCCTCGGAGCCCCATGAGCATTGTATTATGTCCGCCCCGTTATCAGCCGCATAATAGATGGCCTCTGCCGATGCCAGGTCCGAGGCCACATACATTGCATCCATAATCTGCAGGCTCATTATCTTCACCCCGTCATTGTTCCCGGTGCCACCGGCAATGCCGGACACCCCGATACCGTTGTTGTTGACCGCAGAAATAGTCCCTGCGACATGCGTGCCGTGCCCCCTGTTTCCCAAGGACTGCCAGTCGAGCTCCGGAGTGTCTTCCGCGAAGTTATACCCGTGGTGGCCTTCTCCGTCATCCCACATGTTTGCAGCCAGGTCCGGGTGGTCCCCTTGCACGGCCTCGTCAATCACGGCCACTATTATGTCAGGGTCTCCGGCAGTCAGTCTCCAGGCATCCTTCACGTTGATGTCCGCCCCGGCTTTTGCGGATGACGAGATGCTCAGGTCTCCTGTGTTGTCATAATGCCACTGGTCAGGCAGCAATTCATCGTTGAATATGGACTCAGCCCTGGCCGAAGTCCTTTGGATAGGAACATATTGCTTCGACACGCCGTCGGAAGCAAGCCTGAGCTTCGAGTTGTACTGCAGATAGTCCACCTCGTCGAGGGCTGACACGGCCCCGGCCGCCCTTTCCATGTCCGTGTCCTCCGGAAAACGTATGAGATACCACCTGTCCAGGCCTGCCGCATGAGTGCGTGCTTTCTGCTCCTCGCCCGCTGCCTTGAAGACCGGACGGAATTCAGTTACGCCCAAAGAGGTGAATACGCTGTCCATCCTTTCGCTGCAGAGTGATGCATCCGCAGCAAATCCTTTCGTCAGGGATGCCGATGCCTTTTCCGCGCTTTCGGCATTGAGATGGAGCAACAGTATCCCGGGGACTGCCGCGCTACCGGAATTGATTATTTTGGTTGCCGGAGCAGCCTGCGTTCCTGCCCCCGAAAAACCTTCCTTGACGCATCCGGACAGCAGTGCGGCTGCGAGTGTCACGGCCGCAGCCGTTCCTGTGATATTGCAGAATTTCATATCTTCCAGATTTTGTTATTCCAGTTCGTAAGTGTCCTCGGAATATCCGAATCCGGCAGTGTCGCCCTCGGACGGCACCCCGTACCATATATTGAAGGTGAATGTCTTCGTATCCGGGTCGTAGCTTCCCGACTCGGGTTCCCCGTAGGTGGCGAAGACACCGTCCACAGTGCTTATCTGTGCTATGAAGAAGGATGCGTTCTCGTCAAAATCCACTTTTTCGGACGAGCCGTCCCAGATGAACACTATGTTGCCTTCGCTGCCCCAAGGGGAGACGATGCGGTATCTGTCCAGTATCTCCGAGTATTGAAGGACAGCCCTCGAATTTCCGGAACCAAGGAGTTCGCTGCGGAACGAGCCCCTCCCCACCTGCTCATAGTCTTCCCGGATAATGCTTATCGTCAGTGATGTCTCGTTCAGGCCGTAAAGAGGCGCATAGTCAGGAGCCGGGATGGAGAGCACGAACTCGTACTCCCTCTGCATCTCCAGGTCGGAAAGGACACGCACCACGATTTCCGAACTTTCCTGCCCGGACTCGAAAATGAGCGGTGTCACGTCTATGATTCCTTCAGGTCCGGCGATGTCGAGCGGCACCACGAAAGTGTCTGCCGTGTTCAGCCTTGAAACCGTGAATGTCAGCTCAATCTCTTCGGTCTGGTCGAAGGCGAAATTCCCGGACTGTCCGGCATCGAAATAGACATCCGGACAATTCTCCACGTCCTCCTGTCCGGGCTCATACCCGTCTCCCGAGCAGGACACGGCGGCCATGCCTGCAAGAGAGGCTGCAATCATCCATATTTTTCCCATTGTATCCATATAATTTCATTCTTCCACCTTTAATTCTCCACTACAAGCACTCCGGACGGGTCCGGATTGTTGGTCGCCTGGGTTATGCCGCTGTTGGACTGCATCTCTCCGACAGACGATATCACTATGTTCCACTGCGGAGACCTGTTAGGTGTGTTGAACTGCCATACGGACGGGTGGTTGCTGTCCTGGTAGTTCCTTGTTATACCCATGTCGAGCCTCTTGTAGTCGTAGAACAGTATCCCCTCACCCCAGAACTCTATGCGTTTCTGGAGCATCATCTCCGAAAGGAATCCGTCCAGTGTGCCTGCGTTTGCGGAACAGCTGTATGTCTTCCCTCCGGTCATCCTGTAATCATTCATGAAGTCATCGAGAAGTGCGGCCGCCCCCGGAAGGTCGGAATGAGCCTCCGCCTCCATCTCTATGAAATACATCTCCTCCACACGCATCAGAGGGTGGTCGGCAGGGCCTCCTGTCACATAATCGTTCATCTCCCCGGACACGGGACGGAACTTGATTGACTCGTATGCGGCGGCGGGATATACATAGCCGCCCTGGTCGAGGTCCCCTTCTATGAAAGTCTGCTGGTCGCTTTCGCTCCCGGCAAAACTGTAGTCAATCTCTGAACCTCCGCCGATTCCGGTCCAGTCAGGGTCGAGCCACGAAAGTTTCCTGAAATCCCCGTCGGTTATCTCATCGTAGAGCCTCTTGCTTATGCCCGGCTGGGAGGTAGGGGCATATCCCCAGAGAGACTCCGGAGACATGTGGGCGTTGAATTGGATAAGGTTTATCAGCTGCTCGGAGCTGACCCTCAATCCCCATATCCACGCATTGTTCGAGGAGCCGCTGTTGAAACCGGAGGACGGGTCTGTCCACTGTGCCTGCGTCAACGGGGTCCTCCCGCTTGCCTCTATGGCCATGCGGGCATATCTTGCAGCATTCCCAAATGCCTCCGTGTCTCCGCCTTCCTTCCAGTATCCCTGCTCGAGATACGCTCTTGCATACATGCCGTAGACGGCAGCCACCGAAGGCTTTGAAAAATCGTAAGAACGGCCTTCCAGATATGTCAGAGCCTTCTGCAGGTCCGTGAATATGAATTCATACAGCTTCTCCCGGGAAACGCGGGGGTTATTCATGGACTCGCGCTCGGTAGTGTTCTCGTCCACTATCGGCACAGTCAGCCCGAGGATGGATGCCGGCACTTCATAATCCGGCACGCCTGTCACCTCCTTGGCTTCGTAGAGCCTTGCCAGGTCGAGATAGCACATGGCCCTGTATGCGTATGCCTGCCCGAGATATCCGACAGCATCGTCACTTGCCGTGTCCGGGTCTATCAGGGATATGATCTGGTTGGCCTGCTTTATCCAGAGATAGTAGCAGTCCCAGAAATATGCGACAGGCCACTCGTCGTCCCCCTGCCCCTGGTTGTAAAGGTACATGTAGAACTGGAAGGAATACATGTCCCCGATTACGGCGAGGTCTTCAAGCATGGATTCCGTCATCACATGGATTGCAGGGATGCCGAAGTCTATGTGTATCCCGTAGCTTGAATAATATCCTGCGGTATTGTATTTCATCATCGAGGAAGGTATGCCATTCACGAGACCTTCTATTGCAAGGTCCGACATCATGACCTGGTCCTCCCTCTGCGTGCTGCCCATAGGGAATGTCTCGTGGATGCAGCCTGCCAGTACACCGACAGCCGTCAGGCATGCCGCCAGTCTTGAAAGTATATCGGTTTTCATATTTCTTCCCAATCCTTTAGAATGTTATGTTTATTCCTCCGGTAAATGTCCTGACAGGTGAGTTCACGGCGTTGTTAGTGGAGCCGCTGAAACTGTATCTCGGGTCAAGACCCCTCCGGTACGACCAGTAGCAGATATTATCGCAGGACACATACACCCTGAGCCTGGACACACGGAACTTCTGTGTGACATGCTCCGGTATTGTGTAGCCCACCTGCGCGTTCTGGAAATTCAGATAGCCGGCCGGGACAAGAAACCTGTCGGACATGGCTGCCGAATACTGGTCACCGTACTGCCATCTCGGGAAATCGGAATCCGGGTTCTCCGGAGTCCACGCCTTCTCTATGACATCCTTGTGGTAGTTTCCTCCGGAAGATGTCGCTATAGGCGGAGAAACCAGCGACGCATAGCCGGAGTCATACACGAGCCCGCCGATGGAATAGGTGAACGAAGCCGACACGTCGAAACCGTAGAAACTCAGGCTCGTGCCGAAACCTCCGTAGAGTTTCGGGGTAGGATTGTCGCAGAGGTAGTCCGTGGCCTCGGAATAGTTGTCGGTCGTGGTCCTGTCTATGACATTGCCTTCGTCGTCAAGCACATCCATGTACCACAGGGATTCACCTGTGCTGTGGTCAACCCCTGCGTATGAAGGCATGAGGTAGGTGAACAGAGGAAGACCCTCTCCATAGTAATACGAACCGCTCCGGTAACCTTCGTAGCCCTCAATCACCCTTGTCTTGTTCTCGTCTGCGATTTTGAGTATTCTGTTGTTGTAGTGGGTGAAATTCAGGTACGCGTCCCAGCGGAAGTTCCTCCTCTGCATGACGACACCGTTCAGGGCCACCTCGACACCGGAGTTCCGCATGTCTCCCACATTGTCGTAATATCCGGAATATCCTATCGAGGCCGGGGTGTAGAAGAATGAAAGCATGTCGGATGTGAGCCTGTAGAAATATTCCACGCTTCCGGAAAGCCTACCCTTGAAAAAGTCGAAGTCGGCACCGATGTTTATGTTCGTGTTGGTCTCCCAGGAGATTTCCTTGTTACCCTTTGTGGTGAATATGACTGACACGTCGCCTGCCCCGCTCTCTATGGAGTAGGTGTCCAGATACCGATAGTTTCCGATGTTGTCATTTCCCTGCGAGCCGACAGAGAATTTCAGCTTGAGCATGTCCACCCAGCTTGCATTGAACCAGTTCTCCCTGTCGATGAGCCAGCCTGCACCGAACGACCAGAAACTTCCCCACCTGTGGTCGGGATGGAATCTCGACGATGCGTCAAGCCTGTATGATGCGCTCAGGAACAGTTTCTGGGCATAGTCGTACTGCGCCCTGAAGAAATATCCTTCATTATTGTAGCTGTCGTATGCAGAGCTCGCAGCCTTGCTGTCTATGACCGCCCCGTTGAGTTCAGTGTTGTCAATGGAGAACATGTTGGACTTGGCCGCAGAGAGCGATGCGGTCTGCGACTCGTAGGATTCGTGTCCGAGCAGCACCGACAGAGTGTGCACGCCCTTGAATGTCCTGTCATAACTGAGGAGCTGCTGCATGTTGAAGTAGTAGTCCCTGCCGTGGGACTTCGAGATTATCCCGCCCATGGAGGCGTATTGTCCGTAGTACGGGTTGTTCACGGTTGTGGAGCGAGTCTCGTCGAGCCCCATTCCGACATTGAAGGTGAACTTGAAGTCCTTGAGGAAGTCCACCTCGACGAAAGCGGTACCGTTCAGGGCGTTGCCTTCGCTGTTGTTCTTGTCGAGGGTGAGGGTCTGGAGAGGGTTGGCGTTCGACATGACCGGACGCTGCATGCCTCCGTTGGCCCCGGAACCGTAGTCGTACATCTTGTATCCGTGCTCGTCGACCATGATGTTCCCGTTCCCGTCCCTCATGTACACCGGATAGATAGGTGCTATTGAAGACGAGAAAGCGAACACGTTGCCGGTACTCGAGGAAGAACCCTCGTCCGAGTTCCCGTTATTCCAGTTGAACTTGGTGTATGCCGCATTCACCCCGAGCGTGAGCCAGTCCTTCGCCTGATAGTCTGTCTTGATTCTTGCGGTGTAGCGGTCCATGTCGGAGCCGGCTATGATACCCTTGTTGTTCAGATACCCGAACGATGCGAATATCGAAGCCTTTCCGGTGGTTCCGGAAACGCTCACATTGTATTCCTGACGCAAGGAATTCCTGTAGGTCTCGTTCACCCAGTTGTCCGGTGTGATATAGTATTCGACACCGTTATAGAGGACCTTCCTTCCGAGAGTCGCATGCGGATTCACCTTTCCGTTGGTGCCGATGAAAGCCTCGCCGTCAGGCACCGTGAACACCTGGTAGCCGAGACCGCCGTTCCTGTACGACCCTGCCACGAAATTGTTGGCGGTAAGATGGGCTTCCGAAGCCGACATGCCCTGTCCGTAGCGGTAGTAATTGTACAGTGCGGCATAATGGGTCTCGTAATATTGCGCCGGGTCGGTGATGTAGTCGTATTCCCTCAACGCCTTCGAGTTCCATCCCCACTTTGCATCGATGTTCACCACCGCGTCTCCGGCCCTGGCCTTCTTCGTGGTTATCATTATGACACCGTTGGCTCCCCTCGAACCGTAGAGGGCGTTCGAGGCGGCATCCTTGAGCACCGTCATGGACTCTATGTCGTTGGGGTTGATATTGTTCATGTCTCCCGAATACGGTACGCCGTCCACAACGTAGAGAGGAGAGGTACCTGCATTTATGGAGCTCACACCGCGGATGAGGATGGTCGGAGAAGAGCCGAGCGACCCTGAAGAGGTGGTCATCTGGACACCGGCCACCATGCCTTCGAGAGCCCGTGTCACATCGGACGACTGCACTTTCAGGATGTCGTCCGAGTCCACCACCGTAGCCGAGCCGGTGAAAGACTCCCTCGTGGCTGTTCCGAACGCCACCACTATGGTCTCGTCAAGCATCTGCCTGTCCGGCTGCAGCGAGATATCGACCGTGCTTCCTGTCTTGACATCGATTTCAGACGTGACATATCCGATAGAAGAAAAGATGAGGGCCGTATCTCCCGGCACTGTCAGTGTAAAGTTCCCGTCACCGTCTGTCGTGCCTCCTTCGAGTGTCCCCTTTATCTGGATGGATGCGAACGGTATCCCTTCCCCGGTCTCCGCATCCTTCACGACACCCCTCACAGTCCCTTCCTGCCCATGCAATGCCGTCCACGAGAAGATGAACGTCACCGCAAGGAAAAACTTGAATATTTTCATCAGTTTCCGTTGTTATATAATAGGTACGTTTTTTTCTGTTTATGAAAGGAAACGGGGAAACGGTTCCGGGAAGTGTCCGGAGGATGCCTGAAAATATTTTTTCAGAAATAAATATTTATTTTATTTTGAGCAATTCCAAATAATTGCGACTGAAATGGGCAGTTAGGCTGACAATTATTTATTGAAAGTGAGATAAATCCGCATAATTTAAATCTGTCCCGGTTTTCGGGCATTTTGATGTTTCTGATTTTTCTCTTTATTTTTGCAGAATTCAATCTCTAAAACAGGATTAGTCTATAAAAAACGTAGGTTTAAATCCGAAACGGTTTGTCATTATCCGGCAATTTCATAAATTTGGCCTGTTTTTTCTGAAAATGACAAATTTTCTCTGCATTATGAAAAGAATACTGATTTGCGTCGCCTCCATGCTTCTTGCGTGGAACATGATGGCGGCTGACAATTCTCCGCTATGGCTGCGGAGGAACTGCATTTCACCCGACGGAAGCAGGATAGCATTCTGCTTCAAGGGAGACATCTACGTGGTGGATTCAAAGGGCGGTGAAGCGAGACAGCTCACAAGCAATCCTGCATACGACTCCGACCCGATATGGACTCCTGACGGGAAAAGCATCGTCTTCAGCTCATACCGTGATTCAGACAAGAATATCTACATCACCTCCGCAGAAGGCGGAGCACCGGTCAGGGTCACGGACTATCCAGGCAGGGAGACACCTCTGGCAGTGCTCCGGGACGGGAAAATCGTGTTTTCAGCATATCTTCAGCAGGATGTGGCCTACGGAGGCTTTCCGGGGAATGCGGAACAGCTCTACATGGTAGGTCCTGACGGCGGCAGGCCTGAATACATCACGTCCCTGCCGGTCTCAAGCCTGAGCATCAACAAGGATGGAGTCGTGCTGTATGAAGACTGGAAAGGCTATGAAGACAATTTCAGGAAGCATCATACATCGTCCGTGACAAGGGACATCTGGGCATACCGCCCGTCTGAAGGGCAGACCGGATTCGGCATGGACAGCAAAGGCTCGTTTGAGAAACTTTCGTCATTTGAAGGAGAGGACAGGAATCCGGTGTTCGCAGCCAACGGGGATACATTCTACTATCTCAGCGAGAAGAGCGGCAGTTTCAACATCTACCGGAGCTCCCTTTCAGAGCCTTCGGTGCAGGTTCCTGTCACCAGGCTCGACACGCATCCGGTAAGGTACATGTCAGTGGCCGGCAACGGTGTCATATCATTTTCCTATAACGGGGAACTGTACACGGTCAGAGACGGGCAGGAGCCGGTGAAAGTGGACATAAGCATAGTCTCCGACAATCTCGAGAACGACTGCATATCCTCAAGCATAAGCGGAGGGGCGACGGACCTGGCGATTTCCCCGAACGACAAGGAGGTGGCCATTATCCTGAGAGGCAACGTGTTCGTGACATCCATCGAATACGGCACCACCAAACGCATAACCGACACACCTGAGCAGGAACGGGACCTCTGCTTCTCCAGCGACGGGCGCACTCTATACTATTCGTCCGAAAGGGACGGGCACTGGGGAATCTACGCCACATCCCTCACGGACAAGGACGACAAATACTTCACATACAGCGTGAAGATGGAGGAGAAACTGATTACGGACCCGGGTCAGACATGTTTCCAGCCGTCCGTATCACCGGACGGGAAGTGGCTCGGATTCCTCAGGGACAGGACCGAACTCGTCATCAAGGACCTCAAGAGCGGTAAGGAAAAATCTCTGCACAAGAATGTGAACTATTCATATACGGACGGGGACCAGAGTTTCGCATGGAGCCCTGACAGCCGCTACATTTTGTGCAACTGGCAGGCAAACGGCGGATGGAACAATGAGGACATCGCCCTCGTGGACATTTCCTCCGGGGAGATAACCGACCTGACGGAAAGCGGCTACACAGACGCCAACTTCAGGTGGGCCCTTGGCGGGAAGGCCATGACCTGGATGTCGGACAGGGCAGGATACCGCAGCCACGGAAGCTGGGGTGCGGAATACGACATCTACGCCATGTTCTTCGACGGCAAGGAATACTACAAGTTCATACGTGACGAGGAGAGCGACGAGATGGAAAAGCTGCTGGCTACCGGAAAGGACGCCGGAAAAGAGGAGAAGGATTCCGTAAAGACAGAGAAGAAGGTTGAAAAAATCGTCCTCGACCTCGAAGGCAGGGAAGACAGATGCCTGCGCCTGACAAGATTTTCGGGCAGGCTCGGCGACCACTACCTGACAACTGACGGGTCCAAGCTCTATTACATGACAAGACTTGAGGACAGCTATGACCTCTGCGTCATGGACATGAAGGAAAGAAGCATCAAGGTGCTGGCGAAGAAGGTGTTCGGGGCCATTTACCCTACGAAGGACGACAAATTTTTCTATGTGCTCGACGGCCGCGGCATCATCAAGTTCAATCTTGCCACAGGTTCAAGGGAGAACATATCCTTCTCCGGAGAATTCGACTACAGGCCTGCCGGCGAAAGGGAATATATCTTCGACCATGTATGGAAACAGGTCTACGACAAATTCTACGACAAGGACATACATGGCATAGACTGGGCCATGTACAAGGATGCTTACCGCAGGTTCCTGCCGTATATCAACAACAACTTCGATTTTCAGGAAATGCTGTCCGAACTCCTCGGCGAGCTGAACGGTTCGCACACAGGGGCGAGATATTACGGTGCCCGGTCTAAAAGCATGGGCGTACTCGGGTTCATCCCGGACTACTCATACGAAGGGGACGGGCTCAGGATTGCGGAAGTGCTCAAGGGCGGCCCGCTTGCCGTGACAGACCCGGAACTCAAGGCCGGAGACGTGATAACGGCTATCGACGGGAAACAGATAAAGGCCGGGATGGACTGGTTCCCTCTGCTCACGAGGAAAGCTGGAGACAAGGTGCTCCTCTCCATAAAAAGGAAAGGAGGCAAGGCCGAGGAGATTTATGTTGAGGCTGGAAGAAGCGACTATGACCTTCTGTACAGGAGATGGGTGAAACAGCGTGAAGAGATGGTCGAGAAACTTTCCGGCGGACGTGTCGGATATGTGCATGTGGCCGGGATGGATTCCGAAAGTTTCAGGGAGGTCTATTCCAAGCTCCTGGGCAAATACAGGACTGCCGATGCAGTCATCATAGACACGAGGAACAACGGAGGCGGCTGGCTTCATGACGACCTTGCCACGCTGCTGGACGGCAAGGCATACATCAAGTTCGAGCCGAGAGGCCAGTATATCGGCACCGAGCCGTACAACAAATGGACAAAGCCATCCTGCGTGCTCATCGGAGAGAACAACTATTCGGATGCCTGCGGGTTTCCTTACGTCTACAAGACACTCGGAATCGGCAAACTCATAGGAGCACCTGTCCCGGGGACAATGACAGCCGTATGGTGGGAACAGCAGATAGACCCGACCATAATTTTCGGAATACCTCAGGTAGGTGCAATCGGCCTGAAGGAAGGCAGGTATCTTGAAAACATGCAGATAGAACCGGATATCCTCGTCTACAACGACCCTGCATCCGTGCTCGAAGGAAGGGACATGCAGCTGGAGGCAGCAGTCGAGGAGATGCTCAAAGAAATCGGGGACAGGTAAAAAGAGCTGATTTCCTGCCGGTATTGGCGTTTTTCAAGAATAAATAGTATATTTGGACGCGAAATCGCGACACGTGCACAGGAGAGATGCCGGAGTGGTCGATCGGGCCGCACTCGAAATGCGGTGAACGGGTAACCGTTCCCAGGGTTCGAATCCCTGTCTCTCCGCAGGAAAGGCTTGAACTCGAAGGAGTTCAAGCCTTAATGATTATCCGCAAAATACCCCTCTGAGCGGCAATCCCGCAGCCGAATGTGACATCCCGAATTTGCAGCATTTTCTCCACAGGGCTGCACCGGTCACAGAATTCCGGTTTCAATTAAACGTTTATTTCTTGAAAAAACGGATAAGTATTCTGTCCTTTG
>CALVDM010000011.1 GCA_944326335.1 uncultured Bacteroidales bacterium
AACAGTTTCATCTCTGCCGATATGGAGTAAAAACGCTTGGCACAATTTTCAGAACGGGCAAGCAGCATATCGGTCAGTGCACGCGCAATGCGCCCATTGCCATCATCAAAAGGGTGAATGGATACAAACCACAGGTGGGCTATGGCAGCTTTCAACACAGCATCTGTGTTTCCGTCATTGTTTATCCATGAAATAAATCGTTCCATTTCTACAGGGACTCTGTCTGCCGAAGGAGCCTGATAATGTATCTTTTCCTTACCCATGGCACCGGACACTACCTGCATTTCGCCACTGCGGTATTTTCCGACCTCAATCCGATATAATCCACTTATTCCTGTAGGGAACAACACATTGTGCCATCCAAAAAGACGTTCTGACGAAAGAGGCTGATTATAATTTTGAGTAGCATCTAACTGCATTTCTACAACTCCTTCAACATAACGTGACGTAGAAACCATTCCAGCCATAGCTATTCCAAGTCTGCGTGCCAACGAGGAACGCACCTCTTCGAGATTAAGTTTTTCTCCCTCAATTTCTGATGAGCGAACAAGTTCCATTGATATATTTGACAACACGGCTTCATCTTGAGAATCGAATCCGAGAGACAGCATTCTCCCTATTACCATGCCCTGTTTAGAGCGTACTCGCCCCAATTCATTCATTATCCGCATACTGTCATAACGGAATTGCCACCAATTTTCATAATCATGAATATATCGCATAGCATTGAGTTTTGTGCAATATTAGGTACAATTCGGTGATTAGGCAAATTATTCACCGAAAATATTCGGCGAATGTAATGAGTATTCACCGAATTGTAATCCTTAATCCGGCACAAATCACACTATATTTCCCTAATCAACAGACTAAATTCAAAAATCATGGTTAGGAAAACAGTGAGAGAAATTGCGGCGGCTTGGAAAGAGTACAAGCGTCCCTATGTGAAAAAATCGACGATGGCAGCCTATGCGCTGATTTTAGAGAACCACATCCTCCCGTGTCTCGGAGACAGCGAATCGCCGGATGAGGATGACGTACAGGGCTTCGTCCTGCAGAAACTGGACGGAGGATTAAGTGTCAAGACCGTCAAGGACATTATGATTGTCCTGAAAATGGTGATGAAGTTCGGTGCCAGGAACGGATTTGCCGATTATCGCGGATGGGACATAAAATACCCTGCCACCTCGCCGGCAAGGAACTGGAGGTACTTTCTGCCGCAAACCACAGGAAAATCCTGGACTACATCCGGAACAATTTCTCATTTACAGGGCTCGGCATTTACATCAGCCTCAGCACCGGGCTGCGCATCGGTGAAATATGTGCCTTGAAATGGGATGACATAAATACAGACGACGGCACGATTACGGTCCGCCGCACAATCGGGCGTGTCTACATCATCGATAGTGGGCAAAAGCATACGGAACTCGTCATAGACACGCCGAAGACAAGGAACTCAAACCGTGAAATCCCGATGAGCAGGGAATTGGCCGCCATAATCAAACCGTTGAAAAAGGTGGTCAACGGAAATTTCTATGTACTCACCAACGGCGAGAATCCGACAGAGCCGCGGACATACCGCAATCATTACAACAGGCTGATGTCCGGGCTCGGCATGCCGAAACTGAAATACCACGGGCTACGTCACAGCTTTGCCACACGATGCATTGAAGCCGGCTGCGATTACAAAACAGTCAGCGTATTGTTGGGCCACTCCAATATTTCAACCACGCTCAACCTCTACGTCCATCCGGACATGGAACAGAAGAAACGTTGCATCAGCAGAATGTTCAAATGTCTGGGAAAATGAATTATATTTGCCGGATAAAGAAAGTTTACACAGCTCGACATGGACAATCATTCACTTTTGGCAGTCTCTCCGATTGACGGAAGATATGCACGCCAGACAGGCCCCCTGAAGGAATACTTCAGCGAATATGCACTGATACGGTACAGAATCAGGGTGGAAATCGAATACTTCATCGCCCTCTGCGGGATTCCGCTTCCGCAGCTCTCGGACTTCGACAACGCGGATTTCGGGAAACTGAGGGACATTTACAGGAATTTCACTCCCGAGGAGGCCGCAAGGGTGAAGGAAATCGAAAAGGTCACCAACCACGACGTCAAGGCTGTGGAATACTTCATTAAGGAGAAGTTCAAGGAGATGGGCATCATGAAATGGGGCGAATTCGTCCACTTCGGGCTCACATCCCAGGACATAAACAACACAGCCATACCGCTTTCAATCAAGGAAGCCGCCGAAAACAGCTGGCTGCCTCTCCTCGAGGAGGTCCTCGGGACGATACGCGGCATGGCCGAAGAGTGGAAGGATGTCCCGATGCTGGCGAAGACCCACGGGCAGCCGGCATCCCCGACCAGGATGGGAAAGGAGTTCAAGGTATTCCAGGCCCGCATCGAAGAACAGCTGAAGCAGTTCTCGGCACTCTCCTACCCCGCAAAGTTCGGAGGGGCCACAGGCAACATGAACGCCCACAAGGTAGCCTACCCGGACATCGACTGGCCCGCCTTCGCGGACAGGTTCGTCAGCTCGCTCGGTCTCAGGAGGTCGTCACCGACCACACAGATTGAGCACTATGACAACCTGGCTGCCATCTTCGACAACATGAGAAGGATAAACACCATACTCATTGACATGTCCCGCGACATCTGGACATACATATCGATGGAATACTTCAAGCAGAAGGTGAACAGGAACGAGGTCGGATCCTCCGCAATGCCGCACAAGGTGAACCCTATCGACTTCGAGAATGCCGAAGGGAATCTCGGCATGGCAGATGCAGTCCTCACCTTCCTGTCGATGAAACTCCCCATATCAAGGCTTCAGCGCGACCTCACTGACTCGACAGTCCTGAGGAACGTCGGAGTCCCGTTCGCACACGGGGCCATAGCGCTGAACTCCCTGAAAAAGGGGCTCGGCAAACTCATATTGAACAGGGAAGCCATCGCCGCAGACCTTGAAAGGAACTGGGCCGTTGTTGCCGAAGGCATCCAGACCATACTCAGAAGAGAGAACTACCCTAATCCTTACGAGACGCTGAAGGCACTGACAAGGACAGGCTCCGGCATCAACCACAAGACGATATCCGACTTCATCGACGGACTCGACGTGAGCAGCGAGGTGAAAGAGGAACTGAGGGCGATAACACCGGAGACATACACCGGATTCTGATTCGGGGACGTGACTGTCACTTCTCCTCTATTATGTAGACATCTTCGCCGGGGGCAGCCAGATGGAACTGTTCCCTGGCGAATTTTTCGAGCGTGTCCCTGTCGGAAATCAGAAGGTCTATCCTCCTGTCGAGGTCCTCAAGCTCCTGACGGTATCCGGAAATCTGCTTTTCCTGCCTGGAGATTTCGACACGGGCCTCTATCCAGTTGAAAATGTTGCTTCCCGGCTTGAAGAGCACGAAAAGCACGAAAAAGGATGTGGCCACCACTGCGTAGGTGATGAAATTCCGCTGTTCGCCGTCAAAGAGATTCTTCAGTTTTTTCATGAGACAAGGACAATTTTTCCGGTGGAAATTCCTGCACGAAAATACTTCATAAAATTTACATTTAAAAATTTCAAAACAGTTTCTTATTCTGTAAAAATGACTAAATTTGAAAAATGTGACTGAAAACATTCTAAATTATAACTGACATTATGAAACCGACATTATTAGTTCTCGCTGCCGGCATGGGCAGCCGCTACGGAGGACTTAAACAGATGGATGGCCTCGGCCCCAACGGAGAGACCATCATCGACTACTCCATTTTCGACGCCGTCAAATCCGGATTCGGGAAAATAGTGTACATCGTACGCGAGTATTTCCTCGAGGAATTCAAGGATATGGTCTTCAAGAGATACCAGAATGTGAAATGCCCTGACGGGACTCCTCTCGAGTTCGATTTCGTGACCCAGGAGCTCGACAAAATCCCTGAAGGCTTCGTGCTGAACCCTGAAAGGGAGAAGCCTTGGGGCACCGCACATGCCGTGCTCATGGCAAAGGATGTCATCAAGGAGCCTTTTGCTGTCATAAACGGCGATGACTACTACGGGAAGGATTCGTTCAGGATAATGGCAGACTGGCTTGTTGCCCACAGCGGCACGAAGGGAGAATACTGCCTCGTGGGATTCGAACTCGACAACACACTTTCGGAATCCGGCGGAGTGTCCCGCGGACTCTGCACTGCTGACTCAAACCATTACCTGACCCATGTGGAGGAACACCACAACGTCGAAAAGAATGCCGACGGGAAAGTGATGGCCGACAACAGCAAGGGAGAGAGGATAGAAGTGGACGGCAAGGCCCTCTGTTCCATGAACATGTGGGGATTCACACCGGACTACTTCGAGAACAGCAAGGATGTGTTCGTGGAATTCCTGAAGGAGCACATCAACGAGCTGAAGACAGAGTTCTACATCCCGTATGCAGTGGACTACATGATAAAGAACGGTCTGGCAAAGGTGGAGCTGCTGTCCACCCCTTCAAGATGGTTCGGCGTGACATACAAGCTCGACAGGCCTGGCGTGGTTGCGAAATTCCAGGAATTTGCAGAAAAGGGAATCTACCCAACGCCGCTCTATAAATAATAATGTATCTGGAACATCGGGGTTGTGTCAAAATGAAAATTTCGATACAGCCCCTTTCAAGACCATGAGTATCTTTTCACCTCAACGCAAAGTCAGGTCATCATACAACCTGCTGAAGGATTTCGAATACTATCTTCCGGACATCAAGGGGATGTTCATACTCCTTTTGCTGCTGCTCGCCGGAGCCCTGATAGGGAACTTCGTGGTGCTGGCATTCTCGGCCATACCGGGAGCGGAGGGTCTTGCCGATGAATACTCCCTCCTGCTGTCCTATCCCGTCATGTTCATACCGGCGATGATTTATGCCGTGAACAAGAGCCGTTTCAACCAGGGATTCGACATGGAGGAAGCCGTACCTCTCGACCGGAACAATTTCGGGAAGACAGGATTCGCAGCCCTCGCGCTGATGTCGGTAGTGGTGACGCTGGCGGCCGGTTTCATCACAGACCCGATTTCAAAACTCCTTCCGCCGACTCCGGAGTGGTTCGAGAGACTGAATGAAAAGATGCTCACCGGCACACCTCTGGTCATCACACTCATTTCCGTGTCAGTCTTCGCCCCGCTGTTCGAGGAATGGCTCTGCAGAGGACTGGTGCTCAGAGGATTGCTCACAAGAATGAAGCCCTTATGGGCCATGGTCATATCATCGGCCTTCTTCGCCGTAATACACATGAACCCGTGGCAGGCGCTCCCTGCGTTCCTGCTCGGGATGCTGTTCGCCTATGTCTATTACAGGACAGCGTCCCTGAAGCTGACAATGCTCATGCACTGCACAAACAACACGTTTGCTGCCCTGCTCGGCCAGAACGAGACATTCAGGGAGATGTCTTCCTACAGTGAACTGCTTTCAGGATGGCAGTACGGAGTCGCCGTTGCTGCCGCAGTCTTCATAGTGACAGTCTTCGTCATGATACTTGCAAGGAACGTGTCACCTGCAGCGTTCGAGGAAATCCGCGGCGAGGGCAAGTGACTCCGGTTTCCCGACATCAAGAAGTTCGAGAGAGTCCGGGACGGAGCCGTAGACAGGGTATTTTCCGGCAGCCGCAAGGTAGAAATCCATAATCGGGAATCTCTCCCCGAACCCTAATTCCCGGAAAAGGGCGAACACATTGTGTGACAGTATGTGTATCCCGGAAAACGCATACCGGTGATATCTTGCCGCATCTATCCGGCCGAAAGGGCTGCGTATCTCGCCGGTCTTCCCGTTCATCCATCCGGCCAGCCTCATGTCATCGTCGAAAAGGAGGTAGCGCGAAGACTTCCTACGGCTCACCGCAAGTGTGGCAACGGCGTCCGGTCTCACCGAGCGTGAAAATTCCACGAGGTCGATGTCGGAAAGTATGTCCACGTTGTGCACGAGGAAATCCCCGCCCCCGAGCAGAGGGGCTGCGTGCCGAATCCCTCCCCCGGTGTCCAGTAGCATGGCCGACTCGTCGGATATTCTCACCGACACACCAGGGATGGAGAAAGATGCGAGGAAATCCTCTATCATTCCCGCGAAATGATGCACATTCACCACGATGTCGGTGAATCCGGATGCAGCGAGCTTTTCCAGCACTATCTGCAGCAGAGGTTTCCCGCAGACCTTGACAAGAGCCTTTGGCATGCTGTCCGTGAGCGGTCTGAGCCTTGTACCGAGCCCCGCCGCAAAAACCATCGCCTTTTCCATCAGAAATGCTTTACTATTCCACGTTCCCTGTGGACGAGTTCTATGCCTATATCGTACCTGCCGGCAAGATGCTCCGCAAGAGCTTCCGCGCAGTAGACGGAACGGTGCTGCCCGCCTGTGCACCCGAAAGAGAACATCAGGTCCGTGAAGCCGCGGCTGATATATCTCTCCACATGAGCGTCCGCAAGCGGGAACACGGAAGAAAGGAACAGGGCCGCCTCTCCCCTTTCCTCGAGAAACTTCTTCACCTCCGGGTCCAAGCCGGTCTTGTCCGCGTATTCGGGATATTTGCCGGGATTGTGCATGCCCCTGCAGTCGAACACGTATCCGCCTCCGTTTCCTGAGGTGTCTTCCGGAATCCCCTTCCTGTATGAGAAACTGAAGATACGGACCGTCAGCCCCGGGCCTGGCGCCTTCTCCACGAGGGTTGAAGGTTTTGCGAAACGCGGCATGTCCGCCATCCCGGAAAGGAGACCGGTCATGTACGGGCACAGTCCGGACACGAGGGGGAGAAGCGACTTCAGGTTCGCCATCGCGTAAGGTATGCTTTCAAGGAAATGACGTTTCCTTTCGAATCCGCCACGGAAGCCGTAGGCCCCCAGCACCTGCAATGTCCTGAAGAACACGAAAAGCATGAGTCTCTGCCGGAACACGTCCCGGTCAATTTTCCGGAACTTCTCCAGCTCGCGCAGATACGTCTCCACGAGGTCCGCCTTCAGGTCTTCCGGGAAATCCGACCTCGCCTGCCACACGAACGAAGCGACGTCATAATAGACAGGGCCTTTCCTGCCGCCCTGGAAATCTATGAAATACGGCCGGGAGTCCTTTATCATGACATTCCGCGACTGGAAATCCCTGTACATGAACACCATGTCCGTCTCCTTCAGGAGTTCGGAGGCAAGAGCCTGGAAATCATCCTCGAGCTTCTCCTCGTCAAATTCCACTCCGGATGTCTTCAGGAAACAATACTTGAAATAGTTCAGGTCGAACATTACGGAACGCCTGTCGAAGGCCTGGCCGTGGAAGCATCCGGAGAAGTCCCAGCCTTCCGCACCCTTTATCTGTATCCGGGGAAGCCAGGCAATGGTCTCGTGCAGCAGGGCTTTCTCTTCATCCGAATAGTGTCCGGACAGCCGCCCCGCAGATATCCTGTCGAAAAGACTCTCGTTTCCGAGGTCTTCCTGGAGGTAGCACATTCCGTCCGGACTTACGGCATACACCTCCGGCACATTTATGCCCTTCGACGCGAAATGCGCAGCCAGAGAGCAGAAAGTCTCGTTCTCGCCCACCACTGTCCCTTCCACGCCTATGCACGAGGAGTCCCCTGCGGCAAGGCGGTAGTATGTGCGGTTGCTGCCTGAAGACGTGAGTCTGACGACATGCTCAGGGGCAGCTCCGGCATGCTTGATGAACAGGTTTTCCAGTTCTTTTTTCATCCGGTCTCAAGTTTCTGTTTCCCAAAAATAATTCAATAATCAGGAATACGGTCCGGTTTTTCCAAAAAAATTCTTCCGACAGTCTGTCCGGGATGAACTTTTTCCGGGATTTTACGCCTTGACAAAGGAAAAAGTGTACATTTGCAGCATATTCGACTGTATATGTTCAATAAAGTGACCAATAACGCCTATTGCTCGGACAAGTACCAGTACACAATGGGAAAGTCTTTCTACGACAACGGATTCAAGGACAAGACCGCGATATTCAACCTGTTCTACAGGAAGGCTCCCGAAAACAACAACTGGGCAGTCGTGAGCGGGGTGGACGAAGTGCTTGAGATGGTGGAGAATCTCGGGGATGCTCCGGAAGGGTTCTTCGAGAAATTCCTGCCGGGCGAGGAATACGCCGGGTTCAGGAAGTATCTTTCAGGGATGAGGTTCACAGGGAACATCTATGCCATGAGGGAAGGCGAGATTGTCTTCCCCAACCAGCCGGTAATCATTGTGGAGGGGCCGGTAATCGAGGCGCAGGTGCTCGAGACGCCCATGCTGTGCATAATGAATCACCAGATGGCTGTGGCCACCAAGGCTTCGAGGGTGTGCAGGGCCACCAACAAGCCGGTGAGCGAGTTCGGTTCGCGCCGGGCCCACGGGCCCTGGGCCGCCGTGTACGGCGCCAAGGCGGCTATGATAGCCGGCTGCGCGAACACCTCCAACATCCAGACAGGCGCCATCTTCGGCTGCGACTCCACAGGCACGATGGCCCACAGCTACGTGACATCGTTCGGCTGCTCCGTGGCCGGGGAATACAAAGCCTTCGACTCCTACATCAAGACCCACAAGGGAGAGCCGCTGATACTGCTCGTGGACACCTACGACACGTTGAAATGCGGTGTACTGAATGCGATACGCGCATACAGGGACAACGGCATTGACGACAGCTACCCCCTTCCATACGGCATAAGGCTCGACAGCGGAGACCTCGCCTACCTGTCCACGGAGTGCCGGCACATCCTGGACGAGCACGGGCTCCGGGACTGCATGATATTCGCCACCAATTCCCTTGACGAATACATCATCTCCGACCTTGAGCGTCAGGGGGCATGCATAGACTCCTACGGTGTCGGAGACGCCATAGCCACGAGCAAGGCCAGCCCATGTTTCGGCAACGTCTACAAACTCGTACAGATAGACGGTGAGCCGGTCCTCAAAAGATCGGAAGACAAGGCCAAGCTCATCAACCCCGGGTTCCAGATAACATACAGGATAACCAGGACCGGAAGCGAGGACGGAGACATATTCAAGGCCGATGTCACATGCCTCCGCGGAGACGGGCTCTCAAGGAAGATAGCCGCGAACGAGACTTTCACCATCTACGACGAATACGACAGATACAAGTTCAAGACCTTCGAGGCCGGCACATACACGGCTTCACCTCTCCAGGAGAAGGTCATGGAGGGCGGGAAAATCTGCGGTGCAAGACACAGCCTCGCCGAGAAGAAGGCATACTACAACAGGTGTCTCTCTCATTTCAGCCCGAGTGAAAGGCGTCTGATAAATCCGCATTACTACAAGGTGGACATCTCGGACGAGCTCTACGACCTGAAGATGGGCATAATAAACAAGCTTTCAAGAGAAATAAACGGATTTCACATATAGGCCCCGGAATCCTCACCGGCATCCGGGCAAAAGCAGACACAGGACATGAAAGAGACGGCACTTATAGTAGTGGACATGCTCAACGACTTCATAGACGGGTCCATGGCATGCATCAACGCGAAGGAGGCTGTAAAAGCGGCAGCGGCATTCATCGACAGCAGGACAGCGGACGACACCGATGAGGACGGGATATCAGGTCAGTTCCCCGTCCTGTTCATCTGCGACCGCCATCCCGCAGACCACTGTTCATTCGCATCCAACGGAGGCCGGTGGCCCGGACACTGCATATCAGGCACAAGAGGCTGTGATATCCACGACATGCTCATGCCGTATGCATCGGAGGAGCTGACATTCTTCAAGGGCACGGAGAGGGACAGGGAACAATACTCCGGATGGCAGGCGGTGAACGAAGCCGGTCAGACTGTGGAGGAAGTCCTCGACCTGCTCGACATAAACGAAGTCTTCGTATGCGGGATTGCCACGGAATTCTGTGTCCGGTCCACTGCCGAAGACATGACGGCTGCCGGTAAAAAGGTTTGCCTTCTCGGTGACGCCCTCGCCTATGTGGACAAGGCCGGACATCTCAAGGCTCTCGACGAGATGCGTGCCGAAGGCATATCCCTAATATAACGACAGTTCGACGAAATCTCCGGTCCATATACAATATTCTTCGGACAGACGTTAATATATTGAGCCACAAGTAGCTGATTTTTAAAAATTTTGATTTTTTAAAAATAATAGCTACCTTTGCCGGCTCGATATGAAGAACCTGATATCAAAAATATGGTTCCCGATTGTGCTCACGGGCATTGCCGCAGTCCAGTCCTTCGGCATCGATGCAGGACGGTACGGCAGGGTGATGCCTCGCCAGGACAATGTGGCGCAGACGGTGGATTCACTGCATGTCAGCGACACGATTGCCGACACCACCGCTGCCGACAGCATAACGGTTGCTGACAGCATAACGGTTGCTGACAGCATAGCAGCCGGAGACACGGCGGTAGCGGAAGCAATCCAGCCGCGCGACACCATAACGGTACCGGATTCCCTCAGATACACCGACACACTCAAATTCAAATATTACATCGCCCTGAAGGATTCGCTCACGAGGGCTGAAGTCAGGGATTCCCTCAGGAATGCCGGTGACACGCTCGAACTTGCAAGGCTCGATTCGCTCGTGTACAAGGACTCGACCGAAACGGCGATAAGGGATTCGCTGGCATGGTTCAACAGCCTCTCGAGGAAGGAAAGGAAAAAATACCTCGCAGAGCTGAAGTCCGCCAGACAGCTCATACTGCTGGACAGCATCCTCAACGTCAAGGACAGCATCAGGGCATACAAGGACAGCATCGTCCAGCACACCCCCAGGATACTGAGCACATACGTCCTTCCAGACTCGATGCTCTACAAGAGAATCGTCATGTGGAATCACGACAGGTATTTCAACAACATTGAGATACAGGAGATAGACACGACCTACAACCACTATTTCACCGAGTATCCGTTCCTCAGGGATGATGTCAACGCCACTTACCTCGGTGTAATAGGCTCCCCTACCGAGACATATGACTTCTTCCAGAGGAAGGAAGCCGAGAATGCGGTGTTCTACACCCCGTACATGATGTACAACTACACCCCGGAAACACTTCCGATGTACAACACGAAGACACCGTACACGGAGCTTGCGTACTGGGGCACGCTGTTCGCCAATTCAGAAAAGGAGGAAAGCAACGTGCGTGTCATGACAACGCAGAACATACTGCCGGAGTGGAACTTCACCCTCGAATATGACAGGTTCGGAGGGAACGGCCTCCTGCAGAACGAGGACACGGACAACAGGACGTTCGTCGCAGCCACCAACTATACCGGCAAGAGGTACTTCATGAATGCCGGGTACATCTACAACAGAATCCAGAAAAGCGAGAACGGCGGAATCATAGACAATTTCTGGATAAGGGACACAACCGTGGATGCGAGGGAAATCTCAGTACGCCTCTCGGAAGCGAGCAACAGGATAAAGAAGAACACGATATTCCTCGACCAGTCATACAGGATTCCGTTCTCGTTCCTGTCGAAAGGCGCGAGGGAACAGCGCAAGGCGAGAAAGGCCGAAGAGGCATACAGGGACAGCCTGATGGCTACAGGAGACAGCATAGCCATACAGGAATACCTTGCCGCCGAGGAACAGAGGCTTGCAGAAGGGCAGGCTTCGGATGCAGACAGCATAGACAACAATGTGACGACGGCTTTCATCGGGCACTGCTCGGAATATTCCGTCTACACCAAGGTCTACAGCGACGAGATTTCAGAGAGCGACACGGAAGGCAGAGAATTCTACAACAACAATTTCTACCTCGACCCGACCACAAGCAACGATTCGCTCAGGGTGATGAAGTTCGACAACAGGGTGTTCCTGCGTCTGCAGCCATGGTCGAGCGAAGGCATTGTATCGAAACTGGATGTCGGTATAGGCGACAAGCTCCTGAACTATCACGACTTCAACAGGATGAACTACCTCGCAGAATCCAGGCCGGTGGTGAGGAACTCGGCATACCTGTACGCCGGGGCACAGGGCCAGCTGAAGAAATACATGCACTGGAATGCCACGGGAAGATATACCTTCCTCGGGAGCGAGATAAATGACTTCGAGATAAAGGCGGACATGTCCCTGAACTTCTTCCCCTTCAGAAGGGCAAGGAACAGTCCTCTGAATCTGAACCTGCACTTCGAGACAAGTCTCAAGGAACCTGACTATTATCATCAGCATCTGCATACCAACCATTTCTGGTGGGACAACGATTTCGGGAAAATCTCCACGACGAAGGCCGAGGCTTCCCTCAACATTCCGGCATGGAATTTGAGTGCCTTCTTCGGATATGCGTTGCTGAGCAACAACATATATTACGATAACCACGGATCAATACAGCAAAACGAAGTACCGATGAGCGTCATGACAGCATCTGTCATGAAGAATTTCAGGCTTTGGAATTTCCACTTTGACCACCGGGCTCTTTTCCAGCTGTCCTCCAACCAGGATGTACTGCCGCTCCCGATGCTCGCATTGAACTTCAGATACTATTTCCAGTTCAATGTGGTGAGGGATGTGATGCAGATGCAGGTCGGGGCGAATGCCACATATACGACAAAATGGCATGCCCCGGCATACAATCCTGTCCTCGGTGTCTTCCACACCCAGAATGAGGAACAATACGGAAACTGCCCGTACATAGATGTCTTTGTGAACATCCAGTGGAAGAGGGCCTGCATCTTTGTAAAGGCTGTGAACCTCGGAATGGGATGGCCGAACAAATCCGCCGACTATTTCAGTGCACACCATTACATAAGACCTCAGCAGGCATTCAAGGTAGGGATTTTCTGGCCGTTTTATGTACAACCTAAGAGAGTCTCCAATTTCGGAGGCGGAAAAGAGTTGGGAAACTCAAACGAATAGGAGGTAATTATGAAAATTACGGAAAAGACACGCTCAACATTGAGGTATTGTGCCGCATTCGTGCTGATCTTCGGGTCTGTCACAATCGGCGAAAGGACAAACGCCGTGGACAGCGTGAATCCTTATGAAACATTCGGCGGTGACACACTCAGGTGCGTCATCGGCACCGGAGACGAAAACTATGGAAGGAACGGGTTCAGGACTGGTTTCAGCTACGACCTGCTCCGGAAGTTCGGCAGCCACGTCGGAGCGGAGGTGAAAATTTCGCTTGCGGACGACAGCTGCGACTATGTCGACTCCCTGCGTTCCGGGAAGGTGGATATCCTCGTGCTGCCCGACACTTGCAGACGTTGCGCCGAGGGCGTCATCATCTCGAGGAAACTCGACAGTTCCGTGTGGGCGATAAACAGTGAAGACATCACCAAAATCAAGGAGATTAACACGTGGATAGCCACATACACGGAGACAGGCGACTACAGGCAGACATGGACAAAATACCACAAGGCCATCAACCCCATGTCGAAATTCGACAGGGGGCTAATATCCTCCAAAATCAGCCCTTACGACAAGCTGATTAAGAAATATGCCGGAGAGCTCGGATGGGACTGGAGGATGCTTGCAGCCGTGATATACCAGGAGTCGAAATTCTCGATAAACACAGTGTCGCACAGAGGTGCCACGGGACTCATGCAGGTGATGCCGGCCACGGCCAGCTACTACGGGATAACCGACCTGCTCGACCCTGAGGAGAACATAAAGGCCGGCACCATGCATCTTGCCCGTCTGCAGAAGATGTACGGAGACTCGGGCATGACCGATGCAGAACGTTTCAAGTTCGTGCTCGCATCATACAATGCAGGCGAAGGAAGGATTGCGGACTGCAGAAGGCTTGCGGAAGCGAGGAATCTCGACAACACGAGATGGGACGACATCCTCAAGGTAATCCCGTCCATGAGAGACGAGGCCACGCTCCGGGAGACTTATCTGAAATTCGGCAAGTTCAACGGGACCGAGACTGTCAACTACGTCGAGAACATCCTGAACATATACGCGGCTTTCTGCGAAATCTGTCCGGCTTAACCCATCCGTACAGTCTTCGCAGGGTCCACCCGCGATATGAACAATGAAGGCAGCAGAAGCAGCAGCATTATCAGCAGATATGAAGCGGCATCTGCTGCTATTATTTTCCATATCTCCAGATGCACCGGCACATAAGATATGAAATAGTTCTCAGGGTCGAGAGAGACAGCATGCGTCGCATCCTGGAGCACGCAGAGCAATATCGCTGCAAAATTTCCTGCAAGCATACCCTTCAGGACAATGGATGACGCGGACCTCAGGAAAATTTTCGCTATGGCGGAATCCGTCATCCCGAGCGACTTCAATATCCCTATGGTAGGGATGTTTTCGAACAGCATTATGAGCAGGCCGGAAATCATGTTGAAACCGGCCACTACCGTCATCAGGGCAAGGATGACGTAAACATTGAAATCAATCAGCGAAAGCCAGTCGAACAGCTGAGGATTGTATTCTGCGGCAGAGACGCTCACCACAGGCTCATCGTCTTCAGAGGAATACAACAGGGCGGCTGCCCCTATTTCCCTTGAAACATCCTCCATGGCTGCGACAGAGCGGTAGTTATGCCCGAGTTTCACCTCGAAGGAGGACACCTGCCCGCTGTCCCAGCCGTTCACCCGCTGTATGTCTGAAAGCCTGGCATGGACCACAAGCCTGTCATCAGCTTCCGCCACATCTTCATGCACGGCAACTGTCCTGAACTTCCGGACCTTCACCCTTTCACCCACGAAATATGCGTTGAAATCATCTCCAGGCCCGATTCCCAAAAGGTCCGACAAACGTGAAGGTATGCTTACGGCAAGTGCGGTCGAATCCGGGAAACCGCTGTCCTCAATACCCTTGAAGAGCACGCCGTGCACGATGTCGTCCTTCTTGACGATTCCTGCGCGATAGACTGCCGGGGAGACGGACACGACTCCCGGAATCGAATCTATATGAGGAAGATATGCCGGATTGCCGGATATGGGGGTATTCCCTGACAGCCAGTCGAGATTCGAAGGTATGAGCTGGACATCTCCCGTCGTCGAGGTGACGGCATCCCGCAATTCCTTGCGGAAACCGGAAGACACCGCCACGGCTATTATCATGACAAGAAAGCTGAGCGCAACGGATGACCTGGCTATCCATCCCTTGAAACTCAGCTTTCCGGAAATGAAACGGGTGACGCCCATAGAAAGGATTTTACCAGATTACCACCCTCTCCTCTTCAGGACGGTACATCTTGTCGCCTTCAGCTATCCCGAAGGCATCGAAGAATGTCTGAAGGTTCCGGAGCGTGACGTTGACCCTGTTCTCTCCGAGGGAGTGCACATCGAGCTTAGTCAGGCGTGCCTTCTCCTCATCCGTGAGATTCATCGCCCAGATGGTGGCGTACGAGATGTAGAACCGCTGCCCCGGGGTGAAGCCGTCAATGTCTGCAGGCCTCGAGCCGTTGAACGAATTCTGCAGTGCAGTATATGCCACCCTGAGGCCTCCCTGGTCTGCGATATTCTCTCCGAGACAGAGGGCTCCGTTCGCCCTGACTCCAGGAAGCACATAAACCGAGTCGAACTGTGCCACAAGCACATCAGTCATCTTCCTGAATGCTTCCTCGTCTTCCGGCCTCCACCAGTCGGTCATGTTGCCGTCCTTGTCGAAGTGGCGGCCCTGGTCATCGAACCCGTGCGTCATCTCGTGGCTTATGACAACGCCGATGGCACCGTAATTCACCGCATCGTCAGCTTCCGGATTGAAGAAAGGAGGCTGGAGTATCGCGGCAGGGAAACATATCTCGTTTGTAGTCGGATTGTAGTATGCGTTCACAGTCTGTGGGCTCATGAGCCATTCGGTCTTGTCCACAGGCTTGCCGACCCTCGAATAGTTGTCCGCCATCTCCCATTTCCTGATATTCTTCACGTTCTCCATGTAGCTCAGGGTAGGGTTGATGATGAGGGTGGAATAGTCCTTCCACTTGTCCGGAAAGCCCACCTTGACCGTTATGGCTTCAAGTTTCTCCTTCGCTACGATTTTTGTGGAGTCAGACATCCATGCGAGGGAATCGATATGCTCTCCGAGAGCGGAGCGTATGTCGGCTATCATCTTCAGCATCGCGTCCTTGGACTCCTGAGGGAAATATGCCTGCACGTATAGTTTCCCGACAGCTTCCGGAAGCAGGGTGCTTGCAGCGTCGAGAGAACGTTTCCATCTCGGCTGCTTCTCCTTCACCCCTGCCATGGTCTTCCTGAAGAAATCGAAATATGCGTCATAATAGTCTTCCCCGAGGACAGTGCAGTAGTCGGAAATGAACTGCGCCGCAAGGTACTTCTTCAGTTTCCCGAGGTCTGCAGATGTCAGGAGGGAATCAAGTGCGGCAAAGTACGACGGCTGGCTCACGATTATCTTGTCCGGCTCGTCCATGCCGACAGTCCGGAACCACGCTCCGAAATCGAAACCCGAATATGTGCTTTTCAGGTCCTTGGCGGAAGTCGGGTTGTAGGACTTCTGCACATCCCTGCACTCCACGCTCGACCATGATATCGCGGCGATGGCATCCTCTATCTCAAGGACATCGGCAGCCGACGAATCAGGATTCTCGACACCGCTCAGACCGAACACCCTGGCGAGATATTTCCTGTATCCTTCCTTTATGGAAGCGTTGGCTGTGTCCAGATAGTAGTCCCTGTCCCCCATTCCGAGACCGGACTGGGAAAGATAGAGCACGTTCATGTCGCTGTCCGTCATGTCTGCTGTCACGTATGCAGAGAAGAACGGGAAGCATGCAGTCTGGTGAAGTCTCGCCACAGCTTCTGCAAACGAACGGCTGTCGGATATGGCAGAGATGTCCTCGAGCCCCTTCAGGAGAGGAGAGGAACCTTCTGCCGCCAGCCTCGTGGAGTCAAGCCCCAGCTTGTAGAGGTCGTCTATCTTCTGTGCTTCGCTCCCGGGCACAGGATTGGAGGCTGCAAGAGCCTCGAAAAGTTCCCTGAGCCGCGTCTCGTTGTTCTCGGTGAGGACATTCATCGTCCCGTAGCGGGAATATTCCGGTTTGAGGGGATGAGACTTCATCCAGCCTCCTGTAGCGTATCTGTAAAAATCATCCCCGGGGGCGACTGTCAGGTCAAGGTTTGACAGGTCCAGAGCTGATTTTGCCGTTTCCTTTTCCTTACACGACAATGTAGCAAGCAATGCAAGCATAATGCATATTACTCTATTCATAATGTAAAATTTGATACAATCATACAAAGATACTGATTATTTGGATAGCTGCTAATGATATGCCTTTATTTTAGCAATATTTTAAACATGGCGGGATAGGGGATTTGCATTGCTCTCGGCTTTTGCGTTATTTGTCCGCTGCGCGCCCATTTATAGCTTCCGTTCGGCAAATCTAAAGTAAACTTTGCTTTGCCCTCACTTATTCGCTATATTTGCGATCTTTCTGAAACAGGAGAATACTGGCATGAACGCAAGCGACATAACAGGAAAGACCATACGGTTCCTCAAGAACTGGACTCTTCCCGTGGCAATCGCCGCAGGAATCCTCTCATACCTCATATATGACAGCATACCGTCGGTTTCATTCGCCGGCCCGTACCTCGAGAAGACGATAGGAGTCCTCCAGCCCCTGCTTCTCTTCATGATGCTCTTCCTGTCGTTCTGCAGGATAGAGCCCAGGGACCTCAGGCCAAGGAAGTGGCATGTATGGCTGCTGCTGTTCCAGACCGTCGGATTCGTGGCACTTGCTGCGGTCATGATTTTCCTCCCGGACTTCGAATGGAAAGTCCTTGTGGAAGGCGCCATGCTGTGCCTTATATGCCCTACGGCCACCGCGGCTGCAGTGGTAACGGGAAAACTCGGAGGTGACATGCCCGGGCTCACTGCATATACGGTCATCATAAACCTTGCAACGGCAGTGCTCGTGCCGGTATTCATACCCTTCGTTCACCCTGCCGGGGACATCTCCTTCTTTGCCGCCTTCAGCATGATTCTGGCGAAGGTATTCCCTCTGCTCATTGTCCCTTGCCTGCTTGCCTTCCTCGTGAGATACCTTACTCCGGGGTTTCATGCATGGCTCCTGCAGTTCAACAACCTCGCTTTCTACATGTGGGGAGTGTCACTTATGCTTGCGATAGCCATGACCACGAGGTCCATTGTCCACAGCACCACACCTGTGGCGTACCAGGCAGGGCTTGCGGCCATATCATTATTCTGCTGCGCAATCCAGTTCTGGGCAGGAAAGAAAATCGGAAAGAGATACGGCGCCTCCATAACCGCCGGACAGGCCCTCGGACAGAAGAACACGGTATTCGCAATCTGGATGGGCTACACGTTCATGACGCCCGTGACATCGATAGCGGGTGGGTTCTACTGCATCTGGCACAACGTATTCAATTCATATCAGCTTTACAAGGCAAGGAAAAAGTGACTCCGCTCAGGACTTGAGGAAATCGAGTCTTGCCTGTGCAGCGGCCTTCTCGTCTTCAGGGGCCACATCCACGAACTTTTCGAGATACTTCTTCTCGAGTTTCCTGTCTTTCTTCTGGCGGGCGAGCAGCACGCAGTTCTTCAGAGCGGTATAGTCGTCTGGACTGATTTTCAACGCCTTCCTGTAATACTTCAGAGCTTTGTCATATTCCTTCGAGACAACAAGGAAGTAGGAGCCGATGTTTGTCATGAAGACAGGATTGTCCGGGTTGTCTATGAGCATCCGCTCTGAAAGTGTACGGAAGGCTTCATAGGAAGACCTGGTCCCGAGGTTGAAGAACGCGAAGCAGAACTCCTGCATGGAGCGGGCAAAAAAATCATCGCCGAGTTCATAGCCAGGATATTCCCACGCCACATCCTTCCCGGCATCCTTGTCCACAAGTCCGAGAAGATACGAGAGAGCCATATCGGGGCTGTCCTTCTCATAGGACATCAGGGCGGTCGCCTTCGTGAAACAGAAATCGAGCCTTGCCGGATGTCCGGCTATAGCCCTGTCAAGATAGCTCATGGCCCTGGAGAAGAGGGAATCGTCGTAAGACACCTCCTGGAAATAGTAGACTTCCGTCCCGGTTGAATCCTTCAGAGAAAGCACAGGCTCTGTACCGAGATATTTCTTCTGCGGCTTGACCACGACTGAAGTCGTCTGGGCCTTCGTGAAATAATAGTTGAATCCTGCAAGGAGCATCTTGGCATCGTTGGAGTCCACCTGCTCCCACTGGTTCAGGACAGTTTCCACCCCGACCCCGTCATAACCGAGTTTCGAGACTATGAGGTCATACCTGTCGGAATAAGTCTTCTTCAGTTCCTCCTTGCTCTGTGCCGCAGCCACTGTCCCGAGGCATGCGCAGAGCGATACTGCAAACAAAAACCTTTTCATATCTTCCTTAACGTCAGTTCGACGAATTTATGTTGTTCAGGACCAGGAAATTCGTCGAACAGCCGTTATGGATTTCCTTGAAATCCAGATTTCTTAAACCCCGGTCGCTGTGGCGACAGCCCCTTTTCAAGGGGCGCCACCCCCATTCGCCCCCTCGCCGGGGGCTCGTCGCAGAACCTGCGTTCTGCTCCTCAGCGGAAGTTCGATGATTTTCAATAAATTAAAATTCATCGAACTCGCATTACCTTATATCCATCCTGATTCTTCTGTCTTGAGGATGGAGATTGTTGCACCTGTTCCCGAGATTCTTCACGAACCCGAGCGGGACTCCTCCGTGGCATACGAGCAGGTATCCCTTCGGGGCCTGGGGAAAAGCCAGTGCATCCCTGTGAAGAAACGCCAAAGCCGTGTCACGGTCCACATCCACCCTTCGGAATGCATCTCCTGCCAGAGATATGCACAGTGAGAGGTCGGCATCAGGTATGAAATCCCTGCCCTTGACATAACCGGCAGCGCAGCCTGACGAAACCACCCTCACCTTCTTCCCGAGGAAAAGCAGTTCTGCCGCCACTTCCTCCGGGAGAGCCTTCAGGAGCCCGCCTTTCCCCTCCGCAGCTACCGGGACATCAAAAAGGTTGTCGAGCATGGAAGCCTGATGCTTCTTCACACTCATGTCTCCGATGCGGACAGAGGCCGACACCTTTCTCAGGGCGGCACAATACTGGCCCTCCCCCTCCACAAATCCAGGGACAAGGCTGTAGCCGTACGATGTGGTTATCACACCCTCAGGGACCTGTCCTTCTCCGAGCCTGAGGACCTCGGCACCGAGATTTTCAGCCACCCATCTTACATTGTCGTCGTTCTCGTACCTGTTGAACGTACATGTGGAATAAATGAGTATGCCTCCTTCCGGAAGCGACGGCCATACATCGGCGATGATTCTCTTCTGCCTTGCCGCACACAGGGCGACATTGTCCTCAGACCACTGGGCGGCCGCTCCGGAATCTTTCCTGAACATGCCCTCGCCGGAACACGGCACGTCGGCAAGGATAATGTCGAAGAACCCTGCCAGTGAACCGAAAGCCGCCGGGTCAGCATTCGTGACGGCGACATTCATGTCTCCCCACATCGCCACATTTCCGGCGAGGGCCTGCACCCTCGACTTCATGACCTCGTTCGACACGAGGAGAAAACCGTTCCCGCATGCCTCCCTCAGGGATGCCGCCGCATCTGTGGTCTTCCCTCCCGGAGCCGCACACAGGTCAAGCACCCTCATCTTCACTCCGGGTCTCTTCACCATGGGCATCAGGCACCTCAACACATGCCCCGTGAACATGGACGATGAATCCTGCACATAATAGCATCCTGCATGGAACATCGGGTCGAGGGTAAACACCGGTCTCTGCCCGAGCATCATCCCGTACCGGGACCATGGCACAGGCCTCCCGTCCACGAAGCCGGAGTGTGCCTTGAAAGGATTCATCCGCACTGACACCGATGCGGGCTTCTCCAATGCAGACAAGGCGACCCGGGCTCTCTCCTGTCCGATCGCCTCTGTCAGAAACCGTACGAAAGCGTCATTTTCCGAACCCATACGCAGACGGGTCAAAACCTTCGGGCATCCTGCCCTCGGAAGCGTCGGCAAGGGATGTTACGACCTTGTCCAGTGCTTCCTTCAGCTTGGAGCCGAGAAGCATCTTCATCATGAAATTCAGCTCCGCATTGAACTCTATGTGGAAGTCTGTCTTGCCCTGTTCCGGAGCCGGGTCGAAAAACATCGACAGCGAGAACTGGAACGGGGCTCCGTCATCCTTGAAGTCTATCCTCGAATAAGGCACTCTATCGGACACCCTGACACCGATGTCGAACCCCTGCACGGAACCTCTTATGGAATCGTAGTCAGCGACTATTCCCTGCTTCTTCTCTTCCGGAAGGAACTGGAGGAAATTGCGCATGTCCACAAACCCCATGTACAGTTCATAGGGCTGCCTGGAGACAATGGCGTGCCTGCTTTTTATATTTGTAGCCATGCCCTATTCCTTTTTGCCCCACGTGGACGGCGAGAAACGCCACTCCTTGAGCAGCTCGATATCCGAGTCCTTGATGTAACCCGTGTCGCACGCCACCTGGATGAGGGCGTCGTAGTTTGTCAGTGTGGTAAGTTCCACATTCGCCTCCTCGAAAGACCGTCTCGCCTGGTTGAAATTGTATGAGAAGATGGCAACCATCCCGAGGACTTCGGCAGAAGCCTTGTTCAGGGCGTCCACGGCAGCCAGACTGCTCTTCCCGGTGGATATCAGGTCCTCGACTACAACCACCCTGGCGCCCTTCTCGAGTATGCCCTCTATCTGGGAGCCTGTCCCGTGGTCCTTCGGCTTCGGCCTGACATAGACGAACGGCTTCTTCAGGAAATGCGCGATGAGCATCCCGTGGGCTATTGCACCCGTAGCCACTCCGGCAACCACATCCACCTGAGGATATTTCTCGAGGATAATGTCCGCCATGAGGCGGCTCACATTCTCCCTTATCTCAGGGAATGAAAGGATTCTCCTGTTGTCACAATAGATTGGCGAAAGCCATCCGGAAGCCCATGTAAACGGCTTGTCCGGGCTCAGCAGCACCGCCTTGATGTCAAGCAGCGACTTGGCGACCGATATTTCTTTAGATTCCATATCCATAATTGTTTTATCTTTGCAGACATATTTTACAAAGATAGTAATTTTAGCCGACAAAATGCATAAAATATACTTTGAAAAGAGATGTATAATCATCTGTCCTCCATACGAGCAGGCTCTGACAGACCCTAATGCGGTCCTGTTCCGCCCCGGAGGAGACTCAGGGATAAGGGAAATCGTGGAGCTTGTCGAGAAGTCCGGGTCGCTCGGGAAGATATGCATCCCGACCGATGACGTGGAGGGGACCTACCGGGACATCTGCTCGGAATTCAAGGAGGTGGAGGCAGGCGGAGGACTTGTCTCCAACCGCAGGGGTGACTTCCTGCTCATAAACAGGAGCGGGCTGTGGGACCTTCCGAAAGGACATCGCGAGGAAGGCGAGGACATAAAGGTGACCGCGCTGCGGGAGGTGCAGGAGGAGACAGGCGTGAAAGAACTCTCGCTCGGGGACCTGATATGCATAACAGACCATTGCTACAGGAGAAACGGCATCTGGCATCTGAAACACACATGGTGGTTCGACATGCTCTACACCGCCCCGACAGACCTCATACCGCAAAAAGAGGAAGACATCTCGAAGGCCGCATGGGTCGCGAAATCGAGCCTGCCGAGCTTCCTGGACAAGACATATCCTTCGATTCTTGAAGTCTTCAAGGAAAAATTCGGCCAATAGTGAAACAATTGCGGCCGAATTTCGTATAATAAAATGTCGTGTGACACTGAAGCGGGAGGGAACGCTTCAAGGATAGAAATTTCCATCATATAAGAAAATGAAACTTTCACAATTTCAATTCAATCTCCCCAAAGACAAGATAGCACAGGAACCTCCGAGATGGAGAGATGAGTGCAAGCTGATGATTCTCCACAAGGACACCGGAGAAATCGAGCACAAGCTGTTCAAGAATATAATAGACTATTTCGGAAAAGGAGACACATTCGTACTGAACGACACCAAGGTCTTCCCTGCAAGGCTGTACGGGAACAAGGAGAAGACAAAGGCAGAGATAGAAGTGTTCCTGCTCAGGGAGCTGAACAGGGAACAGAGGCTCTGGGATGTCATTGTGGACCCTGCAAGGAAGATACGCATCGGCAACAAGCTCTACTTCGGTGAAGACGAGAGCCTTGTGGCGGAAGTCATAGACAACACCACATCCCGCGGGCGCACACTGAGATTCCTCTACGACGGCTCTTACGAAGATTTCAAGCAGACACTGTTTTCGCTCGGCGAGACACCGGTCCCTAAATTCGTCAAGGAGAAGGTGACTCCGGAAGACGCTGAAAACTACCAGACGATATTCGCCGCGCACGAGGGTGCGGTGTCGGCTCCTGCCGCAGGGCTCCATTTCAGCAGGGAGCTTTTCAACAGGATGATTCTCAAGGACATCAACAAAGCCTTCATCACCCTGCACATGGGCATCGGACATTTCAGGTCCGTGGATGTCGAAGACCTGTCGAAGCACAAGATGGATTCGGAGAGGGTCATCATATCAGAAGAGACGGCAGACATGATAAACAGGACGAAGAGGGCAAGGAACAAGGTCCTCGCAGTCGGAGTCACTGTCATGAGGGCTCTCGAGACCTATGTGACATCCTACGACGAGGTAAATCCGTACGACGGCTGGACGAACAAGTTCATATTCCCGCCGTACCGGTTCTCGATACCGGACGCCATTGTCTCCAACTTCCATATACCTGGGTCCACCATGCTCATGGCCGTGGCCGCGTTCGGAGAATACGACAACGTGATGAAAGCATACGATGTGGCCCTGAAGGAAGACTACAAGTTCGGACCTTACGGGGATGCACTCCTCATAATCTGACCGGAAAGGGAAAATATCGACGGAAAAAGAAAAAACCTGCAGGATTTTACTTTTCTGCAGGTTTTTCTCTTTTTACATGCATACCTTGGGCAAAAAAATGCGCAATTATCAGGAAGAGACGGTATGCATGTGCGCCCTCAACAGGATTTTCGGCTACGAGCCCGGGATTGCGGCTGCGCTCCTGGACAATCTCGGCTCGGCGAAGGCGGTGTTCGGACTCGGGAAGGACGACATCATGTCCATATTCGGGCCTCATTCGAAATATGCGGGGAAAATATGCCTGGCCGCCCTGGATGCCGCATGGAAGGAGCTGGAGGAGGCCGCTCGCCACGATACCGTATTCATAGGCAGGAACGAGCCGTCATACCCTGCGCTGCTGAAGGAGTGCGGGGACAGTCCGGCCGGCATCTACGTCAGGAGCCTTGACATGGAGAACTGCCTGTCCGCGGACAGGGACTACATAGCCGTCGTAGGAACAAGGAGAATATCGCAGTACGGCTCGGATTGGTGCAGGAAAATTGTCCGCACCCTTGCGGAATCGGGAAGGCGGGTGGTGATTGTGAGCGGACTCGCCTACGGCACTGACATAACAGCCCATACGGAGGCTCTCCGCTGCGGGCTCGGTACGATAGCCGTGATGGCCACCGGGACGGATACGATATATCCGGCCATGCATTACCGTCATGCAATGAAAATCGCAGGCACCTCCGGTTCCGCCCTAGTCTCGGACTACCCCCTCCACACGAAGGCCATACCGGTCAATTTCGTGAGGCGCAACAGAATCATAGCCGGGCTCTCAAGAGCCACCATACTGATTGAGTCTGGAGCCAGGGGCGGAGGAATGATAACGGCTCGGCAGGCGTTCTCCTACGACAGGGAAATCTATGTGCTCCCGGGCAGGGCCGACGACCCCATGTCAGCTGGATGCAATGCGCTTCTAAGACAAGGCACCGCTATCCCGGTGACATCCCTGAAAGACCTTGCCGAGGCTCTCGGCTACACCTTCAGGACGGAGGGAAAGGAGAATGACGCGCCGCTTGAGGCTGCCTATGCCAGGACTCTGGGCATGGACACGGTCGGGGAGATGGCGGAGTTCCTGCTCCTTGTGAAGAGACACGGCAGGCTGTCCCTGCAGGACATCGCAGACATGTCCGGCATGGGATACCGCAGGACAGCTGAAATAGCCGGGATACTGCAGAACGACGGCTTCATAGCCATGGACCTTATGCAAAGGTGTTCAATCAACAGAAAAAATTTCTAATTTTGCGCATCCTACCGGTTTGACGATGTATTTTGTAGACACGCACACCCACCTGTACGACGAACAGTTCGGCGACCGTCCCGGCGATGCCGTGGAAAGGGCCGTGGCGGCAGGGGTGAAAAAGATGGTATTGCCAGACATAGACGGCTCGTCGAGGGCCGCCATGACAAGGCTTGCGGAGCAGTTTCCCGGGACACTGTTCCCGTGCATTGGCCTGCATCCGACCTCGGTCGACTCCGGATGGAGGGAGAGACTCGAGGAAATCGAAAGCTATGGCGGGAACGGGGCTGTAGCCGTCGGAGAGACCGGGATGGACTGCTACTGGTCCAAGGAATTCGTCAGGGAACAGGCCGAGGCCTTCGAATGGCAGATACGGTTCGCCTGCAGGCTCGGTCTCCCTGTGATAGTGCATTCCCGCGAAGCCACTGAACCTGTTTTCGAAGTGCTCGAGAAATGCAGGGATTTGTCTGTGAGAGGGGTGTTCCATGCATTCAGCGGCAGCCTGGAAACCTGCAGGAGACTCATGAAGCTCGGCGAATGGTACATAGGTATCGGAGGTGTGATAACGTTCAGGAAAGCGTCCATAGCCGAGACCGTCAAGCATATCCCCCTCGGGAGGATATTGCTCGAGACCGACTCTCCGTACCTGACACCCGTACCGCACCGGGGAGAAAGGAACGAAAGCGCATACATCCCCCTTATAGCAGCGAAAGTGGCGGAGCAGAAGGGCATCCCGATAGAGGAAGTGGCATCGGTGACATCGGCGAACGCGGAGCACCTTTTCAACATCTGAATATTCTGGATATGATATACCGGACAGACAATGAAAACGAAAAGTCGGCTGTCCTCCTGATATACACAGGAGGTACGATAGGGATGAAGATGGATTCCGCCGACCAGACCCTGAAGCCTTTCGACTTTTCACAGATTCTCGAAGAAGTGCCGGAACTCGGGAAATTCGCGCACAGGATCGATTCCTGCACATTGGACAAACTCATAGACTCCGCCGACGTGGAGCCCTCCCTGTGGCAGAAGCTGGTGGAACTGATTTCGGAAAGGTACGACAGCTACGACGGGTTCGTCATCCTGCACGGGACAGACACGATGGCCTTCTCGGCCTCGGCACTCAGTTTCATGATAGAAGGCCTGACGAAACCGGTCATATTCACGGGAAGCCAGCTTCCGATAGGCGTGGCAAGGACCGACGGCAAGGAGAACATAGTGTCGTCCGTGGAGATTGCGGCAGCCAAGGACAAGGACGGGCACGCGATAGTGCCCGAGGTGTGCATCTGCTTCGGCAACACGCTAATGAGGGGGAACAGGGCAAAGAAAGTAGATTCCGAGACGTTCAGGGCCTTCAGGTCCGGCAACTTTCCCGCCCTGGCGGAAGCGGGCATCAGCATCAGGTACAACACTGACAGCATAATCAGACCTGCGGACTGGGACAGGAGACCGGTATTCCACACCAGACTCGACACGAGGGTGTCCATACTGAAGCTGCATCCGGGCATCACCCCACAGGTGGTCAGGAACATCATCTGCGGCCCGGAGACAAGGGCTGTGATTATGGAGACTTACGGGGCTGGAAACGCGCCTTCGAAACAATGGTTCCTGGACCTCATAAAAGAAGGCATTTCAATGGGAAAGATTCTGCTCAACGTGACACAGTGCCTTGCCGGCTCGGTGAACATGGACCTCTACGCCACCGGGAAGAAGCTCGAGGAAGCCGGTGTGCAGAGCGGCTACGACTGCACCACAGAAGGGGCTCTCGCAAAGCTTTTCTACCTTATGGGAATGCACGGAGACAACGGATTTGTCATTGAAGAACTGGGCAAAAACCTGCGTGGAGAAATAACGAAATAAGTATTGCCATATAAAAATTATTTGCTAAATTGCACCGGATTTTGGTAAACTACATAACCGGAATACAGCTTGAAAAAATTTTAACAAACTGATACATTATTAATTAAACACACACACTCAATTATGAAAAATTTTTTCATACTTCTTGCATCTATTGCAATGATGGCGTTTTCCGCCCAGTTTGCGGCAGCTCAGGACGAGACTACGGCTCCGGATTCTGCCGCTGTAGCGGACACAGCAGCTGCTGAAGAGGCAATTGCCGCTGAAGCAAACCCGTTCCAGGCAGCACCAAGCGAAATTCCGCTTCACCAGCAGCTCAAGACAAAATTCATTGAAGGTGGTCCAGGCTTCATGGCTTCAATCATACTCTGCCTTATCTTCGGTCTGGCTATCTCTATCGAGAGAATCCTTTACCTCAGCCTCTCCAAGACAAACACCAAGAAGCTCCTCTCCAAAATTGAGACAGCTCTCAACGAAGGCGGTGTAGAAGCAGCAAAGGAAGTATGCCGCAACACCCGCGGTCCTGTCGCCAGCATCTTCTATCAGGGCTTCCTCCGTATGGACCAGGGTATCGAGGTAGTCGAGAAGACAGTGGTTTCCTACGGTTCGGTACAGATGAGCCTCATGGAAAACAACCTTACATGGGTTGCCCTCTTCATCGCTCTTTCAACATCCCTCGGATTCTTGGGAACGGTTGTCGGAATGGTGCAGGCATTCGATGCAATCCAGGCAGCAGGTGACATCTCCCCTAACGTCGTTGCAGGAGGTATGAAGGTTGCCTTGATCACGACGGTCGGCGGTCTTATCGTGGCCATTATTCTCCAGATTTTCTACAACTATATCGTTTCGAGGATTGATTCTCTTTCAATTGACATGGAAGATGCATCCATCTCTCTCGTGGATATTCTGGTAAAATATGAGAATAAAAAATAACATCAGGCAATGTCAAGATACGAAAAAATAATCAAGATATCATTGTGGGTATTGATGCTTGTCAGTACGGCAATCACCGTGTGGGCCTATGCAGCCAACTTCACTGACACATCTGTCGATACCCTGCTCTACTGGGCCTATGTAATGGTAGTCGCCGGTCTTGCTTTGGCAGTCGTCATAGGCATTGTAATCAGCGCTATCAACAACCCTAAGAGCCTGCTCAAGGGAGGACTCGCACTTCTGTGTGTGGCAGTCGTCATAGGTGCAGTATATTTCCTGTCGTCAGGAGCGCCTGCAGTAGGCTACGTGGGCAAGGAAGTGAGCGCACTCACCCTCAAGCTTACGGATACGGTGCTCAACCTCACCTACATACTTTGCGCACTGACTATCCTTGCCATCATCTACGGTGCAATAGATAATGCGATTCGCAACAAATAAGTAGAACAGTATGTCTAAAAAAGTTCCAGAATTAAATTCAAGTTCATCAGCGGACATCGCGTTCCTGCTGCTGTCATACTTCCTGATGACCACCACGATGAATCAGGACTCGGGACTGCAGCGCCGTCTGCCGCCGATACCTGACGAGAATCAGGAGGTGGAAGACCAGAAAGTCAACAGGAGGAACATCATTATCGTGAGGATAAACTCCGCAGACAGACTGTTCGCTGGTAATGAACCGATGGATGTGAGCTTATTGAAAGACAAAGTAAAAGAATTCCTTGTAAACCCTAACAATGACCCGAACCTTCCGGAAAGGGCTCCAAAGGAGATTGAAGGCTTCGGAACATACAACGTCTCGAGAGGTGTCATCTCTCTCCAGAACGACCGCGGCACAAGCTACAAGGCATACATCGAGGTGCAGAACGAGCTTGTGAAGGCAGTCAACGAACTGAGGGATGAATTTGCTAAAGCGAACTTCGGGAAAGCATATCTCAACCTCAACGAAGACCAGCAGAGAATTGTCAGGGAGGCTATTCCTCAGAATATTTCCGAGGCAGAGCCTAAGGACGTAAGTAAAAGCTAAAGGAGAATAAGGTTATGTCAAAATTCGGAGGAAAAGGGGACAAGAAATCAGTCCCGGGGTTGACCACCGCGTCAATGTCCGATATCGTGTTCATGCTTCTGTTCTTCTTTATGGTCACGACAAGCATGCGTGAAACGGAGAACAAGGTCATTGTAAGCCTTCCGGAAGCGACCGAGGTCGCAAAGCTGGAAAGGAAGGACCTTACCTCCTACATAAACATCGGTTCCCCTATCGCCTCACTCCAGAGGATGTACGGAACGGATGCACGTATACAGCTCAATGACTCTTTCAAGACAGTTGACGAAATCCGAGACTTCATCGCAGCAGAGCGCGACGCGATGAGTGAAGTGGACAGACAGTATATGACAGTTTCAATCAGGGCAGACGCAAACGTCAGGATGGGTATCATCACTGACGTGAAGCAGGAGCTCAGAAGATGCTCGGCATTGAAAATCATGTACGCGGCAAGGAAACCTGCCGAATAAGTCTGCAAAGGATGCCCGCAAGGGTTGAATGCAAAGGAAAGGGGCTGTGTCAAAATGCAAATTTTGGCTCAGCCCTTTTCCTTTGGTTTTAGGATACAATGTTTGACAGATTTTCAAAACAGTTTCTTATATTTGACGTCTGAAAAATCTAAGTGCAATCACACAAAAAGACAGCAATGAAAAAAATCAGAAAAAGCCACGCAATAGGGATGATATTGGGCATCATCCTTCTCCTGTGCTGCATAATCATAGCCAATCTCGGGAATATGGGGCATGACAACGGCAAGCCTGCCAAGTACATATTCCTATTCATCGGAGACGGGATGGGGGCATCCCATGTGGCAGCCACGGAATCCTATCTTTCGTATCTTGAAGGAGGCCACGGATTCAAGCAGGTTTCATTCACGAAGTTCCCTATTCTCGGCATGACGACGACGTTCTCAGCAGACAAGAACGTGACCTGTTCTTCGGCAGCAGGGACGGCGATAGCTACAGGTAAAAAGACGATAAACGGCCGTCTCGGCATCAGTCCCGATGGAGACACGCTGAAAAGCGTCGCATCCATACTCAAGGAAAAGGGCTACAAGGTGGCCATAATGAGTTCCGTACCCGTGAACCATGCGACACCGGCTTCATTCTACGGACATAACACAAGCAGGTACGACTACTACGGGATAACCAAGGAGATTCCTGTCAGCGGGTTCGACCTCTACGCCGGGTCCGGCTTCCTCGACTACGACAACAAAGGCAAGAGCATAAATTCAAAGGACTACCTGCAGAAACGCGGATATACCGTATGCTTCGGAGAAGAGGAGTTCGACTCCGCGACAAGTTCCGGAGCGGAGAAAATTGTGGTATGCCAGGAAAGCGGCCGTGAAAAAAGCGTGTCGGACTATTTCGTCGGCAAGACACCGGAGACAGACATGACATCGGATGAGATGCTCAGGAAAAGCATAGAATTCCTCGGGGAAAAGTCCCCTTTCTTCATAATGTATGAGCAAGGGGAAATCGACTGGGCCGCTCATGACAACAAGACAATGCCGATGATTGAAAGCGTACAACGGCTTGACGAGGCTGTCAAAGTCGCTATCGATTTCTACAACAGGCATCCTGACGAGACCCTGATAGTGGTTACGGCCGACCATGAGACCGGAGGGATAGCACTCGGGGCAACAGAGACCTGGGGAGAAGTCAACCTCGGATGGAAAGTGCTGGACAGCCTCAACAAGACAGGGGTGTTCTACAGCGAGACTGATTCGGACTGGAACAGGAAGGAGAACGACCAGGCTTACATCGGATGGACAACGCACGGGCACACCGGCTCGCCGGTCCCGGTCTATGCCATCGGAAAGGGCGCGGAGCGGTTCTCCGGCAGATATGACAACACTGATATTAAGGGTAAACTATTGGCTGAATGACGGGAAAGTTTTATCTTTGCATGTTTAAAAAGGAAAAGCGGATATGAGAACCAAAGTCAAAGATTTGCTGAAAAGCGAGCCATGCGGCGAAGTTGTCGCAAAAGGCTGGGTCAGGACAAAAAGAGGAAACAGGAACATAGCTTTCATAGCATTGAATGACGGTTCTACGATAAACAATATACAGATTGTGGTTGAGACTGCCGCATTCAGCGAAGATATCCTCAAGAAAATCACTACAGGTGCGTGCATAGGAGTAAAGGGTGCCCTCGTGAAGTCCGTCGGCAGCGGACAGGCCGTGGAAATCCAGGCAAAGGAAATCACAGTATATGGAGAGGCCAACCCGGACAGCTACCCGCTCCAGAAGAAGGGGCACTCGATGGAGTTCCTCAGGACGATAGCACATCTCCGGCCGAGGACCAATACCTTCGGTGCAGTGCTCAGAATCAGGCACGCCATGGCTTTTGCCATACACAAATACTTCAACGACAAAGGATTCGTATATCTTCACACACCGATAATCACAGCCTCAGACTGCGAGGGTGCAGGAGAAATGTTCCAGGTCACTACTCTTGACCTGAATAACCCGCCGAGGACAGAGGACGGCCAGGTCGACTATTCCCAGGACTTCTTCGGGAAGCAGACGAGCCTCACGGTAAGCGGACAGCTCGAAGGCGAACTCGGGGCAATGGCTCTCGGGGAAATCTATACGTTCGGGCCTACATTCAGGGCCGAGAACTCCAACACTCCGAGGCATCTTGCGGAATTCTGGATGATTGAACCGGAAATGGCCTTCTACGACATAGAAGACAATATGGAACTTGCCGAGGATTTCATCAAATACCTTGTGAGATACGCCCTCGAGAACTGCATGGACGACATACGCTTCCTCAACGACATGTTCGACAAGGAGCTTATAGAACGGCTTGAAAGCGTGATAAAGACCGACTTCGTAAGGCTCACATACACCGAAGGCATAAAGATACTCGAGGAATCCGGAGAAAAGTTCGAATTCCCTGTAAGCTGGGGTGTGGACCTTCAGAGCGAGCACGAGAGATACCTTGTCGAGAAACATTTCAAGAGACCTGTGATAATGACAGACTACCCCAAGGAGATAAAAGCGTTCTACATGAAGCAGAACGAGGACGGGAAGACTGTCAGGGGGATGGATGTGCTCTTCCCTAAAATCGGTGAAATCATAGGCGGTTCCGAAAGGGAAGCCTCGCTCGAAAAGCTCGAGGCCAGGATTTCCGAACTCGGAATGAGCAGGAACACTCTCGAATGGTACCTTGACACAAGAAGATTCGGGTCGGCACCGCACAGCGGATTCGGGCTCGGATTCGAAAGGCTTCTGCTTTTCGTGACGGGCATGGGCAACATCAGGGATGTGATACCTTTCCCGAGAACACCGAAGAACGCTGAATATTAACAAAGGAAAGACATGCTGGTAATCGGAATAGCAGGTGGCTCCGGGTCGGGAAAAACCACCGTCGTCCAGGCAATCACCAAGAACCTGAAGGAGAATGTCGTGGTCATACCGCAGGATTCCTACTACAAGGACTCGAGCTTCCTTCCGCTGGAAGAACGGCAGAAAGTGAATTTCGACCATCCGGACTCCATCGACTTCAAGCTGCTCAACGAGCATCTGAGGCTTCTGAAATGCGGAAACAGCATCGACCAGCCTGTCTATTCCTACCTGACCTGCTCCCGCTCAAAGACGGAGACGGTGAGGGTCAATCCTGCCGATGTCATAATAGTGGAAGGAATACTGATATTCACCTGTGCCGAACTGCGGGAACAGATGGACATAAAGATATTCGTTGACGCTGACGATGACGACAGGCTCATGAGGGTCATGGCAAGGGACATCCTCGAAAGGGGAAAGACCGTCGAGACCGTGATTGAAAGATACAGCAAGACAGTCAAGCCGATGTACCTGCAGTTCATCGAACCGAGCAAGAGATATGCTGACATCATCATCCCGCAGGGCGGACACAACAAGGTTGCCATAGACATCATTTCCGCCACCATCGAGAAAGCCCTGCATGAAAAGAAATGAAGTTCTTCCGTAAGCCCGGCAAGGCTGGACTTGCCGCGAAAATCCCCGGAGAGGACAAATCGGGACTGTATCTGACCGTGACAGTGCATGTCGCGGCTGTCATTGTGCTTCTCATATTCCAGTTGAGCACCACCCTCAGAGGAGGGACATCCTATCTATTCGACTTTTCCGGCATAGACCAGAAAGAGCAGGAAGCCCGCGAGAGCGAGTTCAGGGAAAGCATAAGCGACAGGCTCGATGAACTTATCGCGGCCGGAGGTCTTCCGTATGCCCCTGACATGGCAGAAGGGAGCGATATCAGGAACATAGCCGTGGATGCCGGAAATTCGGGACATCTCACAGACGACAGGAATACCGATGCAGAACAGCTGTACAGGGATGCCGAGCGTCTTGAGAAGGAACTTGCGAGCGGTGCCTTCGCTGCCGAACCTGAAGACGAAGGAAGTTTCGCCTCCATGCAGGACGGGGACACCGGGAAGGAGACAGCCGTCTACACCGGCCCTTCCGTAATATCATACTCGCTTGACGGCAGAAAAGCCCGCTATCTTCCGGTTCCGGCATACAGGTGCCAGGGAAGCGGAGATGTCACCGTACGGATAACCGTGGAGCAGTCCGGTAAGGTTGTGGGCGCGGAAATCGTTGACGAATTTTCTTCACCCGACAGATGCCAGCGGGAATACGCAAAGAAGGCTGCAATGATGTCCATATTCACGTCATCTCTTGCAGCCGACAGAAAGCAGTATGGGGAAATCGTCTACAGATTCATAGCCCAGTAGTTTCAATTGCCTTGGCCACCGTCTCGTCTATCTCGAGATAGAACCGGTAGAACGCCTCGTCGTCCAGTTTGGAATACCGGCCTGTCAGAGCCTTTATCTGAGGCATCATGTAAGTGTCGAAATCCTTCTCCTCGGAAGGTTTCAGCACCACCCCTTCACCAGCCGCATATTCCAGGAACCTGGACTTCAGGTCGAGAGCATCGAGATACCTTGAAAGCGCACCGAAGTCGTCAATGCTCGCAAGCGTCCTTCTGTATCTGTCGAACATTGCGGAAGCAAAGCGCATCTGAAGAGCCTTCTTGTTGCTCTGGATGAAGAAATCGCCGGCTCTCGTCGTGTCCACGGGCACGAATACGTCCGGGACTATTCCCCCTCCCCCATATACTATACGCCCGTTCCTTGTCCTGTATTCTTTGGAACGGTCTATCTTTATGCTGTCAGCATCCGTCATCTCCCCGTGCGCATACCTCTCGTAGATGTCATAAGCATAGTCATCGGAATACGGTTTCTGTATGCACCTTCCGGACGGGGTGTAGAAGCGTGACACCGTGAGCCTTATCCCGGACCCGTCAGTAAAGTTTATCGGTTCCTGTACAAGGCCCTTCCCGAAAGAGCGGCGTCCGACAATCACTCCTCTGTCGTTGTCCTGCATTGCACCGGCGAAAATTTCGCTCGAAGATGCTGAAGATTCGTTTATGAGGACCACGAGTCCGATATCCTGAAGCCTGCCGCGGCCGTCGGCCTCGAAATCCTGACGCTTTCTGTGCAGTCCCTCCATATAGACCACAGGGTCTCCTTCGGCAAGAAATTCATTGCAGACAAGGAAAGCCTGGTCGAAATATCCTCCGGTATTGTCCCTGAGGTCGAATATGAGCTTGCTCATCCCCGAGGCGAGAAGTTTGTCCGCAGCCGCAGAGAACTCCTGGTAAGTGGTCCTCGTGAACTTTGAAAGCCTTATGTAGCCTGTCGTATCATTTATCATGAAGGCGGCATCCACGCAATGAACAGGGATTTTGCCCCTGGTTATCTCGAACGGGATATCCGTGCCGTCCCTTCTGACCGTGACAAGGACCTTGGAACCGGCGGGTCCCTTCATCCGGGCCACCATGCTGTCCTGCGGAGTCCTGTTGCCGGCTATCACGGACGAGTCAACCTTCATTATCCTGTCCCCCTGCATCAGTCCGGCCTTTTCCGACGGGCCGCCCGGAATCACATTAAGGACAATGGCTGTGTCGTTCGGCACATTGAACTGTATGCCTATCCCCTCGAAATTCCCGGCGAGTTCCGTTTCGGAAGCCTCGAGCTGGACAGGAGGGAGATACACGGTGTGGGGGTCCAGCCTGGACAAGGCCGCTTCGACGGCGGCATCCGTCATCGCCTTCATGTCTATGGTATCGACATAGTTCTTCTCGACCTCGTAGAGTATGAGATTCAGTTTCCTCCAGCGGTCGTAGTCTCCGTCAAACTTCTTCCTGTCCCCGGTAAACCTGATTACCAGCAATGTGGCAAGCACACCGAGAACCACGCCGAACAATGCAATCAGCGCAGTGTATGTCCTGTCCTTCATTTTCAATCCACTTTTTCAACTTCTACACCAGCCTTGCGCAACAAATCCACGCCGTCCGTGAGCCTGTATTCGTCACGGTAGACGACACGCCTGATTCCGGCCTGGATTATGAGCTTCGCACATTCGAGACAAGGCGATGCCGTGACATACAGGGTCGCGTCCTGGCTGCTGTTTCCGGACTTGGCCACCTTGGTGATGGCATTTGCCTCCGCATGCAGGACATACGGCTTTGTAATGCCGTTCTCGTCTTCGCAGATATTCTCGAACCCTGACGGGGTGCCGTTATACCCGTCTGAAATAATCATCCTGTCCTTGACAAGGAGGGCGCCGACCTTACGGCGTTTGCAGTAAGAGTTCTGCGCCCAAATCGTCGCCATCTGAAGATAGCTGTGGTCGAATTTCTCCATCAATGTCACCTCTGGTAAAGATACCTCTTGATGCTCCTCTTCGGAGTCCTTTCAAAATCTTCAGGCATAACCTCTATCTTCGATACCCGGGCATAATTCGGAAGTTCCTTGTTCGTGACAAGGAGCGAATTGTTGAGGTCCTGCTCCAGAGCCTCCCTGTCGAGGCCGTCCACTTCCGCCTGATGGAAATCCGGATATATCAGAGCAGTGAGCTGCCCATGGTCCTCTATGACGAGCGAGTCCACGACATAATGCATGTTGTTCAGCACGCTCTCAATCTCCTCCGGATAGATATTCTGGCCGGACGGGCCGAGTATCATGCACTTGGAGCGTCCCCTGAGATAGAGGTAGCCATCCTTGTCCATCACACCCATGTCGCCGGTACGGAACCATCCGTCCTTTGTGAACACGGCTTCTGTCGCCTCCTCGTTCTTGAAATAGCCGAGGAACACGTTCATACCCTTGACAAGCACCTCTCCAGGCACCGTGTCCGGTTCCGGGGAATCTATCTTTATCTCCATGTTCGGAGCCGTCTTCCCGCAGGAGAATTCCCTGTTGGTCTTCCAGTCGTCATAGGATATGATAGGGGCACACTCTGTCATGCCGTACCCTACTGTGAACGGGAAGTTTATCTTCTTGAAGAAAGACTCGACCTCCTTATTGAATGCCGCGCCGCCGATTATCACTTCCTCGAATTTTCCTCCGAACGCGTTCACGAGCTCCGTGCGTATCTTCTTCATGAGCATCTGGTTCAGTCCTGGCACCTTTGTAAGGAACTTTATGCCGCTCTTGTCGAGCAATGGCTTGAGTTTGGACTTGTAGACCTTCTCGATGATGAGAGGCACGGCAATCACGATGTCAGGCTTCACTTCGGAAAGGGCCTGCATTATTATCTTCGGGCTCGGCACCCTGGTAAGGAAGTGGACATGGGCCCCGACGGTCAGTTCGAAAAGCACCTCGAACATCATGCCGTACATGTGGGCTGAAGGAAGCATGGCCACCACATTGGAAGTGTTGCCTATCATTGGGAGAACCCCCATGGCAAAGCATATATTGGAATAGAGCGCCCTGTAAGGAATCATCACTCCCTTCGAAAAGCCGGATGTACCGGATGTGTAGTTTATGAGGGCGAGCTCGTCTGCGGAATCCTCATAGTATTCTATGCTTTCCGGAGTGAAATTCATCGGATATTTCTGTCCGAAATATTCGTTCAGATGCTCCCTGACGTTCTTTATCTCATCTGTCTTCGTATAGAGCAGGGAAAGTGTGTTTATCTGTATTACGGCGAGCAGTTCCGGCATCTCCGTCTCCGTGAGCCCCTCCCATACCACATCGTCAACAAAAAGAATCTTCGCCTCGGAATGGTTTACGAGATGGTGTATGTTCCCCGGCTTGAACTCATGGAGGATAGGCACAGGGACAGCGCCGTAGGTGAGTGCAGAGATGAACGACACGCCCCAGTTGGCCTGGTTGCGTGAACATATAGCCACCTTGTCGCCCCTGGAAAGTCCGCAACGCTCATACATGATGTGCATTTTGGCGATTCTGCGCGCAACATCGCGGTAATGCAGCGTAACCCCCTGGTAATTGGACAACGCCGGGCGGTCCCAATTTTCTCTGAAACTTTTTTCGTAAAGTTTGTTTACGGATTTAAATTCAATCATCTTAATCAGGTTATTATATGTGTGCAATTATTTCCCAGCAATTTTGACCTGGTGCTTCCTGCCGTCATAGCAGACCACCTCAACGGTCCCGTCTTTTCCCGGGACGACTTCGCTGTCCGGGCGGATCATCCGGTCACCTTCGAACCTGGTCAGCGGTTCACCGCCGTAGAATCCGAATATCAGCGTCTGTATGGATGTCCTCACCACCCAATATGTGCTGCCGTTCACCCTTATGCGCTCCGGCAGGCCCTTTATGGTCTCATCCGAAGTGATGGTCTTCCACTGCGGAGGCCTGCGTCCCTGGAGGTTGTACATCTCTATCGTGTTGTCTGTGTGCAGAATCATTACATTGTATTTCCTCTTCCCGGAAAAGTCGTAGACATCCGGACCGATGAGCACAGGCTTGCCGAGCTCGACAGGGAACGGGTTGACGAACCTCCCGAGCCTGTCAATCAGATACAGTTTCGAGCCTGCCGCAAAAAGTATCTGGAGCTTGCCGTTTGCGAAATAGTCCACTGTCTCGGCCCGTCCGCATATCGGGGCGTTGAATTCCACTCCCCAGATGCCCTTGCCGTCCTCCTCCTGAAGGCACAGATACAGATTGTCCTGCTGGTAGAACCGGTTCCACCTGCCTGTGCCGGAGTTCTTGACCCTGAACGGACCTTCGGGCACCACGACTTCGGTATCGCGCTCGAACGTCGGAGCCTTGCTCCTGGTCACTACCGTCCTGCACGAGGACACGTCCACCAGGATTCCTGCCTTGTCTTCCGAAACGGTCAGGAAAAGAGGCTCGTACGATATGCCTTCAAGAGACTTGTCCACCGCCGGGAGGAAATTCCCCGAGAACAGGGACTTGTTGAACGCCCTGTCTTCCGACAGCGAAAGGTATGAAGTGAAATATACGTTCCTTCCGGACATCGGATTCCCGACTCCGGCATCGGAAAGATATTCAGCCAGAGTATATTCCCTTGCCCTTCCGCCAGCATATTCGGCAAGTGCAGTGCGGCTTCCTATAATCATCCACTCCCCGTCCACGAGAAAGCAGGACTCGTCCTCGAGGGAGAACATCCCGCCGAAAAGCAGGGACAGATATCCGCCGTAACCGTATCTGAAAATCCTGCGCTCGCAACTGTCCTTCGTCACATCCCCGATTCCCTTGAAAAGCAGCGGGAAATTGAGTTTCTCCATCCGGACGAGCAATATCTTCTCGAGTTTTCCTCCTGTTACGAAAGACGCGGCAGAAACCTCCTTCAGGTTTATTGCACCGGCCCAGTCGACCGGGTCTATCCCGGTCTTCTTCTGCAGGGACGACCTGCGCCCCTCCACATCCCTGACAAGGGACATCGTCTCGGAGAAATCCATGTATGCCGAGGCATAGGCGGCTGCATTGTCCACAGGGACAGATGCCGCAGCCACCGTATAAGACGGAAGCACAGACGATACCTGTGGAGAAGAAGAGCCCACATTCATGTACAAATCAAGGAAACAGTTTCTTCCATTCCCTGCGACAGGACGTCCTTTCATCGAAAATTCCCCGGCGGACATGTTCTCCACCGAGAATGCGATGCAGTCCGCGAATCTCCCGATGAATGAAGAGGATTTCCTGCCGGAAGGGGACAGAACCTCATCCGCAATCCCGTCCAGACCGGAATGAGGCAGGACGAGCAGGTCTTCCGACGAGGCCTTTACAACGGCTTCCGGCAGACCTTCCACATCCAGAACAGACACCTTGGCCTTCAGATGCCTCAGCGAAGACTGGACGAGTATGTCCGACGGAGATATGAGCAGGAGGGACCTCTTTCTCAGAGGGTTGCCGGCCGGAAGGTAACCTGAGACATCTTCGTATGACGCAGTCATTCCGGCTTCCGTAGCAGCGGAAATCATGGCGGAAACCGAGGCAGACGGTTCATCCGACGCTTTTCCGGCATCTATTATCAGCAACGGTGTCAACTTTCCGATATTGTGAAGGGAAAGGACAGCCGGTGATGACATAAGGCTGCTGTAGAGGGATGATGATGACAAGGTCCCGGCAAGGAAAGCCGCCATCTTGCCAGAATCCGTACGGTCCATGACAAAACTGCGCACTGGAGACTCATCTGCGGCCACAGCATCGAGCATGCGCCCGAATTCCTGGAATTTCAGGACCATTGACGCATCGGAAGGTACCGCTGAAAAGAGCATGGATTCCCTGTCGTCGGCAAGGCTGTCCCCGGACTCGCCAGTGCCGGAATAAAGGAAAGGAAGCGCAACCGCCACGATTATCACGAAGACACCGATAAGCGACACGCAAAGGATTATCGTCTTTTTATTCATTGCAAGCCGTTAAGCCCGCTTGCCCGCCCTGTCAAGGTCAGCGGACAGCTATGGCTTCGATTTCCACTTTGACACCCATCGGAAGAGCGGCCACCTGGAAGCACGCCCTTGCAGGCTTCTCCACCTGGAAGAACTCGGAATAGACAGCGTTCATTGCACCGAAATCAGCTATGTCGTCAAGCAGAACGGTAGTCTTGACCACGTTGGAGAAGTCGAGCCCCGCCTTCTCGAGTATGGCGCCGATATTCTTCAGAGACTGCCTTGTCTGGGCCTCAATGCCTTCCGGGACCGAACCGTCTGCCGGCACAACCGGAATCTGGCCTGATATGAAGAGCATGCCGTTGACTTCCACTGCCTGCGAATAAGGCCCGACAGCCTTGGGCGCGTTTTCTGTTGCAATTGTCTGTTTCATGTCTGGATGAATCTTTAGAGTGCGAATATACGAATTATTTTTTATAACTCATTCTGCTTCCGCCAGAAAGCAAAGAAGAAGCCGGCCCAAAATGTTGAGCCGGCTTCCTTGTAGCCCCGAGCAGAATCGAACTGCTATCTAAAGTTTAGGAAACTTCCATTCTATCCGTTGAACTACAGGGCCATTGACAGAAGACTGTCCTACTCGGCGCTCTTCTGGATTATCTGGCGACCTCTATAGTAGCCGCACTCCGGGCAGACTCTGTGATACAATACAGTCGCACCGCAATTTGAACATGTAGCCAATGTCGGGACTACAGCCTTGTCATGCGTTCTTCTCTTGTCTCTTCTCTGCTTTGAGACTTTGTGTTTCGGATGTGCCATTTTCTGTTTCTATTTTTAATTTTTCACTTTCAACTGTTGAAAATACCGTTCAGGACCGAGAAAGGACTTTCCTCAGAGCCTCCGTCACCGCCGGGGAGCGTTATCCCCGACTTGAGATATCCGAGCATCTCCTTGTTGCAGCCACCCTCCGGATGCATCCTTCTTGCAGGAAGCGACAGGCAGACGTAGTCATACACCACCTGCGACATGTCATATTCCGGAACGGCTTCCTCCAGCGTCACGACCTCCCGCTCTCCTTCATCTTCTTCCTTGTCGTCCCCGGATACATTCCCGAACCTTATCCTGAGCCCTGCCGACACATCGACAGGAATGCTGACAAGGTCGAGACACCGGTCGCATGGCACCGATATGCTGCCTTCCGCAAGGCAGTCGACCAGCACTGACGACCCGGATTTCCATGCCTCCAAAGTCACCTGCAGCGACGCGTCGGAAATCTCGGTATTTCCAAATTTTTCAAAAAACTCTTTCCCGACATGCAAGCCGGACTTCCACTTCTCATGGGCCAATCCATTTAGAGGTATTGCAAATCCATCTCTTTCCATAACCCGTAAATAGATTTGAGCGTGCAAAGATATAAATTATTTTTATAAAATCAATCCAAATTTCCGCTTTTTCTTTTCCTTTCTATTTCATCAAGAATTATCTTCCTGATTCTCATGGATTTAGGTGTTACCTCAACAAGTTCATCCTCCTGGATATATTCAAGAGCCTCCTCGAGTGAAAATTCGACAGGAGGAGGAAGCATGACCTTGTCGTCGCTTCCGGACGCCCTCATGTTGGTCAGCTTCTTGGTCTTGCATATATTTATGTTGAGATCCCTTTCGCGTGTATGCTCGCCTACGACCTGCCCCGCATATATCTCATCCCCCGGACGGACGAAGAAACGGCCCCTGTCCTGGAGCTTGTCCATGGAATACGCGACGGCTACTCCGGTCTCGAGGGAGACGAGCGACCCGTTCGTCCTGTTCTCTATCTCTCCCTTGTACGGTTCATAGTCCTTGAACCTGTGCGCCACCACTGCTTCTCCCTGTGTGGCGGTGAGGAGATTACTCCGCAGTCCCATGAGTCCCCTTGCCGGTATGTCGAAATCAAGATGTGTGCGGTCCCCTTTCGTATCCATGTGGATAAGCGCACCCTTCCTTCTGGTCGATATCTCGATGGCCTTTCCGACAAACTCCTCCGGCACTTCTATGGTAAGGTTCTCGATAGGCTCGCACCTCTGGCCGTTGATTGTCTTGTCCAGGACTTTCGGCTGCCCCACCTGAAGCTCGAAGCCTTCCCGCCTCATGGTCTCGATGAGGACTGAAAGATGAAGCACTCCCCTGCCGTAAACTATGAACGAATCGGCATTCGGCCCCGGCTTTACCCTCAGGGCAAGGTTCTTCTCAAGCTCCTTCTCGAGACGTTCCTTCAGGTGGCGCGATGTCACGAACTTGCCTTCCCTCCCGAAGAACGGAGAATTGTTTATGCAGAAGAGCATGCTCATTGTCGGTTCGTCCACTTCGATAGGCGGAAGCGGTTCCGGGTTCTCGAAGTCGGCGACGGTGTCACCTATCTCGAAGCCCTCGAGTCCCACCACGGCGCAGATGTCTCCGCACTGCACCGTATCCACCCTGGTCTTGCCGAGCCCGTCGAACACCATCAGGTCGCGTATCTTCTGTTTCTGCACAATGTCGTATCTCTTGCAGAGGCTGATGTTCATCCCGGCCTTCAGTTCGCCCCTCGTCACCCTTCCAATGGCGATACGGCCGACATACGGAGAGTATTCAAGAGAAGATATGAGCATCTGCGGAGTGCCGGGATTATGTGCCGGGGCGGGAATCTCCTCGAGAATCGTGTCGAGCAGCGGTGTTATGTCAGTAGTCGGCTTCCTCCAGTCGTAAGACATCCATCCCTGCTTGGCACTGCCGTAGAGGGTCTTGAAATCGAGCTGGTCGTCATTTGCGTCGAGAGAGAACATAAGGTCGAACACCTCTTCCTGCACCTCGTCTGGGCGGCAGTTCTGCTTGTCCACCTTGTTCACGACGACTATCGGCTTCTTCCCCAGTTCTATGGCTTTCTGGAGCACGAACCTCGTCTGCGGCATGCACCCTTCGAATGCATCCACAAGCAGTATCACTCCGTCAGCCATGTTGAGGACGCGTTCCACCTCACCTCCGAAATCGCTGTGTCCCGGAGTGTCTATGATATTTATCTTGACACCTTTGTATGGCACCGACACGTTCTTGGCAAGAATGGTTATGCCTCTCTCCCTCTCGAGGTCGTTGTTGTCGAGAATCAGCTCCCCGAGCTTCTCCTGCTCCCTCGCCTGCCTGGCCTGGTATATCATCCTGTCGACAAGGGTAGTCTTGCCGTGATCGACGTGTGCAATTATTGCAATGTTTCTAATATCCATATAGTTAGTTGAAAAAAGGACTGCAAAAGTAGAAAATTCTACAAAGAAAACGAAGTTTTTATATTATTTTTGCGGCAAACTCATCTGTAAATGGCTGAAAAAATCATCATCCTCGACTTCGGGTCGCAGGTCACGCAGCTCATAGGGCGCAGACTCAGGGAACTGAATGTCTATTGTGAAATATATCCTTTCAACAAGATACCGGCAATCGACGCTACGGTCAAGGGAGTGATACTCTCTGGCAGCCCGTTCTCCGTACGGGACGCGAATGCCCCGAAGGCGGATATCAGCGGCATAAAAGGCCGTCTTCCGCTGCTCGGAATATGCTACGGAGCGCAGTTCCTGGCCCAGAGATACGGCGGGGAGGTCGATGCGTCCACAGCCAGGGAATACGGGAGGGCCATGCTCGAAGTTATCGACAACGACTCCCCTCTCCTGAAAGGCGTGGAGAAGCGTTCACAGGTTTGGATGTCGCACGGGGACACCATCACGAAACTGCCGGAAGGCGGTGAAATCATAGCTTCCACGGATGACGTGAAGAACGCGGCATACCGCATCTGCGGGGAGGATACATACGCCGTACAGTTCCACCCGGAAGTCTACCACACCACCGAAGGGATGAAGATACTGTCAAACTTCGCCCTCGGCATCTGCGGATGCAAGGGAGACTGGACTCCAGCCTCGTTCATTGACACCACTATAGCCGGGCTTAAGGAGAAGCTCGGCAACGACAAGGTCATACTCGGGCTCAGCGGAGGGGTTGACTCCACAGTGGCGGCCGTCCTGCTCAACAGGGCGATAGGCCATAACCTCACATGCATATTCGTGAACAACGGCCTGCTGAGGAAGAATGAATTCGAGGACGTGCTGGCATCGTACAAGGACATGGGGCTCAATGTAATAGGCGCTGATGCGTCCGCGGCGTTCATCAGAGAACTCAAAGGTGTCACCGAACCCGAACGGAAACGTAAGGTGATCGGAAGACTTTTCATCGAAACTTTCGACGAGTATGCGCAGAAAATAGAAAACGCGAAATGGCTCGCCCAGGGCACGATTTATCCGGATGTGATAGAGTCGGCATCGGTGAACGGGCCGTCCTCCACGATAAAGTCCCACCACAACGTGGGAGGGCTTCCGGAAAAGATGAACCTGAAGATAGTGGAGCCGCTCAGGTCCCTGTTCAAGGATGAGGTCAGGAGAGTCGGACGGGCTCTCGGCATAAAGGACGAACTCATAGGCAGGCATCCGTTCCCGGGGCCGTCGCTCGGCATAAGGATTCTCGGGGAAGTCACCGAGGAGAAACTGGCCATACTCAGGGAAGCCGACGACATCTTCATCCGCGGACTCAGGGAATACAAAATCGACGGAGTGCCTTCCGCATCGGACCCTTCAGTGACGGCAGACAATCTCTACGATTCGATATGGCAGGCGGGGGCTATTCTGCTCCCGGTAAAGAGCGTCGGCGTGATGGGTGACGAACGCACATACGAATATACCATAGCCCTGAGGGCTGTCATCTCCACGGACGGGATGACGGCGGACTGGGTCCATCTGCCGTACGACTTCCTCGCCCGCGTCAGCAATGACATCATAAACAAGGTGCGCGGAGTCAACCGCGTAGTCTACGACATCAGTTCCAAACCGCCTGCAACCATAGAGTGGGAATAACATGCTAATCCGCCAAAGCGGAGGCACACCAGAGAATCGGAGCGAGACCATGGACATCTCCGGTCAGTTTCTTTCTCTGGCGGTAATGTTCGCTGTCGCTTCCGAGCATCGTGCCCTCGCAGACTCCGGAAACCATGCCGTCGCAGTCTACTGTCCCGCAGAGAGCCAGCCAGGCTTTTCTGGCAGCCTGCGCATAGGAAATGTCATTCAGCCAGCCGTGCTGCACTCCGACAATCATGGCATAGGCGAACATCGCGGTTCCGGAAGTCTCGTCCCACATAGTCCCGTCATCCACCACCTGTCTCCACATTCCTGTGGAATTCTGGTATGCGAGCAAGGTTGACATCATTTTCAGATAGCCGTCCATAATCTCATCCCTGTATGGAGAATCTTCAGGCAACATACGCAAGATTTCAGCCATGCCTACAGCCATCCAGCCGTTCCCCCGGCTCCAGGCAAACGGGGCTCCAGGACCATGATCAAAAAGACCCGATGGCTTCTGCATTTCTTTTAAATACAGGACCATCTCTCTCGCCGCCCTATCTATGTACTTTCTGTCACCGGTCACGCGGTAAGCCTGAGACTGTACGGCTGTAATCATGAACATGTCGTCTAACCAGAAGCGTGTCTGCCATGAATACCCCTTGTCGGCCCACTCCTTTTGAGGAGCCAGGAACAGTCCGGCATCCTGGAAATCCCCATAAATGGCGCTTTTCTGCACATGCGCGGAATCAAGTGACCAACCCTCCGGCAAAATCCACTGGCTGTCAGCGTACATCATACCCAGATCCCTGTACTCCGGTTTACCTGTAATCAGGAACAGTTCCAGGGGAACAGTCCCGAAAACATTGTTGTCAACATGATCCGGTTTCGGGAGCAGGTACGAAAGAGAATCGAGGAGGGGGTCGAACTTTTCTGTCAGCTGTTTTTCAAGCTCCTTATTCCCAGTCTTTTCCGCAAAGCGAAGCCCGCCTATCCAGGCGCAGACGTCAGGATAAGTCACCTGGGTTCTCGGCTCATTTACCCTGAGAGGGCTCCCGTACTGGGAAAACGGGTCTGCTATGAATTTTTCCGTCAGGACCATCCCTATCTTATCCGGAGAAGCATTCTCCGGGAAAGACTTCAGCAAATCCTCCGATTTCCCGGCATTGCAGGAAAATGCCAGGACAAGGCAGACGGATGAAACAAGTATTTCAGCACGCATTCAAACTATGATTTTAAATTAATATATAAAACGACACACTAATCAGGATAATATTCGGCAGGGCTCATGTCCTGATAAACATACGGCGGCATCCAGAACGCAGAGCGGCGCTTGAACTTCAGTTCAGTATCCGGATACCAGTTAGCCCATGATCCGGGGTCTGCCGACACAGAAAGCGACGGTATGCTTTCACCCCTGCCGTTGACGGCAGTCACATAATACTCGGGAGCGTTCACGCAATCCCGGTACAGACGGATATCGTCCGGAATACCGGCACAAGCCTTGAGTCCCGGATCATAATCCGTATAACTGTTCGCAAAACCTTCATATATCATTTCGTATTTCGAAGAACCTGCGGTTTTTTTGTACACCCGATAGACCCTGACCCCGAGAACTTTTCCCCAGTCCAGCAAGGCACAGCCGTCAGAAAGTTTCAGACGAAAGCCCTCAGGGCAGTGCGGAGCCTTGTCTTCAACATAAACCGGATATTCCGAAGCCTCGGAAGCCCTGACATCCCCGTTTACCGAAACCGCACGCACATGATATTTTCCCTTTTTCAGGCCGGACAGCACGTATATACTGTCTGTTGTCTTTCCGGCAGTTTTCCACGAAGTGCCGCCGTCCTGCGAAATCTCCACGATTACCTCCTGCTGAGTAGCCGGCTTTTTCAGAAAAAGCGTCGCCCCTCTTTTCTGATGCTCCGTAGCCTCTATCATCGAAGGCATAGGCATCTGTGTCCCCTCCGTATATTCTATGATATGCCTGCCTTCGGGCAATATCAGTTTCTCCCCGGCCGTTGCAGCCTCTCTGCCGTCGATATAATATCTTCCATTGTGCAATCCTTTGATTTCCAGTACAGCTCTGCCGTAGCTCGAATATTTTCCCACCGCATATACCGGACTTCTGAAATTCATCGCCACTGCACAGTCCGAATCGGACGAAAGTTTCATCGAAACTCTGCCATAACTTATTTCCTCTCCTTCGAAAATTGCCAGATGGATGGAGCCGTCATTCATACGTCTTGCTACTCCTGCCTTTCCCGAGAACGAATAATTCGCTCCCGCGCATTCTATCTTCTTCCCGGAGCGGAAAACCACATCCCTGCCCTTGGCAGTTTCTATCTGCCAGACTCCGTCATAATGCACCGCATTCCTGTCAGGTTTGTACTCGAAAACAGGCTCGGAAGGCATGACAGGAGATCTGACCAAATCTCCGTCTGAAACGGAAATATCGTTTCTGTGTGAGACAAGTGTCAGCTGAGAGCCTACGGCATCACGGTAAAAACCGTGGGAATTAGCGGTAGCCGCTGTAGACCAGTGGTCCTTTCTGGCATTGTTCCCAAAGAAAATTATGGTCGGAAGAGCATCTTCGTTGTGCACGAACCAGGAAAACCTGTTGCTTGCACGCCAGTTGGTACCTGTTTCATCGAAGATAAGGAAATAGTCCGTGCCTACGAGCATTATGCTCCGGCCCACATATTCAGGCCATGACGAATACGGAGAAGTCTCGTCGGAACGGATTTGGGCGAACTGGGCTATATCCAGATCATACAGAGGACATTTCAATTCGTTGTAGCCGACAGTCCTGAAATCACCGTTTTTCATGACTCCGAAATTGCAGACATTGTCCAGATTGTTCTGGATATGGTCTCCGGCGGACTCGTTTTCATGTCCGGACCAGATTTTCCCGGAAGCGTAGAAGTAGATCCCTCCGGAGTTTCCCTCTCCCTGATTTCCCCAGCGATAGTTAGGTCCCTTGTCCACCTGATCGAGATGGATGGAAAGCTCTTCCGGAGTGCCGACTCCTGCTCTGAGAACTATTCCATGACCGGTATATTTTGTACTTTTCAGATGAGGATTAGTACCGCAGTTCCTGTCATCGCAAAGTGAAGAGAAGACATAGTCCCAGTTGCTGTCATACGGTTTCCCCTCAGGTGCGACTCCCATTCTGTTCGCCCAGTGAAGATACTCCGCCGTCATAGGGTCATAGTTTTCGAGAAACGAGCCAAGCTGATATACATACGAGAACTGCGGCACGAATCTGCCTCCGCCATGCGCTCCATGCGGAGGATATACCCTCTGGAGATGTCTGTCGGGCCAGGATGCGGTAATGACCGAGACGGGGGCTGTAAGCATATCCACCATCCACCGGCCACGTTCGGCCATATATGGATTAGCTACAGCGTTCCTGCCGAATTCGGACATCAGGGACAGGTTGGCCGCAGTGACAGGCTTCAGATACGCCCAGTTATAGATGCCGAGACTTTCCGTCCACCGACCTCCCTCTGACTCGTAGGCCGGGACATCGGGACGGGTGTAGAACAGGCCGTACAGTTCAAGGCTTTTCCTGAAATAGGCTTCCCATACCGGAGACATCGGGTGTTCCGGGAAAAGGGCGGCATCCACTCCGGTCATCGACCAGCCGTCGGCAGCCATATTCGGAGTACCGGCTATGGACGTCCTCAGGGCATTCATGGCTTCGGTCATATTCACGTAACCTGCCAGCAGGAAAAGAGCCTCCGCCTGCCTCCTGTCGGTCTCGTCCAGTTCGTAGAGGTAATCCAGATATTCCTGCACATACCGTCCGTACACCGGTCTGTGCTCTATGGAATGCACTCCGGGATATGAATTCAGACCTGCCATGTAATACGCCATGGCCGATGAACGCATTTCTTTTATGAAGCCGTCCAATGAGCTTCTGCCGACCTCGGTCTTGTACGGAATATCGGCTCTGCGGGCATCCAGAGGATATTCCAGGATCCAGTCCTTGACCTTGTCCAAGTTCAGCAGGGCATATCGGCTGTGCAGCAGGTTCATATAGCGGTAAGCCGTATTCTCTCCTTTCATCGCCCCGCCGAGAGAGGTCATCGCCCTCGAAAATCCGGAGCACTCCATTTCGCCGGCACCTTTGTCATATATGGCAAGAGCTGTAGACCGCGAGCCCTCGGCCACAGGATAGGTAAAATACAGCCTGCCGTCCGTGTGTCTGAAATATACGCACAGATCAGGTGTCGGCTGCCATATCCCATATTGTCTGTCGTCCCAGCGGGCATGGTCGTACACGAATACTCCGAGCTCACGGGGACCGTCACCCCAAAATGATATGAGAGGGACCTGCTCCCTTACGGAATTTCCGCCGAAAGGTGTAAGTCTGAATATCATCTGCCGGGACGGATCTTCTATCGTGCCCATTCCGGTCCAGGCCGGGTCCTCCTTGCAATAGTTGGTGTATACAGGCTCATCTATCCCGTACCACGGGAATTTCTTGTCGAAAACCCTGTCCCACTGCGTCGCATACCGGTATTTCGCATCAAAATCGTCCCACCTGACTTCGAGACATACTCCGTCCTCTTTCCGAATGCCTTTCATTATCTCGTCCATGATGACAAAAGGGTAGCCGCTGACAGTTTTGGTCAGAATGGAATATTCCGCCCCGTTCCCGAACAGGCAGTCAGTCCTGCACAATATAAAAAGTTCTCCCTCTTCCACCACGGAAGTATTCACGGATACTAATTCCAGCCTGCCTGTCTTCAGGTATGCCACGGCCTTTACCGGAGTCGAAAGGTCATGCATTTCGAAAACCGTAGTACCTGCCTTTCCCATATCCGGGAAATGCATCGAAAACACTCCGTTGGATATGGCAATGCCCAATGCTGAAGTCTCTTTCCTCATACCGTCTTCCATCCTGGGCTTCGCACTGCCGGAGTACTGCAGCTTGTATACGAATCTGCCTCCTGACGGGAGTTCCGTAAAGAAATTTACCTTTCCCGATACAGTCTTCCCGTTCTCGCAAATCCTGTCGGAAATCTGAAACGGCACAGCCTTCCCGCTGATTTCATCTATGAGGCAAATATTGTCATCCGACCCGACGGCGGGAGAAAACTCCACAGGGTATGAAACCAAAGTCCTGGGCCAACTGTATGTCGGCAGGCAGATCCGGTCGGTTTTGGAGAATTCCAGCGACTCTCCTTTCCTGAGGACATCCTGCCCCGCGGAGAAAACCGGGATATAGAGAAAAGCCGCCAAGGCATAACAGATACGGAGCGGAATCTTCATGATACTATTCTTTTACTATACTGAAATCATCGAACCATACTGCAGCCTCGGGCACCGATATGATATTGTCGATTCTGGCCTGCAGATAGGAGATTTTTGCGGCATCTGCGGGGGCAGTGACCGTTCCGGAGAGTTCCATCCAGTCATGCGTTCCCTTTACGGTATCTACCCAGGATGATGTCCGTTGGTCGATGCTGTTCTTTTCAGGATGTCCCGGAACCCATCCTGTCAGCCACCGGTTGGCGCTGTCCTTGAAGCCGAAACTTAGATAAAGATTGGCATTGACAGGCACATTCTCCGTCCTGACCCATACGGAAATCCTGTATGTTGCTCCAGGCTCCACTATGATGTCGCGATGCCTCCATGCCTGCCATGGCTTGAAGCCGCCGGTACAGTCGATTCCGCTGATTTTCAGAGAACCCGACCAGTCTTCGGAATGGGAGACCTCGGCATCGTATGTATAGATCTTTTCCTTTACGTAATTGTTTTCCTCGGAAGTGCTCACTCCGGCCATGAGCCATTCGGTCACGCCGTCCACGATTCCGTTCTTGATAATATTCTCCTGTGCAGACGCCGCAGCCGCACATCCGGACAATACTGAAAGAACTAAAGCGATTTTTTTCATAATACCTTGATTTTTAAGATTAATTTATTTTCACCACATTGAAATCGTCCACCCAGACGTATGCCTCAGGGTTGTTGAAGAAATTCTGGACCTGAATCTGGAAATAACTCATCTTGACGGCACCTTCCGGAACTGTAATCTGGCCCTTGAGTTTCATCCAGTCATGAGTTCCCTTTACCGTATCAACCCACTGGGATGAATTTACGTTGAGACTGCTGGCTGTCTCGAAACCGTCCTTCCAGTCCACCCAGCCGGTAAGCCACTGGTTCTTGTTGTCCTTGAAGCCGAGAGAGAGGAAGATATTGGCCCCGTCAGGGACATTTTCGGCCTTTATGCAGAAATATATCTCGTATGTTTCGCCAGGATTGACAGACATATCGGCGTACCTCCAACCCTGCCAAGGCTTGAGGGTCTTGTCCTCGCACTGTACGCCTCCGATTCTCAGGGAGCCGGATCCGTCATCCACGTGGGAGACTTCCATATCAATGGCATGGCAGGCCTCGGCATCATAGCCTTTTTCTTCGTTAGACGATGTTCCTGTTCTTGTCCACCCGGAACTGTAACCGTCGGCGAGGATGCTCCTCGGATCGTGGGAGCAGGTCTCCTCTTCGTGCGCTACGGCTATGTCGGTAATCCAGACATCATCCTCGCACGTCGCCTTCGCTATCCTGTACACGCCTTTCGCGGAAACGCTCTCTTTCGGGAAAACAAAATCCAGCACTCCTCCGGATTTGGCAAGTGCCGCCGACGAGACCAATTTGTCAGTACCGATTACCTTGTCCCATGTCTCCCCGTTATAGGCTTCCAACCACATAAGATGAGGCTCGCAGTCAGTATCCCTGTCCGGCAGGCAGATAATCCGGGTTATCTGACGCCCTTCTATCGTAGGGATATAGACTGTGCCGGGATTCACGGGATCGCCACTGACGCGGATTCCCTTACCCTCCACTATTTCACTGCCGCTCTCCTCCGGCACGAAAGATTCCAAAGCGTCCGAAGACGATGTAAAATCATAAGTCATTGCCTCATATACGTTTTCAGCTGACGCAATGTCCATTTCCATCCCGCTTGCCACACCCTCATAGATTCTGTCGCCGGTCACCACAGTGTAACCGGCAATGCCGTCGATTCCTCCCGCCGTCAGCAAAGAAAATTCGCGCGAATCCGTACCGGAAACGAAGGCTGCGGTCAGACTGCTGCCGGAACCGTCGGGGCTGAATCCTTTGACACCGAGGGCATCGCCATCGACTGTAAGGTCAATGTCACCGGCTATGGCATCGGATGCTGCCAATGTCGCCCAATAAAGTTTTTCTGAAGCATTCATACCTGATATCTTGAATTCCCAGGGCTCAAGAAGCTCCGTCATGGACACCCGGGCGACTGAAGCGGCATCAAAATGTCCTGTTCCGGCATAAACCATGGCTCCCTCATCCGGAACTGTCTGCGAAGGATACTGCAGACCTCCGACCCTGTGTCTGAAAATACCGTCGGAACAGTCCAATGCTTGTCTGTACGGATAGAAACATATTATATCACTGACAGATTTCTCAGCATCGGGCTCGACGGAAATAGTAAAACTTCCATCCTGAGTCCTTTCAGCCGGCAAAACTTCATCGGATACAACCGCTCCGTCAGAATATACCAATACGGCCCCGAGGCGTTCTGTCGAAGACGGATATTCCCCGTCTACACTGAGTGTGAATTCCTTCACCTCGGCCTTCGGCGAATCTCCGCCGGATTCAGTATCCGCAGTTCCATCTTCCGGAGAGCAGGACCATACCGGGACAATTACCGGCAAGGATAAAATCATATATTTCCAATTCATAGACAATAGAGTTTTCAGTTATCGTTGACCATAGGCTTGCCTTCCCGTGTCATAAGGACCTTTATCGCCTTGGCATCGGGAGACGGAAGATACAGAAGCCACCCTTCCGGAACCTTCTCGCACTCTATGTGCTCTGCAAACGCACCTGCATTCCGCGAGCTCTTCAAAGGGGCTATAACAGTGAGCATTTCCACCTTGCCTCCGTTTTCCAGCGTCTCGTCCGGCTGCAGAATGAGGGTTTTGGTGCGGCCCTTCTCGAAACTTGACCGGAGTTCGTCCGTCTCGACTCTCATGGTCGTCGGCGTATCGGTCTGAGGGAAAGCGAACAGTACAGGTATCTCCCCGTATGCAGGTATGGACACGGTAGTCGGTACGTGCCCCTCCTGGACCACCCATCTTTCACCGGATGCGATAATGGACGGCCATACAGCATAAATCGTCGCCGAGTTCAGGGAACGCTGCCCGTTGTTCGCGATTTCATCGAAAATGACGGATACCCCGTTATGAAGCAGCACGACCTGCCTTCTGGCCGATACGCCCTCATACTCGAACCTGGAATACGAAATATTGCAGTATGCAGCTTGCGAAGATATCCTATCTGCGGTATACTCGTCAATCACATAGTCGAACTTGGAAGAATAACCGAGCATCTCTTCGTACTGTGCGGTCGGATCCACATCTCCCTGAGCCACATTGAAGACCGGGAAATCCTCCATATCTGAAGGAGCCACATAAGGCCGGTTTATCCTGAACGGCTCCCCCGGACGGCCGAGGACAGTGGCTATGTGCGAAGACATAAACATATACGAACCAATGCTTATTCTGTGGTCCCAGGCTGCCTTCGACTGTGTATAACTCAGATCGATGAGCATGGACGGAGCATTCGGGTGGGTTCCGGTAGAGAGCACTATCTTGTCCTGGACGGTTTTCCAGTCAGAATCATACCTCCCGAGATTGATTCCTTCATAACTGACGTTGGAGGTTATCCTTTCGGTCACATGCACCGTTCCGAAATCTGGGTCAGGAAAAGCTGAGATGCCGTCGAAGTTTATCCCTTCCGGCCACAGGTCGCATACTATACCTTTCCATCTGGTGATATTCAGGGAATTGTATCTGAGATCCTCGTACTTCCTCGCTATGTACAGATAACTCGGATCCTGATACAGCAGATATCCAACCTTAAGACACCAGGCCAGGGTGCGCCCGCCGTCTATAGCCAGTTCCCTGTCGGACGAATAGATGTTCTCCATGGACTTTCCCCATTTCATGCATTGTCCGGAAGTATGGACAGTTCTGGCCATTCTGTCGATTATCCTGCGGATATGGATGGAGTTGCGCATATCTTCTATCCGGTTCAGGAACAATCCCCATCGAAGTATCAGATAGAATCCTGTTCCGGAGTCGTAATGAGGGGAGTTGTCCGCATCGTATGAAATCGCGGTTACGTTGGTCCATATCCTTTCGAAACTTCTTTCCGTAACAGGATATGCATCACCGTAGAGCATCTTCACCCAGAAAGCTATGTCCATGGCGAAAATTTCCTTGTTATAACCGGTCGTGCCGTAACTTCCCTGATAATAGTTCACCTGATTCTCGATATTCTCTTCGATGAAGTTCCTTACCGCCGCTTCGGATCCGGCATCGTATTCACCGAGAAGCCGCAGTCCCCAGGCGCTTTCCAGGATATACCTGACCGGATGCACGGTGTTCAGGTCACGTATTAGTCCGGACTGTCCTGCAGCCTTGTCCTTTTCCGATTCCTCACGGAAGGTTTCGATGTTCACGGGTATGTTTTCCCTAAGTATATCAACGATATAGGGCTTAAGGACGTCAGCATACTTCTCCTTGTCCATTACCTGAAGAATCAGGACTGTGTACGGCTCCGCAGCCCTTATTTCCGAAGAATATTCGTCATAATAGTCCTGCAGCCATCCGGATATGTTTCCGGAAGCTATGGCGTTGTCAAGACTTGCATAGAAATTGCCGGTTCTGGCCGAAAGTCTCGCTTCCCTGAATGCGATGTCCGAAGCAGGTTCATCTGCAGGAACCTCGTCCATACTGAAAATGGCATCCGAATAAATGCTCCTGTCAGGATATCCGCCCGTTTCCGGATCTGTCCCGGGCTTTTCCGGAACCTTTGCACAAGCGTTCACCGATGTGCAGAACATCAGCGAAACCGTAGCGGAAAACATTGTCTTCAAATAGAATTTCATAATTTTTCAGTGTTATTGTGGCTTTTGTATTTTCCCTGATATTCTGTGGGCGACATCCTGTATACGGACTTGAAGACCTTGGCGAAGTACGAAGGATCCGCATAGCCTGTATTATACGCCACCTCCGAAATGTTCCGGTCTCCTTTTCTGAGCATTTCCGCCGCCATATTCATCTTTATGCTGACTATCAGTTTGTTGGGCGACAGGTCGGAAATGCCTTTTACCCTCCTGAAAAACTGGGCCCGGCTCATTCCCATCTCCTCATACAGGAAACTGACGGAAAGCCCGGGGTCATCGATATGCTGCCTGATGACGGCGGACAGACGCTCTATGAACGGGTCCTTTCCCGCAACCGGCTCCGGACAGGTGCCGTCGACGCTGTTCAGATTAGCGGAAAACAGTGCCTTGAGCCTGATCCTGTTAGAAATGAGGCTCGCTATCTTGGCCATAAGAATCTTGCTGCTGAACGGTTTCAGGATATAGTCGTCAGCCAGCGCCCTGTAACCCTCCTCTATGCTTTCCTGCTGTGATTTCGCGGTCAGGAGTATTACAGGGATATGGGAAGTGGCCATATTCTCCTTGACCTTGCTGCAGAACTCGATACCGTCCATACCGGGCATCATGATGTCGCTGACAATCAGGTCCGGTATCCGTGTCCTCGCGATTTCGTATGCTTGTTCCCCGTCATCGGCAAGCAGCACGGTATAGGATGCCGACAGCCGTTTCCGGATATGCTCCCTCAGCTCGGCGTCGTCTTCCGCCACCAAGACTATGATATCCTTGGAGGCTCCTGACGACAATGTCTCAGGCTCAGCAGCTGTATTTTCCACTGGTTTAGGACAGGACTCCCCACCCCGAAGCTCATTCAGTGCCGAAAAGACCTCGTCATTCGAAAAATGGCTGTAGCCTCTCCGCAGTTCCACGATAAATGTGCTGCCCTTTCCAAGTTCGCTCTCCACACGGACACTTCCGGAGTGCAGATTCACGATATATTTAACCAAAGCCAGGCCTATGCCGCTGCCGAAACTTTTGACACCCCTGCCCGGAGAGACCTGGAAGAACGGCTCGAATATCTTCCCGTGATTTTCCTTGGCTATTCCGATGCCCTGATCCTTCACGTATATCCTGACCTTGTCTTCCGGTATGGCATACATCCCTACCTCCACCTCGGAGTCTTTCCCGGAATTCTTGATCGCATTCGACAGGAGATTGTCCATAACCCTGTCCAGCAAATCCATATCTCCCCACAAATCATCTATATCCGAGTCATACCGTACGGAAAGGACGAGCGAATTTTTGGAAGCCATACTTGCAAATTTCTCTGCCTGACTGTACAGGAACGATTTGCAGTCGATACGTGACAGTCTCAGTTTCATATTTCCGCTTTCTATCTTGCGGAAATCGAGGAGCTGGTTCACCAACAGGAGCATTTTGTTCGCATTGCGGCTTATCTGCAACACCGGATAGCGGAACTTTTCGGGGAGGGACGTGTCGGAAAGGATATCTTCCACAGGATCCGAAATCAAGGTCAGCGGGGTTCTGAGCTCGTGCGAAAACTGGGTAAAAAGCTCCATTCTTATGCTATAGGCCTTCTCTATGTTCTCCTTTTCCATCTCGTCGATGATCTTGTGGTATTTCATGGACCTTCTGTCGCTGAGAAACTTGAAGAGCATATAAAGCACGGCTACGGCGACAAGGACATAAAAGACTTTCATGGCCGCCGTAAGGTACCACGGAGGAGTGATGACGACTGTCTGCTCAGTAATACGGGAGCTCCAGTGTCCGTATTCATCGGAAAGCCTGAACTGCAGGACATGTCTGCCATATCTGAGATTGGACAGGAGTATGGTGTTCTTCTCGCTGACATTCCACTGATCCTTGCCCTTTATCCTGTAGGCATAGCGTATGGCAGGCTGGAAGACGTAGTCCAGCGACGAGACCTTGATCTGCAGGGAGGTATTCTCATGGGAAAATCTGACGTTTTCCAACATGGAAGGACAGTCGAAAATCTCGAAATTCTCGTCTTCCCGTGTCAGAATGGAAGATATGGAAGAAATCCTCACCCTGTCCTCACTTTCTCCGAACGAAAGCAATTCATCAGGATACATAGCCACCACACCGTCCGTACCGCCGACATATATCCTGCCGTCCGAAGCGTAATGAATGACGCCCTGGGAATTCTCTGGCATAGGATAGCCGTTAATCTGCCCGAAAGAAATCACGGACCTGCTTTCAACATCTATCATAGAGATTCCGGTCAATGTGGAAACCCACAACCTGCCGGCCCTGTCCTCCACGATACCGCATACCGTATTGTTAGGAAGACCTTCGTCCACTGTAAAATGCAGACAGTCACCCCCATCTATGCCGCATACGTACAGCCCTGAGCTGTAGGTCCCCATCCAGATGTTTCCCCTGCTGTCTTCAAATATCTCCGTGACATTCGCATCTTCGGGCATTCCCGCAACCGGCAGTCTCACTGCATCGGCATAGCGACCCTGCTCTCCTTTCAGGTACGGATACCTCCAGATACCGTTGTTTCTCGTACCGACAAGCATGCATCCGCTCTTTTCCCTGAATATGGACTGGGTAAGCATGTATCTGGTTATCCCGCTTTCGTTTGTAGTCAGGTCCGTACATATTTTACCATTTACACAGTCATATATGCTCAGGTCATCTGCGGCTATCCATACGTTTCCTTCTGCATCCTCGCACATTTCCCTGATCTGCGCTGACGGGGAAAGATTCAGAGAAACCCTGCTGACAGTCATGGATGAAAGATCCAGACTGAAGGTGCCCACATTCAGAACATATATCAGGACATCGTCGCTGCCGGAGCCGGCCACAGCATAAATTTCGGCATGACTGTTTCCTGTTATCTTTTTTATGTCCATGTTCTCTACGGCATACGTCCCGGTATTCAGTACGGAGATGACAGAGTGGCTCGCGAAGACAAGCCAGTCCCCCGACTCCACTATTTCGGACACCATCCTCTCGTTCCCGGCATGTCCCAGATCCACGACAGAGAAGGAATACAGTCTCGGATTGTAGAAGACGACCCCGTCTTCGAAGGTCCCTATCCAGATGGAGCCGTTTCTGTCAAGAAAGAGGGACATTACCCTGTCGGACTCCAGGAACGGGATGTTCCCAGTCACCGGACGATAGGTCGAGACTGTGGACGTGCCCGTATCGAATTCGAGAAGACCTGTATCGGTCGCCAGCAATATGGTGTCTTCTCCTGTCTGCAAGGCGGAATGCACCTGGTTCACGCCCGTCCAGCCTATACCGGAAAGCGTGAGGTCCACCCTCGATATCCGGCCTGACATCCTGTCATATCTGAGGATATAGTCGGCCTCCACGAACAGCCACGTAGCCGCATCCCCGTCGAAAAGGGTACAGACGACAGGTTCCCTCTGGGAATAGCCGTTGCCCTGGACACTGCTGCAGGACAGGTCGGTGATATTGACAGTGTAAAGGCCTTCCCCCACTACATCGACTATGATATTGTTGTCCCCGCACCAGCCCATGGAATTTATGTTCTTGCCGGTGAATCCTGATATGTAGGAGCAGTTTCCGCCCAGGAAGCGGTAAAGTCCCTTTTTCGTGGCTACCCAAGTACCGTTCTTCTCCGAAACGTACACACCAACCACCACTCCTTCAGGCAGTTCTCCCTCGAAGACCGTCTCCGGAGATATGAACCTGTCCGCATACGGGTCGAAAAGCATCACTCCGTCGAAAGTCCCTATCCACAGCAGATCATCCTTTCCCTGGCAGATGCTGACTATGTCATTCTTCCTGCTGTTTCCCTCGACGACATAGCTGTAGTTCTTGAACTCATAACCGTCGAACCTGTTCAGTCCGTTTCTGGTGCCCAGCCAGATATAGCCGCAGGTATCCTGCACAATCGCCTTCACGGAACCGTTGGACAGTCCGTCACCTATGGAAAAAGTGTTCCCGGCCTGCATGCCTGTCAGACATGCGGCCGAAAACAGTACTGTGGTTATGAGTTTCTTCACTGACATTCAGTCCACTACGATAATATTGAATTCATACACATTTTCATACCCCTCGTTCCTGTTCTGGTTATTCACCACAAAAGTAGCCTTATATTTTCCTTTTTCAGCGAAACTATAGCTGAAATTCCACACCATACTCATGGATTTTATCTTGATATAGGCCGATACTTCGTCCTGATCCACCTGACGGACATGATGTCTTCTGGATATGGCCCAGGACTCGGCCGGCTGCTTTTTCATGGCATCGGACGGGGTTTCAAGCACAGTTCCATCCGGCATCTGCATATCTACAGGTTCGAAGACCTCCATAGGGTAGGTGCATCTGATCGTCTGTCCGAGACAGTTCGTCTTCACCCACGGATAACCGGAGCCTTCCCCATATTTCAGTCCCATTTCCGCCAGGTTCCAGGCATAAATTCCGGAATTCGGCACCGGGCCGGAGACTCCGCTTACGATAGTCTCCTCAGGTACATAAAGGGCGAAGCAGACCGCAGTTTCATCATTGACTACGGCGAAATTGTCCCCGTAGAAAGAAAGTGCATCGAATATTTTCGAAGTTCTGGTTCTCAATGCATCCACGACCACTCCGTCGAGGGTATAGCCGTAATCCCTTGTCTCCTCATTGGAAACAGCGAAAGAACTGACCCTCAACCTGTTGTATTCCGCCTCGTCACTACGTGCGACTATGGCATAATTTACATATTCATGATTCAGATATCCGCTATAATCTTCTCCTGCCGGAGGTGCGGCCGAAACACCCGAGACCGGAGACCAGTATTCCGTAATTTCGCCAGTGGTCTTGTCTCCGCCGCGTATGTCTGTGTCTCCGGCTGCTTTCCAGTCCGCGGCTCGGACTGCCTCCTCAGTGTATCCGGCGAGATTGTACGACGTCAGAAGCCTGAAATCCGTACCGACATTCGCATCCGGGTTCACCAATGTGGTGGAAATGCTTATCACAGGAGTGATGACAGCTTCTTCGTCCGCAATTTCGCGGTGTCTGTAACGGTATTCGTATCCGAGTTCTCCGGAATAGAACAGGATATTGTCCACCCGGTCACCGTCGAAGACGAAAGACACCGGCTGCTCCTTGCGGACTATATAGGTGTCTGTTTCTTCATCGTAGCGCATCGGGTCTTCGAGCGAAACCGACAGATTTACCGGAGATGGCCGGTCTATGTTGAATTTCTCGCTGCAGGCAGTATGCAGGAGAAGAGCCGCAACTGCTGTCAATATGGTTTTCAATGATTTCATATAGTCTGTTTTTTACGTCTGTCTGGCGGAATTATTCCGGTGATTACCATCCCGGATTCTGGTAGAAGGTATTTGCGGCAAGTCCCATTTCATCCGAAGGAATCGGCAGGATACTGTATTTCTCATAGTTCTCTCCCAACCTTTCTATAGGATAGGTGATGTAGGAATTGCCGGGATTTCCGGAAATCACCTTGTTTATGGCATCATACGAGCCGGTATAGGCATCCCACCTTATGAGATCTGTCCTTCTCACTCCTTCGAAGCACAACTCGCGCGAACGCTCGTCCATGATGGTTTCAAGAGTATAGTCGGAGAAATCCACATCAGGATTCTTCGTGTTTATGTCCACGCCATAAGCCCGCCTGCGCACCTGGTTCAGGTATTCGAGTCCCTTGGATCTGTCTCCGGAGGTTCCCATCAGATGGGCCTCGGCAGCCATCAGCAGGACGTCTGCAAACCTGAGGACAGGGAAATGACAGGCCGTTATATCCCTTTCCCTGACGGGAGGGAGATTCTCCTCGTACTCTCTTCTCCATTTGCCGATGCCGCGTTCGGTCACCGTAGAAAAGCCGGTGCCGAGATTGGCTGCATTGGGATTCAACCTTATGACCGATACCACTTTTCCGTCCACGACATCTATGGTAAGCCCGTCATTCTGGTTGCTGGCATTGACTTTCTGCAGGCCCGTCGCAGCATCGAGACTGGCACCCTGCCTGTAGCCTATGATACCGCCTGCGGCACTGTCGAACTGCCCCATGGTTGCAGGTCTCGGAGTCTTTGGAATAGTGACGGTAAACGTGGTTTCCCCGTCCGAATTCGTATAGCCGCTTCCACCATAGTCGAGGATTACGTCCTTCACGTTACCTGTAGCCACTGTCCAACCGTTCTCCCTGTCGAACACAGGCAGGAATACTGCTTCCTCGTCCCAGGTGATGCCATCAGGCATATATACCTTGAAGTACGGGTACCGCGTCTCCGGGGTACAGCCGTCTGCCATATTGTCACCGATTCTGTTCTTGTAACAGAATGTCGGTATGTTCCAGTCGCGGCGCAGGTCTCCGACAGGATAAGGGTTGCCCTCCGAAGGAACATATTTGTCGTAAAGGTTGTTCAAAGCCCTGTAAGTAAGATCGGCGTAGCCTATGGTGGAGCTGCCTGACTGATCGGGACAAGGCACCCCCATCTGGCGGCCGAGTCTCATCGCCGTCTTGTATCTCCCGCCCTGATACTGTCCGCTTTGGACTGACTTCACGAAAAACATTATCGACCAGATTCCCTCGGGATTGTCTCCGTTCCAGGTAGCGTCGCTGCGCATGTTGTTCACGAAAAGGCGCGCATACGCCGGAAGTATCTCTTCCCCGATGACCAACGGACGGGTATTCAGTCTGTTCGGCCCGTTGGCTATGAATTCATCGGCCCAGCGTATGACATCGTTGTACTTTTCAGTGTCCCGGATATCCGGATGGGACGCCATGTACAAAGCTATCCTGTAGGACAGGGCTTCGGCTGCAGATTTCGTGATCTGCCCGCTCGAACCGACCTGGTCGATGGATTTCAGCAATGGAACGGCATCGCGGCACAGGTCAAGAGCATACTGACATACATCCTTTACCGGTAAGCGTTCGAGAGAAGTATCCAGCCCCATATCATAGGATGATACATCCTTGATGGGAACAGGTCCGTAATTCACCGCCAAGGTAAAATGACTGAATGCCTTCAGTACCATCGCCTGGCCGCAGATATCGTCCAGTTCCTCCTGCGTCATATCGGTGCAGGTCTTGCTCATCATTATGGCGGTGTTGCAGAATTCGTTTATCTTATACAGATTTTTCCAGAACTCCCTGACACTTGTGGTCGACGGCACGATGTTGTGGGCATTCAGGATGGTGTTGTTGGTCACCACATTGTAGCGGAATGATTCGTCAGTGTCCATCCCGCCTATCCAGCCCCAGTAGTACTCCCCCATCACCTCGGAATAAAGCAGCATGCTGTAGGCTGATGTCAGATTTCCCTTTATGGTGCCTTCCATCCCCTCTCCGTCATATACCGGCTTCCCAGGTTCTAAATTCAGATCCCAGACGGCGTCGCAGGATGCCAGACAGAGTACTGTGGACAGGGCTGCTGTTTTCAATATATTTTTCATATCTGTCGCTGTTTTAAAAAGTGATGTTCGCTCCGAAACTTACCACTATGGCACGCGGATACTGTGAGTTGTCCAATCCAGCCGAGAGAGACGTGTATGGTGAAGAATTCGTAATGGCGTTATAACCCAGACCTTTGGTGTTCGCGGCATTGCCGGCTCCGTAGAAAGAGTTCACCTCGGGATCCTGGCCGGTGTAGCGCGTCAGGACGAAAAGGTTCTGCGCCGACAGATTCAGGGACAGACCACTGATTCTGGCCTTTCTGAGAAGGTCCGAAGGGAATCTGTAGGTCAGAGTGACATTCTTAAGTCTCAGGAAAGAGCCGTCTTCAATGATTCTGGTTGACAAACGGGCATACTGAGTATTCCCGACATCTCCCTTTGCGTTCGGACGGATGAGACGGGGGATATCAGTGTCAGTATTTTCGGGCGTCCAGTAATTCTTGAAAGAGGCATACTGGTTCGTATAGCGACTGTAGCTTCCGGTCGTCTCGTAGACGGCCTTGTTGAAGTTTATCAGTTTGTTGCCCACGCTGTACTGGAAAAACACGTTCAGCGACCAGTTTCCGTAGCTGAAAGTGTTGGACAGGCCTCCGGTCAATACAGGAAGCGGCGAACCGAGAACGGTCCTGTCATTGTCGTCGATAACCCCGTCATCGTTGAGGTCTCTGTACTTCGGGTCTCCCGGCTGAAGCATATAGCCTCCGGTCATGGTCTTGAAGCCGGGGATTCCTGGCTTGAGTACATAGTTTCCATGGGCATCCACATCAAAATCGTCCATCTGGTACAGACCGTCGAATACGAAGCCATAGAACTGGGAAGAAGAAGCCCCGGCCTGCGCCAGCCATATCTGATTCGGGCTGAAATTCGAATAAGTATAAGTCATGGTATCCGAACCGCGGTAAAACTCCATAATTCTGCTCTTTACATAGCTGAGGGTAAACTCAGTAGACCAGATGAAACGTCTCCTCTTTATATTTACACTGTTCAGGGATATCTCAAGACCACGAACCTGCATGCTTCCCGCATTTTCCACCCTCGTGTTGGCTCCGTTCATATAACCCATATAGTACGGTAAGGCCCTCGGAATCAGCATATCATAGACGTTCCTCATATATCCGTCCACTGCTATATAAAGCCTGTCCCTGAAAAACGAAAGGTCGAGCCCGACATTCAGTTCGTGGGTCTTTTCCCAGGTAAGTTCCTCGTTTGCATAGAAGAACGGCACTACTCCGTAGCCTGTTTCCGTCGAAGTAGGATTCGTCGGATATTCGTACATATTGTCTCCTGCGTTGAATTCGATGGCATACGCATAATCCATCACGTTCCTGTTGTTTCCTACGGAACCGTATGAAACCCTCAACTTGGCATCGTTCAGGGCAGGCTTGCTCCACCTCATGAAAGGCTCGTCCGAAAATCTCCACGCGAAGGCTCCGGACGGGAAGATACCCCACTGATGTCCCTTGGCGAATTTGGAAGAACCGTCGTTGCGGATGGAAGCCGTGAACAGGTACCTGTCTTTCAGCGTATAATTCACCCTCGCGAGGAAGGAAACGAGCTGATTGGCAGATTTCTGGGAAGTGATTTTGCCGTATGGCGTCCCAAGATCGAGTCTGTCGAGTTTCAGGTGTTCGAAAGCCTCAGGTATGTTCGAAACGCTGAAACTGTACGGATTCCATTCACTGTATTGGTAGGTGAAACCCACCATGGCGTCTATCTTGTGGATCTTGCTGAAAGTGTTGTTGTACCGCAGAATATTCTCGTTCAGAATGCTATAGACATCGTCGATCTTGCGGGTCGCGTTGATTCCTTTGGAATTGACCATGGTGCCGTTTGCCCTCGTGAATATCATCCCCTGACGTGTCTGGCTGTTGTAGAACTGGTCGCGCCTGGTGTTAGTGCTGTTGTAGGCGACTGACGGGGTAAAGGTAAAATGCTTCGCGAACTTGAAATCGAACTTCCCGCTTATCATCGCCCTGTTCTGGTATCTTTTGTCATACTCGTTCTCGACCTGCTGCAAAGGAGTAATCAGAGAGCCGTAGTCTATCCCGGATTCGGTAAGCGTACCTTCGGCAAGCATCTGCTCCATTTCCTCTATGAAACTGTCCACGTCGAGGAAGCCGGTGGTAGGGAAAAACTGGCGTGCCTGGTTGAATGCGGTATTGCTGTCGGTAATGGTAGACACATAGTTGGCCATCAGGGTCACTTTCAGCCATTTGGCTATATCCTGCGAAATGGTGGCCTTGGCCGTGTATCGCTCCATGCCCGTATTCCTGACCAATCCGTTCTGGTCGGTATAGCCAAGATTCACATTGTATCTCAGACCCTTGGTACCGCCGCTGAGCGACAGGTTGTGATTGTGCGATATGGCATTCTGCGTTACTTCCTTCTGCCAGTCTATCCCCTCTTCATTCCTGTACCAGTCGAGGGTGCGTGGTCTGACCCCGAATTCGTCCGGTTCCCCGAGGTAGCGGTTCTTTATGTAGGTTCTGTTCTCCTCCAAGGCTTCCAGATCGAGCTGGAGTTTCACGTAGTCGTACGGCGACATCATTTCGATGAAATCCGGACGCAGTGACACACTGAGATTGAAATTGTAGTTTATGCGCAGCTGGTCCGAATCAGCCTGTCTGGTATTGATTATGACCACGCCATTGGCTCCTCTCGAACCGTATATGGCGATGGAGGACGCATCCTTCAGAACGTCTATGGACTCGATGCTCTGCGGGTCGAGAGTATTCAGACTGAAGTTCTCTATGGGGAAGCCGTCGATGATGAAAAGAGGAGATTCGTCCTGCGAAAAGCCGCCGCTCCTGATATATACGGAAGCTTCGGCTCCAGGAGCACCGTCCGGAGTGATGATGTTGAGGCCGGCTATCCTTCCTCCCAAACCGTCGGACAGGCTCACCGCATTGGTAGTCTGTATGGCATCGATATTGGCTCTGCCGACAGCTCCTGTCAGATCCCGTTTAGTGACGGAACCGTAGCCTATCACCACCGCCTCGTCCAGTTGGGAGTTATCGAATTCAAGTGTCACGTCGATGGTCTGTTGTCCGGTCACTTGATAGGCGTAGTCCTTGTAACCGATGCAGGAGACTGTCAGAATACTGTTTTTCCGGACAGTCAGTCTGAAAAAACCGTCAGAATCCGTCGAAGTACCGTTTCTGACATCCGCCTTGTCATAGACGGTCGCTCCTTCGACCGGCAGCCCGTCCTCATCCGTGACTGTTCCGGACACCGTGAAATTCTGTGCGGACACGGAAACCGTAGTCAGGAATGCCAGGACAAGGGTCAGCAAAAACTTTCCTGTGTTTATCAGCATAGTTCAGTGCATTAATTAATGGTATAGTGTCTATTGTTTTGCGGCACCGCTATTCTTCAGCCTCATATTTTACCCTGTACGGTACGAAGGTGAATCTCATAGTGCACGGGGCGGCATGGAGAATGTATTTCTCCAACGGAGGAGGACCGCAGCTTCTGTTTCCTATAGGGTATATGGCCTTGTCCACCTTCCACACGACATCGTCAATGCGCTTGAGTTCCGAGACATCCACGGCTCTCGACAGGTTTTCCTGAGTATAGTGCATCACACTCGAATCGAATTTCCCGTCCGGCGAGAAGACCCCGATTCCGACATGTTTTCCCTCGATGCGGAACCAGCGGCAGGAGTGTTTGTTCCCGTTATCCTGAGGATAGACATAGTTTACGAAAGTCTCGTCCACAGTACTGTCATAGATTCCGGTCAGCACCCCGTCGTGCCTGTCGATATATGCCTCTTCCGGACCGTAGCCGTACCATCCTATTCTGTCGAAACTCCTGTCTACTGTCAGCATATAGCCCACCCTCGGGAAACTTGCGAATTCCTCGCCCACAGGCGTCAGACTGCAAGAAAGCTCGATTTCTCCTGACGGGGCAATGTCATAAGTTTCGACATAACCGACATAGCAGTCCCTCGACAGTGATTGCGCCCTGCGGGCAACGGTGATTTCAGCCTTGCCGTTCTTCATTCGAGACCTGATACCGATTGTGGTCCGCACCAAAGAGTCGAGCCCGGCAGCCGCCCATTCTTTCACTATGGGCCGGCGCATCTTCGGAAGGTAGTCTCCGTCGTTGTTCAGCGGAGCCCGCCACAGGTTCAGCTCCGGCGAGCCCGATTCTGCCAGCAGTTCCTTTCCGGAATAGGTCCAGGAAAGCATATCGCCGGTTTTCCCGTCGAATATTATCACGAAATCCTTTCCGGACACCCTTATAACGCCTTCATATTCCGTCAATGTCACTGTCCCTCCGGTTTTCTTCCGCATATTCACGAACGGCGGGGTCACTGCCGCTTCATTCAGGCAGAATTCCTCGAATGCCACTTCGAAACCTGCGTCAGCCCAGGACACCGCGTCTCTCAGACGGGCCGAGACCTGCAGCCATACGTCCTTTGAAGGGATTTCCGGCAGAGGCAGGACGGTTTTCACAGTATCTCCCGGACCGCAGGAGAACTGTTTCAAATCACCGGAAGCGATTTCATATCCGTCGGCAAGCAGTCTCCAGCTGAAGCTGAAGCCGTCGAGATTCAGATAATTGTACTCGTTGTATATGCTCAGGGTATTGTCCTCGCTGTCGAAGCCGAAATTGATGTACTGCTGGATATTCTTGCATTCCAGTATCGACGGCTTGGGCTTCTGGTCCGCCCACAGCAGGCCGTTCGTGGCGGTCAGCGCCGTGAAATATTCATTGCCGTTCCGATCCATGCGTGCCATGCTCTGGTCTTTCCAGTCCCAGATATAGCCTCCGATCAGACGGGGATATTTCTTTATGGCATCCCAATATTCCCTGAAATTGCCTACGGAATTACCCTTGGCATGAGCGTATTCGCACATGACGACAGGACGGTCCTCGAAATCCTGGGTAGCCAAGGCTATGACATCGTCCACGGAAGGATACATCGTGCTTATCATATCCACCTGGGAGGGCTCTTTCGGGTTGTATTTAGGTCTGTTGGTCAGCATGAAATCCTTTCCGTAGCCGTACTGCTTCGAGCCTCCGTTGGCCAGATACGCCTCGAAATGTATGAATCTCGTCGGATCCGTATCCTTTACCCAGGCCGCTCTGGCGCTGTGGTTCGGACCGTATCCCGACTCGTTCCCGAGAGACCAGAAGATGATGGAAGGATGGTTCTTGTCCCTCTGTACCATACCCGAAACCCGCTCGAGTTGGGAAAAGAGCCATACAGGGTTATTCGAGAGTTCCGCATCGGCTCCGCAGGTCTCCACATTGGCCTCGTCCATCACGTAAAGCCCGTAATAGTCGCACAACAGATAGAAAAGCGGGTCATTCGGATAGTGGGAAGTGCGGACGGAGTTGAAGTTATGCTGTTTCATCAGCTCTATGTCCTTCCGCATTTGTTCCTCAGTGACAGTCTTGCCGGTCCACGGGTTGTGCTCATGCTTGTTCACTCCCTTTATATGCTCTTCCCGCCCGTTCACGAGCAGCCTGCCGTCAGGTGCGAATTCCACCCTGCGGAAACCTGCTGCACAACTCCGTGCCTCCACAAGTTTTTCCCCTTCATAAAGGCCGAGCACCAATGTATATAGGTTAGGAGTTTCGGCACTCCACAGGGACGGCGAAGACACCGGCATTTCAATGTTCTTGCCCAGGAAATAGTTGTACTGGTATTTTTCCGAAGCGTATTTAAAGGCATTGTCGGAAAACTCAGCCACGACGTTGCCTTCCCGATCATGGAGAAAGGCTCTGATCTCATATTCTGCTGCATCGGTCTTCTTATCAGAGGCAATTACCGGACGGATTTTCAGGACCGCGTCCTTATAGTTGTCATCGAGTACTGTCTCGACAGCGAAATCCCTGAAGAATATTCCGGGCCTTGTCTCCAAGTAGGCGCCTCTGTATATACCGTGGAAACGCCAGTGATCCTGATCTTCAAGGTATGAACCATCGCTCCATCGGAGCACCTTGACTATGATTTCATTTTCGCCCGGGCGCAGGAAATCCGAAATGTCGAAAACCGACGGAAGAGCCCCGTCCTCGTTGTATCCGATGTTCTTCCCGTTTATAAACACGAAATGCGCACCACGCACCCCCTTGAAATGCAACAGGACTGCAAATTGTCTCCAGCCATCCGGCAAAGTGAAAGTCCTGCGGTAATAACCGACATTGTTATTCTTCCGCGGCACGAAAGGAGGTGCTACCGGAGAGAATTCATACCCGCCGCCGCAGTATACCTGTTCTCCGTAGCCGAGAGCCTCCCAGGTGGAGGGAACCTCTATCCTGTCCCACTGTTTATCCGACAGCATTTCCGGCAGATCGTCCTCTATCCATTCCTCGGAAAAGAAAAAATCCCACTCTCCGTCCAAGGAAAGGTACCTGTCGGATGTTTCCACCCTTATTTTCAAAGCCTGTTCCACGGTAGGAAAGGAAATTGATGTCGCGGAGTACGGTTCGCGGGCAATCGAAGTGACGAGTGGATTTTCATACACATTCTCCCCGTAGCCGAGAGGAGGAGTATAATAATTGTCCTGTCCGTCGAAAGGCACCTGAGCCGATGAGAGGCTATAGAACAGAATCGCCGATGCGGCCGTAAGATAATATTTCATAGTGTAAGGAAAGTATGTGGTTTTCTTCAATACAAAATTCACCTATATCGGAGAATTAGTATGGTAAATTCATCTCAACATCGGGAATTATCGTGTCAAAATAACGTTTTCTGAGGCTGTGGGCATAGTATGGGGCATCTGTCCGATCCTGTCCGGAGACTATATTACCGAAGAACGAGACTTTTGTCGCAAACGTTCATTTTACACCTGTCTAACTTTGTAAAAGACACAAAAACCAATAATAACACTATTGCATGAAAAAAGTTTTTTCGGCAGTCCTGCTCGCAGGCTGCCTCACAATGTTCCCGTCAGGCCTACCGGCACAGGTCAGAATCGCCTCGGTGTTTACGGACGGCATGATTCTGCAGCAGTCAGCCGAAGCTCCTGTCTGGGGGAAAGCGACACCTGGCACTGAAATCGCCGTTACAGGAAGCTGGGACGGCAGAACCTGCAAAACGACGGCAGGAAAAGACAGCATATGGAAAGTTTCTGTCAGAACGCCTGCCGCATCCCTCGAAAAATACACCCTTAAAATCAGTTCCGGGAAGAAATCCAGGACATTTTCCGATGTTCTGATTGGTGAAGTATGGCTCTGCGGCGGTCAGTCGAACATGGAAATGCCTATGAAAGGGTTCGGCTCACAACCCGTATTCGGCAGTACAGAAGACATCGCCCTGTCATCCAACGACCTGCTCAGATGCTTTACGGTCCGCAAGAAGATAGCCGATACGCCACAGGATTTCTGCAGCGGGAGCTGGGAAACTGCAGGGCCGAACACCACCCCCGATTTCACTGCCACAGGCTACTATTTCGCCCGTATGCTGCAAAAAGTCCTCGGAATCCCGGTGGGAATCATACACAGCAGCTACGGAGGTTCCACCATCGAGGCCTGGATTCCACGGGAAAAACTCGAAGGCCGCACGGATATGAAAGTGTACGACATGGTTCCGGAAGGCGAAAGGAAACCGCACACTCTGCCTGTCTTCCTATTCAACGGCATGCTGAATCCGATAGCCGGATATGCCGTCAGGGGAGCCGTATGGTACCAGGGGGAAGCAAACGTAGGCAGGCCGGAGCAATATGTAGAACTGTTCCGCATTATGCAGGATACCTGGGCAGAATACTGGGGGATGGACAGGATGCCTATATACCTATGCCAGATAGCGCCTTTCAGAGATGCTGACAAGGCAGGCAACGCCTTTCTGCGCGAAGCACAGCTAAGGATTTCCGAAACAGTGCCTGATACGGGACTGGCGGTACTGATGGACTGCGGGGAGAAAGACTGCATCCATCCCGGGAACAAGAAAGCAGCCGGAGAAAGGCTTGCATACATAGCCTTGGCGAAGAACTACGGTTTTCCGGATCTGCCCTACACTGCCCCCGTCTATAAGAAAACCGAATTCAGGGACGGCAAGGCCATAGTCTCGTTCGACAGGCTCGGGATGGGCTTTACCACATACGGAAAGCCGCTTACCGGTTTCGAAGTCGCCGGAGCTGACAGGATTTTCCATCCTGCGGAAGCCAGACTGGTCAGGAACATAATAGAAGTTTCGTCGGACAAGGTTGACGAACCGATAGCAGTCAGATACGCATTCAAAGGTTTCATCACCGGAAGTCTTTTCGGTGCCAACGGTCTGCCAGTTTCCTCATTCCGTTCGGATGACTGGAACGACGTATACTAAACGCAGTCGGACAGAATGTCCAACGTATGATCCATCAGTCAAAACCAATACAACTCACTATGAATATGGAATCAGAAAACCGGAAAAAACCGGACTATTTGTCCCCTTCGGTAGAAGAAATTGAAATCCGCCTCGACCATTCGGTCGCAACGTCACTGGCCGGTAACGGCATCGAGGATCTGTACTACGACCCAGTAGAGGACTGGGATTAAAAAACGCTTATACGATTATGAAAAAATCATGGACCATAACCTGCGGTATCATCGCAGCTATAAGTCTCTTATCCTGCGATAGAGAAGACAACAGCCCCGAATCCCCGATACTGGGGCATGTGGAATTCATTGCCTCCATCGACCGTGCCATCACCAAAGTGTCGGCCGGGGAATTCGGGGAAAGTACCCTGCCCCTTACCTGGAACACGGGAGATAAGGTAAAGCTCGTTTACGGAGCTGCAGCATACGATGCCACTGTCAGCGTAATAGCTTCCGACGGCTCGGCGACTATCTCTTCCGATGCCCTCCCGATAGATGAAACCCCTTCCGAAGCCTGGTATCCGGGAGAGTATTATACCTCCGTCGGCATCGCCATTCCGAAAGAACAGCATCATGGGGAACTGCCTCTCGTCCTCAAAGGCACAGTTTCCGAGGGGAACATAATATTCCGGGCCGAAGGCTCCACCCTGCTCTGCTATCCGCTTACCGGTGATATTGCGGTGAAGTCGGCAGCCCTGTATCTGACAGACATTCCGGCTCTTTGGGGCGGTGCGGGCGACATAGAACTCGAGCCGGACTATACCCTGTCTTTCGAGGAGCCCCTGCAACTCTCCGACGAGCCTGTGAATATTTTCTTCGCCGTTCCGACAGAGGACAAAATCGCTACACTGGAAATCACGACCGATGCACCGGAAGGCAGTCTGATCGAAGACTACAACTACTACAGAAGAAAACTTTCAGTCCTGCCCCTATCTTCAGGCAAGGTTGCCAAAATGCCTGTTCTCGACTTCGAGAAGACTGTTATCGAGACCGAATCCGCCTACAAATACGTTTACGGAACCGCAAACGACGGTGAAGGGAATCTGAAAAGCGGAAACAACACGCCTGTCACTCTCGCAGAAAACTATGCCTCCGTAGGCTTCGTGGCCAACAATGCAACCCAGACCAGAATAAACGTAAACTACACAGTAGAACCTTTGAATGTAGGGAATGCCCGTTATGCCGCATTCAAATCCGATATTCCATACGTCATATACAACCCCGGCTACGGATATTCTCCTGTCGGGAACAATATCGACACTGAAAGTCTTACAGGAATCAACACCGACCTGAGAATCTGCGGCCAGATGTGGCAGGGGCAGTATATGATGGAAGCTACGGGACGAAATTCCAAAATAACCTATTCAGGTGAAATCGACTGTGGAGACCACACATATATCCGGTATTACGACCTTCTCGGAATCTGGAGCATTACAGGGAACAACAATTATTACGAACCGACAACAGAAGCCACCCCGCGGACTACCGGCACTACAGCCATAATCAGTGCCATGACCTATCAGGATGAAGACGGAAACAACATCATAGCACAGGATGAAGACGGCAAGAACTATCTGAAAGAGCCTTTGTCTGCCAGAATGTTCTGGTTCGGCTTCTTCAACAGCCTCGATGAAATGAAAGCCTTCGCTGAAGCGCATGAATAGCTTTCACAGCCAGTTCAATATCATCTGAGCTGACACGATTACAGAACAGTGGCAGTCCACTGATTATTATGCAAACTGATCCTTTGACTTGCTTCGTCCGTTCAGGATGACAGGGAGGTGTTGTCTATAAGTTCTATGTCGGCCACAGACTTGTCACGATTCACCGGAACACCGAGCCTTGCGACATCCTTGGCGGACTTGACAATACTGCGACCCGAATCCTTCAGCTTGGCGTTGCACTTGTCGTACGCATCCTGGGCATCACCTAATTTCCTGCCCAGGACCTCGAAGCTCTTGACGAGCTCGGCCACCCTTTCAATCATCTTCACGGCCCCGTCGATGATTTTCTCCTGGTTGCGTACCTGCTCCGTATTCCTCCAGGCGATGGTAATCATCCGCAGGAACGGCATCAGCGTCTCTTCTGTGGTTATCAGCACGTTTTTGGCAAACGCATCCCGCCAGACATTCTCGTCCTCGATGTAGGCAAGCTGAAGTGCGGAATAGTTGGGAATAAACATCACAGTGTAGTCCAGCATCCTGTGACCTGGAGCGAGGTAAGCGGAGTAATTCTTGCCCGAAAGCCGCCGCACCTGCTCCTTTACCGAAGCGAGGTTCCTGGCCGAGGCCTCCTTGCGCGCAGCTTCGTCGGAGGCCCGGATATAGTCCGAAAAAGCGGCCAGCGAGACCTTCGAGTCAATCACCACATCGTTTCCGTCAGGGAAATGGACTATATAGTCAGGCCGCATTCTGGCACCGGAATCGTCATTCAGGATTACATTGCCCTTGCTGTCACGCAACGTCACTTCCCTGTCGTAGTTCACCCCTTCGATAAACCCCTCGCTTTCGAAAAGCCGCTCGAGGATTGTCTCGCCCCATATTCCCTGCATCTTGTTCTGGCCTCTGAGGGCGTCTGCGAGATTGTCGGCCTTGTTCCCTATCGACTTCGTGTTCTCCTCGAGATTCCGTATGGCACTTGCAAGGCTTTCCTTCATGGAGGCGGAAGTCTCTGTCTGGGTTTTCCGGTTCGAGTCGAAAGCCTCCTTCATGCTTTTTATGTCTTTCTCGAGTCCGCCCGTGAGAGCGGAGAAAGTCTCGTGTGCCTTCCTGTTGAGTTCCTCCTCTCTTTTGCGAAGAATATCGTCCGTCTGGGCCTTCATCTCGGCTTTCAGGGCTTCCACCTGTCTCCCGAGAGACTCCGCGTACGTCTTCCGCGCCTCGTTCAGGGCATTTTCACCGGCCTGGCGGATTTCCGCCTCTATGCGGCTGTGAGCCTTCGCCTCGGCATCGAGCTGTGCCTTAAGAGCGTGTATCTCGGTATCCTTTGAGGCAAGTTCCGATTTCAGGGAGGATGTCTTCCGCTGTCCCGATGTATAGCATATCAAAAAGGAAATTGCGGCAGCAACCGCCGCCACAGCTATGGTCACAACTACTGTCATCTGTACCATTCTTTATATTCCACATAGCCGGCTGCATTCGCGTGCACGGACTCCGTCAGACCGGAGGAACCCGGCTTCACCTTCCTTGCAGGCACCCCTGCATATACTCCAGGCTCGAGTACGGAACCGGCAAGGACAACCGCCCCCGCCGCTATTACCGTCCCTTCCTTGACCACGGCATTGTCCAGCACCACAGCCCCCATCCCCACAAGGACATTGTCCCCTATCACAGCACCGTGGACTGTCGCATTGTGTCCTATCGTCACATCGTTCCCTATCCTTACGGAGGATTTCCCGTGCGTTGCATGAAGCACTGCCCCGTCCTGCACATTCACCCTGTCTCCGAGCACAATGCCGCCGACATCTCCTCGTAGCACCGCCCCGTACCAGATGCTGCAATCGTCGCCGAGGACGACATCCCCGACAAGTACGGCATTGTCAGCGATGAAGGTATCCCTGCCAATAACCGGAGCAACGCCATTCAGTTCCTTGATTATCATAGGGAGGCGATGTTGGCTGCTATCATCTCCACGAGCCTGTTCCGCGCCTCGACAGACGCCCAGGCCGTGTGCGGGGTAAGGGACAGCCTTTCCTTGTGTACGATTCGGGACAAGGGGTTATCTTCCGGGAGCGGCTCCGACGAATAGACATCGAGTGCTGCGCCTGCTATCCTCCCGGAGTCCACAGCATCTGCAAGGGCAGCCTCGTCCACGATTCCGCCCCGGCCCATGTTAACGAGAATGGCGTCCGGTTTCATGAGGGAAATCTCCCTCGCCCCGATAAGGCCTGCGGTGCGGCTGTTGAGAGGAGCATGCACGGAGACCACGTCGGACATGGACATCAGTTCATCTATCGGCAGGCTCGGATAGTCGCTGCAATGCGACGTGCCGGATGTCGAGAAATAGACGACCTCCATTCCGAAAGCCGATGCCACCTTGGCGACCCTGCTCCCTATCGTGCCCATGCCAATGATACCCATAGTCTTTCCGGACAGTTCCCTGAAGGGCTTGGACACGTCTGTGAACAGGCCGCTCCGCGAATACTCCCCGGACTTCACCTTCGCATCATAATACGGAAGTTTTCCGGCGAGGCTAAGTATGTGCATGAAGGTGCACTGCACCACCGACTCCGTGGAATAGCCGGCGACATTCCTGACCGGGATACCTTTGGATGCGGCATATTCCAGGTCAATGTTGTTGACGCCGGTAGCAGCCACGCATATAAGTTTCAGATTGTCTGCCGCATCAATGAGTCCCTTGTCCACCCTGACCTTGTTGGTCACGATGACATCATAGCCGGGCACCCTTTCAAGTGCCTCTGAAGCATCGGAAGTCTGCCAGCATGTCAGCTCCCCAAGCCTTTCTATCGGAGCGAAGGATACGTCACCGAGTGTTGCAGCGTCAAGAAAAACGATTTTCATATTCCAATGTCATATTATCTCCATATCCGAAGACTTCATCCATCCCTGGCGGCCGTCTGCCAGCTCGATGTTCCTCCAGTCGCCCACCTCGTCGAGGATGAGCACTTTCGTCCCCTCGTGCAGGATGAACAGGTCAGTGGACGTCTCGGCCGACGGCGAACTCTTCACGGACACCACCGGAAGCATGATTATGGCTCCGTCCTTGCGTGAATAGTCGCTTTTCTGCCAGAATGAGAACGAGAGCGAAAATATCGCAAGCAGCAGGAAGACTATGGCCGAGAAGAACCCCGTGCCCTTCAGGGACGTCGTTGAGGACAGGAAAAGCAGAAGCAGGGAAGCCACCATGATTGCAAGGAACACCAGACCTGTGACAGCCCAGGTGTCCGAGTCGAGAGAATAGCAAAGCGACCTCACCCATGTCTTGAGTATGAACTCCGGCACGGGCTCTATCCTGTCCTGCACGAATTCCGAGGCTACATTCCTGTTGTATCTCGCATCCGAATAGGACGGGTCAATCTTCAGGGAACGCTCGTAGTAGAGCATCGCCCTGGCAATGTCCCCGCTCTTGTAATACGCATTCCCGAGGTTGCAGTACAACGCGGCTGACTCCATCCCGAGTTTCTCTATGGACGAATATGCACCCGCTGCATCTCCCCACCGGCCTTCCGAATATGCTGTATTCCCCACATTGAACAGGGAATCCACATAGCTGTCCGCAGCATGGCCGGATATCGGCACTGAAAGCATGAGCACGGCCACTACGGCCTTTGCAAGCCCCTTGTTTCTGTTGTTGTTCTTCATATAAGCATCTATGGCGGATATCACCTCCACCGATTCCTGATAATGCGCGGACATCGCTCCGCTGCTCTGGTCTGGAGAATATCTCGCAAATTCACATGCATCGACTATGGCCGTGAACTTCGCTGTAACGTCCTCCGGCACGCCCCTCGAGGCGAGCTCCCCGGATATGCGCTCCCTTGAAAGGTCGGACACAGACATGTTGAGCTTGTCCGAAACGTATCCTATGAGAGCCTTGTGCAGCTCGTCATAGAAAGCAGTATAAAAATTCCTGGAAAGATACTCGGAAGCCTTTCTGAGACGCTTCTGGGCCATTTTCGTTGCTCCCCTCTTTTTCGAGCCGACGACATCCGCCCTGCGTGCGGCAAGCATGGTCAGGAGGAAATAGAGTGCGGCTCCGGACAGGAGTATCAGGCTCATGGCCACCCAGAACATTGCAGAACCGGCGAAGAAATCCCCCTTCGCAGACATCCTCGAGTCCTTCGTGTTTATGAAACGGATATCCTGGTTGAGGTCCTTGACTCCCCTCTGCATGACCCCCTGCACGGCTGAGGCGGAGGAAGCGTCAGGCTCATTGTTCCCCCTTGCGACGGAGAACGGGATGAGAGGTGTCTCGACTGTCACGTATTTCCCGGCATCAATGTCATAATAGCTGTATTTCACAGGGGCTATGGCAAAGTCGCCCGCACTTCTCGGAATGAACGGGAATTCGTATGTCTTGCTTCCGGAGATTCCGCCGGAAGCCTTGTCTATCGACTCTGACACCTTGGTATCATAGACTTCGAAATCAGGAGGGAACACAACATCCGGTTCGGCAAGCAGGGAGACATTGCCCTTCCCTGAAATTTTGACAATCAGAGATGCCGCATCATGTGTCCTGAGGGAGTCCTTGCTGAGCCTTGCAGATATGCTGAACTTTCCGACACCTCCCTTGAACGACGCAGGGGCGCCTGAAGGAAGAGGCGAGACATTTATGCTGTAGGAAGGCGTGCTTATACGCTTCCTGACAGTCCTGTATTCATCGAAAAATTCATCGAAGATGCTGACGCTGCCGCTCGAAACAGTGCGGACATTCACGAGACATACGAGCTCGGCAGGCTCTATTGTAAGGGTCCCCGACTGCTGCGGTATCAGGATGTACTTCCTCAGAAGCGCAGTGTTGTATATCTTGTCATCAAGGCTCTCCCTGCGGAACTCGATATTGGTCGGAGCCTCAATCTCCTGGTTCCAGAAGCCGTTGAAAGAAGGGAATCTCGCATCCTCGAAACCCGCTATGTTCACCCTCTGGTAAAGTTTCAGCGTAGCGACTATCGGCTCGCCCACGACCACATTCCTCTTGCTGAATGTCAGGCTGAGGAACAGATTGTCGTCAGAGATGTCCGTAGACTGTCCGGAAGAACCGGACCGTGGCTGCTGTCCCTGGGCGGAAGCCCCTTCCTGCACCACCTGTATGCTCACAGGATCCGTGGTGTAGGTCTTGCCCTTGACTGTTATTTTCGCAGACGGGATGGAGAACGTACCGGTGCTCCTCGGCGTCAGTATATACGTGTATGTGAACTGTGAAGACCTCGTCCTCTTGCCGTTTATTATCTGGACACTCGTGGAGCGTCCCTGCTGCGGCCCCCAGACAAGCTGGAAGTCATCCCCCTGAGACCACTCGAAGTCCGAAGGATTGTTCTCCCCGTCGTACACGAATGTCACGTTGAACTGCTCGTTCAAGGACACCACATCCGGCACTTCCACCCTCAATTGTGCAGACATGAGCAATGCCTGCAGCATAATGACAGTTGTCAGCAATAATTTCTTCATACCGTCCCTTCCCAATATCGTAGCTGTTTTGAAACTTTCCAGGTTACCAGTTCTTCTCTTTCTGCTTCGACTTCAGGACAGCGGCCTTCTCTTTCTTCACCTTGTCCTGTGTCTCCTTCTCCTTGGCCATTATGGCGTTGAGCATCTGCTGTGCAGACTGCCTGCTCATGGCCGGCTGGTCCTGAGGAGACTGACCGGCATTGTCCTGACGGTCCTGGCTACCGTTGCCGTCCTGGTTTCCGTCGTCATTCCTGTCATTGCCGCCGTCCTGCCTGTCCTGGTCATTCTGACCGTTCCCCTCGTCCCGGTCATCCTTGTTGTCCTGATTATCCTTGTTGTCTTTGTTGTCCTGCCGGTTCTGCTGCTGGTTCTGCTGGTCTTCCAGCTTCTTCTTCGCATAGATATAGTTCTCCTTCGCGTCAATGTCTCCAGGGTTCAGCAGCAGGGCTGCCTTGTAGGCATCAACAGCAGCAGCATAATCCTTTGTCGCCAGGGCCATGTTTCCGGCATTGTAATGCAGGTCGGCGGCATGGCCGGATTCCGGAGCCGCCCCGGCAATGGAGTCGAGCACTGCCTTGCCTTCGGCAGGCTTGTCCATCCTGTACAGGGTGTTGGCCATATTGTATGATGCCGCAAAAGACGTCGAATCACGCAGCAGAGCCTTCTGGTAATCCACCATGGCCTCCTTGTATTCGCCATCCTTGAAATGCCTGTTCCCCCTGCGGACATCGTGCTTGTCTGTCTCCCGGGCGAAAGCTCCGGAAACACAGCAGAAAACCAGCGCGGCCGCCGCAACATATCTGAAAACCTTCATAATCCTGAGTCACCTTCCGAATTAAACATAGTCATTGCAGCAGATGTCTTTTCGCCTTCCTTTCGCCTATCAGCATCTCGACGACGAACAGGACGAGGGCTATGGCGAAAAAGTACATGTACTGCTCGTCAAACTCCTCGAAGACCACCGAATTGAACATCTCCTCATCCATCTTCTTTATGTCATCGACTATCGGGTTCAGCCCGAATTCGCTCATGCCCGCCTTCACGTATGCCCCCTTTCCGGCTGAAGCTATCTCGCGGAGAATCTTTTCATCGAGCCTCGACACCACGATATTGCCGTCCTTGTCCTTCAGCAGCTC
>CALVDM010000012.1 GCA_944326335.1 uncultured Bacteroidales bacterium
CGAAAGTAGCAGGGTAATACCCGCTACTACCCAATAATAGCAGCGACTACCTTGATAATCCTTGGTAATCGCTGCCAATCTTATCTAATTGTACTTTGTCGGAGGCTTACCCTGTAGGGAAGCCGCGATAAAAGAAAGAAGCGCAGAGGAGGAAATACTCCCCTGCGCTTCTTTCTTTTCCTTTGCCTGGACGCGCTATTCGCCTTTTGCGTTATAGTCCGCGCAGATGTCATTCATGGAATGCAGCAGCTTGTACATGTAGATGAACGGTCCCACAATGATAAGGCTGCCCAGGATGTTCCATCCCCAGAATGTCCCGCCGGATATGGTGCGCGGGAGGCAACGTCTCACCTGCTCGTCCCCGATTCTCGATGAAAGTCTCGTAAACCACACCAGCGGTGCAATTCCAAGGGTGAGCCAGGAGAATATGAAGAAAATCAGACAGTAATGCATTGTATGCTTGTTGTCATGCTTCGATGCAACTATGTTGATTTCCGTCGATATTGTGGACATCACCACGATTCCATAGATACTTAAGGTTACGATGTTCAGAAGGATGAACTTGAGAAGGCTTCGGTTTGTCGTCAACATGGCTAAAACAGTTTTAGATTAATAATTAAGTCAATACACGACCAAAGTTAAAAAATAATTCCTGAAAATCAAAACACTTCAAAAGTAACAGACTGTAAATCATCAGGCTTTGACGATGCACCGACAAAAACAGTAAATATTCCCTTGTCTATGCCTTCCTCAAGGTTCTCGTCCAATGTCTTCATTTCATCCGGACCTAAAACGAAAGTGACAGTCTTTGTCTGCCCTGGAGACAATGTGACTCTTTCAAATCCTTTCAGAGAAAGTATCGGTCTTGCTACTCGGCACACAGGAGTGTTGATGTACATCTGGACTATTTCATCGCCTGCGACTTCGCCGACATTGGACACGTTCACGGATATCGTAACCGTTTCGCCAGGATTGACAACACTCTTGTCTGCGACAGGGGCAGAATACGAATAGGATGTATAACTCAATCCCTCCCCAAAATGATATATTGCACCGGAAGGACTGTTGAAATAGCGCCGGACATACTGTGACGGCTTTCTGTTATAATAGACAGGAATCTGCCCGACATTCCGCGGGAAACTGACAGTAAGTTTTCCGCTAGGATTCACCTCTCCCCACAATATTTCCCCTATAGCCCTGCCACCAAACGAGCCAGGCTCCCAAGCTTCCAGTATTGCATGCGCGTGTTCTTTCATATATGACACATCAAGCGGTCTGGCATTAACCATGACGCACACTACAGGCACACCTGTGTCGCATACCGCTTCAAGCAAATGTTGCTGTAAACCAGGGAGAGAGATATCATCCCTGTCAACATTCTCTCCGGCAGTCTGGTCTGGTCCGACATATCTCAACGAATTTTCGCCGAGACACAGGACAACAAGGTCATATTTTCGAGCAAGTTCTGCCGCCTTCTCCACGTCATGGATATTCATACCGGGAATGGATGTTCCCATGTCGAAAAAATCCACCACTGCACCATCAGGTGCAGTCTCCTTTATTCCCTCAATGATTGTCGTCACATTGTCCTCCGGTTGTAGCAGGCTCCAGTCGCCCAATATAGCCTGGCTGTCCGCATCTGGACCTGTCACTAGAATCCGTTTGTACCTTCTCGTGTCAAGAGGAAGCGTCCGCTCCATATTCTTCAGCAGGACAATGGACTTTCTTGCCATATCAAGAGCCAATTCCTTGTGGGCCGGAGAAAACACTTCTGAAGAAAGGACGGAAGTATCAGCGGATTCAGCATCAAAAAGTCCGAGAAGAAATTTGGCGGTAAGAATACGACGGACGGATTCATCAATCCTATTCATTGAGATTCTGCCGTCATCCACAAGTTCCATGAGCGGCTCAAAGAATCCCGGGCCGTGCATATGCATATCCATACCAGCTTCTACTGTCTGGAATACAGCCTCTTTCTGGTTTTCGGCGACACGGTGCACTTCCGCAAGCCTCTCTATATCGAGAAAGTCGCTGACATAAAAACCCTTAAACCCCCAACGGTCTCTTACAAGGTCTGTCATAAGGTGTCCGGCAGAATGGCATGGTATGCCGTTTATCTCATTATGAGCCGGCATAAATGTCATGACTCCGGCTTCCACAGCACTTCTGTAAGGTGGCAGATATATCTCCATCAGAGTTCTTCTGGAAATATCTGTCGGTGCGACATTCAACCCGTTGACAGGCTCACTACCTCCCACAAGGTGTTTTGCACATGCAAGTACGCCGTTTTTCAGGTCAGTGCCCTGAAGCCCGCGTATCATAGCTTGTCCCATTTCAGACACAAGAAAAGGGTCTTCGCCGAAAGTTTCACCGGTTCTACCCCACCTGGCATCTCTGGCAATGTCGAGATTCGGTGAAAATGCCCACTGTGTTCCTGTCGCCCTCATTTCTTCTGCCGTATATCTAGCGGCAAGTTCAACCGGACCGGTATCCCAAATACATGATTGTCCCAGCTGGCTCGGATAAACAGTACAACCGGACACCATACCATTTCCGTGAATTGCATCTATCCCTATGAGAAGCGGTATCTTCAACCGGCTTTTCTTAGCCAAGGACTGGAGATGCTCTGCTTCAGATGAAGAGAACACATGGAGAAACGAGCCTATCTTTCCTTCCGATACAAGTGATTCAATATCGCTGACACTCAATCCAGGGTAGAATGCGTATGCATCCTGATTTACCATGCCGCTTCCATTATGCTGTCGTTCTGTCTCGATTATGTGCTGTAAACCTACATATTGGCACATCTGCCCGATTTTCTCTTCGACAGTCATTCTTTTCATCAGGTCGTCGACACGCCTCTCCACTGGAAGTCCCGCATCAAGGTATGCGGGAACTTCATCAATGGAGCAGCTGCTGAAGCAGCAAGACAACACAAGTAGTAATACGGATTCAATCTGTTTCATCGTATCTGTCTTTATTCTCAATTACGAGCCCTCACACACCTCACGGAAAAGCCTCTAGGCGTCTTAGTGGTTCCTGTTTCGACAGTAAAGGAGCTGTCCTCAGACTTGGAATGCATGACGCAGACTTTGCTGCCTTCATGGTCTGCAAGCCTCCACATGCCTTCAAGTCCCCAGTTCGACCATGTATTTCCCTTCTGTCCAGCGAAAGCGCCGCTTTCTGCAGATGTCCAGTAACGCACATTTTCCGCATTCCTGTCCCCGTCTATGACTTCCTTCAGCAGCAATGCCTCCTCCCATGTAGGAAGCCGCCATCCGGTCGGACAAGCTGTCGTCTTATTGTCAGGATCATAGTAGAAACCGTTTTCTCCCGGTTCCCTGCCTTCGTATGTTGTCTCGAGAGGAGTACCTTCCTTCGAATTTGTAACCATCCACTCCAGATTCGTATGTTCATAATAATATGTCTGATATACATTGTCACCGACACTTATCGTACCGAGATTAGGGTCATCGTCGGGCTCCGGAGAACTTCCCTCCTCTTTTACACATCTAATGGAAAATCCTCGAGGTGTCTTTGTAGTTCCATCCTCCACAGTGAACGACCCGTCCGATTTTGTATGGATAACACAAACCTCCCTGCCGTCAGACTCCCTATCGGCAAGTCTCCATACACCCTCTATCCCCCAGTTGGACCAGGTATTGCCTTTTTGTCCGGCGAAAGCGTCAAAATCTGCATTAAGCCAGTATTTGGCCTCATCGGATCGTGGGTCGGAATCAATTCTGCTCTTCAGATCGAGAGCTTCATTCCAAGTAGGTAACCGATAACCTTCCGGGCACGCCGTCTCTTTGTTTTCGGCATCGTAGTAGTATCCGTTCTCACCAGGTTCCCGTCCTTCATACGTAGTCTCAAGAGGTGTCCCTTCCTTCGAGTTTGTAACCATCCACCTCAATCCGTCAACAAGAATCGTGTAGTATTTATTCTCTCCGACGACAAGCCAGTTCTCGTCATCAGGGTCAGGTTTTCCTGACACGTCTCCGGCCTCGTAAATATTTCCATCCACGGTTATCCTCGAATCTTTCTGCAGTATGAAGTCTGACTCGCCGGCGCCCTCCGGTACAGAAGCATTCATAGTCACGGATTGCGCATCGTCAAAGAAATAATATGGACGTGTGTCCGGAGATGCAGATGAAATTTTTACATTATCGAAGGTCACGCCATTGACATGACGGACATAAAATCCTGCGCCAGGAAGTGTGACGCCGAACATCCTGTTTTCCGGATATGCATCCCTGTTCTCCGGAACGGACTGGTTGATATCCGAAGATTCTCCTCCACCAGGGATAAGGATTTCGATATCTTTCAGCGTGATATCCTCGACAATGCCAGGATCGCCATCTCCAACTCCTGTAATTGAACATGCTATCCTGCTTGACGCAACGGCCTTGACATTACTGATATCAACAGTGCGCAATCTGCTTATCTCACCGCTATATTTCCTGTTTCTATCCCCAAGACGGACAAATATCGGAGTCTGAACTCCCTCTATGTCAATGTCATGTATCCTGACATTCTCAAGAAATCCACCATCGACACATTCCACAGCTATTCCGGCCAGGCCGCTTATTCCCTGTGCAATCCCTCCCCAGTCATAAAGTTCAGACCAGTTGTAGATTGGAGATTCCGGAGCGGCCTCCACGGTGCAGTCTGAAATTTCTATGTTTCTGAATCCACCGTAGCTGGAAGTACCGAGTTTTATCGCATTGCAGTTGCTTCGTATAGTACAATTCCTGACAGTCACGTTTTCACAGGCCACTGGCAAATCGCTTTTAAGACATATTCCGTCATCATCTGATTCGATAAGACAATTTTCAATCAAGACATTCTTGCTGTCAATGTCTATGCCGTCATTGTTGTAATTGGAATAACTGTAGACTTTGATTCCTCTTATAGTGACACCATCACACAACAGGTAATGCTGAACCCATGCGGCAGAGCTCCTGAGAGTAACATCCTCAACAAGCACATCCTTGCAATTCATAAACGAGATGAGCCGCGGTCTTCCTTTATAATTATTCTCCTGAGGGAAGGTGGTACCATCACCATTGCCGTTTACCGTACCTTTACCTGTCACCTTTATATTCGAGGCGTTTTCTGCGAAAATCACTGCCGGAGCATATACAACACTTGTGGAATTGAATGGTCCAAGAATATCCGGATAGAATTTCTCCACATATGCTTTGTAATTATTGACTGCTACAAGTTCTGCGTTTTCCTGTATGTTCAATTCCACGTCTGATTTAAGGAACAATGTGCTGACAAGATACTTTCCTTCAGGCACAATCACTTTCCCGGTACCTTCTGCACACTTGTCTATTGCCCTCTGGATTGCATCCGTATCATCAGAATTGCCGTCTCCGACAGCTCCATAATCTTTTACGGAAACTTCGTAGTACGGAGCCGGGGTAGTCTCATCTCGTTTCATGTTCTCCTTTGTACACCCTGCGCATATGTCAAGTACGGAGAACAACATCATAAGCATAAGAATCTGTGTTTTCATATCTGTATAATTTTATTTCAGTTAGACGGATATATCATTATTGTCCATTCTTCCGTTACCGTCCCTGCGGGAGATGTGACATTTACGATCCTCGGAGCAGTCCAGTTTCCGAAACCTGTGGAAAGAGACGGTGTCACAGTGGCTCCGGAAGAAACTGTTATGCTAACCTTGAGATCCGTAACATCTGCTCCTGGTCTGAGCATGACTATGACCATATGCATCGGCAGTATTATTTCAGATGTCCGTATGACATCTGCTCCTGATCTGTCATAACAAGATATCGCGGATATGTCGGCTTTTTCAAAATCCGGGTCTGGCGTATACTCGTATTCTGAGCATGACGCCGTAATCAGGGCCAGTGTAAAAAACGGCAAGGCCATCATTTTAAGCAGTTTCATGTATCTGTGTTTTTATTTTACCATCCGGGATTGTTCGGGTACAGTTTTGGATTGCGGTCCATTGCGTTCTGCGGTACAGGAAGAAGATAGTTCTTCCCGGAATCAAACGTTTTCTTGACCAGGACAGGTCTTTCGTAAAGTACATCGGGGCTTGCCCCATTCCCGCTATACGTGATTCTCATACCGTGGATTTCCTTGTTCAGATATTCCTCCCCGGCTCTCCATCGGATTATATCAAAGTATCTCTTGTTCTCGAAAGCCAGTTCAACCCTCCTTTCATGACGAATCCGGCTTCTCATCTCTTCCTTGGAAAGCCCGGAAGGCAATTCCGGCTGACCGGCTCTGATACGTACCGCATTAACGGCCTCATATACCGTATTATCAGGTGCCGGAAGTATCTCGTTTTTTGCTTCAGCATAAATAAGAAGTATCTCCGCATATCGCAGGACTATAAGATTGTGTCCGCCTCCAACCCCTTGCGTTCGGTTGTCGGCGCCGGCTACGACATTTTCGTTCATGTGTTTACGCAGATAATATCCGGTAGGAGTAGAGTTTGTGGCTGTCCCCCAACCATTAGGTGAATTAGGTACGAATCTTCCTTGTGAAGGGCTCCAGACATTTGTACTGGTATACAGTGTCTCCCCTTTCCATACGGCCCCGTTATACAAAATACTTGCATAGAATCTGGCATCCCGGTTCTCATACGGATGAGCGGCATGTTCAGGATTGGACCAGTCGAAAAAAGATCCGTCCTTCATCTCATATTCATCTACTATCTCCTGCGTAGGATTGTCCCTGTTCCCCCAGCCATAGCCGTCAGTCGAATGTTTTGGAGGTGAAGCTACGGTCTGCAATGTGGAAAACTTGTAAGGATATGCATACTGGATATCAAAAATCACTTCACAATTGTATTCATATTGTTCAAGGAAAAGATTCTGATAACGTTCCTGTGGGGTCGCACCTGTCCTGAAAAGATCATAAACACCTTTCAGGTCTCCTGAGATGAATTCGTCAGCAGTATTACATGCATCCTTGTAATACGCCTCATCCACCGTACCAGCACCATGGAGATATGCCGAAGCCATCATTCCGAGAGCAGCTCCTTTGGTGGCGCGGCCAAGCTCGGCATCCTCGAGCCGTACAGGGAGCAAGTCTGCAGCCTGACCGAACTCTGCCACTATGTATTCCAACACAGACCTCTCGTCGGAACGAGGATAGTATATGTCATCCTCAGTCCTGTCAAGGGTCCTGTCAATCAGCGGAACCGGGCCATAGAATCGCCAGAGTTCAAGATAGAACATACCTTTAAGGAAATGCAGGTCTCCGAGGAAACGATTTCTTTCATTCTCGGTAAGTTTTTCCGAAATCCCAATTTTCTCTATGCCCTCATTGGCTTTTCTTATAGCCTCATAACAGTCAGTCCATCTGTCGAACGGAGCCCCTGATGCTGTGAAGCTGAACAGATTCCATCTATTGTCATTGCTGAACAAATCGTCCGTGAATGCATTGTCAAACATGGATCTGTTATAGATGTCTCCTATGGCATCCCACTGATACAGAGGACCGTCAAGCGAGTTATAGACATCATTGACATACAAGGCTATGGAAGATGCGCTGCTGAACGGATCTGTAATGGAATTTTGGGGAGTTATATCCAGAAAATCATCGCACGAGCAGACCAAAACTCCGCTCATAATGATATTAAACAACAATTTCTTCATATCGTCGTGTTTAAAAAGTTATATTGATACCCAATGATGTGATGAACTGCTGAGGATATGCACTGTATGTAAGATTCTCTACATCAAAATCTTTGTCCATTTCAGAGAATATGGTCCACAGGTTATAGAAATTCAGGTATATCCTGAGATTCTGCATGCGCAACTTGTCAGTGATCCTCGGACCGAAACTGTAACCGAGTTCAAGAGATTTCAATTTCACGTATGAAGAATTGACTACCCAGAAATCAGAGCAGACATAATTCTGCTCTCTGCGTGATGAAGACAGTCTCGGATATTTTGCATCCGGATTCGGATTGTCTACTGTCCAGGAATTGATGTGATCTGCACGCGGTTTATTATTGGTGAAAGGATAGCGCACACCTCTATCCGCCGACCCGGTATAGAAATCTGACAGACCTGTTCCCTGTATAAGCATGCTCAAATCGAAATTCTTGAACTCGGCATTCAGTGTATATCCCCACATTATCTCAGGGACAGTGCTGCGCCCTATCCGCACCTGATCTTCTTCGTCCACCTTACCGTCACCATTGATGTCAATGTACTTTATATCTCCAGGAAGCGGTGTGGAGCCTAAAGAAGTCTGGTCTGCCCAAGAGTCAATATCTTCCTGATCACGGAAAAGTCCTGCACTCCTGTATCCCCATATCTGACTGCTCGGCAGGCCGGTCTGCCTTCTGCGCGGGTTATGCAGAGTACCGTCAGCCTCACCTATCTCCAGCTGTCGGTTCCTCGTAAATCCGAACACAAAAGAGTTTGTCAAGACAAAGTCATTTGCTATGATTGTCCTATTGCTCAAAGTCAAGTCTATACCCCACCGGTTTTCCCTTCCGGCATTGGCTTGAGCAAGACCTATCCCGTATTCAGCCGGGACTGTCTGTGTCTGTTTTATTATCTTATCAGACCTTCTGTCGAAATACCAGTCAGCTTCGAGTCCAAGCAGCCCGTTCCACATGGAAAGATCAACACCAACATTCGTCTTCCAGACAGTCTCCCATGTAAGATTGATATTTGGTTCAATTTCAGTATAGAGTCCTGGATATTGGGTCGGAGTCACGTCTTTACCGCCCCAAACATATCCGCCGCCCATGTAATATTGTGCAAGAAACTCAAAATCATTCCCGACAGGGTTGCCGGAGCGGCCATAAGATACCCGCAACTTCAACTGGTCAACGATGTCGACATCCTTCATGAAGGATTCCTCTGAAATTCTCCATCCGATAGATGCTGACGGGAAAAATGCCGACCGATGACCGGGAGCATATTTCCAATGACGGTCATACCGCCCTGCAACCTCGACAAGATATTTTCCACCATAACTGTAATTTATCCTGAACACATTCCCGTCCGAAGCAGTCCGGTATGAACTTCCTCCGTTGTCGTAGTCGTTGCGATCCATGCTACCCATGTCAAATTCCGGAATCTCAATATCGAAATGGTCGCGTTCAGCTGTCATTTCCCTCGTCTGGCCCCATCTGCGCTCATAGACATAAAGGAGTTCAAGGTCATGTTTTCCGAAGGTACGCTTATAATTCAGATGAAACTGTAATGTATAGTTTGTCCATCTTTTATATTCCTGGTTCAATTTTGTACTTATCTTCTGACGTTCCTCGTTGTAGGTGCGTGTCGTATTGTCATATGTATAGGCCAGAACCGGAACCCTCCAGTTCTTCATGTCTTTAGTTTGGCGTTGATAACTAAAGAACAGTTTTGCACTCAAGCCTTTGACGAAAGGCAAATCTTGATTCACGGTCAGTGTGGCATTCTGGATGTCGTTCTGGTCTGAATTGTCACCGCCACCGTAAACTTGCTGATGGATGCTGTTTCCATCCGCCTGGAATGCCGGATACCCGTTGGAGAAGACATCCGGCTGTGTGGCGGGCTGCAGATATAGTTGAGTCATTATATTCTGCGGGTCTATGCCATGCCACTTCCGTTCATCCTGAATCAATGACAGGTCGAGCCCCACCTTGGTTGTATTGGTGGCTTTTATGTCCACATTGGAACGCACATTATATCTGGAAAAACCAATCTTGTCTGACATCATGCTCCCCTGGTTGTAATAGCCGAGAGAAACGAATGCCTGAATGCGTTCGTTACCACCTGACAGAGAGAGGCTGTGCCTGGTCGTATGAGAAACCTTCATATAGTTTTTTATCCAGTCCGTATTAGGATACAGGTCCGGTTCAGACCCTGTCCTGTACTTCTCGAGTATTTCCGGGTCTGTCCATGTGGATTCCGGCAGACCGTCCATCTGTCTGGCTTTGTCCAGCAAAACGAGCCCATCATACGAACTCATGAACTGTGGCATGTTTGTAGGTTTCTGCCATCCGTATTCGCCATTATAGCTTAAAGACAATTTCCCCGAAGAACCTCGTTTCGTAGTAATCAGAATGACACCATTCGCTCCCCTCAATCCATAAGGAGCCACAGCCGAAGCATCCTTCAATACAGTAATACTTTCAATTTCTTCTGCACTCACTCTCTGCCATGTAGCGGTCTCGACTCCGTCCACAAGTATGAGCCCTGGTTCAGTCCCCCTTATATAGACAGCCGCCTGGTCAGCCCCCGGCGCACCGCTTGTCTGTCTTGTTATCACGCCTGACACAGTACCTCCAAGCATATTGGAGACATTCGCGACCGGAAGTTTCTGTACAGTCCGGCCTTTTACAGTCGCAACAGCACTGCTCATTGTCGCACGTTTCTGTACACCATATCCGACAACGACGGATTCCGTCAGGAACTGTGTATCCGAATAAAGTACAATATCGACACGCCTGCGTCCGTTCACCGGTATGACCTGCTCCTGGAAACCCAGATAATTGACAATGATACTCTCATCCGGTCGGACCGGCATCGAGAACATGCCATCCTTGTCGGTGGTCGTCCAGCCAGAACCTGAAGAATCTATCACGGTAGCTCCTGCAAGGGGCTGTCCGTTCTCGTCCTGGACACGTCCTGTAAATTCTATGATTCCGTCAGCCGCGACTTCACTGTCATGGCTGCGGCTTGCCCTTGCCGCAAAAGTAAAAGTGTTGTCAACCCGCGTGTATGTCAGGCCTTTCATCTCCGCAATCCTGTCCAGAATATCCAGAAGTGCGGCGTCATTCATCTTAAGAGTAACGGAACCGGCCTTGTCAGCCACATCTGAATCATAGAGGAAACTGCATCCCGACAGCTGGTGAAGATGATTCATAGCATCTCCGAACGGCATGTCTTTCATATCAACTGACAGGCCTTGTTCCTTAGTTCTGGCATTGTCAGGACGTTCCGCCCCGGACATAGGGCCTGCCATAATGAGAAAAGACAGCATGTAGAGAATCCACCTGGAAAATCTGCGGTACATATCGTTAAAATTATGTGGTTAAATAATGATTTGTATATAATACAACTCAAGACGGCATTTCTGGGGGTCAGAATGTAAAAAAATTGGCCGCGACAAAATTGGAATTTTGAAGCACGGCCATTAAAGCGTCAGAGCGTATATTTGCCCGGCATAGAAAGCGATGGGCAATTGTCAGTAAAGCACGTATCCGTCAGTATCCTTACGAAAACTGAGACCGGTCGAAAAACAGATGGATTTAAGGACAGATTCTATTGACTGATTGTCATGTGTCCCGGAGAGTCTCGCATCCGATGAAACGTTATCGAGGCTGATGTCGCAGCCATAATATCGCTTCAGCATTTTAACCGCTTCAGAAAGAGGCAGGTTGTCAAATACGAGAGCCTTATCCATCCAGGAGAGTTCATTGCAGGTTTCTGTATTGCTGCGGACTACTGAATTGTCCGATTTGTCAATGACTATCCTGTCATCGGCATACAATTTCATCGTCACCTCTCCATCCGCATAAGACACGCCGACATTACCGGAAACAACAGTAACTGATGTCTGGCAGTCTTCAGGATAGGATTTCACGTTGAATGATGTTCCTGTCACATGTATCTCAAGGTTGTCAGAATATATGCAGAACGGGCATGCCATGTCCTCGGCAACGTCGAAATAAGCTTCTCCGGAAAGCCACACCTCCCGGATTTTCTTGCCGAATGTCCCATTATACCTCAATGTACTGGCAACATTCAGTGTGACTGCAGTCCCGTCCGGAAGTGAAATTCTTCTTATCTGTCCAGGTGCTGCCGTCTCGGTACAGAAAATGGAGGCTTTCGCAGAATATCTGTCCTCAATGATATCAGAGACAAGATAATAGCTTCCTACAGCAAGTAGAACCACAGATGCGGCAACAGCCGCAATTTTCAAGAATAAGTTTCGTCCTGCACATGGGCTGTATCTCCCGGATTTTTTCAGGAGGCGATGCGCAGCAGCCCTGCAGGCGGTTGCGGCTTCGGATGACGAGTCATCCGAAGGCAGGCTTTCCCAAAGCCGCATCGCCTCATCATCCAATGCATCCATATCTGCATCACCTTCTCGAATCATATGCAGAAAAACTTTCAACTCCTCTTCAGTGAAAGAGTTGTCAAGATATTTTATTATAAGATTCCTGGTCTGTTCCTTAGATGTCATATCCGAGAATATTTAAAATAATTACAGAAACCGGGAAAATTATGCCTGAATGTTTAGAGACATATCTCTTTATCGACTTCAAAGAATCGGACATGTACTCTTGCACTGTATAGACAGACAAACCGAGCATTTCAGCTATCTCCTTATGAGTCATACTATTGTCTCTACTAAGATGAAAGACCTGTCTTTGTCTCGGAGGCAATCTCCGGATTGCGTTCTGCAATATGGCAAAATAATCTTTCTCAAGAAGCATCTCTCCTACTCCCGAACGATAGTCTGGAGAAGAGTTTGACAGCACTTTCCTGCGCAAAGCTTCCGATCTGGCCAGATGCTTGAGATAGTTTATTGACTTGTTTCTTGCCACTCGGAACAGATAGGCTGAAAACGCCTTGGCAGGGTCGAGAAATTCCCGGTTTTCCCATATCCCGAGAAATATATCCTGAGCATAATTTTCCGCAAGGTCGCAGGATTTGACAAACCGTAATATAAAATTACGGACTTTCCTCCAGTATCGCACATACAGCTCGCAAAAAGCCTCTTCATCTCCCGTTGAGAGACGAGATACAAGTTCTGAATCAGTTTGTCGTGTTTGCATTTATGTGGTCTAAGATTCCTTTGAATCTTTACTGTGCCGTATTGTGTTTTCAAATATAGGAATAATTCCGAAACCAGAGACCTGATATACCAGAAATAAGAAAGGCAATGGCTGCACCTAGAAAATCAAAAAAAAACATAGGGCGAGCCGAAAACAGCCCGCCCTATGCGCAATATGTTATCCGTTGCCGGATTATTCCGCCTTGTTTCCTTCGGAAGCCTCTGGAGCCTTGGTCTCCTCTGCAGCAGGAGCATCCTGTGCCGGAGCCTCTGATGCAGTCTCCGGTGCTGCAGTCTCAACAGCAGGGGTCTCCTCCGCCTTGGTTTCAGCCGAAGCGGATTTCTTCGAACGGCTGCGGCGGGTGGAAGGTTTCTTCGCATCCTTCTTAGGCGTAGATGCAAGTGCTGCCTCGTTAAAGTCCACGAACTCGATGAGAGCCATCTCTGCACCGTCGCCCTGACGGAATCCCACCTTCAGAATCCTGGTATATCCTCCCGGACGGGAAGCTATCTTCGGAGCTATCGTACGGAAAAGCTCCGAAACGGCATACTTGTTCTTGAGATAGCTGAATACGGTACGGCGAGAATGTGTGGTATCCTCTTTTGACTTTGTTACAAGAGGTTCAACATACATCTTGAGAGCCTTTGCCTTGGCAACTGTAGTAGTTATCCTCTTATGTTCGATAAGAGAAACCGCCATGTTGGCAAGAAGAGCCTTGCGGTGACCGCTCTTGCGGTTAAGATGATTGATTGATTTATTGTGCCTCATTTTTTATACAGTCTTTTTCTTTGGTTCAATATTATACTTGGATACATCCATACCGAACGACAGTTTCATCTTCTCGACAAGGAGGTCTATCTCGTTGAGTGACTTCCTGCCGAAGTTTCTGAACTTCATCAGCTCCGACCTCGAATATGAGACGAGGTCCGCGAATGTATCGATATCCGCTGCCTTCAGACAATTGTACGCCCTCACGGAAAGACCCATGTCCGAGAGTTTCGTGAGGAGCAGATGTCTCATTCTGAGAGACTCTTCGTCCAGCTCCTTGGAATCAGACTCGACTGTGCTTTCGAGAGAAAGTTTCTTCTCGTCGGTGAACAGCTTGAAGTGATAGATAAGGATATTGGCAGCCTCCTGAAGAGCAAGCTTAGGAGTTATTGAGCCGTCAGTTATGATTTCGAGAGTCAGCTTCTCATAGTCGGTCTTCTGCTCGACACGCCAGTTGTCCACAATCCAGTTGACGTTCTTTATCGGAGTGTAGATTGCATCCACCGGTATGGTGCCGATAGGAGTATCGGAATCCACATTCTCGTCAGCCGGAACGAACCCGCGTCCCTTTGAGATGTTCAGGGAAATCTCCAGTTTCACGGACGGTTCGAGCGAACAGATGTGCAGCTCAGGATTCAACACCTTGAAAGAAGACAATCCCTTTGATATATCCTCTGCAGTAAACTCCTGCTTACCGCTGATCACTATGTTTGCTACCTCGGAATCTACAGTCTCTACCATTCTCTTGAACCTCACCTGCTTGAGATTCAGAATAATATCCTGCATCCCTTCAATCACGCCCGGAATTGTCGCGAACTCCTGGTCCACGCCGGTAATCTTGACCGAATTGATAGCAAAACCTTCCAGAGAAGACAACAATATGCGGCGAAGAGCATTGCCTATGGTCTGTCCATATCCAGGCTCGAGCGGCCTGAACTCGAAACGGCCTACGGTATCTGTCCCTTCGAGCATTATCACCTTGTCCGGTTTCTGAAATGCTAAGATTGCCATATTAAAAAATCCTTTTGGTGTTAATTATTACTTGGAGTACAACTCGACTATGAGCTGCTCGTTGATGTTCTCAGGAATCTCCTCGCGCACCGGCACATTGAGATACTTTCCGGTCAGAGCCTTGGTGTCGAATTCTATCCAGGAATACTTAGGGGCTGAAGCCACACTGTTCTGGATGACCTCGAGGCTCTTCGACCTCTCTCTTACGGCCACGATGTCGCCAGGTTTCACCTGTGAAGAAGGTATGCTGCACACTGCACCGTTCTTGGTGATGTGGCAGTGTGAAACGAGCTGCCTTGCAGCCGCCCTCGTAGGAGCGATACCCATACGATAGACGATGTTGTCGAGACGTGACTCAAGAAGGAACAGGAGGTTCTCGCCTTTCTGGCCTTTCATGCGGGAAGCCTTCTCGTAAGTGTTGCGGAACTGCCTCTCGAGCAGGCCGTAAGTATATTTGACCTTCTGCTTCTCCTTCAGCTGGATACCGTACTCGGAAGTCTTCTTGCGCTTTCTTGCAAGACCGTGCTGTCCCGGAGGGAAATTCCTCTTCTCGAAATATTTGTCAGTACCGAAAATTGGTTCGCCGAACTTGCGCGCTATCTTGGTAGTTGGTCCGATATATCTTGCCATAGTAATTTTCCTTTATACTTGATGAAATTAAACTTTACGACGGCCTTTCGGTCTGCACCCGTTGTGCGGCATAGGAGTCACATCAATGATTTCGGTGATTTCAATGCCTGCACCGTGGATTGTCCTGATGGCGGACTCACGTCCGGCGCCCGGACCTTTTACGTATGCCTTCACTTTGCGGAGGCCAAGGTCGTAAGCAGTCTTGGCTGCATCGGCTGCTGCAACCTGGGCAGCATACGGAGTGTTCTTCTTTGAACCCCTGAAGCCGCTTTTTCCTGCGGAAGACCAGCTGATAACCTGACCTATGCTGTTAGTAAGGGTAACGATGACGTTATTGAAGGTTGATGAAATATGAGCCTCGCCGTATGCCTCAACCTTGACAACTCTCTTCTTGCTTGTTGATGTCGTTTTCTTTGCCATAATTCATCTCCCGTTATTTGGTTGCCTTCTTCTTGTTTGCAACTGTTTTCTTCTTTCCCTTTCTTGTGCGGGCGTTGTTCTTTGTGCTCTGGCCGCGCACAGGAAGGCCGATACGGTGACGGATGCCCCTGTAGCAACCGATGTCCATCAGTCGTTTGATGTTCATCTGGATAGCAGAACGAAGCTCTCCTTCGATTTTGTACTCGGTCGCAATCACGTTACGGATTCCTGCAATCTGCTCGTCATTCCATTCGCCGACTTTCGTATCGAAGTCGATTCCGAGGCCTGACAGAATCTTTCTTGCTGAGCTGCGACCAATCCCGAAGATATAGGTCAAGCCTATCTCTCCTCTCTTGTTATTAGGTAAATCAACTCCGGCTATTCTTGCCATAATTATTTTAATTTTTATTTATTAGACAATCTGAATTATCCCTGACGCATCTTGAACTTAGGATTTTTCTTGCAAATCACATAAAGACGACCTTTACGCTTCACAATCTTGCAGTCCTCGCTGCGCTTCTTGATGGATGCTTTTACTCTCATTACCGTAAATTTTTAAATGCGTTGCCAATGAACGCTGCAATTTATTTGTACCTGAAAGAAATTCTACCTTTTGACAAATCGTATGGTGACATTTCCACCTTGACCCTGTCTCCCGGCAGAATCTTGATGTAATGCATTCTCATTTTTCCAGAGATATGAGCGAGGATTACGTGTCCGTTCTCCAGCTCTACCTTAAACATTGCATTCGGAAGCGTCTCTACAATGACACCTTCCTGTTCTATTGCTGACTGTTTCGGCATTCAATATCACTTTTAAAATTCAACACCAGACTTTTCAATGTAATCAAAAGTTGACAGGACTTCAGGGACGTCTTTTCTGACAACAACCGTAAGCTCGAAATGCGCCGACTTCTTCCTGTCCGCAGTGTGCACTTCCCAACCATTTTTAGCTAAGTACACACCTCTGGTACCGGCATTTATCATCGGTTCTATGCATATCGTCATGCCATCCACAAGCTTCGGGCCCCGTCCCGGACGTCCGTAGTTCGGCACGCCCGGATTCTCGTGCATATTCCTGCCGATTCCGTGACCTTCCAGCTCGCGTACGACCGAGAATCCGAAGGATTCCGCATACGACTGCACCGCGTGTCCTATGTCTCCGACCCTGTTTCCTGATACCGCCTTCTCTATACCCTTGTACAGGGACTCCTTGGTCACATCCAGGAGTTTCCTGGTCTCCTCATCCACCTCGCCTACCGGGAAAGTGTACGCAGAGTCACCGTTGTAGCCCTTGTACAACGTGCCGCAGTCCACAGAAACTATGTCACCTTCCTTCAAGACATAGTCGGAAGGGAAGCCGTGTACCACGACATCATTCACTGAAATACAGAGAGCAGCGGGAAAGCCTTCATAACCGAGGAAGCTTGGGATAGCTCCGTTGTCACGGATATAGGTCTCTGCCAGCCTATTCAACTCGAGAGTTGTCACACCTGGGGCGACAGCTTTACCGACCACAGCCAATGTCTTTGACACGAGAATGGCATTCTCGCGCATCAGCGCTATTTCTTCTTCTGTCTTCGGCTTTACCATATCGTTGATTTATTGAATTACATACCAGAGCGTCCCTTCAGGCGGCCTGTCTTCATGAGCCCGTCGTAGTGACGCATCAACAGATGACTTTCTATCTGCTGAAGAGTATCCAGAACAACACCTACAAGAATCAGCAGCGAAGTACCGCCGTAGAAGCTTGCGAACTGGTTGTTCACGCCGAGCAACATTGCAAAAGCCGGCAGGATGGCAATGAGGGCAAGGAAGATGGAACCCGGCAGAGTGACACGCGACATGATGGTGTCGAGGTACTCGACCGTCTTCTTTCCAGGCTTCACGCCAGGGATGAACCCTCCGTTTTTCTTCATATCCTCCGCCATCATGGTAGGGTTCACCGTGACAGCCGTGTAGAAATATGTGAAAATCACAACAAGGAGCCCGAATATGAGGTTATACCAGAATCCGGTATAATTGCTCAAAGTCGCTGCAAGTCCTCTTGTAGCATCGAACTGGGAGAAAATCAGAGGGAAGAGCATCAGTGCCTGTGCAAAGATGATAGGCATGACGCCGGCCGCATTGATTTTCATAGGGATGTACTGACGCACACCGCCATACTGCTTGTTCCCGACAATCCTCTTCGCATACTGTACCGGAACTTTCCTCACACCCTGCACGAGAGCGATGGCAGCCACGAACACGAAGAACAGGATGACAAGCTCTACAATCAGCAGAAGCACGCCACCGGCAGTGTTGTTGACTTTCTCACCGATTTCAGCTGTGAGGGCGTATGGCAGACGTGCGATGATGCCGACCATGATTATGAGCGAGATACCGTTTCCGATACCCCTGTCGGTAATCCTTTCGCCGAGCCACATCACGAACATCGTACCGCCGATGAGGATGATTGTCGAGACGAAGTTGAACATGAAGTTGCTCCAGCCCAGATTGTGTACAGCCAGGAATGCGCTCTCAGGAATCTGGTTGTGCAGAGCCGCCATGTAGGCAGGTCCCTGGATGGCGAGGATGACGATGGTCAGATATCTTGTCAGCTGGTTCATCTTCCTCCTGCCGCTTTCACCTTCCATCTGGAGCTTCCTGAAGTAAGGCACGAAAACCCCGAGGAGCTGGATGACGATGGATGCCGAGATGTAAGGCATCACTCCCAGCGCGAAAATGGACGCGTTGCCGAATGCTCCTCCGGAGAACATGTTCAAAAGTCCTACAAGACCCTCCTGGGTATTGTCCTGGAGGTTAGCCAGCTGCGCCGAATCTATGCCCGGGAGCACGATGAATGACCCGAGACGATAAACCAGCAGCAAAAGAATCGTATAAACGATTCTCTTGCGCAGCTCTTCAATCTTGAAGATGTTCTTGATAGTCTGTATAAACTTCTTCATTATTATTCGATTGTAGTTGCAGTTCCACCCTGTGCCTCAATCTTTGCGACTGCAGACTTTGAAAATGCGTCAGCCTTCACTTCGAGCTTGGCAGTCAGGTCTCCGTTTCCGAGAACCTTGACCAAAGCAGTCTTAGGAACGATTCCGTTCTTCTTCAGAAGCTCCACATCGATGGCAGCTACACCAAGCTTCTCCGAAAGAGCCTGAAGGGCTGCAACATTCACAGGCACATATTCAATCCTGTTGATGTTCTTGAAGCCGAACTTAGGAAGACGTCTCTGGATAGGCATCTGGCCTCCTTCGAATCCCAGCTTGCGGGAATATCCGGAGCGGGCCTGAGCACCCTTGTGACCACGGGTCGAAGTGCCGCCGTGACCGGAACCTTCACCACGACCGATTCTCTTCTTATTCTTTACAGAACCTTTTGCAGGTTTCAATTCATGCAATTTCATTATGGATCCTCCCTTTTTAAATTTCCTCTACTTTGACAAGGTGGAGAACCTTCTGAACCATACCTTTGGTCACAGGGGTGAGCTCAACCTCGACAGTCTGATTCAACCTGTGGATGCCGAGGCACTGGAGATTCGCCTTCTGCCTCTTTGTAGCTCCGTTCTTGCTCCTGACTTGAGTTATCTTGATCTTTGCCATTTCGTACCTCCTTAACCTTTAAATACTCTGCTCATAGGAATCCCGCGAAGTCCGGCAATCGTATAGGCATCCCTCATTTCAACCAGAGCAGCGATAGTAGCCTTCACAAGGTTGTGAGGATTGGAAGAACCCTTTGACTTAGCCAGGACATTCTGGATACCCACCGACTCGAACACGGCACGCATTGCACCTCCGGCCTTCACACCGGTACCTGGAGCTGCAGGTTTCATGAACACCTTTGCGCCGCCGAACTTGGCCTCCTGCTCGTGAGGAATGGTCTTGTTGAGGACCGGAACCTTCACGAGATTCTTCTTGGCATCCTCGACGCCCTTCGATATGGCTGTCGTGACCTCGTTAGCCTTTCCAAGACCATAGCCAACAACTCCATTCTCGTCACCTACCACAACGATAGCGGCAAAACTGAAGTGACGGCCACCCTTGGTAACCTTAGTCACCCTCTTGACTGCTACCAACCTGTCCTTGAGTTCAAGGTCAGTTGTCTTTACTCTTTTAACATTTGTATTTGCCATAGTCTTAGAATATTAGGCCACCTTCACGGGCAGCTTCAGCCAAACTTTTAACTCTTCCATGATAAAGATACCCTCCACGGTCAAAAGCTATGGTAGTGATACCTTTTGCCAAGGCACGCTCTGCAATGGCCTTCCCGACCAGAGCGGCAGCCTCGACACCGGTCTTCCCTTTGCACTCTACAGCGAGAGCCTTGTCATTGGAAGCTGCGGATACGAGAGTCTCACCCTTAGTGTCGTCGATGACCTGGACATAAATCTGCTTGTTGCTTCTGAATACAACCATCCTCGGCCTTTCAGCAGTACCATTGACAACTTTGCGGATACGGTAGTGAATCCTTTTCCTTCTTTCTATCTTATTCAATGCCATAACTCAATCTCCTATTATTTAGCACTTGCCGACTTACCTGCCTTGCGACGTATCTGCTCGCCGACGAATCTGATACCCTTGCCCTTGTAAGGTTCAGGCTTGCGCAGAGAACGTATCTTGGCAGCGACCTGTCCGATGAGCTGCTTGTCGATGCTCTTGAGCACCAGGATAGGGTTGGCACCCTTCTTCACAGGCTCAGCTTCAGCCTTCACTTCTGCCGGAAGCATGAAGTGGATATCGTGCGAATATCCGAGTGAGAATTCAAGGATCTGGCCTTTGACTTCCACGCGATAACCGACACCGATGAGCTCCTGTCTGATAGTGTATCCCTCGGATACCCCGACAACCATGTTGTGCACGAGAGCACGGTAGAGACCGTGCAGCGAGCGGTGTCTCGGAAGATCGGTAGGACGAGTCAACTTAACTTCATTTCCCTCTACGGTAACGGTGATGTCAGAGTCCACTTTCTGACTGAGTTCGCCGAGAGGTCCTTTAACCTTGACAACGTTGCCAGGGAGTACCTCAACGGTAACCTTGGCAGGAAGGTGTACAGGCAATTTACCAATTCTTGACATTATTCAACTGTTTTAAATTAATATACATAACACAGAACCTCGCCACCGACATTCAGCTCCCTGGCCTCCTTGTCTGTGATGACTCCCTTGGAAGTGGAGATGATTGCGATTCCAAGACCGTTGAGCACCCTCGGCATGTCTTCCACGCTTGTGTACTTCCTGAGACCCGGCTTTGACACGCGCTCAATCTTCTTCACGGCTGCCACCTTTGTCTGAGGGTGGTACTTGAGGGCGATTTTAATAGTGTCCGCCGGCTTCCCTTCAACAATCTTGTAGCTGAGGATGTAGCCCTTGTCGCAAAGGATTTCAGTCATGGCCACCTTCATCTTCGAAGACGGAATCTCCACAACCTTCTTTCCGGCCATATAGGCATTGCGGATTCTTGTAAGATAATCTGCTATTGGATCAGTCATTTCTTTTTTGATTTAAGAACCGGCACGGTCTCCCGCACCCGATATCCATTGTTAATATATTGTTACTGTTGTCTTTTACCAGCTTGCTTTCTTTACGCCCGGAATGAGTCCGTTGCTTGCCATCTCACGGAACTGGATACGGCTGATGCCAAACATACGCATATATCCTTTCGGTCTTCCGGTGAGAGAACAACGGTTGTGGAGCCTGCAAGGGCTTGAGTTCTTTGGGAGCTTGTCAAGAGCTGCCCAGTCACCGGCCTCCTTCAGAGCTTTCCTCTTCTCAGCGTATTTGGCAACTAATTTCGCGCGCTTTACTTCGCGTGCTTTCATGGATTCCTTTGCCATATCTGTTCTCCTTTAGTTATTATGTTTCTTGAAAGGCAGTCCGAACTCACGGAGAAGGGCATAGGCCTCTTCATCTGTGTTGGCTGTCGTTACGAAAGTGATTTCAAGCCCGAAAATCTTGGTTATCTTGTCGATGTCGATTTCAGGGAAGATAATCTGCTCCTTGATTCCGAGGGTATAGTTGCCCTTCCCGTCCAGCTTCTCTGAAATTCCGTTGAAATCCCTGATTCGAGGAAGAGAAATACGGATGAGCCTCTCGAGGAACTCGTACATCCTGGTCGAACGGAGTGTGACCTTGACCCCGATAGGGTTTCCCTTACGGAGTTTGAAGTTCGATATATCCTTTCTTGACAATGTTGCCACCGCCTTCTGTCCTGCAATCAGCGTAAGTTCCTGCTGAGCCACTTCAACGAGTTTCTTGTCGCCGGTAGCGTCTCCGATACCCTGATTGATGGTTATCTTGACAAGCTTAGGGACCTGCATGACCGTCTTGTAGGAGAATTCCTTCATGAGGGCCGGAACAATCTTCTCCTTATACTGTGTTTTGAGAGTCGGGACATATCCTGCTTCTGCAGCAGCATTCTTCACGACTTCTGTTGTCTTCTTGCTCTTTGCCATTATTTAATCTCCTCTCCAGATTTTTTAGAGTAACGGACTTTCTTGCCATCCACCATCTTGTATCCGATTCTTGTAGGGCCGCCCTTCGCAGGGTCCACAAGCTGGAGATTGGAGATGTGGATTCCAGACTCTTGTTTAACAATACCTCCCTGAGGATTCTTTGGATTAGGTTTGGTGTGCTTGCTCACGATGTTCACACCTTCAACGATGACACGGTCCTTGGAACGGATTACCTCAAGCACCTTGCCGGTCTTTCCCTTGTCGTTTCCGGCATTTACATAGACTGTGTCGCCTTTTTTGATATAAAATTTCTTCATAACGATTGCGATTAGAGGACCTCCGGTGCCAATGAAACGATTTTCATGTAATTCTCACGAAGTTCCCTTGCGACAGGGCCGAAAATACGTGTGCCGCGGACTTCTCCCTGATTGTTGAGGAGCACGCATGCGTTGTCATCAAAACGGATATACGAACCATCCGGTCTGCGTATCTCCTTCTTCGTGCGGACTACTACAGCCTTGGATACTGAACCTTTCTTTGCATCCCCTCCAGGGATTGCGCTCTTGACGGCCACGACAATCCTGTCGCCGACCTTGGCATAACGGCGGCGGGTACCACCCAGAACACGTATGCAAAGGACTTCCTTCGCACCGCTGTTGTCTGCCACCTGTAAACGTGTTTCCTGCTGTATCATTGTTATTTAGCTTTTTCTACTATTTCTACTAATCTCCAGTTCTTCGTCTTGCTGAGAGGACGAGTCTCCATGATGCGCACTCTGTCGCCTTCCGCGCACTCATTCTTCTCGTCATGAGCTACGAACTTGGTGGTCTTCTTTACGAACTTGCCGTAAATAGGATGCTTTTCTCTGCTTGCTACTGCAACCACGATGGACTTGTCCATCTTGTTGCTGACCACGATTCCTATTCTTTCCTTGCGAAGATTTCTTTCCATCGGACTGAAATTTTAGTTCTGTTTTTCCTTTTCAGCCAGGATAGTCATCATCCTTGCGATGTCCTTTCTGGCCTTTCTGATCTTAGACGTATCCTCAATCGGAGAAATCGTGTGATTTATCTTCAAAGTGTCAAGAGCAGCTTTTTCGGCCTCGATACGCTCACGCAAATCACTGACCGACATTTCACGTACTTCAGATGCTTTCATTTTTTCTCCTTTGATAATTATTCAACATAATCCCTGCGGACAACGAACTTCGTCGTGACAGGCAGTTTCTGCGAGCCGAGACGGAGAGCCTCCTTTGCGACAGCCATCGGAACACCTTCGGCTTCTATGAGGATACGGCCCGGAGTGACAGGACATACAAATCCCTCAGGATTACCCTTACCTTTACCCATTCGGACTTCAGCAGGCTTTCTCGTGTAAGGCTTGTCAGGGAATATCCTGATCCAGATTTTACCCTCACGCTTCATGTAACGGACAACTGCCTGACGCGCAGCCTCAATCTGACGACCGGTAAGCCAGCAGTTCTCCAGGGTCTTGATGCCGAAAGAACCGAACACAAGCTGGTTGCCCCTCTGGGCAAGGCCCTTCATGCGGCCTTTCTGCTGCCTCCTGAATTTTGTTTTCTTCGGTTGTAACATTTCCTATTACTTTTAAAATTTATCTCTCTTTCCTTAACTAATTGAGTATCAGCTGGTTGGGCATACTTATCCTCAATTAAGGGACTGCAAAGATAGCAATTTTTTCTGAAATGCAAATAATTTTAAAATAAAATACAGATATTTTCGACCGAAAAATTTAACAGCTAAAAATTGCAGAATCACCGCTTTACAGATACCGGTAAAAAATTTTTCCCTTCCTTTTCGACCATGACGGAACGACGGTAAATCATTTTCCGGGACAGGAAACATTGACGGAAAAATTCATAAATTTGCAGACTTCAGAAACGATGACACGCAAAGTCCTCATACCGGTATTGATTTTCGCCGCAGCCGTCATGGCACCGGCAGCGGCGGACGGCAGGCAGCAAGACCAGACCCCCGAGAGCTTCTTCATGCAGTACAAGCTCGAAGGCAGGGACACCGTATTCGTTGACGAACTGCCGCCTGCAAGGGTCTATTCGAGGCTGCCGAGACAGAAAGGCCGCGAGTGGAGAAGGTACTACAGGCTCGTGCACAATTTCAGCAAGACATACCCGTACGCACTTGCCGCAAGGCACCTTGTCCAGGAGGTGGACAGCACCATAGCAGCCGACAATCTGAAAAGAAGCCGGAGAGACAGGTTCATAAACCGGAAGCAGGAAGAGCTTTTCGACGACTTCGAGAAGCCGATGCGCGGCCTGACGGTATCACAGGGTGCACTGCTGATGAAACTGATAGACCGGGAGGTGGGCAAATCGTCCTATATGATAATAAAGGACTACAAGAACGGCATGGCAGCCGGATTCTGGCAGGGTGTCGCAAAGATATTCGGGACAGACCTCAAGAAACCTTACGACCCTGAAGGGGAAGACCGTCCGATAGAGGAGCTCGTGGAGCTGTGGGATTCCGGTGAATTCGAGGGGCTCTACTTCTCGCTGTTCTGGAAAGACCCTCCCGAGATAGAAATCCCGTCGAAATACAGGTAGGGAGAGCTGTCAATCCAGTCCTTGAGCACATACAGGTCCGCACCTTCCGGTGTCCGCATCTTCACGTCAGCGTGATAGTGCCCGAAAATGAAATAGTCCACAGGGTGAGACTTCTCGTACTCGGCGGCGAACTTGTACAACGGCTCGTCCTTCCCTCTGAAGAAATACGCGCTATGCCTCGCAAGGCGGTTTCTCCTGGACCACCCCTTCCCTATGCGGAAAGCTATCCACGGATGAAGCATGCTGAAAAGGGACTGCAGCAGCCTGCAATGGAAGACGGCCCTGAGTATCCGGTAGCCGGCAGGCACGGGACCGAGCCCGTCCCCGTGCCCGAGACAGAACCTGGTGCCGGCGATTTCCACATAGGCAGGCTGGACCAGCTTCACGAGCCCGAGTTCCTCGAAATACCTGTATGTCCAGACGTCGTGGTTGCCCTGGAAGAAATACACCTTCACTCCGGCGTCCATAAGGTCGAGCAGGGCCGCAAACACCCTCACATAGCCTTTCGGCACTACATCCCTGTATTCATACCAGAAATCCCAGATGTCCCCGAGCAGGTAAAGCGCCTCGGTCCTGTCTTTTGGCAGGGACTTCAGGAAAGAGACGAACCTCGCCTCCCTTCCGGCAGCATCATTCACATCCAGCCCGAGATGCACATCAGCCACGAAATACGTATAGGGACGTCCGGTCATCGGCATCAGCAGAAGTTGAACACGAGCACGGCAACTATGAGACAGTACAGGGCGAACCAGCTCAGCTTGGCCTTCTTGACGAGGGCTATCATCACCTTGCAGGCGAAGAGTCCGGATACGAAAGCCGAAAGGAAACCGAGCAGCAGAGGGAACCAGCCCACGGCCGAGCCTGACATCTCGCCGCTCACAAGCTGCAGGAACGTCTCACCGAGGATAGGGATGAGCACCATCAGGAACGAGAACTGCGCCATGACATCCCTGCGCACACCGCAGATGAGACCGGTGGCGATAGTGGTCCCCGAGCGGGACAGGCCGGGGATGACGGCGAGGGCCTGGCTGAGACCCACTACAAAGGCCTGCCACCATGATATGCCGTTGCGGTAACCTTTCTCCCGAATCTTGTCCGAACCTTTGAAATTGTCCGAGAATGTCAGCAACACGGCCGTGGCCACAAGAGCCGTCGCCACACCTTTGACCGAACCGAAGAGCCCCTCGACAAAATCCTTGAAGAAGACACCGACGACGAACACCGGAATCATGGAGACGAATATCTTGAGGACATAATCCATCTCGTCACTGTCCTTGAATCCGAAGAACCCGCGTATCAGCTTCCATATCTGCTTTCTGAACACGACTATGGTGCTGAGCACCGTGGCGGCATGCACCGTCACCTCGAACACGAGGTCATCGGAATGCTCAACCCCGAGAATATCCTTCCCTATCACGAGATGTCCGCTGCTGCTCACCGGCAGGAACTCCGTCAGCCCCTGCACGAGGCCGAGTATGACTGCTTCAAACCACTCCATTCCAAAATACGGTTAAGGCCTGTTCATGATTCCGGCGATGATGACGACAATCCCGCACAGTATGGTGACCGGCGCGGCGACGAGCCGGCGGAAATCGAACATGGCATAATTGAACACTTCCGGGTCCTTGACGCCTCCCCCGGAGAGGAGGATATACCCTGAAACCATCACTATCAGTCCGGCAAGGACGAGTCTGAGGCCTTTCGGCGTTATAGGCATATTTTCCATATCCAAACAAATATCAATAATACAGGTCGTCCCTGTCGAGGGAAATCAGCTTGTTGACAACGAACCATGTGCTCACCATGCAGATGACCAGGCCGGCCGCGAACACTATTGCCATGACGGCGAGGAGGAGCCCGATGTCGAATATCTCGAACAGCTGCGAGACCTCGCTGCGTACAAAGAAGAGGAGTCCGATGATGCCGAGTATGGCTATCATGGCGGAGAAAATGCCCTGGAATGCCGACTGCAGCATGAACGGGGCACGGATGAAGGAGCGGGTCGCACCGACGAGCTTCATCGTGTGTATCGTAAACCTCCTGGCATAGACATTGAGCCTTATAGTGTTGTTTATCAATACAAAAGAAACGAAAAGAAGGAGAAGGATGAAAACACCGATTACGATGGATATCCTGCTGAGGTTCGCGTTCAGGGTCTCCACAAGAGACTTCTGGTAAACGACCTCATCCACGAGCGGAGAAGCGGATATTTCGGAACGTACGACCTCCAGACTGTCGGCCGACACGTAATCCGCCTTCAGGGTGACGTCTATGGAGACCGGTATCGGGCTCGACTCGAACACATCGAGGAAATCCTCCCCGAGCATCTCCGCCATCTCCTTTTCGCCCTGCTCTACCGATATGAATTCCGTGGACTTTATGAAGCGTTCCCCTCCGAGGGAGAGCTGATAGTCCAGAGCCTTCTTCTCGCTGACGTCCTGCTTCAGGATGACCGAGATTTTCAGGTTCTCCTTGAAATAGTCCGACACTGTCCTGGCGTTGACAAGGAGCAGGCTCGCGATACCGACAAGAAGAAGCACCAGACTGATGCTGATTATCGTCGACAGATACGCATTCCGCAATCTTCCGCTGACTATGCCACGCTCTTCCTTTTCCATAACGATTCAGATACACTCACCCCAATCGGGGTCAAAGATAGTGAAATATCAAAAAAATATATTATATTTGTTGAGTTTTTGTCTTTAATACATTGAAAATGGGAGATGCTGCCAAAAAAATTCTTTTTGTCAACTCGGAGATTTTCCCGTATCTCCCTGAGAGCGACATTTCCAGAATAGGGCGATTTCTCCCTCAGGGAATCCAGGAGCGTAAAAAGGAAATCCGCTCATTCATGCCGAGATACGGATGCATAAATGAGAGGAAGAACCAGCTCCACGAGGTGATCAGGTTGTCCGGGATGAACATCATCATAAACGATGTCGACAGGCCGCTCGTAATCAAGGTAGCCTCTATATCCGCAGCCAGGATGCAGGTTTACTTCATCGACAATGAAGACTATTTCCACCGCAAGCATGTATATCACGACGCAGACGGCAATTTCTTCGAAGACAACGGGGAGCGTGCCATTTTCTTTGCCCGCGGCGTGCTCGAGACAGTGAAAAAGCTGAGATGGGCGCCGGACATAGTGCATTGCCAGGGATGGATATCCCAGATCCTGCCCCTGTATCTGAAGAAGGTATATTCGGACGACCCCATATTCGCCGACAGCAAGGTGGTCCTTTCCCTGTATGACGACATATCGGACGAGAAGTTCACTGACGATTTCAAGGACAAGATACTGTTCGACGACATAAGGCCGGATGATGTGGCGGCGATGGAAAAGCCCGATGGCATAAATCTTGCGAAACTCGCCATCCGCTATTCGGACGGGATAATCATCGGGTCGGAGAACCTCGACAAGGAGATTGCATCCTTTGCCGTGGAGTCCGGACTTCCCGTACTTCCGTACAATGCCGAAGATTTGCTCAGCGGAGCATATATCGACTCTTACAACAATTTTTACGACCAGTTTTAGCGATGCAGTTGAAATCAATTCACCTTGCAGCAGGGCTTCTGGCGTTGTCCGGCAGCGTCATTTCCTGTGTGGAGATAAATGAGGAGCTCGGCAAGGAATACATACCGCTCAGACATCAGTACGACGTGTACACGGAGACTGTGTATCTGAATGACATCTCCATGAAGAGGTCCGACAAGCTGTCCGGGTACAGCTCCTCGAGAATCACCATAGGGGCAATCAGTGACGAATTCGGACTGACGACAAGAAGCAGCGCATTCACTCTCATACCGACAAGCACGGGCATGGACTTCGGTGAAAATCCTGTATGCACACAGTTCCACTTCAGCGCGGTGCGCGACACCCTGTCATGGCCGGACGAGAGCCAGGAGAACATAATCCAGAACATAAACGTCTATGAACTGACCGAGGAAATAGACGAGGATGCCGTCTACATCAGCGACGGGGAAAGTCTCGAGAAGATAAAGGGGGAAAGGGTAGCCCCGGTGGTGACGTACTACGGGCAGGACTCGCTCTCCTTCGACTTCAACAGGACCTTCGGGCAGAAAATGCTGGACGTGATGAAAGACAAGTCTTCCGACCCTGCATTCGACTCGGTGAGCAACTACGTGAAGGAGCTTCCGGGAATATACATGACAGTGGATGCCCCGGTAGGGACCGGAGGCAGGATAAACATGTTCGACCTGCCTATCGAAGTGTCGGAATCATACTATATATCAGGCAATTATGCTGAGCTGAAATTCCGCGCCAAATACGGGGACAGGGAAAATGTGGACACTTCCTTCCTGTTCTTCTTCGGTGCGCAGGCCATGCAGGTCTACCAGGATACGCAAAGCTCGTACACCACACCTCCGCAGACACCACAGTATGCCCTGAATGTCTCCACATCTGCCGACATACCCGAGGACCCGGACAAGATATACATCCGGGGCGGGGACGGGATGAAGCCGGTGATATCGTCCAGGGAAATAAAGGAATCGCTCACGGCGATGTTCGAAAGCCAGGGGGTGGACCCGGACAGGGTGATAATCCACAAGGCATCGGTAATCCTCCCGTACAAGACGGACAACTACGAGAAGATGTACCTCTACCCGGACAGGCTGAGCCCTACATGCCGAATCACGAGCGAGCCAAGCGAAGATGACGAAAACTCCCAAGAGACAGTGACTTTCGCCGGGCTTACGGACTCGAGCGTCGAGTCGGAGAACCAGGGAGACATCAACCGCTCCACAGAATGCTATGCTCCGGACATCAGCCACCATGTCCAGGAGATACTCAGACGCGCCGACGACACGAACTACGATGACTACGACATCTGGCTGCTCACAATGGCCAACGAAATCGTGATGTCCTCCGGTTCCGACAACAGCAGCGCACTTTCCGACTATTACCGCAATCTCGCATACTACGACTATTACAACAGCCTTTACGGATACGGGTACGGCGGATATTATGGAGGATACGGCGGATACTATGACAACTACTACGGCATGAGCAACTACTACAACTACATGCTCGCCTCCCAGTATGCAAGCACCCAGTCGACTTCGCAGACAACGATATCCATGCAGCTCGACAAGGACAGATACTATGCGGGAGTCCTTACCGGGCCAGGTACCGGAACGGACGGGACCGATGATGTGGAAAGACCGAGACTCACAATCACATATTCGGTGTCCAAGACAGGAAACTGACAGGCACCACGCCTGCATAAAGAAAGAGGGTGACCCAAAAGTGGCTTTTGGTCACCCTCAAACGTCTTTCTTCGAAAGACTGACCCATCTTAACCCCCGTAGACATAGTCTACGGCCCCTATTAGGGGCATTTCGAGCCTACGGCTCGGTCCCTTCGGGACTTTTTAAGGCTTTTGGGCCATCCTGATTTTTCTTATCCCGCTGTGCAGATTAGGCGTTGAGCTTGTTTTCGATATAATCGATAGCATCCTTGACGGTCGAGATCTTCTCGCCTGCATCCTCATCCGGGATGGTGATGTTGAATGCCTTCTCAAATTCCATGATAAGCTCTACTGTATCGAGAGAATCTGCTCCGAGGTCGTTAGTGAAACTTGCAGTCTCTGTCACTTCCGATTCGTCAACGCCCAATTTGTCAACGATAATTGCTTTTACTTTAGATGCAACTTCTGACATAATGTTAAGAATTTAATTAATTAAAAGTTTATGTTTAAATACACTTGTTCAACACATTATCGGCGCAAAGTAAATAAAAAAATCCCCAAAATCAAAATTTTCTTGAGATATGCTCATGTATCCTCTGCGCAAGTTCCTTCCCGACCAGCGAAGCGAGGTCGTCGACAGATGCGGCGGCTATCCTCGCCACGCTGCCGTAATGCATGATGAGGCGCTGCTCTGTCTTTTCGCCCACTCCCTTTATCTCGCGCAGGGCGGAATGTATCTGCGCCTTGCTCCTGAGATTGCGGTGATGGGTGATGCCGAACCGGTGGGCTTCGTCGCGGATATGCTGCAGGACCTTCAGTGCCTGCGAGTTCCTGTCGAGAAAGAGAGGATGAGGGTCCCCCACCCTTATCACCTCCTCGAAACGCTTGGCCAGGCCCACAACCGTGAGCCTGTCGACTATGCCGAGCTCGGAAAGAGCCTCATAGGCGGAACCGAGCTGGCCTTTCCCGCCGTCAATCACGACAAGCTGCGGCAAATCGTCTGGAGCTTCGCGCAACATTCTGGAATACCTTCTGTTGACAACCTCCTTCATGGAAGCGAAATCGTCCGGACCGACCACGGTCTTGATATTGAAATGCCGGTAGTCTTTCCTGGACGGCTCCCCTCCCCGGAACACCACGCAGGAAGCCACTGGATTCGTCCCCTGGATGTTTGAATTGTCGAAACATTCGATATGTTCAGGCAGCTGCTCCATTCCGAGCGCAGTCCTGAGCTCCTCGAGCACCTTCCTCCTGAACTCGTCCGGGTCCGTGTGCTCCTTCTGTTTCAAGGCGTTGAACCTCATTTCCTTCGCGTTCTTCAGGCTCAGTTCGAGAAGTGCAAGCTTGTCTCCCCTGACAGGGATTCTGAAATCCACCCCGTCTATTTCAACATCCGGACGGAACGGCACGAGGACCTCGTTTGACAGGTCTCCGAATTTCGACTGTATCTCAGCTATGAAAAGTCCGAGGACAGATGCCTGCTCCTCCTCTATGTTCATCTTGAAACCGAGATTGAGGGACTGGATTACTGCACCGTCTTTCAGGCGCATGAAATTGCCGTAAGCCTCGTTGCAGTCGAACACGAGCGAGAACACATCGAGGCTCCCTATGGCGGCATTGACAATAAGGGACTTGCTGTAGTGCTTCTCAAGAGATGCAGCCTTCTTGCGGTACTCCTCCGCCGCCTCGAAATCGAGCCTTCCTGCGGCTTCATTCATCTGCTCCCGGAAATGGCGGATCATCTCCCGGCCGCCTCCCTTGAGCAGCTTGACAACATTTTCTATGTTCTCCCCGTACTCCTGCACGGAAATCCCGCCCACACAGCAACCTTTGCAACGGCCGATATGGAAATCGAGACATGGCCTGAATTTCTTCCTGAGGACGGATTCCGCCGTGATTCTCAGGTTACAGCTTCTAATCGGGTACAGCTCGGTGAACAATTCAAGGAGGTTTCTCGCATGCATCACGGAACTGTACGGCCCGAAATACCTCGACCCGTCCTTCACCATCCGTCTCGTGAGATACACCTTCGGGAACACGTCGGCACTGACACAAATCCAGGGATAAGTCTTGGAATCCTTCAGCAGGATGTTGTACTTGGGCTTGTACTGCTTTATAAGGTTGTTCTCGAGAAGAAGTGCGTCGGCTTCCGAATCCACGACAGAATACTGTGCATCTGCTATCTTCGATACCATCAGCGCGGTCTTGGCAGTGAGCCGCTCCCGCGGCACGAAATACTGGGCCACCCTCTTGTGCAGGTCCTTGGCCTTGCCGACATAAATCACATTCCCCGCAGCATCATAATATCTGTAGACACCCGGGGAATGCGGAAACAAAGCTATTTTTTCCTTTACAGTCAATCCAGTCCTATCTCATCCAGAATATAACCCATGCCGGCATATTTGTCAAGCACCCAGAGTACGTACCTGATGTCCACGCACACGCATTTCGTGTAGCCGTCCACATAATAGACGTCGGACGCCAGGGATTCCTTGTTGCCGTCGAAAGCAAGCCCAATCAGCTCTCCTTTCGCATTCATGACGGGCGAGCCGGAATTGCCTCCTGTTATGTCATTGTCCGTCAGGAAATTCACGTACATTGCAGACGTCTTGCCCTTCTCCCTGGCAGCCCAGCGGCCCCAGTCGCCTTTCTCCAGCAGGGCCTTGTACTGCGGAGTCAGGTTGAATTCGTAGCTTGACGGGTCATACTTCTCGAGTATTCCGGCCGAAGTGGACCGCCACGACCATGACACGGCATCGTACGGCCGGATGTCACCGACAGTCCCGAAGGTGATTCTCATTGTAGAATTTGCATCCGGGTACTGCGGGAAACCGTCCTCGACGGATTTCCTGTAGACAGCATGCGTGTACTCCCTGTCAAGGTCCAGAATCGCAGGCGTCCCCTCCAGCCTGGCAGTACGCCTGTTCAGTTTCATTATCTTCAGGTCCTGGAAGAAGCGGAACATAGGGTCTGAAAAATACTCGTCAAGAGTATGCCCGCTGGAGATGAATGCCTCGAGACGGGCCTTGTCCGTGAGGAAACTGCCGTTCCAGAGACTGTCGGTCAGTGCATCGTAGTCGCACTTTCCGGACTGTCCGGTAAAGCAGGCAAGAAGCTCCTTCTGGTACGGCCCGAGCACATCATGGTCTATGTTCCTGTAAAACTCCTCTACCGAATATCTGAACAGGTCATGCTCCACATCGAGGACAAGATTGTCGTACTCCTTGAGCAGGGTCCGCGAGACCGAATTGAAGTCTCTTCCGCAGAAGCGGTGATGCCTGCAGCAGCGCACTTCCGCAGAATCAGGGCAGCCTCCGTCTATGGCCCTGTGCATCCTTATGCCCTGGTCGGAAAGCACTTCCCTCTTGAGCATGTTGAGCCTCGTGGCCATCCTCGACAATGTTGTGCCGCGGACAAGGGTCTCCCTGTAATAGGTTACATCGCGTTCTGCATCCTCGACAGCTTCATACTTCCTCTCGAGCATGCCGAGCATGTCGCCCCATCTTGCCTTCCTCCCGGGGTCGGCATCTATCCACGCCTGGAGTTCCCTTTCCTGCTCCGCCTTCCGGTCCGCCACAGAGAACCTCCTGATATTCTTCTCCTTGCCGCAGTTCATCTCCTGCACGTTGCTGAGACCGAAATAGTAGTCGGAATATTTCAGGCGTATGGAAGGGTCGGAGTTCATCCAGCGTTTCAGTATCTCCATCTGTTCACCCCTGATACGGTTGGAAATCGGGAGAGTCACCTTCTGGTCGAATGCCACCTCGCAGGAGGAGCTGTATCTGTTTGTCCTTCCCGGATATCCGATGACCATGGTGAAGTCGCCCGGCCTGTACCCGCCTGTGGAGATTTTCAGTTTCGTCTCCGGGACGAGAGGAATGTTCTCTTCCGAATAGGATGCCGGAGAGCCGTCAGGTGCGGTATATATCCTGTAGAGGGCGAAATCGCATTTGTGCTGAGGCCACTCCCAGTTGTCGATGTCTCCGCCATAGGCAGAGATGGACACAGGAGGTGCCGCAACGAGACGGATGTCCGAATACACCTTGTAGAACATCATGTAGTATTTCTCTCCGGACCACATGGAGGAAAGGGAGACTTCCAGCCCGTCTGCGCCCTCCCTGTATTTCTTCTCCATCAGGTAGCTGATTTTCCTCATCCCTGCATGCTTCCCGTCCCGGGACATCTCTTCGACAAGGGCTGCCACCTCGTCAGTGACATCGAGCACCTTCTTCAGGAAATACATGTTCTTCCCGTGTATCGGAATCTCTTCGCTGCGGGACATGGCCCAGAACCCTTCCTCAAGATAATTCCTGTCATCCGTGCTCAGGGAATAGACATCGCCGTATGCGCAATGATGATTGGTTATCACAAGCCCCTCATCCGAAATGACACTTCCCGTACACCCGAAGTCGAGGGACACGACAGCGTCGGAAATCGAAGCCCCTTCGGCATCCGCGTTGTATATCTCGTCCGCCGAAAGCTTCAGCCCGCGCTGCTTCATCTTCTTCTCCAGGGCTTTGTCGATGCCGTTTATCATCCACATGCCCTCATCTGCCCGGGACATGTATGCCCCGAGGCAGAATATTAGGCAGATTAAAATCGCTTTTCTCATCATTCAACAGGTTTTACGACACCCTTCTTATCGAAACTGAGCTTGGCAGGGGTCTCGCGCACGTCGTCCTTGGAATAGGTGATGGTCCAGGTGTCCATGGTCATCAGCTTCCAAAGCTCGTCCTCCGTCATAGGAGCCGCATACCTGATTCTTATCGCAGGCATGAGGGCATCGTTCAAGTCGAGGTAGATGCCTATGATGCCTTCGTTTCCGGAAAGATGGTTGCTGAGATAAGGCATGTTCCTGAGGATTATCGGCTTTTCATAATTCGGGTCGGCAACCTCATATATGAACTGAGGCTGTCCCTCGTACTGCTCGACACGGCTCCTGAACTCTGCCTTGAATGGAGTGAAAAGCATCCTTATCAGGTCTTCTACCGGCATATAGCTTACGGTATCCTCCATGGCCACGAACTCGTAGTCCACCTCCGTGTCCTTGGTGCCGCCACCATGCACAGGCATGGACAGTGTCTTCATCTCCACAATTTCCCTGAACCAGTCCTTGTCGAGGTCCTCGGAAGGGTCGGCATAGACATGCACGATGAGCGGACATGCAAATTCGGAAGTAAGCCCGTATATCTTCTTCCCCGAAAGCCTCATCTGAAGGCCGAGATAATTCAAATCAAGCTTGTCATACATCTTCTCGGTCCTTATGGTGAGCACCTTGACACTGTCTGTCAGGGCCGGGTCAGGAGTGTTGACCCTGAACTTGGACGGCACGTAGATGCGCTCGAGTATCTTCTCAGGTGTTATTGCCGACGGGTCGTATGTGACAATGGCATAATGATGGTTCACGAAAGTCTTCACCCCGTAGATTCCCGGAATCTTCTGGAGCCTGGCCTTGAACGCCATGGAGCTGCCGTAGCATTTCACCGACTTCAGGCCGTCTATTCTCGTCTCCGCAAGGTTGTCCGGATTCACAAGCATGGTCACGGAGCCGTCTTCCGCCACTTCCTCGATTCCCCATGTCTCGTCAATGGTAGGAAGCTCGAACCTGTTTCCAATCCACACTCCGATTATGAAGAACACCACGGTCAATATGGCCGGAAGATATTTTCCGAAACTGTTCCTGCGATTCTTGCAAACCCCCACGGAAAGGGCGGACGTAGGGCATGAGGCCACACATTCCCCGCACAAGGTGCAGTCAACCGAGTCGAGCCGGCCGCCCTGCAGGGAGTCCACGTCTATGCCGTAAGGGCAGTTTCTGTTGCAAATTCCGCAGTGAGTGCAGGCTGCGCCGTCCTTTATGACATTGAGAATCTGATATTTCGGTTTCCTGTTGAAAATTTCGAGCAGGTAGCCCATGATGCAGAACAGGGCGAGGAGTATCCACCACGGGATGTCGGCTCCGAGAAGGCTGAGAATCCACCAGAACACGAAAAGCGCGCCTATCCATATCCAGAACTTGAGGGAATTGGATATCGCCCCGAGAGGACAGAGGTACCTGCACCAGAACATATTCACGAAGAACCCCCCGAGGATGAGGAGGACAAGTGTCACTATCGACATCCAGAGAGTTATTTCACCCTGGAAACCTGTCGCAACGGCGTAGTACGGGTCGAGGTTCTTGCAGAACAGCTCGCTTGCCGTTGCCGTCATGTAGAAAATCCAGAATACGAGGCCATATTTGAATATCCTGAGGACCGAGTCGGCCACTGAACCGTTCCTTACGGTGACAGCCTTTATCTTGAGGCCTTTGCGTGCCTTTGCGAGCAGGTCCTGCACAGTGCCGAGAGGGCAGAGGTAACCGCAGAAAAGCTTGCTGAACAAGACGACTGCGGCAGCGAGCATGATACCCATCATTATCTGCAGGGAACTCATGCTGCACGGGAGGGAACCGTTCACAAAGAATGTCGTCAGGGCTTGGAGACCTCCGACCGGGCAGTAAGCCTCAGGGTCTGCCGGTTCCTTGCCAGGTATTATCCCCGTGAGGACAATCACGAGAGCTGCAAGCACGCCCCACTGAAGGAGGTAACGGGGCCAGTTTTTGATGATGTTGGATTTTTTCGACATAATTCAGATCCTGTTTTGATTATTCTATTCTTCCCGATAAATTTCGATAAATTTATCTCCTTTTGCAAGTTTCCCGGCAAATTTGCGTATATCCCCCGCATCTATCCCTTCCATCACGGCCTCATAACCGGCGTCCATGTCTACACCGTAGCGGACAAGGTCGATGCACTCACGGTTTTTCGCAGACACCGAATTCTTCCTGGCCGCCTGAAGTTCGGCATGGTGCTTCACAAGATATTTCTTCGCCTCGTCAAGCTCCTGGGCGGAAGGCCCTTCCGAAGCCATCTTCGCCATCCCGTCCGTCACATCCTGCACAAGGACATCCACCATCTCCGGCCTGGTCTGGAACGCGACCACGGACTCGAACCTTCCGCCGTCGGCATAGGACATGTCCGTGCCGAAAGCCACATGGTAGGTACCGCCTCTTGCCTCACGTATCTGCATCATGTACCTGCCCGACATTATGTAGTCCATAATCCGGATAACTGCAATATTCTCCGGAGACAGCCTTGTCCGGCCATTGAAGCAATAATTGACTTCGGCCTTCGGCACTGTCTCCACCGGATATGTGCGGTCAAAGACCACATCTCCCTTATAGACAGGCTCCGGAGACCTGACTCTGGCCTTGCGGACATCGTAACTGCTGTCGAGCGAAGCGATATACTTCTCCACCATAGCCTTTATTTCCGCCTCCGGCAAATCTCCGGATATGAATACCGAGAGATTCCCGTAATCATGGAAGCTGCGATGGAAAACGTCTTTCAGCAAATCCATGTCCACCGCTTCGACAGCGGCACTGTCAAGCGCAGCCAGCCACGGATGCGAGCCGTACTTCACGGACTGCGATTCCTCGTTGAACAGGTCCCTGTCGCTGCGTTTCTTGCCGAGGGAGCGCAGATTGTCCTGCCTGCGCTTGTCGAGAGCCGCCTCAGTACCGAAGTACGGGTCGCTGAGAATCCCGTAAATCATCTTGAAGCATGTCCCGACACTTTTCCTGTCCGAAGTCGCTGAAACGGCAGCAGTTTCGCGCGCAAGCGACACGGATATATTCACACCGGCACACACAGGGCTGTTCCTTATCGCCGATGCATCATAGCTGCCGAAACCGAGGTTTCTGAAATAATAATCCTGGATGAACCTTGCAGACGGGAGCATGTCCTGCGGAAGTGCATTGTAGCCCGTGTCGAAAATCATCTCCACGGAAAGGCCGGTGCCGGACCTCACCTCTCCTGAAGGGGTCCACCAGACCTTCGCGCCATTGCCCAATATCCACAATTCACTGTCTGTCCCTTTTACAGGGGCTGTCTTTGATATTATGCCAGGCTCCGGGGAATAGTCCATGCTTATCTTCCCGTATGTCAGATATTCCGGACGGATATCCTCCGCCTTCACCGCCGATATTACAGCCTGCATTTCCTGCTTTGTCGGGATACGTCCGACCTCGCTCTCGTTCATGCACCATGAATATATCATGTCGCTGTCGGAGAACATCTTCTGTTCATACCCCTTCACATCTTCATACCCGAGCTCGGAGAGGATGAGTTTTCTGGTCTCCTTCATGTCGTAGGGGTTGGCGGCGGAGAATCCCCTGAGGAAATGCTCCTTGCACACGTCAACTATCTCCCTGTCCGTGACATCCGACGGGAAGCTCTCGACGTTCATCCTGTATTTTTTATAGACCTTGAACCTTGCAGCCTCGAACTCCTCTTCCGTGAAACCGTATCTCAGCAGCCTCTCGACCTCCCTCACATAGAATGCAAGGGCTTCATCCATGTACTCGGGAGATTTCAGCGACAGCGTGAAGAGAGAGACATAGAAATCCGCCCCGTAAGGATTCGTGACAAGCACTGCCGACGACAGCGGACTTCCGGACTTCTTCACGGCTTCCGCAAGCCTGTCCGAGAGAATGGCTGTCACAATCTGCCGCGAGAACTGGTCCTTGTAGAAGAAATCCGTGTTCCTCAGGCTCCGTTCCGGCATTCTCTGCCTGTGCATCACTTTCAGCACATGGTACTTCACCTGAGGGTCGAGCATGTTCTCGAACAGCGGTTCCTGGAGGTCCGGGACAGGATATGTCTCCTTTGGGGCCGGATTGTCGCTCGCCGGAATGTCCGAGAACATCCTGCGGACCTTCCCGACCATGGCGTCGGCATCGAAATCGCCCACAACGACTATCGCCTGGAGGTCCGGACGGTACCACTTGTGGTAGAAGTCGAGTATCTCGTGCGGCTTGAAGCCGTTTATCACCTCAAGTGTGCCCAGGACGCTTCTCCGGGTGTGTTTCGAGCCTCTGTATATAAGGTCGTTCTGTTTCTGCATCATCCGCATGCGCGGTTCATCCTTCCTCCGCCACTCCTCGCTGATGACTCCCCGCTCGGCATCAAGTGCCTCAGGTTCGCATGAAATGTCGCAGGACCAGTCATGCAGGACCATAAGTACCGAGTCCACGAAAGATTCCCTGACAAGAGGGACCGACGATATATTGTAGACAGTCTCCGTCCTGTTGGTATAGGCATTCACGTTGTAACCGAAGCGGACACCGTCCCTGGCAAGGAAGTCCAGAATCTCCTTGTCCGGGTAATGCCTTGTGCCGTTGAAGGCCATGTGTTCGAGGAAGTGGGCGAGTCCGTTCTGGTTGTCTTCCTCCTGCAGGGCTCCGACATTGTGTATGATATAGAAGTCGGCACACCCCTCGGGGTTTGGGTTATGTCTTATATAATAGGTGAGTCCGTTCTCCAGCTTTCCTGTAATGAGCTTGGGGTCATCAGGGATGACTGTCTGGGACCATGTCGGGACGGAAAAGGCCAGCACAAGGGCGGCTGCATGTACAATCGTGAAAATTATTCTTGACATTGCATAATCGGTTATAGCGCATCGGGCCATACTGCATTCCGCCGAATCAGAACGCACAGCCGAGCGTGATTACAAAGATGTTCCTGAAACCGTCCGTCAGATATGACGGATTCTTCAAGGTATGGTTGTATGTGTCGCGCACATCGACATAGGCGGATATCTTGTCGCCGAACAGTCTCGTGTAGCGGAACGACAGAGTGGCACCGGCCCTTGCGGCAGTGTCATATTCGAAATCACGGTCGAGATAGCTGTCATTAGTGCTATGGTTGTCTGAAGCACTTTCAGCATAGGTACCGTCTTCATTCTTTGTGCCGGAGCCCATGTAACAGGATACATCAAGTCCCACGGTGAAGATATTGTTTGTCACAGTGAAGTTCCTGCCACCATGCATGCTTCCGGAGAACACCGTAATCTCCTGGTTGCGGTAGAAAGGGTAATAGGTGGCCCTGAAAGTGTTGTAGGATGCGCCAAGCTCCACCCCGTACTCCCATCTGGGACGGAATCGGTCTATACCGAGATACCCGTCGTATGACAGCCTCCCCGAAAACCCTATGCTGTTATATATCTCGTTCTGCCCGAAATACTCCACCACCGTGTTGCCTCCAGGGTTGGTTGTCCGCCTGTATATGTTCTCGCAATTTATGAGACCGGTATATTCTCCATAGAGAGACACCTTGTGCAGAGAGGTCCCTTTCCTGATGTCGAGGACGCCGTTGTAACTTGCAGTGTTCCCTCCGAATTCGCAATATATCGCCTCGTTCGAGGACCTGTCTCCATAATGGCCGTCCCTGTACCGATACGTCAGTTCATTGAAGAAGATTATGTTTCCAGGATTGCCGAAAGTCAGCTGAAGGGCCCCTCCGAAGAACGAGTTTATCATGGGCCGGCCCGGCGATGTGGTCTTTATAAAACCGAGGTCTCCGTCCAGCCGCTCTACCGTCCCGAAATACCCGCCGTAGTCTATGAACGTGTAATACTGCTGGTCGGTGGTGCCGAAGATACTGCAGTCAAGATTCTCCACAGTCCTCTCGTACAGGAAGTTCAGGCCTGCCGAAAAACTTTCCGATGGAGCGAACCTCACTCCTGCGGACATCCCGAGGTCCATCCACCGGCTTCTCGGCCTCGGGTCCTTACGCTTGGCATAATCCCCGGTCTCGTAATCGAACTGCAGACCGAGAGCCCATCCTCCGCCGAGCATGCAGGACATCCCTCCGGACAGCGAATACAGTTCCTTGACCTTGACACCTGCATTGTCTCCGGTATTCTCCATGAAGTTTATGGGATTGTATGAAGGGTCCATGAAATAGTGTCCGCTCATGTTCTTCCCGTGGAAATAGGAATAGGACAGCATGCCGTGGAAGACTATCATGTCAGAAATTCTTGCAAAGGATTCCGTCCTCGCCCCCGCAAGAAGGCTGTTGTCAGAACCTTCCACAGGAATCAGTCCGCCATCCTCCTTGTTGAAATACGCCTCCACGAAAGATGTTCGGTCCACCTGCAAGGTAGCGAGACCGGCCGCATTGGAAGAGACCAGCCACGGGTTCGAGTCCTTTATGAACGAGAAATCGTAGATATTCCTCCCTTGCTGCCCGACCGCCACCGGACAGAAGATGACAGACAGGGAGATTGCCATGACCGCTATATTGAATCTGTACATAATCACTGGAATTTAACTGATACCTCAATTCTTCAATGAAGATATGCGCCTCTGGTGGAAATCACTCGAGGAGTTGTTGGTCTCCATATAGATTATATGTGCGCCGTTGGCTATGGAGGCCTCCGCATCTATTCCGGAAGGGTCAGTCGAGCCGTAAGTGATGTCTACGCCGACAGTCCCTCCGGTGTAGCCGTAGACGAGTTTTCCTGCATTTTCAGGAAGGGCCTCGGTGGCCTCCTTGTCGACATTCCGGTATAAGGTATACCCGTAATCTGATGTCATGTATATGGACCCGGCGTCTATGTCAGAGGTGAAACGCTTGTTGTTGCTTGACTCAAGGCCGGCAGCCATCACATCTATGCCATCCAGTACCCACAATCTTTCCACCTTCACTACCGGGAGATTCGCGCTCTCTGTCCTGTCATAATTTGTGTCATCCTGGACGTATGACTCTATATCCGCATATTCGAGGATGTAAAATGCAGGACCGGTATTGGACACCGGCCATGCCGTACCCTGGCTGAACAGATAGGTCTGAAGGTAGTGCGACGGGTCGATATTGTCTGACGGGTTCGGATAGTAGTTGGTGTTGTACTTTTCCCCGAATGCTTCCGGGTCATACATGGCATAGTAGCCTGCGTCGCTGAGGTCCACGGAGTTGCTGTATGTTCTTGTGTGGTTGATGGCTCCATAGATTGCCACGACTATCTGCGAATATGCAGGCAGGGATACTTCCGTATTGAACCACCATATATTCCAGCCGGCCGGAATCCATCCTTCCGGTTCGTAAATAAACTGTCCGTTCCTCAGCCACCTGTTCTGCCCGTTGCTGTTGGCAGGGGTGGCAATCGCGAAGGCGACGTCGCTGATGTCAATCTCATCTGCTGAATTGTTGTACAGTATCACGTACTTGTCATAGTAGTAACTGCCGCTGCCCTCGTCATTCTGGCATCCTCCGACATACAGTTCCTTTATGATAAGGTCTTTCGGCTCCGTCTTTGTCAAGGCGAGGCTGATGTTGTCCTCGCCATCCTCAGATATCACGACAGACATATTGAGGTTGTAGATATAGTCGTCCGCCTTGAAAGATGCGGACACTGTGTACAGCCCGGGCACCAGGTCGAATGTCACCACCCCAGCTTCTGTCCGGCCTTCGTATGAAACCGAATTGTTCTGTGCGGACACTGTCACGCCAATGTTGTCCTCCGCATACACGGCACCATCGTCCGTCAGGGTGAAAGTCACCGTCACCCCTGTGATGAGCGGCTGTATTTCGCAGGAAGGCAGCGACAATGCGGCTGCCGCTGCAAGGCAATATATGATTATCTTCTTCATCTCTCAACAGATTGATTGTGTCAGAACTTGAGCCTGAGCGTAAGTCCGTAATAAAAATTGGTGACATACCTCGATGGGGTCACGAAATCTCCGGTCCTCGTCGATTTTATCCTGCCGAAATTATTGAAGAAATTATTGGCATAGAACGATATCGAAGCGATATCCCCTATTTCCTTCGTGACACTGAAATTCATGGAAAAATACGGAGTCAGGTAGTCCTTGTTGTAAAAATATGTAAGGACTGTGCTGTATGCAAGTCTGGAAAGGTCTGAAGCCATGTCCTGATCGTTCGCCCTGGCCCACTGCAGGTCTTCGTAGAAATTACGTGGAGTATACGGGTCATCGTAGGTGGTATAGAAGTCAGGATAAAGTACGGAAGTGCAGTTCCCGTCATATATCGAGCCGTCCGTGACGGAAAGTATGTCCGAGACGTCGGACAGCACGTAAGACCTCCTTCCTCCGTCCTTTTCGCTGAGATAGCGGGAATACCTGTGCAGGGTCGCCTCAACACGCAAGGAGACAATCATCCTCACCTTCGGGATATGAGTGGTAACAGTCAGGTTCGTATTCACCTGGCTGCTCACCCTGCCGTTGTAGCTTGAACGGCCTCCGACAAAATAGCCCACATATCTGTACGGCTCCCCGTCCGCACCGGATCCGTTATAGCTGTACGCTTCTATATTCCCGTCCAGAGAACGGTAGCCATAGAACGACCCGTCGAGCCGGATTGATGTGTTGACAGGACGGATACGCTTGAAATCGATGACCCACTCGAGACCGTACCTCGTAATCGGATTCACGTCGTTGCTTGCAGTGGTGGTTTTGTTGAACCTCTGTCTTGACCTGTATGCAAGAGTCTCGGACGGGAGTGTCCCCGTCACGTCCGACACGGTGACGACTCCCGTGTTCCTGTCCACGCTGAAATGCCTGTCAGAGACAGGTATGGAACATGATGTCAGCGATTCGATGGAAGTGTAATTATAAGTAAACCTGTCGTATCCCGAACTCAGTCTGTAAGCGTCCAGCGTGCGGTTGTAATATCCGGCAAGTGAGATTTTGTTCCCGGCAATATCTATGTCGAAACCTATCTCCGACTGCTGGTTCTTCTGCCAGCGCAGCTCCGGATTGTACTCTATCGTATTCGGCAGGATGTAGTATGCATTATATGCAGTGCCGTCGGCAGATGATGTCGAGGAAAAAGTGTTGATATAAGTGTACGACGGTTCCGGATAGAGAATCGAGTATGACGGCAGCTTTGTCGCCACTCCCCAACTCGCACGGAAAGAAAGCTCCCTGACAGTCTTGTTCCAGCGGTCCTTCAGTGAAAGGATGGTGTATTTGAGGTTGAAGCGGGGAGACAGGCTCGAAGTCGTGCCATATGCCGAATTCCGGATGATGGTGTTGTCGTTACGGAGTCCGGCGATAATGTTCAGTCGGGTCTCGCCAATCGGAATCGTGATATTCTCCTCTACGTATGCCGCTATGTTGTTTATGAAAGGCACGTCGCAGTAACGGTATTCCCAGAAATCAGGGGCCGTGGACATGTTCTCGGTATATTGTCCTATACCGAAATTCCCGTCAGCGTTCCAGTCGACACCGACTTTCACCTTGTTGTTTATCTCTCCGAACTGCCTGGCCCAGTTGGCCTTCAGCTTCAGACTGTAGCTTATCGGCCTGTCATCGACGCACATTGTACTGTAACCGTAGCCGCTTGGCCTGAGAATGACGGCCGCATCGGGGTTGTCTTCATATCTCTGGGCAACGAAATACCCTTCCTCCGTGCCGTGTACCGCAGGGGAATCCTGTGCCCAGCTCACGTGTGCATGCTCCCTGCTGTGCTTGTCGCTGTACACCACGGAACCGGAGAACTGGAGGTTGGTAATCCATTTCTTGCTGAGAAGCCAGTCGAAATCGAAACTGCCTCTGAACGAATTGTCCCTGACAGTCGTCCTGTCTTCCGAGAAAGCATCCGGGTCGGCTTTGGTATCCATCCCTCCGATATTTCCGGACGCGCTTACGGAAAACCTCAGAGGAAAGTCGCTGAAGACTCCTCGGTCGAAAAGGTTGCTGTAGGTCAACTGGAACTGCTTCCTGTCGTAAGACTCGTATGGAGACCTCTGGTCGCTCGTCGCAAGCGTATATTCAAGGCTTGCATTGAGCACACCCCTGGACGCGCCTCTTCCCGTCTCGCCGAGACCGAATCCCTTGCTCGCGGAAACCTGCTTCATATTAGGATTTGTGGACAATGTCACTATATATGGAGTGCGCCCCTTCCTCGTGTTTATCTTCACGACGCCTGAGGTCATGTCTCCGTATTCCACCGACGGGACTCCGGTAATGACTTCTATGGACTCGACATTCGTCGAAGCTATATTGTTCACGGATGCTCCGGACACTCCTGACGAACTCCCGGAAAGCGAGGCGAAGCTGCCGTTGTTGGAAAGACGGACACCGTCGACTTCCACAGCCGTACCGAAAGACACGTTACCTGTCTCACCGCTGTCACCTGAACGGATGTTGAAAATCTGGTCCGAAAGAAGGTCGGGATTCCTCGTGGCTCCGCCTGGAAGCAGACTCGTCGCATCGGCCACATTGAGCATCTGGATATGGTCGAGAGCTGTCTTGTCTATGGTGCGGCTCGTCGTCGCGCTGTTGCTGTTGTCCTGGGCGGTTACGACAACGCCCTCCAGTGTAAGATTGTCTTCCGACAATGAAATCCTGTAGTTCAATATATCCTTGGACACCATGATTTCACGGGTGTCGGACACATACCCGAGGCATGAGACGGTTATGACATTCTTCCCTGGCTGTACATTCTGGATGGTGAACCGGCCTTCGGCGTCCGCGACAGCCCACTGCTCCGTGGAAGACAGCACGACTGTGGCGAACTCCACAGGTTTTCCTGTATTCTTGTCGAGCACCAACCCGCTGATGCTGTAGGTCTGCCTGTCCTGTGCATGGCCGGATATGAAAATCGCGACAAGAAATGCCAATGCCAACAACAAAGATTTTTTCATGTGGGGAGTATTTGATTAAAATCTCAACGGCAACGAATATAAATATTTTCTCGATAATATGTCATATTCCGGGATTTTTTTATTTAACTTTACGGGAAATGGACAACTAAATACAAATAGTTATGAAAAAATGTTATCTTACTTTAATGGCCGCGGCTGCAGTATTTGCATTCACAGCCTGCGAAACTACCGACCCGGACAACGGTGATGGAGGAGCCGGCTCCGGAGAGAGCGGAGAAAATGAAATCGTATATCAAGGTGTCACCTATAAGACTGTCACTCTTTCAAACGGCCAGACCTGGATGGCGGAACCTTTGAGGTACGTACCGGACGGGATGACTGTTTCAAGCGACCCTGCGGATGATAATGCACATATCTGGTATCCGTATGAAAATGACGGCTCCGGAACTGCTGTCGCTGCCACAGACGACGAGACTGTTGCCGCAAAAGGGTATCTGTATGACATGTATGCCGCCCTCGGCAATACGGAAGTCACCGCAGACAACTGCGCAAAACTTGAAGGAGTCAGGGGAATATGCCCAGAAGGGTGGCACATACCTACAAGGGCAGAATACCTCGAGCTCTGCGGACTGTCGAACAAAGACAATTCCGGTGAAGAGACCGGCAATGTCGTAAACGAAGACGCCTTGTTCTACGACGCCACCTATGGCGGCGGGAATGTCCGTCTGTTCAACGAGGGCGGATGGAATTTCGTACTGACCGGAGCCAGAATGAAAACCAATTTCGCAGCAACCGGTAAATATCAGCCAACTTGGGTATCAGAGTCGAACAGCACGACAGAGTCATTGTTCGGGGAGCCGGCGCTGACCTACATAATGACATCTACCTGCTACAAACCTATCTACTCTTCAGACACTCCATCAGAACTGACAAACATACAGTTCTTTGCGCTTATGACAGCTTTCAGCAAGGGTAATTCTCCTGAAGGAAAGGTAAACCTTTCATATGTCAGCACGGCCTCCGGCCAGCAGCTCAGGTGCATCAAGGATGCAGAGTAGCGCATTCCTGTCTTAACCATAAAAAAGGTGGCAGTCTTCGCGGCTGCCACTTTTTTTTGTTGTTCAGAATCCGATTGATACGGTCCGGCGAAATTCCCGACCTCCCTTGTCAGCGGACACGGAGCACATCGCCATGGTCCTTTACGACGGCCTCCTTCCATTTTTCGGTATAACCCGGATTGGTGATGCCGTCAGGGATGCGGCCGGAATGCCCGTTCGTGACAAAGGAGCCGTCTTCGTTCTGAGCCTTGACATTCCCGTCCATGAACTTTACGAGAAGGAAGGTCTCAAGCTCTGTCCACTCCTTGAAGATGTCCTGGGCAGTGCCCACGGAATAATCCGTGAGGAAATCCTTGACTTCGACAAAAGGGTCCACAACCCTGGCTTCCTTGTCGTTGCGCCTTATCTGCTTTCTCGGGGCCGCATCCGCCTTCTCATACAGGTCGAGAGCCTGGCTGTCAATCTCCCGGATTACCGCCATCTGGGAATTCTCGAAATCATCTATCTTCTTGCGGACCACCGGAGCCATCACGTCATACATCCTGTAGCAGGCATTGGCCACCCGGTTGCACATCCAGAATGCCGATGTCGGGGAATATGTGAGCATGTCTCCGTTCCCGACAGCGAAACACTCCGGCACCTTGCTGATATTCGTATATATCGGAGTCAGGTAAGACGTGGCGGCATCGTCCGTGCCGAACCACAGGAGGCCGCCTATGAGATCCGGAAGCCAGCCTCGGGACTGTCCCACGAACCAGAATCCGGTCTGCTGTGTCGCTATCGCCCTCTCATTCACATAAGTCTCACCGTCATATTCAAATTCCATCGGGCGCCAGCGGTAAGGAAGGGCGTTTCCGCCTGCTCCTATGTCGGTCGTCATGTCCATCGGAGTGCCCTCGTAGTGGTCACGCATCACGTCGGCGACATCCTTCATCGAAAGCTTCCGGGAAGGTTTCACGAAAAGAGGGAAACGTTTCGACGCGTCGTAGCCCATTGCGTAGTCGATATAGTCGTACGCGTCTTTCACGACGATGCCGCCGTTTTCATCCTCGAAGGCGAACCGGCCGTCACAAAGGATGTTGAAAGCCGCCCAGACACGGGCCTCGCATCCGCGCATACCCCCGAAATTCAACGGATTGTATGCATCGCAGAAGCTGAAGTCCTCGTCCCTGCCGTTGAAATATCCCATTTCCCTGGCGAATGAGATGACATCCGGAGAATACATGCAGTTCTCCTTGTCGTCGAGAGGGAACGTGCTGATGCGCGCCTGGTTCGCATGCCCGCAGATATATCCGTCCGGCACCCTTCTGGCCACCCAGACTATGCCCTTGCGCTCATTGCCGTCCTTCCCGGCCTTGTACCCCTTGCCGATGAGGTCCATGACCCACACCTCGTCCTTGTCGGCTATCGAGAAAGACTCGCCGCTGGAACAGTAGCCGTATGTATCTGCAAGGTCGGCGATGGTCTCTATGGCCTCGCGGGCTGTCCTTGCTCTCTGAAGGGTCACGTAAATCAGCGAACCGTAGTCCATGATGCCGGTGGAATCGAACAGTTCCGGACGTCCCCCGTATGTTGTCTCGGCGATGATGAGCTGATGCTCGTTCATGTTCCCTACGGTCTGGTAGGTATAAGGCACCTGAGGGATTTCTCCGAGATATTTTCCTGTATCCCACTCGTATATGCCGAGCATTTCCCCTTTTTCATGGCGGGATGCCGGCTGGAAATAAAGTTCACCGAAAAGCGTGTGGGAATCCGCCGCATAGGAAATCATGCAGGACCCGTCAGCACTTGCACCTTTGGTCACGAGGATGTTGGTGCATGCTTCCGCTTCACCGCCCGGCACGAGACACGCCAACAGGACGGCGGCCGGGACAGACAGACTTGAAAATTTCATGTTCATTTGTTTTTAAAGGGAATGATGCGGGAATGACAACTCCCGCCTGGTGCTCCGGACGGGAATCGAACCCGTACGGGCATTTCTGCCCACAGGATTTTAAGTCCTGCGTGTCTACCTGTTCCACCACCAGAGCTTCGGGGCAAAGGTAGTAAAAAATATTGAAGTACGACAGCTGTACGAATTGAAGAAATTCGTATATTAGCGGAAATTGTCTGAAAACATACAGTCATGGAGAACAAACTGAAGAACAACCCGTACTATGCGAAGGCGATAGAATTTATCCAGACACACGATTTGAACGCCCTCGAAAACGGAAAGCACATCATCGACGGGGACAACCTTTTTGTGAATATCGTCGACAGCGACATGAAAACCCCTCAGCAGGCAAGGCTGGAGGTGCATGACAAGTACATAGACATCCAGGTTCCCCTGTCGAAGGAAGAGACTTTCGGAGTCAAGGACAGAAGCGAATGCAAGCTCCCTGACGGAGAGATGAATACGGAAAAGGACATCCTCTTCTTCAAGGACCCGGTGGAGGAGACAAAGACCATAGCTCCCGGCGAAGCAGTGACATTCGCTCCGGACACGGCACATGCCCCGCTCATAGGAGAGGGCAAAATACACAAGGCCATTTTCAAGGTGAAGGTCATCTGACACATGACTGACGCGGCATACGTCACCAGAAGAATGCCGCCGATGCTCCGAGTACAACTGAATAAATGAAAGGCTTTTGCGCCGTGAAACATGAAGTTTCACAGGCCGCGAAAGCTTTTATCTTGAAATTTCCGCCTGATGCCACAGCCAGTCCGCACTCGGCAGAGGCTGAAAATCCGCCTGATGCGGCCCTGTAGCGGAAATCCGCGACAGAATAACCGGCAAGCAGGCGCGTGTCGACTTCAAGAAGCCTTGCGAACGGCTTTCTCCAGTATCCTCCGACAAGGAAATCGTATGTATTGAACGAGGTGCGACCTGAAGCGAGCCATGAATTCGCTCCGGCCCGGAAAGCCACTCCGGCGGTACCGTGTCTGACGGATGCGTCCGAGACCGGGATAGACAGGCCGATGCCTGCGGAAGAACCGCCGGCGCAGACCTTGCCGCCGCTGCAGCCGGAAGCCCCGGAGCCGAGCAGGAACCTGTAGCCGCAATACAGGCTTGCATCATAATATTTCCTGCCATAGTCGAATCCGGGGACCGGACAGGAATAATCATCATCGAGCCCCCTGTCTCTGAAAATGAGGTCCGCCAGAAAGTAGCCGAGCTTCACGGATGCAATGCCAATCACAGCACCTGTTATCACGTCGGAAGCCCAGTGCCTGTCATTGGCTACCCTCATGACACCCGTAGCCGCTGCCGCCGCATAGCCGCCAAGGCTGAACCACGGGCTTCTCCATCCATACTCCTCGTGAAGCATTGCAGCCAGCATGAAACTTTTGGCCGCGTGCCCTGACGGGAAGGAGTCGTATGAAGACCCGTCCGGCCTCTCCCTCGAGACAGAATATTTCAAGGCACAGACCGATGCTGTCATCACTGCAGCGGAAAAGGCATCGGAAACAATCATCCTGCCCCAGGAACTGCGCCCGTCGTACCCTCCAATCTTCAGCCCGAGCATGAGTACGCCAGGGGAATACTGCAGATAGTCGTCTGCATTGCAGCAGCGGTCGTGCACAACGTCATTTGCCAGGTACATGAAACTTTCATCGAAGCCAGGCCTCGCAATCTGTGCCGCTGCAGTGTATTCAAGGGCGTAGAGCGCAGACAGAAGGACCGCAATCCGAATCATATATCTTGCAATGCCGGACATTTCCATCCAGATGAATGATTTTCGGTAAAAATAAAGTAAATTTGCGGAATATCAAGCTACACTTTGAAATGAGAATAGCGTTCGACGGGAAAAAAGCAGCCTTCAACAGGGCCGGATTAGGGAATTACAGCAGATTCGTAATCAGAGCCATGGCAAAGAGGTTCCCCGACTGCCAGTTCGACGTATATGTCAGCAGGAAGGGGAAACGCAACATGCTTGACACTCTCGATGGGCTCACGAACGTACGGATATGCTACCCTACCCTGCCTGTGCTGAAACACTTCCCGAAGCTTTGGGAAAGGTTCGGCATCACCCGCGAAGTGGCGGCAAGCGGAGCCGAAATATACCACGGTCTCGGCAACGAACTTCCGGCAAATATCAGAAAGGCGAAAGGCACCAGGTCGATAGTGACCATACACGACCTCATATTCCTGTTTTTCCCCCACACGTATTCCTGGATAGACCGGCATTTCTACAACATCCGTTTCAGGTCTGCATGCATGAGGGCGGACAGAATCGTGGCTGTCAGCAACTGCACGGCGAAAGACATAGTCAAATACTATTTCATTCCAAAGCAGAAGATATCCATCGTCTACCAAGGGTGCGACAGCCGGTTCCGGGAAAGGTGCAGCGAAAATTCCAGGCAGACCGTCAAGAAGAAGTTTTCCTTGCCTGAGAGGTTCGTGCTCACGGTCGGCACAATCGAGGAAAGGAAGAACGCGGCACTGATAGTCGAAGCGCTGAAGGAAATCGACGGACTCGACCTTGTCATCGTCGGGAAGCGTACCCCATACACGGCTACGGTCGAGGAAAAAGCAAGGGAGCTTGCCCTGACGAAAAGGGTACACATCCTCGAGAATGTGGAGACAGAAGACCTTCCGGCCATATACCAGCTCTCGGAGATATTCGCATACCCGTCCAGGTATGAAGGGTTCGGCATCCCGCTTCTTGAAGCCCTCTGCAGCGGCGTCCCGGCAATAGGGGCGACAGGCTCCTGTCTCGAGGAAGCCGGCGGCAGCTCGTCGCTCTACGTGGACCCGGATGACGCCAAAGACCTCGCAGCCAAAATCGTAAATGTGCTTTCCGACCGGGAACTGCGTGAAAGGATGATAAGCAGAGGACTGGCATACTCACATTATTTCGACGAGGAAGTCCTGGCGGACAGGCTCATGGAAATATACAGGGATGTGAGGGGTTAGGAGCCTCCCGCGAAGCACAGCGTTGCCGCGCTTATCCTGATACGTGGGCCGAAATAATCTCTCAATGCATGATGGCAGGCATTCACTGTCGCCCCCGTGGTGAACACGTCGTCAACGACAAGTATATGCTCCGGGGAAAGTTTTCCGGCAACCCTTCCGTCCACCTCGAATGCATTGCGGACATTCGACTTCCTGTCCGCAGCCGACAGCCTTGTCTGCGAGACCGTATGCGTTCTCCTTTTGAGAAGATTGGCGGCAAGTCGTCTTCTCCCGGACCGCGCCAGCTCCACGGCTATTATTTCCGCCTGATTGTAACCCCTTGACAAACGCCTCCTCCAGTGGAGGGGAACAGGCACGACCGTGTCCACAGTATCAAACATTCCGCACGAGAATATCCTCCCGGCGAGAAGGCTTGCGAAATACCTCCCGGTGTCCGTCCGTTTCCTGTACTTCAGCTCCCTGGGAATCTTTCTGTAGGGGGCTTCGGTATGGTAGAAGAACAGGGCGCAGGCAAGTGAATATGGCTCATATCCCCGGAGCCCTTCGTCCATGTCCCTGCAGACCATGTCATTGAGCCTGTCCGCCATCTCGTTTCTCGGAGACCGCCAGAAATGTGTAAAGGGAAAATCAGCCATGCAGTATATGCAGAGCTGGTTTTCCCTGACATTCAGATGCCGGCCGCAAACTATGCATACACGTGGCAATGCAAGGTCCGCAAGAGCCGACAGCAAATATTTCAGACCATCCATTTTTCCTTTAAAGATACCGCAGAGCTTTGGCTCCGGCATCCGGAAAAAGAAAAATCCGGTCAGTTTTTCTGTTTATTGCGATTTTTTCCCTTTTAGCAGTTCATCGCGCCGCAGCAGTGGATTACCTGGCCGCTGACGTATGAAGAAAGGTCGGATGCAAGGAAGAGAGCCACGTTTGCCACATCTTCCGGAGTACCGCCCCTGCGGAGAGGAATCTGCTTCTCCCACTCCTCGCGCACCTTCTCCGGAAGGGCGTTGGTCATGTCGGTTATGATGAAGCCCGGAGCGATGCAGTTGGCACGGATTCCGCGCGGGCCCATCTCCTTGGCGATGGACTTTGCAAGACCTATGAGGCCGGCCTTGGAAGCGGAGTAGTTGCACTGTCCTGCATTACCGGACACGCCGACCACCGAAGACATGTTGATTATGCTTCCATGTCTCTGCTTCGCCATCACCGGGGTGACTGCATGTATGAAGTTGAAAGCCGACTTCAGGTTCACTGCGATGACAGCGTCCCACTGCTTCTCTTCCATCCTGAGCATGAGGCCGTCCTTGGTGATTCCGGCATTGTTCACAAGGATGTCTATATGTCCGAACTCGTTGAGAATCTCTGCGACCACCTTGTGAGTCTCCTCGAAGTCAGCAGCGTTCGACGCGTATGCCTTGACCTTGACACCGTAAGCCTCGAGTTCCTTCACAGTGGCTTCGGCAGCTTCATTGATGGCCAGGTCAGTGAATGCGATGTCAGCACCCTCGGATGCATATTTCAACGCTATGGCCTTGCCTATTCCCCTTGCCGCACCTGTTATGACGGCAACTTTTCCGTTTAGAAGTCCCATTTTGTCTCTGTTTTTGTTGATTTTCAAAATATCCTGCAAAATTATGGCACATATTCCGTTAAAACAAATGTTTCTTCTTATATTTGGCCTCTTCACCGAAAACAGAATAAGGATATGACAAGCGAGATACGCAACAAGGACCTGTGGCCCGAGGGCAGACAGAAGATAGACTGGGTAAGACACAACATGCCTCTGCTGAACAGCCTTGAAAAGGAATTCATGCAGGAAAAGCCGTTCAATGGGCTGAAAATCGCCCTGTCGGTACACCTTGAGGCAAAGACGGCATACCTCTGCGAAGTCCTCGCCGCTGCAGGAGCCCGGATGTATGTGACAGGCAGCAATCCTCTGTCCACACAGGACGACATCGCGGCAGCCCTCGTGCATGAAGGGATGAATGTATTCGCCTGGTACGGAGCCACATCGGAAGACTACAAGAGGCACATCCGCAAGGTTCTCGAGCCTGGGCCGGCCCTGATTATAGACGACGGAGGCGACCTTGTGAGCCTGATGCATTCCGAGTTCCGCGACCTCATCCCGGGAGTGATTGGCGGATGCGAAGAGACCACCACAGGTATCCTGCGTCTCCAGTCCATGGACAGGGCCAGGACACTTCTCTTTCCGATGATGCTGGTGAACAACGCAGACTGCAAGCATCTTTTCGACAACAGATACGGCACCGGACAGTCCGTCTGGACAGGAATTACGAAGACCACCAACCTCATCGTGGCCGGAAAGACCGTTGTCGTGGCCGGCTACGGATGGTGCGGCAAAGGTGTGGCAATGAGGGCAAAAGGCCTCGGAGCCAAGGTGATAGTCACTGAAATAGACCCTGTCAAGGCGATTGAAGCCATAATGGACGGCTTCTCTGTCATGAAGATGTCACAGGCCGCAGGGGAAGGCGATGTCTTCGTTACAGTCACGGGCTGCAAGTCCGTCATCACAGGGCCGGATTTCCTCAAGATGAAAGACGGGGCCATCTGCTGCAACGCCGGACATTTCGACGTGGAGGTGGATGTCGCAGCCCTCAAGGAGATGGCGGTGGAGACGAAGCAGGCGAGAAAGGACATAACAGGCTACAGGCTCGACAACGGGCACACCATCTACATCCTTGCCGAAGGGAGGCTTGTGAACCTTGCCGCCGGCGACGGTCACCCGGCGGAAATCATGGACATGTCCTTCGCCATCCAGGCACTCAGCGCAAAGTATCTTGTGGAGCATCGGGGCTCGATACCGAGGACACCGGGAAAGATGGTGAACGAAATCCCGGAATTCATCGACATGGAGGTCGCGAAACGGGAGCTGGCAAGCTGGGGATGCGAGATAGACACGCTCACGGAAGACCAGCGGGCATATCTCTACGGAGACTCCGAATGAGCTGTCAGCTGAAGTAACGCCGCTCGTGTCTCACAAGGGCGATGAAGATGAACAGCATCACCGTAAACGCCCAGAGCGACGACCCTCCGTAGCTGACAAACGGGAGCGGGATGCCTATGACCGGCATTATGCCGATTGTCATCCCTATGTTTATGAAAAGATGCATGAATATACAGCTTGCCACACAATAGCCGTATATCCTCGTGAAACTTTCCCGGCTCCTTTCCGCGTCGTGCATCACCCTCCATATCAGGAATGCATAAATCAGGATGACGGCGGCACTCCCTGCAAATCCCCACTCCTCGCCTATTGTGCAGAAGATGAAATCCGTGCTCTGCTCAGGCACGAACCCGTACGTGGTCTGGGTGCCTTTCAGGAATCCTTTCCCGAGAAGACCGCCCGAACCGATTGCAATCATGGACTGGTTCACGTTGTATCCGACACCGGTAGGATCGTCCTTCAGCCCGAGCAGGACCTCTATACGTTTCCGCTGATGGTCCTGGAGCACGTCATGGAAGATGAAATCGACTGAAAACACCAGGATGACACCGGCGATGAAAGCCGCTATCGACGCCCACTTGAATGTGCTCCTTTCCCTGAAGGCCTTCATCGCGAAATAAGGTATGGAACAGAGGCTTAGCGCAGTGAGTATGTATTCGGGCTTCAGACTGCCGAGCAGAGAGTCTTCCGCAGAGCCTGTTATCGCGACGAGCCGCTCCATGCCCCACGGAAGGAACGCCATCACCACCGCGAACGGCAGGACGGTAATCAGCCAATGCCTGAACTTTCCGGAATACAGTGTGTTGCAAAGCGTGACAATGCACACGAGGGCCAGTATGGAGAAATACGGGGACACTGTCATGGTGAGTATGAACAGCAGGACAGCTACTCCGCCCATGAAAAGAAGCCATCCGGAAAGCCCTTCCCTGTAAAGCATGAATATGAATCCCACATAGACAAGGGCGGAACCTGTCTCGCTCTGGGCAACGATTATGGCCATCGGCACAAGGATGACGGCTGCCGTGGCGATGAAATTCCTCGGATTGCCGATTTTATAGCCGTACTGGCTCATGAGCGTGGCGAGCATTATGGATGTGGATATCTTGGATATCTCTGCCGGCTGGAAACGTACGGGCCCGAATTCGAACCACGACCTCGACCCCTTCACTTCCACACCGAGGAATATCACCGCCACGAGCAGCAGCAATGTCGCCACATATATCGGGACAGCCAGACTTTCGTACACTCTCGCATTTATCACGAACAGGATTACCGCGGCAAGGGCGAAGGCCGTCATCATCCACACGAACTGCTTTCCGCTCCTTGTGCCCATGTCGAATATGGACAACGGCTCCGCAGACTGGACAGAGGCATATATGTTTATCCAGCCTATCAGCACAAGCGCGAGATAGCAGATTATCAGCGGCCAGTCAAGTGTGTCCGACAGTTTCCTTCCACTCAGTCTTTCCATATCCTTCAATCTGTTTTCACCTTGTCGAGCAGATTTCCTTCCATCATCCTCTTCTCAAGAGGCTTGCGGGCCTCGCTGATGTCTCCGGAAAGGTACTTCTCCACAAGGAGAGATGCCAGAGGAGCAGCCCAACGTGCACCGAAAGAGCCGTTCTCGACATAAGCAGCCACAGCTATCCTGGGATTGTCCTTCGGAGCGAAGCAGATAAAGACGGAATTGTCGTCTCCGCGCGGATTCTGGGCTGTCCCCGTCTTTCCGCAGATGTCGAGCCCGTCCACGGCCGCGATTGTGGCCGTACCGCCCGAGCCGTAACCGGCATTGACAGCCATGTACATGCCTTCTATCACCTTCGGGAAATGTACCGTGTCCACCATGGTGTAATGCCGTTCCTTGTATTTAGGGTCTATCCTGACTTTTTCCGAGTCCTTGATGAGGTGCGGTATGTAATAGTATCCGCGGTTGGCAATTGTCGCACACAGGTTGGCGAGATGGAGAGGGGTGCAGCCAATCTCTCCCTGCCCGATGGAAAGAGAAATCACGTTAGTGGCCTTCCAGCGTCCTTTCCCGTATATCCTGTCATAGTATCCGGAATCCGGTATCGTACCGCCGAGTTCGGACGGGAAATCGCTGCCGAGCTTTTCCCCGAAGCCGAAACTCCTGACATAACGTGACCATTCGTCGAGGGCGTCCCCGACGGAAACCGAATCCCCTTTCTCCAGCAGATTCCTCAGAACATAGCAGTAGTATGCGTTGCAGGACATCATGATTGACTCCTCAAGATTCAGCGGAGACCTGTGGGCGTGGCATCCGAGCTTGTTCCTTCCGAAATGGTAGCCCATGCTGCATGGATATTCTGTCTCAGGGGTGAGCACACCTTCCTGCAGACCGATGAGGGCATTCACGAGCTTGAACACCGAGCCCGGTGGATATGCCGACTGGACAGCCCTGTTGAACATCGGCTTGTACGGATTCGCGAGTATCTCGTTGTAGTGGGAGCCGATGTCCGCAAGCATGTCCACATCGATACCGGGGCTTGACACAAGCGTAAGTATCTCACCTGTCGAAGGCTCTATCGCCACGAGACTTCCCACCTTGTTCTGCATCAGCATCTGGCCGTAGTGCTGCAGCTCCGCATCTATAGTCGTGGTGATGTCCATGCCCGGGACAGCCTCCTTGTCCATCTCCCCGTCCCTGTACCGGCCCTCGATTTTGTTGTGAGAGTTCCTCAGATATATGTTGTAGCCTTTCTCACCTTTGAGATACTGTTCGCAAGTCGCCTCTATGCCTGTCTTGCCGGCATAGTCCCCTGCACTGTAGTCCTCGTGCTTCTTCAGGAAGTCGGCATCCACTTCGGAGACATATCCGAGCAGGTTCCCGCCTGCATTGTACGGATATTCGCGTATGCTTCTTGCCTGCCCCCTGAATCCCGGGAACTTGTATGCTATCTCGGCGAATTTCATGTACCGCTCCGGGGTCATCTGCTTCAGCATCACCACGGACTGATAGCCGATACGCCTGCGGTTACGGTAGTATTCGGCCATCTTCTCCTTCACGAATTCCTCCGGGACGCCGATTGCCCGGCAGAGGGCCAGCGTGTCGAATTCCTCCACCTCCTTCGGGGTCACCACAAGGTCATAGGCTATCTTGTTGCCGACGAGAATCTTCCCGTTCCTGTCGTCTATGATTCCCCTTGGAGGATATATCATGGTATAGACCATGGAATTGTTGCTCGCGTCTATCTTGTAACGCTCATCCACAATCTGTATCACGAAAAGCTTGGCGAGCAGGATTGCCACGGCGGCGGCGAGCCCTATCTTCAGTTTGTTGGATTTGTCCAGTTTCATTCCCGCCCCTCCGTCATTTTCCGTCAGATGTGAGCATGTTCACTATCGGCAGGGATATGATGTAGCCGCATACGAGAGACACTCCCACCTCGATGAGGTTGAACAGGAACGGCCTTGTGCCGGCTCCGTCTGCAATGACATAGATGGTCAGGAAAACCGCCTGGCATATCAATATCGCGACAGATACCCTTACGAACCCGTTCTTGCGTATGGAAAAGCCGTCCCCCCTTTCAGTGTGGTCCTTCCCGAACAACAGGTTCACCACCATGTTCCGGATGAATGCCACAGGGACAATCGCAAGCATGTTGAGGCCCAGGATTCCTTCGGCGAGCCAGTCGACTGCAAGTCCGCACACGGCCGAAATCAGCATCAGTCCGGCGGCAGGAATGGTAAGCGGCAGGCACAGCACCATTACAGGCAGGATGGACAGCATCAGGTACTGCCCCAGGTTGATGAAGTTGCAGATTAGAATCTGCGCCACCACCAGCAGGATGTATATCAGAGCATTGTTCCTGTTAGTTTTCATCCTGTTCCTCCAGTCCGCTTATCACATCCCTGTCCACGTTGTCCACCACGGTCACGTACCTGACAGAGCTGAAATCCATGAATAAGGTGACATCAATATTGTAGGTGGAGCCGTTCACCACCGTGGCTTCCCCCGTGACTCCCAGCGGTATGTCCGGCGGGAATATTGCCGAGAAGCCGCTCGTATAGACTGTGTCTCCGGGATGGAGCCGTATATGGTGGGGAATCTCCCTCAGGACAGCCCCGTTGGAAGACATACCGTCCCACATCAGCTCGCCGGCAGGCCCTTCCCGGCCTATTCTGGCACTCACCACCATGTCGGAGTTCCGGAACGAGCGGCCGTAAGAATAGTGCTTCCCTATGGCATCCACTATGCCCACGACTCCCGAAGAGGTGATAATGCCGGAAAGTTCCGCCACCCCGTCCTCCGAACCTTTGTCGATGACAATATAGTTGTGATGTTTGTTGTTGCTGACCTTCACGGCATTTGCCATGATGTAACGGTATGGGCCAATGGTGTCGGAAATGCCTGCAGGCCTCCCGAGTTCCTCACGGTATGTACGCACAAGCTGCGAAAGCCTGAAATTCTCCTCTGCGAGGGCTTCGTTCTGCTTCCTGAGGCTGAAATAGGATTTCACGTTGTCGGCTCCGCCCCAGACGGCGGCATAGAAGGAATGGACTCCCCGTGATATCCAGATTCCCTGGAGGGGACCGTTATGCTGCAGCATAACCAATGCAGCCACCTCCAAAAGAATGAAGACGGCTGCATTTATACCGATTCTGAGTATGACGCCCCTGTCCTTCATCCTATCTCATGAGGAAAGGATAGCTGTCTGTATGTTTCAGTGCAAGGCAGGTTCCTCTCGCGACTGCCCTCAACGGGTCTTCCGCCACATGGAACGGGATGTTCACCTTCTCCGAGAGTCTCTTGTCAAGCCCCCTGAGCAAGGCCCCTCCGCCGGAAAGGTAGATGCCTGTCTCCACAATGTCGGAGTACAGTTCCGGAGGTGTCTGCTCGAGCACGTGGAGCACTGCGGCCTCTATCCTCGCCACAGACTTGTCGAGGCAATGGGCTATCTCCTGGTATGTGATTGTGGCATCCACAGGATGCGCCGTCATGAGATTCGGGCCGCGGACAAGGATAGGTTCCGGCTCCACATCGAGGTCCGGCAGGACAGCACCGACGGCAATTTTTATCTTCTCAGCGGTTATTTCCCCGACCTTGATGTTATGCTGCTGCTTCAGGTAATACTGGATGTCGCTTGTGAACACGTCTCCGGCCACCTTTATGCTGTTCTGCTCCACGATACCGCCGAGGGAGATGACCGCAATCTCGGTCGTACCTCCTCCGATGTCCACCACCATGTTGCCCTTAGGCGCCTCCACATCCATACCTATGCCGAGGGCAGCCGCCATAGGTTCGAAAATCAGGTAGACATCACGGCCGCCGGCATGCTCTGCCGAATCCCTGACCGCCCTTATCTCGACCTCAGTGCTGCCGGAAGGAATGCCCACGACAATTTTGAGGTTCGGTGTGAACAGGGATCTGCGGCGGCTGTTGACCTGCTTGATGAAGCCCCTTATCATCATTTCCGCAGCATTGAAGTCGGCAATCACCCCGTCTTTAAGAGGGCGGATGGTCTTGATGCTCGGATTCACCTTCTCATGCATCAGCTTTGCCTTCTGCCCGAGAGCTATCGGTTTTCCCGTGTTGTTGTCAATCGCTATGATGCTCGGCTCGTCGAGGACAATCTCGTCATTCTGGAAAATCACGGTGTTCGCCGTGCCGAGGTCCATGGCCAGTTCCTGTGTCAAGAATGAAAAACCCATTTCGTATTTTTCAGGTTTATACGGTTCGTAAAAATTCCAACTTCCAAAGTTATGAAAAAACTACGTAAAAGCACAGAATTTTATTCATAACTTGCCCTGCTTTCAAAAGAAAGAGGTAATTTTGCAGGACATGGAAAGAGACAGGTATCTCATATTGCTCGCAGGCGGATGCGGCAGGAGGATGGGTGCGGACAAGCCGAAACAATTCCTTGAGACAGGAGGGAAGGCGATACTGCACCACACCATGGACAAGTTCGCATCGGCTGTGGACAGGCTGAACATAGTGACAGTGCTGCCGGAGGGGTGGCGTGAAGCATGGAAGGACTATTGCTACACCCGCAACCTCATCTGGAGGCAGACCCTCGTGTCCGGAGGAATCACGAGATTCCACTCGGTCAGGAATGCGCTGGAGAAGATACCGGACGGGGTTGTCGTAGCGGTACACGACGGAGTGAGGCCGCTGCTCTCCCGAAGCATGATATCACGCTTCTTCGGTTATGCCGGACAATTTCCGGCAGTGGTCCCCGTGACCCCATGCACGGACACCCTCAAAGTGATGGACAGGTCAGAAACCGTGGACGGTGAGACAAGGCTGGAAGGCGCGAAAGACAGTCACGTGGACAGGGAAAGGCTCTATGCCGCACAGACGCCGCAGATTTTCTGGTCCGAAGTCCTGAAGGAAGCATACAGGCAGCCGTATCTGCCGGAATTCACGGACGACGCATCAGTGGTGGAACGCCTCGGCACAAGGATAGAATACCGGCTCGGGGAACGGTACAACATAAAGATAACCACTCCGGACGACATGGTTGCAGCCGGAGCGTTGCTTGACATCTTGGTCTGACGCCGGTCAGTCCCCGTTCGAGCCCTGAGCCTTTCTCGCATTGGCCGAAAAGCTCGTGTTCTGGTACTCCTTGACCCACACCTGGCGCTCTATGGCCTGGTCGAGGGAAATCTGGGTTTCAGTGGACTGTACATACGGAATCTTCTGGATGGTGTTCACCAGAATCTCCATCAGATGGTCGTGGTTGAAGCAATAGATTTTCAGAAGAAGCGCGTACTTGCCCGTGACAAAGTGGCATTCCACAATCTCCGAAATTTTCTTGAAGGACTCGATGACTTCCGGATACTTGTTGGACTCGGACAAGGAGACACTTACAAAAGCGCAGACATTCAGACCGAGAGCCTGCGGCTTGACAAGGAGCCTTGATCCGGTGATGACACCGTTCGCCTCAAGGCGTTTCACTCTCTGGTGAATGGCGGCTCCCGAGACTCCGCATTCCCTTGCAATCTCGAGAAAAGGCATTCTTGCATTCTTTACCAGGAATGACAAAATTTTCTGGTCAATCTGGTCAATGTGATAACTGTGCATTACTATAACCCCTAAAATAATAGCGAAGTTATAATAAAATTTTTAAAAATACCGACAAAAAATTACAATTTATAATCATTTTCTTGATTATCGTAAACTTTCGACGGCAAATCAGGGCAGGGCTTTGAAATTTTAAATATTGGAATATCAGCGAGTACGCCTTCTTTTCGACCTCCCGGTCGGGGTTTCCGTCTCAACTATCTTCACGCAGTCCGCCTCGGTGAGGGCTTCCGCATCCATACCTTTCGGAATGCGGTAATTACCCCCTTCCGCCTTTATGTACGGACCGTAATTCCCGGCTATGACCTGGATTTCCCCGCCCTTGAATTCAGCAATTACCTTCTTCTCCTGCCTTGTGTCGGCGTTGTTGATGATTTCGATGCATTTCTCGAGCTCCACCCGCACCGGGTCAGTTCCCTTGGGCAGGGACACATTCCTGTCCCCGTATTTGAGATAGGGCCCAAAGCGTCCTTTCGTGGCGATTATGTCCACACCGTTGTACTGCCCGACCACGCGTGGCATGCTGAACAGTTTCAAGGCATCCTCGAGTGTTATGCTCTCTATGAGCTGGCCCGGGGCGAGGCTCGCGAACTGCCGGTTCTCCCCTTCCCCCTTCTGGATGTACGAACCGTATTTCCCGAACTTGGCCACAAGCATCTGCCCGTCGGCAGGGTCTGGACCGAGTTCCCTGCTCACATGGCTGTACTCCTTGCTGCTCAGAGTCTCTTCCACCTTCTCGTGGAACGGCTTGTAGAATTCGGAAATGAGGGTCTCCCATTTCATGTCTCCGGAGGCTATCTGGTCGAACTCCTTCTCGACATTGGCGGTGAACCCGTAGTCGAGAATCCGCCTGAACTTGTCGACAAGGAAGTCGGACACTATCATCCCTATCTCCTGAGGGAGCAGACGTCCTTTCTCTGCGCCCACGGTCTCCACCCTTTCAGACGCCGACACTTTCCCGTCCCTAAGGATATAGTCGCAGACATTCACCTTTTCGCCTTCCTTGTCCCCTCTCATTATATATCCGCGCCCCTCGGTCAATGTTGAAATTGTCGGGGAATATGTGGATGGCCGTCCGATACCGAGCTCTTCCAGCTTTTTCACAAGCGTAGCCTCGGAATAGCGTGCCGGCGGGGCCGTGAACTTGCAGATTGCGGAAACAGACACCTGGTCCATCGTCTCGCCCGTATGGAGTTCCGGAAGGATGACTTCGTCCTGGCCCTGCTCGTCGTCAGTAGATTCCATGTAAAGTTTGAGGAACCCGTCGAAGAGCACCTCTGTAGCCTGGGCCGAGAACACCTCCGGGACGCTGTCCGACACCATCTTTATGTCGGTCTTCAGGACTTTTGCATCCGACATCTGCGATGCGACCGTCCTTTTCCAGATAAGATCGTAGAGTTTCTTCTCCTGAGAAGTGCCTGAAATGGAGGTGTTGCTTATGAAGGTAGGACGTATGGCCTCATGGGCTTCCTGCGCGCTCTTGCTCTTTGTCCTGTACTGTCTCGGCTTTGAGTACCCGGCACCGAAGGTCTCCGTGATATATTCCCTGGCAGTATTTATCGCCAGAGACGAAAGGTTCGTGGAATCCGTCCTCATGTATGTGATGAATCCGGATTCATAGAGCCGCTGGGCAATGCTCATTGTAAGGCTCACCGGGAAATGAAGTTTCCGTGCGGCTTCCTGCTGGAGCGACGATGTTGTGAACGGAGCGGCGGGAGTCCTCGCGCCTTCCTTCCTGTCTATGCTTCCGATGCGGAATACCGCCCCTGCACACCTGGAAAGGAAATCCCTGGCACTTTCAGCCGTGTCGAAACGCTTGTCGAGCGCGGCCTTCACAGTCGTGCCTTCAGGCAGGGAAACCGGGTGGAACACGGCTTCCATCCTGTAATATTGTTCTCTCCTGAAACCTATTATCTCCTTTTCACGGTCGACCACGAGCCGCAGGGCCACCGACTGGACACGCCCGGCCGAAAGCTTGGGCTGTATCTTCTTCCACAGTATCGGGGAGAGTTCGAAACCCACGAGGCGGTCGAGCACACGCCGGGCCTGCTGGGCATCCACGAGGTCCATGTCTATGTCCCGCGGATTCTGTATGGCCTTCAGGATGGCATCCTTGGTGATTTCGTGGAAGACTATCCTCTTGGTATTCTTGCCTGCAAGCCCGAGTGTCTCGTAAAGGTGCCAGGATATCGCCTCCCCTTCGCGGTCTTCATCGGAAGCGAGCCACACGACGGAAGCTGCCTTGGCGGCCTTCTTCAAATCTGCCACTATCGCCTTCTTGTCCGACGGTATCTCATAGATAGGCTTGAAACCATTCTCTATGTCGACACTGAGCTTGCTTTTGCTCAGGTCCCTGATATGCCCCTGGCTGGATTTGACATTGAAATCCTTTCCAAGAAACTTCTGTATGGTTTTCGCCTTGGCCGGCGACTCTACGATTACCAGATTCTCCTCCATAAAGCATTCACTTTTCATATACTCAGGCACAGGTCACCCCGGCCAACGAATCTGCAAAGTAAATCACAAACGGAGTAATTTTCAAAATTTTATTGGCGTTTTTACTGTATTTTCTGTTTTATTGTATTTTCTGCGTTATTTGGCCACTTCGTGTCCATTTATACTGTTGCGCCTCGACAAAGGGTTGCCGGCGGCAACCCTTTACGTCGCCCTGCGGCCGACTGGCCCGTCTCAACCCCCGTTCCCCCTTTCAGGGGGTGCTTCGCTCCTTACAGTCGCGGTCCCTTCGGGACTTCTTAACCGCTGCCGGAAAAAATTTATTTGCTCTGCTCTCGGCTTCTGCGTATATTTGTCCGCTTCGCGTCCACATATACTGTATCGCCTCGGCAATGTAATAGTCCTCTGCTGCATGCAAACTTGTTTGCATTTGCCTTCGGCCTCTTGCATTGCTCTCGGCTTCTGCGTATATTTGCAAGAATACCCGGGTCTCCTTTTCGGGGTCGCATCCCGGGAACGGATTCAGGACGGTTTCTAACATTGGACAGATGAAAGACATAACGAAGAAAAGAATAATCAAGTGGTTCTGGATAATCCTGCTTGTGCCTGTGGCGTGTGTCATGCTGCTGATACTTTCGGTGTGGGCATTTGCCGACATCCCTTCCTTCGAGGAACTCGAAGACCCTGAAAGCAAGCTCGCCACCCAGGTGATTGCGGAAGACGGGGAAATCCTGACCACATTCCACATAGAAAACAGGTCATACGTGAGCTACGAGGAACTGTCCCCGTATCTGATAGAGGCAGCCGTGGCCACGGAAGACGTGAGATTCTACTCCCACTCGGGCATCGACTTCAGGAGTCTCGCGAGGGTGCTCGTCAAGACACTGATGATGAGCGATTCCAGTCAGGGAGGAGGAAGCACGATAACCCAGCAGCTTGCCAAGACTCTCTACCCGAGAGAAGACCTCGGAGGCAGCTTTCCGGGAGTGAGACAAATCAAGATGATTTGGATAAAGCTCAAGGAATGGATAACTGCCGTCAAACTGGAAAGGAACTACACCAAGAACGAAATCCTTACCATGTACATGAACGCAGTGTTCTTCGGGAGCAATGCATACGGCATAAAGACCGCGTCCCAGACATTCTTTTCCAAGAACCCGTCGGAACTGACGGTCGAGGAGAGCGCGATGCTCGTGGGCATGGTCAACAAACCGACCAGATACAACCCCGTCCTCAATCCGGACAAGGCCCTTGGAAGGAGGAACTTCGTGCTGAAGCAGATGGCGAAGGCCGGCTTCCTTACAGATGAAGCCGCAGACTCCATAAGCGCACTGCCGATAATGCTCGCATACCAGATGCAGGACCACAATGCCGGCCTTGCCCCGTATTTCAGGGACATGCTCAGGAGGACGATGCGCGCGACAAAACCGGAAAGGTCGTCGTACAGCATATATGAAGACTACAGGGTGGACTCGCTGCAGTGGGCAGACAACGACCTATACGGCTGGCTGAACAAGAACAGAAAGGCTGACGGGACCCCGTACAGCCTCGACAAGGACGGGCTGAGGATATACACCACGATAAACTACAAGATGCAGAAATATGCGGAGGAAGCTGTGGCGGAGCATCTCGGCCAGGACCTCCAGAACAGTTTCTGGAGAGACCTTCGCGGGAAGTCGAGGAAGCCGTTCTCCAATGATGTGGACGCAGCTACAGTCGACAGACTCATGTACCAGGCGAGACGATGGAGCGACCGTTACCGGAACATGAAGGCTGCGGGGGCATCCGAGCAGGAAATCCTGAAAAGTTTCCGCGAGAAGACCGAGATGAGGGTGTTTTCATGGAAAGGGAAGGGATATATAGACACGCTCATGACTCCTGACGACTCAATAAGATACTACAAGGCACATCTCAGGGCGGCATTCATGGCCATAGAACCTGAGACAGGACACGTGAAGGCATACGTCGGCGGCCCGGACTACAGGTATTTCAAATATGACAATGTGCGTCAGGGCAAGAGGCAGGTGGGCTCCACAATCAAACCGTTCCTCTACACCCTCGCCATGCAGGAAGGCATGACACCGTGCGACAAGGTGGTGAACGTGCCACAGACATTCATTGTGGGCGAAGACACGTGGACGCCACAGAGTACGGACAGCGAAGAGTGGATAGGCAAGACTGTAACCTTGAAATGGGGGCTCACAAAGAGCAGCAACAACATTTCAGCATACCTCATGAAACAGTTCGGCCCGCACGCAATGGCGGAAATGATGAGAAAGATGGGCATCGGTAGCCATATCGAAGAGGTCCCGTCCCTCTGTGTAGGTCCTGCGGACCTTTCGCTCTACGAAATGGTGTCCGCATACAACACATTCCCTTCGCGCGGAGTGTATGTGGAGCCGCTGTTCGTCACGAGGATAGAAGACAACATGGGCAATCTGCTATCGGAATTCAGCAGCCATAAACGTGAAGCCATAAGCGAACAGACGGCATATCTGATGGCCAACCTCATGCAAGGCGTAGTCACCGGAGGCACGGCAGTCAGACTGCGTTACAAGTATCACATCATGGGTGAGGTCGCAGGCAAGACAGGCACCACCAACGACCAGGCCGACGGATGGTTCATAGGATACACCCCGGCTCTCACGGCAGGCGTATGGGTCGGAGCTGAAGACAGGCAGGTACATTTCGAATCCCTCGCACTCGGGCAGGGCTCCAACATGGCCCTTCCGATATGGGGCATATTCATGAACAAGGTGCTTGAAGACGGAACTCTCGGCATCACGGGAGACGAAAAGTTTACCGCACCGGCAGGGATGCACCTCAACCTGGACTGCGACGGAAGCGATGCAGATGCGGTTTCAGACAATGCCACAGACGATTTTTTCAATTGATATGAGCAAGTACAGCAGTATTGCCGTAATTTACGGCAGCGATTCTTCCGAGTGGGAGATATCATGCAGAAGCGGAGAATTCATAGCATCCCGGATAGACGGGACAATATATGACGTATTCGAGATTTTCGCAAGGAACGGGCACTGGTCACTGGTGGCCTACCGCAGGAAGAACTCCGTGAGAGTGATTCTGCCGGAAAGCGGAAGGCCGGAAATAGACAAGACCGACTTCTCGGTGACGGTTGCGGGGAATAAGGTGAAGTTCGACTTCGCATACATAATGCAGCACGGGACACCGGGAGAGAACGGGCTTATGCAAGGCTACCTCGAGATGCTGAAAATCCCGTTCAGCAGCTGCAGTTCCTTCGTGTCCGCAATAACATTCGACAAGTTCACATGCAAGAATTACCTCAGGGATACCGACTATGTCAAGTGTGCGGACGATGTGTTCATCAGGAGGGGCGAAGTGACTCCGGAACTTGCCGGCAAGGTCATAGACAAACTCGGTCTGCCACTGTTCGTCAAGCCGACGGACGGAGGTTCGAGCTTCGGTGTGGTGAAGGTGAAGAAAGCTGAAGAGTTCGCGGATGCGGTAGACGTGGCTTTCTCGGAAGGCAAGATGATAATTGCAGAACGGTTCATACCGGGAAGGGAACTGACCAATGCGGTATATCACAACGGCAAGGAGCCGGTAGCCCTGCCTGTGATTGAAATCGTCACGGACCATGAGTTCTTTGACTACGACGCCAAATACAACGGATGCAGCGAGGAGATATGTCCGGCACCGCTTTCGGCTGAGCTTACGCAAAAGATACAGGAGGCATCGAAAAAGATATACAGGAGACTCGGATGCTCGGGCGTCGTCAGGGTGGACTACATCCTTTCGGGAGACGACCTGTATTTTCTCGAGATAAACACGATTCCCGGGATGACAAGCGCATCTCTCGTGCCGAAAATGCTCAGGACGGCCGGGCTCGACATCACCGATTTCCTCACAGAGATAATCGAAAATGCCGGCTGACATGCTGCTTAAGGACTTCGTGTCCGAAGCCAGGAAAACTCTTGCCCCAGTATATGGGGACCGGGAGGCGAAGGCCATCGTCAGCAGACTGTGCAGCTGCATGTTGGATATCCCGCCGCACCTGCACATCACCGACCCCGGACACATGATTGACGGACAGATGGTGCCGGTCCTTGAAAACTGTCTTGCGCGCCTTTCCGCCTGCGAGCCGCTCCAGTATGTGACAGGGACGACGGAGTTCTGCGACCTCGTGTTCAAGGTCACTCCCGCTGTCCTGATTCCGCGCCCGGAGACGGAATTCCTTTGCTCAGTCCTGCTCGGAAAGACAATCCCGGATTCTGGAGTCCATGCTCCCCGCATACTCGACCTCTGCACAGGCTCCGGCTGCATAGCCTGGACACTGGCCCACTACATTCCTGATGCGCAAGTCACAGGTGCAGACATTTCCGAGGCGGCTCTGGAAGTGGCCTCCGCCCAGGATATCCCTGGAAATTCACCGAAATTCATGAAGATGGACATACTGGAATCTCCTGAAGCCATTTCCGCGAGATTGTCGTCTGCAGGGCTGGAGACATTCGACTTCATCGTCAGCAATCCTCCATACGTGATGGACAAGGAAAAAAGGCTCATGGGAAAGAATGTGCTTGACTACGAACCGCACGAAGCCTTGTTCGTCCCGGACACCGACCCCCTGATATTCTACCGGGCAGTAGCGGACATCGCATCGGCCCATCTGTCCGCACACGGGCAGGGGGCGGTGGAAATCAACGAAGCCCTCGGAGAGGAGACCAGGGACATCTTCCTCGGTCACGGCTTCTCCCGGGCCTCGGTCGGGAAAGACCTCTCGGGCAGAGACCGTTTCGTATTCTTCGGGAGATGAACTAAACAGACGTTTTTCCCGGAGATAAACGTTTAATCCTTGAAAAAACCGATAGCTATGGCTCCCTTTGCAGAAAAAAGGAGGTAAAGCTATGAAGAATTTTCAATCGGTAACCGCAGGAGCATTCCTGCTGGCCTTTCTCATGGTACAAGGCTGTATCGACCCTATCCCGGGACACGCTGAAGGGGATGTCGATGATGCAGGGGATTCCGCACCGCCACTGTCAGAGATTGCAGGACTGCTGTCCGAACTTCCTCTCGAATACGAACACATCAAGGAGATACACAATGCAGTATCCGCATCCTCCGCGAACGGATACGACGAAGAATACACAATGGCAAACCTGTTCACCGAGCCGGGTTCCGGTGTCGGAGACTCACAACTCGGGAAAAAATCCGCATCCGGCTACGTCAACCCTGTGTCGGCTCTGATTAGGTCTCACCTCTTGTCGAAGATGGAGACGCGTTCGACGGGCATATCGGGTGTCAGTGTCGGCAGCGAAGAGGACGTGGATGCCTACATTGAAGCACTTGCATCGTCAGACATCCAGATATACTGGCCCTTTTCAGAGAACTGGCAGGGAGGGGACGAGATTCCAATACTCACGTTCGACCCTGAAGACGAATCATCCACCAACACAGGCTACAGGATAAGGCGCACCGGCACCGGAGAAAACACCGTGGAGACCGTGGTCGTGGACGAGAAAATGGCCTCGGAGACACCCGTATGGGTCATCAACAGAAATTCCGACGACAATTATCTGAGCATAGACATGATGCGGCAGCTGCACCCGGAATGGACTCTCGACGGAGGGAACCTCGTCATACGCCCTGAAAACGGCACTTCGCCTGGGACAAAAGCCACGTCGGGAGGCAGAAGTCTCATAATGAAGGATTTCTGCATGAAGCGGAATTACGACTCATGGTTTGCAGGAGCATCTGAATTCTTCGTGAAATGCGGAGCTGTCGAAAATTTCACTGCAAGCACGGAAGCCGAACTGCAGCTGTACTCCCCTTCCGTCACGGACTTCATGGTAGTTGTGAAAAGGAAGCAGAAAGGAGAGACCATCCCTTTCAAGGTCGTGCTTTTCTCCGACTGGACAGACCAGGTTGAAAACTGTGCCTTCATGATTACCGAAGACGACGGAGGCAGGCAGACATCGTGGAAATGCACCGCCGTAGTCAAAATATCTTCAAAAAGCTACGGGATAGAAGTGGACCTGCCGTTCAGGACAAGGGATGACATAGTGTGGAGAGGTTCCCTGAGCAGCAGGTATATGGAAGCACACGACAATGTCACGGAGAATTTCGGGGATGTGGCCGTCACCTTCGCGACTGAAGACTACTGATCGGGGGCAAGGACCGTCATTTCGCAATCCGCGCAGTCGAACCCGAGAGGGAAAGTCCGCCCGTTGTTCTCAAGGAAAAGCTTTCCGGGCCAGCTCCTGCCGTGATGGACCGGGCATCTTCCGAACTGGTATCTGATGCAATATTTCGTCCGCATGAGCTCGGCTCCGGGTTTTTTCCGGAGTTCGTAAGCCGGCTCCACGGAAGCCGCGCCGAGGGCCTTGAACAGATTTTCTGAAACATGGTTGGAAATATTGTCCTTGTATGTGGCAGAGCCGGAAAACTTCAACCGTGCATCCGCGAGTGACACCTCCCTTGCGTCTTTCATGTAAAGCGGCCGGCGGATGCAAGGTGCCGCATCAAGGCTTTCAGCCGCCATTCGCCGGAATGAATTGACTGCGGAGACCGGGAGGAAAGGGAGGCTCTCTCCGGAGAACGGCTTCACGGAGAACGAGTAACTCCCGCTTGCCTTTGACAGCTGCGCGACGAGAGTCTTGAGCATTTTGTCCGGATTGGAGGCCGGCTCCGCATCCTTGCCGAGGCAGCCTTTGAAACTGCGTCCGTCTTCCGTTTCCGCAGAAATCTCAAGGGCTGTCTTTCCCTCCGCTGTCACGGGGTTGACCGTAAGCTCAACCTGAATCCTTCTTGACGGAGAGCCGGACTCGACGGATCTCTCGAAAGCGATGTCTATGTTCCGGTACAGGTCGGCCCCATCGAAGAGTTCCGGCACAGGCTTGCATCTGACGGTGAATCCCTGGCATACGTCACCCCTGAACCCGACGACCTCATGTCTGCGGTCGACAAAACAGAAGCCGTCCCCGTTGCTGAGGCTCAGCCCGGGCCGCGGCGTCCTGATTCTGAACATGGATTTGTCGGCATTCAATATCTCGACCTTCCCCACCGGCTCACCCATGGACTTCGCCGCATTTTCACTGGCCCACCGTCCGCGTCTTCCGTCGAGATACAGCTCCGTATATCCACGGTTGAAAGTCTTGGAAAGATCCGGCTCGAAACCTCCGGCCACCTTCCCGAATGAAGCTCTGCGGTACCGGCCCTGCCCGGACTCCACCAGACGGTCGAGGGCCATGGAATACTTTCTGACGGTATTCTTCACGTAGGAGGCATTCTTCAGACGACCCTCTATCTTGAATGATGACACGCCGGCTTCGGCAAGATCTCCGAGACGGCTCTCGAGATTGTAGTCCTTGAGCGAGAGAAGCGGTCTGGACGATACGAGCTTTCTGCCCGTCCCGTCCACGAGGTCGTACAGGGAACGGCAGGCCTGTATGCAGGCTCCTCTGTTCGCGCTTCTTCCGGATATGTTTTCGGAGATGTAACACTGGCCGCTGTAACACACGCACAGGGCACCGTGCACGAAAAATTCCAGTTCGCAGTCCACTGCCGAACGTATCTCCCTGATTACGGACAGCGGCAGCTCCCTTTCAAGGATGAGTCTTGAAAAACCGAGGCTCTCGAGGAACGCGGCCCTTTCGGGTGTCCTTATCGAACATTGTGTAGAGGCATGGAGAGGTACCCTTATATCGGCAGCCACCGATGCCAGACTGCGGGCAAGGCCGGAGAGTCCGAGGTCCTGGACGATTACGGCATCCACTCCCGCATCCTGCAGGGACAGGAGCATGTCGCAGGCCTTGCCGTACTCACTGTCATAGATTATGGTGTTCAGGGCGGCGAAAATCCTTGCCCCGAACCTGTGCGCATGTATGCAAAGCCGCCTTATGTCCTCCACCGGATTACCGGCAGCCTGCCTTGCTCCGAATTCGGGACCTGCTATATACACGGCATCGGCACCGCAGTCGATTGCCGCAATGCCGATGTCAGCCGTCCTGGCCGGAGCCAGCAGTTCAAGTTCCCTCATCAATTGCATTTAAGGGCCGTCATCTGCTGCTTTGCAGTCTGGCCATACTTAGGGTCGTTCGTGATTTTCTGATAATAGCCGCAAGCCTTGGAATTGTCTCCGGCCTGCTGTGAAAGCACGGCTATCGAGTAATAGATGTCGTTTACATTCTTGGCATTAGGGGAGATGGCCACATATTTCTCGAAATACTCGATGGCCTGCTGGTTGTTGCCGAGCTGCAGGGATGCCTGCCCGGCTACCTGCATGGCTGTCGCATTCTCGAGATATTCGTTTGACTTGAGGGCATAATCCACAGCAGCCTGATAGTCCTTGACCTTCAGTGCGGAAGCAGCCTGCCTGATATAGGTGTTGGAAATCTGCTTGACCGCATTGGCCTGCTGTCCGTGCCTCATTGCCACGGTATAGGCATTGACAGCCTCCTCGACAGAACCTGAAGAAGCGAGAGCCTGCCCGAGCCTGAGCCATGTCATGCCGTTGGAGGAATCCACAGCCACGGCTTTCTGATAGCTTGCAGCCGCATTCGCGAAATCCTTTGCCTTGATATAGTTGTTTCCTTCCTGCACATAAGCCTGCGGGATGAGTTCGGATGCATCTGCAGCCACTTCCGAATTCCCGTATTCTCCGGCCACCTTCACGGCATCCTTCAGCATCGCCACCGCAGTGTCCAGCTTCCCTGCCTTGAGGTCGTCTTTCGCGATGGACAGCATTACCCTTGGAATGATGTCCTTGCAGTTGGCCACAATCTCTGCGCCTTCTTCGCCGCAAGCCTCAGCCATTGTGAGGGCATCGCGGAAATACTGGAGCGCACCGGTGTTGTCCGACATGTTCAGAGCCGTCGCCCCGTTATTGTAGGTTTCTGTTGCCGCTGCCATATCCTGGGCAGATGCTGCAACTGCCGAGATGGCCAATGATAATGCAATGAGGATAATTTTCTTCATAATGATTATTCAATAATTTAGTGTTTTTCAGAACATACCGTGCCCGAACAGGCATATCATTGCAAAAATAGCAAAATTTTATTTTACTTTTGCGTAGTTTATCAGGAAAGTGCTTAATTTTTTCATCAGAAATTCAAAGACTTTCCGCGAAAGCATGATTTCAATATGAAAAGGATATCATTCGCGTCTTTATTGACAATGATAGGGGTTGTCTGCACCTTCAGCTCCGAAGCTGCAACGGTGCTCGGCACGGACCCGGCCGTGTCATCGGGAAAACTCGACTGCGGACTGTCCTACTACATCGTGACCAACCCGGCCGAGACCGGCAGGGCGGATTTCGCGCTTGCGAGGAAATTCGGAGAGCCGGCGGAAACAGGCATGGTGGACGAAATCACTTTCTCGAGGGAAAGCATGGACTCTCTCGGGCATTTCCGGGAAAGGAGCGCACTGGACTTCCTCCTCGACAACGGGATAGCCTACCCGGCCGGCGGATACATATCGTCCGGAAAGGATGCCGCCATCTATCATTTCAGGAACGTGGACCTGGGGCGTTCGGACAAACTCACGGATTCGACACTGCTGCTGCTGTTCGACATAGTGCTGAAGACAACCTGCGGCAATCCGGGGAAACTTGTCTCGGACCAGGCAATAATAGTCGCCGGAGATGTGGATAAAGGCAGGATACTGGAAAAGATGCAGACTCTCTCGCTCATGGTGAACGCAGACAGGCCCGGGGCCGCGCGGAAAGACACTGTGGAGACACGCACTGACACCTTGCCTGAGGGAATTGGATTCCGGACCACTTCCGGGAGCTCAGGAAACCTGTCTGCAGTAAAGGCATCGTTCCACGGCCCGATGATACCGGAAAGCATGAGAGGCTCATCCGTATCCCTGATTTCCGCGAAATTCTGGAACGAATTCCGCACCGCTGCCGAAATCCGGCTTTCTACCCTGTTCAGGAAGAACGGGGTACCTTATGCTTCCATATCCATGCGACGTACAAGCTCCTCCGACTCCGGAGAGCACGAGCGGTACACGATTTCCGCAACAGTCTCACCCGGGGACACAGCCAAGGCGAGGGCCATGCTTGCGGAAGTCCTCGAGGACATGCGCACCGGGGGACTGAACGGGAACGAATATGTCTATTCCAAGTCCGTAACTTCGCGCGAGCTCTATTTCAGGGCCATGTCATTCTCGAAAAGGAACAGCGACTATGTGGACAGGTGTTTCTCGGCTTTCGTCTACGGTGCTCCGGTGGTATCGGCCGAGGAAGAGGCGCGGTTCTTCCTTTCCTCCGGGCTGCCGGATTCCACGGGGCTCAGGCTTCTCAACAACTATATCGCCAGCCTGCTGCCGGGATGCGGAGAATATGCACAGAGCCGCGGAGACTGGAGCGTAAGCCCGGGATTCGAGACGGCGGACACCCTCCTGCTGGGCTATCCGGGAATGAAGGCCAAGGTCAGGAAAGCGAGACACAGCAAAGCCAGCGACAGCAAGGTGTGGCTGTTTTCAAACGGCATGACGGCCATATACAAGAAAATGCCGACGGACGGCAACATATATTACTCATGGGTTATCAGGGGAGGCTCGGCTTCTGTCCCGGACTTGAAGCCAGGAGAGGGCGCATTCTATGCCGACATGCTTTTCAAAGGGAAAATCCGGGGAATGGAGGGCCCGGACCTGAAGAAGATGCTTGCCTCACAGGGCATATCGGTAAACGCTTCAGTGGAGCCTGAAGACATGAGAATCTACGGGACTGCCCCGTTCGACAGGCTGACGCTGTTGCTGAAAGCCCTCCAGACAATCTCGCGCTTCTACGAACCGGACCGGGAGCTCGGGGAATACTACATCGGGTGCGAACGGCTCAGGCTGTCTTCGGTGAGGGGCGAATACCGGTCCCGTCTGGCCGTCATCGACAGCATAATGTGTCCGGACTACCGGTATTCGAGGAACAAGTCCGCATCCGGGCTCTACCCTGACCTTCCGGAACGCGCCGGAAAGTTCTTCTCGGAGCAGTTCGACAAGTCGAACGACGGAGCTCTCATCCTGGTCGGGGACATGGACGAATACGACGTCAGGAAGATACTTGAAAGCTACATGGGCGGGTTCAAGACCGAAAAATACATCACGAGAAGGCCGTCCGTCATCTATCAGCCTGTCTCGGGCTGGTCCACATACGTTTCAGACGGGAGGGTCAATTCCGCAGACGTGGTGCTTTCCACAAGGCTGATGCTCACCTCCACCAACTACATGGCCGCACAGATTGCCACACTGGCGATAAAGGACGATTTGAACAAGGCCCTCTCGAAACTCGGGATGACATCCAATGTCGCCGATTCCTATCAGGTGTTTCCGCACGAGAGATTCACCGTGTCCATATCTTCGGCTCCGGTGAAACTCTCCACCCTGCCGGCATCGGTGGAATACGGCAGCTATTTCCGCTCCATATATTCCACAAGGAGAGCCATAGCCGGGACCATCCGCCGGGGCGTGGACGCGGCCGGACTGGACATGTACAAGAAAATCCTCGAGGACAGATACGATTCCATGCAGTCTGACCCGTCATACCAGGCACGGAACATTTCGGACAGGATATCGAAAGGGAAAAGCCTCGACCTCAACTACGGGGAAAAAATCGCAGACGTGACCGTGGAGGATGTGAACGCCATGCTGAAAGCTCTCGACGAGGGATGCAAGATAGAATATGTGATAAAGAAAGACTGAACCGGATGAAACAACCTGCAATAATACAGATAGACGACTGCCTCGTATCTTCGGAAATCCTCACTGAATATTTCGCCTGCGACTATGCCGCATGCAAGGGTGTGTGCTGCGTCATAGGGGACAGCGGGGCTCCCCTCGAAGAAAGCGAGCCTGAAGCCTTTGAAAAGAATTACCGGGAATATTCCCCTCTCATGAGCGTCAAGGGGCGCGAAGTGGCGGAAAAGTCCGGTTTTTCAATGACCGATGCCGACGGAGACCTCGTTACACCTCTCGTGCCCGGAAGCGAAGAATGCATATTCAGTAACTTCGACAGGGACGGGAACTGCTTCTGCACCGTGGAAAGATGCTGGATGAACGGGCATGGAGACTTCCGAAAGCCGATTTCATGCTGGCTCTATCCGATAAGGGTATCTACACTCGGGAGCGGGCTCCGGGCCTTGAACCTGCACCGGTGGGAAATATGCGGCTGCGCCTTCCGGAAAGGCCGCAGGGAAAAGATACGGGTCTACGAGTTCCTGAAGGAACCTCTCACAAGGTACTTCGGCGAGGAATTCTATTCCGCCCTCGAAACTGCGGCAAAGGAATTCTGCAGCGAATAAAAATTGCGTGACGGATAGCCTGTGTCCGGAATATAAAATAACGTGAGTTCGATGAATCATCGAACTTCCACTGAGGAGCAGAACGCAGGTTCTGCGACGAGCCCCCGGCGAGGTCGGGAGCGGTTCATGAGAATGTCCGGTGGACATTCGAAAGTGAGCAGAAATGGGGGTGGCGCCCCTTGAATAGTCGAGAACGTTTTACGAGAATGTCCGATGGACATTCGAGAGTGAGCAGGGTCGCCACAGCGACTGGGGTTTAAGAAATCCGGATTTCAAGGAAATCCTTAACGACTGTTCGACGAATTCCCTGGTCCTGAGCAACATAAATTCGTCGAACTGACGTTAAAATAAGAGGGTGGTCCGGCTTGAAGTGCACCCCAAAAGTTGGACAGTTTAACATTATGATTAAGCTGACTTAGATTGGAACAAAGCTCGGTATTTTACCGGGCTTTTTCCATTCAGCC